>DAOTUU010000061.1:0-149106 GCA_034436555.1 Chloroflexota bacterium | reverse complement strand
GCATGATGCGCGCGCTCCATGGTCAGCGTGGTGAGGGTCATGGTCGTCAGGCTGGTTCCTTCTCGCCCCTGTGGGATGACGGGTCGGTGCCCGTGTCTCACCTCATCCTGACAGACAGGGCGGCGGCCGAGCATGCTGACCTGGGAGGGACGACGCGGTCCAGTGACCTCCCGGCGTCACCGTCGGTTACGTCAGCCGTCGCGAAGACTGATCAGGCGTCCTGGGATGGCTGCCGGTGCCCGGTAGATGAGCTCCTGCAGGAGCTCATCTACTGCGCCGAACATCGGCCGGCGTTCGGATCCATCGGCTCTGCCCGCCACGACCGTCGACCGTCCAACCCGCTTGCCGCACGGTTCTTCACCGACGTCGAGATCGATGGGATACCGGGGCCGGGTGCGGCATGAGAGAGCAGGCGCCGATCGACCGGGTGCCTTTCGCCCCGGACGCGACCATCGGCGTGGCCTCCGATCTGACCGACCGGATGCCGGGTCCGCAGCGGGCTCATCCGGAGTCTGGCGACGACACCCTCGATCGCCTCGCCATCTGGCTCGCCGAGGTGTCGGCGGATGCGGCGCTCGCAGGGAACGGCGATCGATGAGCGCACTTGCCTTGTCGGGCTGTCAGAGCGTCCATGTGCCCGTGGCCACCCATCTGATCTACGTGAGGCGGAGCTACAAGGAAGCGACCGCCGCCGACGTCTCCGACGAGCTCCAGGAGGCCGCGTGTCGGGCCTTGGTACCGGCTGGAGCTCCGGTGCGGGTCATCAGCGACTCCGGGGGCCACCAATCGGGCTACAGCGCCGAGCGGGAAGGCTGGAAGACGCTCCTCGCCACCGTCGCGTCGGGTCAGGCAGCGTCCGTGATCGTCTACGACCTCTCGAGGCTCGGCAGGAACGCGCGATTGATGCTGGACCTGAAGCACGAGCTGGAGCGGCACAATGTCCAGCTGCAGGTGGTCAACATGCCGGGGGCGGCCTTCCAGGGTGCCACCGGAAGCTACATGTTCGCGCAGCTCTGCTCGGCCGCCCAGCTCCAGCGGGATCTGGATGCGGAGCGCATGACCCGGATGCAGCGGCGGCTCTTCGAGGACGGGCGCCCGCGTGGGCATGACCCCTTCGGATACCGGAGCGTGCGGGACGAAGCCGGCAACCTGGTCCATCCCCGTCGGTGGGAGATCGTGCCTGAAGAGGCTGAGGTGGTGCGGCGCGTGTTCCGGGAGCTCAACCGCCACTCGCTCGTCGACGTGGCTCGCACGCTCGATGCCGAGGGCGTCCCCCATCGCGGCAACGGCTGGACGCGCGAGTCGGTCAAGGACATCGTGCGCAGGGAGCGGGTCTACCTTGGCTTCGTGGTCGAGAAGCGCGGTCGCGACGAGCGTCCGGGGCTTCATGCGCCGATCTTGACGGAGGCGGAGGCGCGCCGGACGCGTGATGCCATCGCGGGTCGGACCAGGGCAGGACGCAAGCCGGGGCCGTACCGGACGTACGTCCTGCGCGGGCTACTCACGTGCTCATGTGGCGCCGCGATGCGCGGCTGGGCCCATGTCCAGCACGGCAAGGACATCCGGTACTACCGATGTCCCATGAAGTGCGGCTCGCGCCAGGTCCGTGCCGACGTCATCGAAGCGAACGTGCTCGGCCGGATCGCGATGGGCATCCTGCCGGACCGGGTGATCGACCGGGCCCGGTCGGAGTTGCGAAAGCGCGTCGAGACCCCCGAGATCGTGTCGGCCGGCCGTCAGCGGGAGCGCCTCCAGCAGCGCTTGGAGAAGCTCCGGAAGCAGCATGAGTGGGGGCACCTTGCTGATGCCGAGTACCTGGCGGCGAGGGAAGAGGCGATGGCGGCGCTCTCACGTCTGCCTGACGGTGACCGGGTCATCGCCTTCGACACCCACCGCGCCCGGGTGCTGGCGCTACGCGATGCGATCGCTGCCGCAAGCCCTGCGCGGCAGGAGGAGCTGTGCCGCATCGTGGTCGAGAACGTAGTCGTCCACGACCGCGAGGTGACCGCGATCACCTGGACGCCGCCCTTGCGGCCCTTCCTCGCGATACAGCAGTGGTACCCCCAAGGGGATTCGAACCCCTGATCTCCACCTTGAAAGGGTGGCGTCCTAGGCCTCTAGACGATGGGGGCGCGGAGGGCGT
This sequence comes from Chloroflexota bacterium, assembly GCA_034436555.1. Lineage (GTDB taxonomy): Bacteria > Chloroflexota > Limnocylindria > Limnocylindrales > CSP1-4 > JAFMJV01. Next base: position 146,963 of record DAOTUU010000061.1, on the reverse strand, counting down.
CCGACCCGAGTGTACCGCGTGCGGCGAGCGCGGCCGCCGACCACTGTCGGTCGCCGACCACCGCGGCCACCCACCATCACCGCCGCCCACCCGCCGCGAACGCCGGCCGCCAGGCGCTCCAACCTACAGCAGCACCACGACTGCGAACACCACCGCGCCCGCGAGCGCCCCGGCGGCGCCCAGCAGGAACAGGCCGCCCAGGAACGCGAGCGCGGTCCCCATCATGCCGCGACCCTGGCGACCGGCGGAGATGGCGCTCGATCCCAGCAGGAACCCACTGACCGCGAGGGCCACGCCCAGCACGAACAGCCCGGCCGTCGCGAATGCGACCTGCTGCCCGCTCTTGTCCACGAACAGCCCGTAAGCCGCGACCGCCGCTCCCCCGATCATCGCGAGGACCAGCATCGCCTTGACGACCATCAGGCGGCCACCCCGGGCCTGATCGGCGCCGATTCGTGATCGCGGTGATAGACGGCGACCTTGTACGCGAGGCGGGGTCGTCGCATCGCGCCGGCGACCGCCTCACCCGCAGGCCCGAAGGCGTCACGCAGCAGTGCGGTCGCCTCCTCGAGCGCGTCCCAACTCCACCAGCAATGGAGCACGCGCACCCTGAAGCCGTTCACCAGGAACGGTCCACGCCGGTCGCTCCAGCCGATCAGCTGCGCCTCGCGGTCGGCCGGGCCCAGCAGCCGCGTCACCTCGTCGCGGCCGTAGTCGTGGACCACCAGCAGCCGACCCGTGGGTGCGAGGATGCGCATCGCCTCTCGGACCTCGGCGGCGGCCTGCTCCTCCCCGGGGCGGATCGCAGACCAGCAGGCCACCACCACGTCCGCACTGCTGGTCGCGATGGCGGCGGAGTCCGCCGGAGGCGATGCGATGACCGATCCACCCAGCGCAGCCAGCTGGGCTGCCCGCAGACCTGCGTCCGAGTCCACCACGACCACGCGACGCCCGGCGATCGGCCCCAGCTCCGCGAGGGCGGCCGGGATCTTGCCCTCGCGATCGATGGCCGCGTCGAGCCGTTCCTGCAGGCGCGGGTCGGGCAGTCGCACGGTCTGGTCAGCCATGGGCCGCGAGTATAGGGCGAGGCCCGTCCCATTCATCGCCCCCGCTGGCGGGAGCGGACGATTCAGAGCGACCGACCCACGAGGTGGACGACCGAGCCGCTCCGCGCGGGCACGGCCAGGCGGAGTCGACCCGGCCCGACCCAGGTGGCCAGGCGATCGGGGCCGTGGGGCCAGCCCGGCACCTCCACGACCACCGGATCTGTGTCGACTCCCGGCAGGTCGACCGTGACACCCACCGGCGCCACGCCGGCGTTGGCCGCGACGACCATGCCGTCCGGTCCGTCCGATCGAAGCAGCGCGATTGCCTGGTCCTGTGCCGCGAGCACCCGCAGCGCACCGTCACGAAGCGCACGATGGCCATGGCGCAGCGAGACGAGCGCCCGCACGAACGCGCGCAGCTCGGCCGACTCGCCGGTCGGAGCGCCCACCGGGAAGGCACCTCGGTTGTCGGGATCCTGGTGCCCCTCCATGCCCAGCTCGTCGCCGTAGTAGATGCAGGGCGCCCCCGGCAGCGTCAGCTGGAGCAGCATCGCCAGCCGGACGGCATCCAGGTCCCCGCCCAGCACGGTCCGCAGGCGCGGCACGTCGTGGCTGCCCAGCAGGTTGAGCATCACGCTCGTCACTGCCGGGTCATACAGCGCGCCCAGCCGCTCCAGCTCCGCGGCGAACGAGGCGGCATCACGCGGCACCACGCCCACCGCGAACTCATGCTGCTCGCGGGCGACGGCGAGGTCCAGGCTCCGGCCACCCACGAACCCCAAGATCGCCTCCGCCAGCGGGTAGTTCATCAGGGCATCGAAATGGCGACCGGTCAGCCACTCCGGCTTGGGATGCCAGATCTCCGCGACCAGGTATGCGTCGGGGTTCACCGCGCGACAGCGGGTCCGGAACTCCTCCCAGAAGCCACCGTCGATCTCCTCCGCCACGTCCAGGCGCCAACCGTCGATGCCGAACCGAAGCCAATGCTCCGCGACACCCAGCAGGTACGCCCGGCAGCCTGGATCGTCCGTATTCAGCCTGGGCAGCGCCGGAAGGCCCCACCATCCCTCATAGCCCAGCACCCTGCGCGACGCCTCCGCGGCCGGCATCCCACCCCTCTCCAGGCGGCGCTGCTCGTCCGCCTGGTCGGCGTCGGGATAGGGATCCAGGCCACGGCCGCCCGCGAGCACCGCGCCGTCCAGATGCAGCCAGCCCCGGTACGGCGAGGCGACACCGGCCTCCGCGACATGGTGGAACGGCCAGAACCCGCGACTCGCGTGGTTGAGCACGCCGTCCAGCACCACGCGCATGCCACGCGCGTGTGCCGCGTCCAGCAGCTCCCGGAGCGCCGGGGTGCCACCCAGCAGCGGGTCAACCGCCAGGTAGTCGTACGTGTGGTAGCGATGGTTGGAGGCGGAACTGAACACCGGGTTCAGATACAGGGCGGTGATTCCCAGCTCGACCAGATCGTCGAGCCGTTCCACGACGCCCAGGAGGTCACCCCCCTTGAAGCCATGGACCGTGGGCGGCGCGTCCCAGGCCTCCATGACCCCGGGCTTGACCACACGGGTGCTCGCCGCGAAGCGGTCCGGGAAGATCTGGTAGAAGACCGCGTCGCGGACCCACGCGGGGGTGTCGACCGTCATCGAGTCAAGGCTCCTTCCGGGCTGGGCCTGGGCGGTGGGTGGTCGGGGGCGGCATTCAGCCGCAGGCGTCCAGGTCGCGCCACTTCTCCACCGTGTCCGCGATCCCTTGACCGCCACCCGCGCCGAATTCGGTGGTGAGCGTCCGGTTCGGGATCTCACCGCAGCCGGCGTCCTTCTCCACGGCCTCCCACGAGCCGCGCGTGTACTTGTACTGGAGCGGCGTTGCATCCTCGAACGGGAGCGTGATCGACCAGGTCGTGGCGTCCACGCGAGTCATCGGCGTGGCTCCCGGCGCCCAGCCCTGGAAGTCACCGGCGATGTAGATCGTGTCCGCGGACGGCGTGGTCGCGGGCACCGTCACCGTGAACGTGACTGCCACCTCCCGAGCTGTCGCCTCCACCGCCAGTTCCGGGGACACCTCAGACCGGTTGAGCGCCGTGTCCAGCGTCACGATCGCGTACCGATAGCCCTTGCCGGCCTCCACGGTCGTGTCGGTGTGGAGCGGCGCGGTGGCGGTTGCGATCACCTCCAGGGGGTCGGCGTCCGTGGCGCGCAGGATCTCGTACCCGAACAGGTCATCCGCGTGCACGGCGGGCCAACGGAGCGCGATCCGATCCTCCGCAACCTCCGTGGCCACGGGAGCCTCCGGGGCGGGGGGCGGGACCGCGTCCTCAGCCGGCCGGACCGTCAGCCGACCAGGGGCGGACGTGCCATCGAGGTCACCGTACCGCCAGCTCGCACCACCGTCCGGCGAGACCCGAGCCACCACGTCCTGGTCTCCCACGGTCCGGGCGGGGAGTGCGGCGCGATAGCGCGCCGACCTCCCCGACTCCTCCACCAGAGTGGCCGGAGCCCAGTTCCAGGCCGCGTCCGATCGCGGATCCGAACCGACCGGCCCGACGCCCACCTGCGCCCGGAGGCCGCGGGCGATGCCGTTCGGCGCATCACGCACCTCCACCATGACGTCCACGACCGGCCCGGGTGTCACCGCGGAGAGCGTCGCCTCGAGGGTCGAGGGTGCGTCCAGGAGCACGGAGGCGACGGCCAGCTCCGGACGCGCCGAGGCTTCGACCGAGCGGGCGGAGACGTTGCCGACGGCGTCCACCGCGGTCACCACGTAGTGCAGGACGCCGCCGTCCGGAGCAAGCGTGTCCACGAACGACGCATCGGTCGTCTCGCCGATCGGCTCGTAGCCGCCTCCGCTCAACAACGACCGCCAGACCCGGTAGCTGGCTGCGTCCGCCACCGTCGGCCAGGTCAGCTCGACCCGCCCCGTCGACGCCGTCGCCTCCGGCACCATCGGCGAGTCCGGCGCCAGCAGGTCCTGGCCCGGGTCGGCCACCAGCACCCGGGCGGTTCGCGGCGCCAGCGTCACCGCCAGCTCGCCATCGCTCACCGTGAACGTCGTGCCATCGAGGAGGTCGGTCAGCGTCGTGCCGTCCGGCACCCGCAGCGCCACCGGCACCGGCGTCACCCGCTCGCGATCGCCCAGGTTCACCGCGGTCACGGCGGCATCCGCAGGCGAGCGTCGCAGGAACGCGAGCGTGCCGCGCGCGTCGTCCGCGAGCAGGAATGCCAGGTCGCCCACCCGCAGCGCCTCGTGCTCCGCACGTGCCGTGGCGAGAGTGTGCATCATGGCGCGAACCGCCTCGTCCTCTGCGCCCCACGGGTACGGGCGTCGGTCGTCGGGGTCATCGTGACCCGACAGACCCACCTCGCCGCCGTAGTAGATCGACGCCATCCCTGGGAAGCTCATCTGGATCGCGTGGACGATCGCGAGGTCCGCCGCGCCCGCGGCGCGCGCGACCGGGTCGGTCTTCGCCGCCTCGTTGTCCTCGCCCGGGGTGAGCGTCCACAGGATCCGCGTGGTGTCGTGGCTGTCCACGAGGTTCAGCAGCGCGTGGTAGGCCGCGGGTGGGTAGTCCTCGCGCACGGCCTCCATCGCGGCCGCGAAGCCGCTTGGGGTGAGCGCGTCGAGCGAGCCGTCTGGATCGGGCGTGGCGCCGTTGACGAGCGCGATGACCGCGCGCCGGAACCGGTAGTTCATCGTGGAATCGGCCTCGTCGCCCAGCAGCCAGGGCGAGGAGTCACCCCATTGCTCGGCGATCACGATCGACTGCGGATCCGCCTCCTTCGCGGCGGACCGGATCGCCGCGAAGAAGTCATGCGAGAGGCTGTCGGCGACATCCAGGCGCCATCCGCCGATCCCCTCCCCCAGCCAGTGCCTGACCGCGCCATCGGGACCCACGATGAGCTCCGTGAACGCGGGCACCTCGGCCACCTCGGGGATCGTGTCGAAGCCGAACCAGCCCTGGTAGTAGGTGTCGGAGCCGCCGGGTGTCGACGGCTCGCAGGGCGCCGGCTGACCTGGCCCTGGGGCCTTGAACGTGAACCACCCTCGAGTGGGGGCATCAGCCGCCTCACAGGCGCCAAGCTCGGCGAAGCGCCGCTCCCGGTCGAACCACGGCGAGTCCGACGACACGTGATTGAACACGCCGTCCAGGATCAGTCGGATACCGCGCGCCTCGGCGGCGGCGACCAGCGCCCGGAAGTCGTCGAGGGTGCCAAGGTCCGGGTCGATGACGGAGTAGTCGGACGTGTCATAGCGGTGGTTGGAGGGCGCCGCGAAGATCGGGTTGAGGTAGATCGCGGTCACGCCCAGATCGGCCAGCTCGTCCAGGTGCGCGGTGATGCCCGCCAGGTCGCCGCCGAAGAAGTCGCGGCCCAGCGGCTGCTCGTCGCACTCCACGCCCTGGTACGCGCGGCAGTGGCCCTCGGGCAGCTCGTGCCAGGCCTTCGGCAGGATGGGGTTGCCGTAGACGTCGCCGAAGCGGAAGCGCGCCGCGCCCTCCGGGCCGGGCGTGGCGTCCGGCGAGGGGTCGTTGGACGGGTCGCCGTTCGCATACCGGTCGGGGAAGATCTGGTACACCACCGCGCCCGGGGCCCAGTCGGGCGTGCTGAACGCGGGGTCGTGCACGGTGAGCTGCCAGCCACCCTCGGTGGGGGCCTCGCGCGAGATCCGACCCGTGCCACCGTCCAGCGCCGCGTCGTCCGAGAGGTAGCGCACCGAGGGTCCGTCTCGGACCGCGAACCAGTAGTCCAGCACGGAGAGGTCGTCGGGTGCGACCTGCGCCTCCCACCAGTCGTAGCCGTGCTCGCCGCCGTCGGGATCGGTCGCCACGACGGTCATCGGCACGGCATGCGACGCGCCGGTGAGCCGATCCGTCAGGCGCAGGTCCACGGCCGCCACGTCGCCCGCCGCCGCCCGCAGGCGGAGGCGGACGAGCTCGCCCGCCGGGACGGCGCCGCCGGGGGTCCGGTAGGCGTCGTCGCGGCTGTCATGTTGCAGGTCGCTCTCGCGGATGGTCCCGTCGACCGCCGACGGCGCACCTGCCACCGGTTCGGCCGCGACCGTGATCGCCGGGAGCGCCAGGAGCGTCACCAGCCCGAACGCGGAGAGGCGCCGCGACACCGTCACGCCCATGGTCTCAACCCTTCACACCACCGAGCGTGAGGCCGGACACAAGGTACTTGGAGACGTAGATGAACAGGATCACGATGGGCACGCTGACGATGATCGACGATGCGGAGAGGTCCGCCCACTGCGTCTGGAACTGCGCCTGGAATCGCTGGATGCCCAGCGTCCAGGTCAGCAGCGGCTCGCTGGAGCCGATGAGCACGCGCGCCGTGAAGTATTCGCCCCACGCGGCCAGGAAGTTGAACAGGAACACGATCGCGAGCGCCGGCAACGACAGCGGCAGGAGGACCTTGCGGAACGCCTGGAACTCCGAGCAGCCATCGATGAGGGCCGCCTCCTCCAGGTCCACGGGCACCGTGTCGTAGTAGCCCTTGAGGATCCAGATGCTGAAGGGGACCGCGGTCACGGAGTAGGCGATCACGAGCCCCTGGTACGTGGCCACCAGCCCCAATTGGACGGCCAGCAGGTAGATCGGGACCAAGAGCATGATGCCCGGGATCAGCTGGGTGGCGAACAGGAACGTGAGCCCCAGGGCGCGCCCCCGGAACTTGTACCGAGAGAATGCGTACGCGGACGTCGCCGCCAGAATGAGCCCCACGGATGCCGTGCCCAGGGTCACCACCAGGCTGTTGAACAGCCAGTTCAGCAGCGACGTCTCAAACAGGACATGGTGGAATGCCTCGAACGTGGCGCCGTCCGGGATGATGTTGAGCGTGGGATTGAGGATGTTGTCGCCCGGGCGGAGGGCCGTGCCGAACACCCGGATGACCGGGAACACCACCACGATCGCGGTCAGGATGAGCACCACGTGGATGAGGAACCGCTTGAGCGGCGCGTCCTCGCCGCGTCGGGGCGGGGTGGTGAGGCGACGGACGCCTCCGATCTCCTTGCGTGAGTCCGCGGCTGCCGTCATCGCGCGGACCTGCGGACCGCTCATTCGTAGGCCCCCTTCAGCGCGTTGGTCTTCTTGACGTAGAAGATCGTGAACAGCAACAGGATTCCGAAGATCACGAAGGCGAACGCCGCGGCGAACCCGTAGCGGCTGAACTGGAATGCCGCGCGGTAGAGCGCGGTGACCAGGATGTCGCTCGTCTCCAGCTCGTTCACGTTGATGAAGAACGGCACCAGGATGTTGTTGAACGTGAGGAAGATGCCCAACAGGACCGCGGGCACCAGCACCGGCTTCAGCAGCGGAATCGTGATGGCGCGGAAGGACTGCACAGAACTGGCCCCGTCCAGCTCAGCCGCCTCGTAGTACTCGTTGCTGATGCTCTGGAGTCCGCCCAGTGTGATGACCATCATGAACGGCACGCCCAGCCAGATGTTCGTGATGCACATCGCCGCGAAGTTCCAGATGGGATCCGACAGCCACTGGATGGGCGCGATGCCGAAGACGCCCAGGATCTGGTTGACGGCCCCGTACTGGAAGTTGAACTCGGTGCGCCAGATCTGGAGCGATGCGAACGCCGGGATCGCCCACGGCAGGATGAGCAGGGCCCGGTACAGCGTGCGACCGCGGAGATGACGGTTGAGCATGAGCGCCAGGAGCACGCCCAGGATGACGTGGAAGAAGACGTTGATGGCGGTCCAGATGACGGTCTGGGCGAACAGCTGCCAGAAGCCGGTCTGCTTGAGCACGGGCTTGGTGAACACGTTCACGTAGTTGTCCAGGCCCACGAAGATGGGCGGGTCGGAGTTCAGCCCCAGGAACCCCGGATAGACGAAGTTCCGGATGTTCATCTTCGTGAACGAGACGTTGAACTCCCACAGGAGCGGGTAGACATACAGCACCAGCAGCCCGATGACCGCGGGCGTGAGCAGCATGATCGGCAGGGCCAGTCGGGCCTTGCGCCACCTGACCAGGACCACCCACAGGACGATCTCGATGACGGCCGACAGCGCGACGATGACGGCCAGCGTCCAAGCGACGTCCTTGAGGGCGATCGACGCCTGGTTCCAGTCGAACATGGCTTCTCCCTCGATCAGCGCACGGGCCGGGAATCCGAGGGGCCGACCCAGCAGGGCCGGCCCCTCGGGAGCGTCACGCCGGTCAGGCGGGACCGCACTCCCCACCGGGCGCCACGCCGACCTCGGCCGACGACTGCATCGTCGCGGCGATCGCGGCCGGGTCGGACGAGGCGGACGCGAACAGGTCGCGGACGCCCGCGGTCATGCTGTCGAACACGCAGCGCATCTCGAGGTTGGTGGGCTGCGGGACGCCGTGGGTCACGGCCTCCGCGGAACCCGCGAGGAACGGGTCGCTCGTGACGATCGGGTCGGCGAGCGCCTCGTTGTTGGTGGGCAGGCGGCGCAGGGTCTCCACCATGGCGACCTGCTGCTCCTTCGCGGTCGCCCACTTCATGAAGTCGGCGATCACGGTCTGCTTGTCGGCGTCATCCGCCACGGCCTTGGAGACCATGAAGAACGACCCTGCGGTGTAGGGCTTGGGGAAGTCGCCCCCGACGAGCGGCGGCAGGGGACCCACGCCCAGCTTCTCGCCGAACAGGTCGGCATAGGCGCCCAGGGTCCAGTCGCCGTTGACGATCATGGCGGCCTTGCCCTCCTTGAACAGGCCGTCCGCGACGTTGTAGTCCGCCTCCGCGGGCATCACGCCGTCCTTGTACTTGAGGTCGTGCATGAAGGTCAGCGCCTTGACCATCGCCTCGGTGTTCAGCGTCGGCGTGACGCCGTCCTCGGCGAACACGGAGCCACCGAAGCCTCCCAGGAAGGGGACCAGCCAGAATGACTCGGTCTGGTTGAACACCAGGCCGTAGTCGCCCGCGGCGGCGTCGGTGTGCGCCTTGGCGGCCCCGATCATCGCGGCGCTGTCGGCGGGCCAGTCGGCCACCAGGTCCTTGTTCCAGTACAGCATCAGGTGGTTGCCGTAGCTGATGGGCACGCCCCACAGCTGGCCGTCAGCCGTGACCGCATCGATGGAGTTGGGCAGGTACGACGCGCTGTCGACGAGGTCGCCCAGGGGCATGATCGTGTTGGATGCCGTGAACGGCCCGACATGGTCGGCCACGGTCCACAGCAGCTCCGGGGCGTTGCCGGCCAGGCTCGAGGTCAGGAAGTCCTCGCGCAGGGCCTCGACGTCCTTGTTGACCACCGTGATGGTGACGTTGGGGTGGGCGGCGGTGTAGTCGGTGGCCAGCTTCTGGACGAACTGGAGCGACCCGTCGGCCTCCCCCTCCTTGGTCCAGAGCGTGAAGGCGACGTCGCCCGTGGGATAGTCCTGGGCGGCCACCGGCAGCACGCCCGCTGCGATGGCGACCGCGGACAGCGCCGCGGACTTGAGCAGTCGATTCATGTTGACTCCGAACCTCCTCCGTATCGCCGTGCCGGGCGGCACGGTCGGGTGCATGGATGGACTCACCGGGGCCGTCATCAGGAGGCGACCACCTCCAGACGCCGACCGACCGGTGGCTTCGCCGTGGACCGGCGGACCACCAGCCGCGTCTCGAGGACCCGGTGCCGGACCGGCAGCTCCGTGTTCGACGCACCGAGCGCCGAGAGGAGCATCCGGGCGGCCTCCTCGCCCTTGCGGCGCACCGGCTGGTGCACCGTGGTGAGCGGAGGGTCCGTGAAACGGGTGAGCGGCAGGTCGTCGAACCCGACGACCGACAGGTCATCGGGGACGCGGAGCCCCAGGACGCGCGCCGCCTGGACCACACCCGCGGCCGCGGCGTCCGACATCGAGAGCACGGCCGTGGGGCGCAGGCCATCCTCCCAGGCGCGAAGCAGCGCCGTCTCACCACCCTCGAACGTGGCCGGGCTAACGACCACGTCCGGCGTGCCCAGGTCCACACCCGCGGCCGCGAGCGCAGCGCGGTATCCGCGCATGCGCAGCCCCGCGACGCTCTCCGGCAGCGGCTCGCCGAAGGTGGGCGGCTCCACGCTGATGATCAGGAAGCTCCGATGGCCGAGGCGCAGCAGGTGGTCCGCGGCGGCGTGCGCGCCTGACTCATCGTCCACCGTGACGGCCCCGTGCTCCTCCCAGGCGGGTGCGTCGACGAGGACCATCGGCAGGCCCGCCCTGCGGATGGACTCCACCTCGGGATGGCGCTCGTCCAGGCCCACCGCGACGATGCCATCGACGGTGGCGCGATCGAGTGCGCGAGCCAGCGAGCCGTGGAGCGGCGAGATGAACAGCAGCCCGAAGCCGCGCTCCTCTGTGACCGCCGCCACCCCCTCCGCGAACAGCGAGAAGAACGGGTTGGCGAACACCGTGCCCAGCGCCTGAGGCGACAGGATGCCGATGGTGGCGGTGGAGCCCGCGGTCAGCATCCGTGCCACCGGGTGCGGCCGGTACCCCATCTCCGCGGCCACGCTGCGGATCCGTTCCGCGGTCTCCGCGGAGAGCCGGTCGGGCTTGTTGAACGCGAACGATACGGCGGCCTTGCTGACCCCCGCCTCCCGGGCGACGTCAGCGAGGCGCACGCGACCCACCGCGCTCCTGCTCACCGTCTCCTCCTCCTGCCCGACCGATGGCGCCACCGACTCCTCCGGGCACCATGCCCGACGGTTGACTAAACCGGTTTAGCTAACGCTACGATGCAACGGCCCCGATGTCAACCATGAGATGCAGGCCTGTGGTCGGCAAGCGACGATGTCCGGCTGAACGGCAGGCGACACTGCCACCGAGGAACGGCCGGCGCGCGGTGCGCCGGGTGAACCACCGGGAGGACGGGGAGGGTGGCACGGGCCGTCCGGACGCGATTCGGTGCGGGGGATGCACCGATCGTCGTGCGGGCCCCCGATCGGTGCGCCGGGTGCACCATCCGGCCACCGCGCATCCCGCCGGTCGCCCGATGGTCCATCAGGAGCACCACCGGCGTCCCGCCCCGGGGAGAGCCCGGGATCGTCGCCCTCGGACGCATGGCACAATCCGGCCGTGGTCCAACAGTCGCGGCGGATGCCCGTGGGGGTCATCCTGTTCCTGGTCTACGGCGCCATCATGCTCGCCATCATCGGCCTGACCCTGCCCAAGGTGATCGAACTGGCCATCGAGGCGCCCGTCTCGCCCCTCGGCCTCATCTACATGCTGCTGCTGGCGTACCTCATCTTCACCATCACGCTCGTCCTGCAGCGCAAGCAGGCGGCGTACCCCCTGGCGCTCGGACTGGCGACCATCGGGCTCACGCTCGTCTTCATCAGCCCGCTGGGCGCGATCTCGTTCGTCGCGGCGGTGGTGGTGATCGTGGGCCTGCGCCGCCAGGCCAGCCGCGCCTGGTTCAGCGAACTCTGACCGCACGCCGCCCCGCCCGCACCGTCATCGAGGAGACCCGTGAGCGACAAGAAGAAGGGATTCCAGCCTCCGGCCACCGGTGCCCCGGGTTCGAGCACGAGCTCGAGCACGGGCCCGAGCACCGGGCAGTCGACCGGGACCCCGACGAGTGCCAACCCCGCCGCCGGAAGTCGTTCCGCGGCACGGCGCAGCGGCGCCCCCGTCAAGGTCTCCCCACAGCCCGCCAGCCCGCTGGAGAGGTATCGCGTCCTCATCATCGTCGGCGCGGTCGCGGTCGGGCTCATCGCGCTTGCCGCCGTGTTCATGCAGTCGGCAAACGCCGCGCCGTATACCTGCACCACCCTCATGACCCCGGGACCCGCAGCCCCGGCACCCGCAGCCCCCGCGGCCACCGTGGCCCCGGGCGCGAGCACGGCCCCGGGCGCGGCCACCGTGGCCCCGGGCGCGAGCACGGCCCCGGCCGCCAGCGGCGCACCGGGCACCACGCCCGCCGCGACACCAACGCCGGTGCCCACGCCGCGTCTCGGGTTCGTGGCGCAGGACATGGGCCAGGGACACGTGAGCGAGAGCACGAGCGTCACGTACGCCTACTGCCCGCCCACCAGCGGCCAGCATTTCAACTCCAAGACCGCGCCGCTGCCGCGCCGCTTCTACGGCCCCGATGACATCGTCCGGCCGGGCAACTGGCTGCACAACCTGGAGCACGGCTATGCCGTGATCCTGTACAAGGGTGAGCCGGACGCGGCCACGCTCGACCAGCTTCGGACGATCATGGACGAGGCTCCCGGCACCTCGTTCAGCACCGAGCAGTGCGGCCTGCCCAACAAGGTCCTGGTGGTCCGCTTCGACGATATGACCACGCCCTTCGCGGCCGTGTCGTGGGACCATGCGCTGCTCCTGCCGACGTTCGATCCGCAGCAGCTCGCGACCTACGTCGCGCAGTCCCAGGAGACCGACGTGTGGCCCGAGAAGGGCGTCTGCTGACGCGGATCACCGCCCCACCCGCCCCACCCTCAGGAGGACCAGGCATGACCACGGCCGCCACGATGGAGGCGGGGCGCCGCCCGGACCCGCTCGACGACCTGCGCCAGGAGCTTGACGCGCTCCGGGCCCAGGCGCTCTACCGCCCGCTCGTCACGATGACGGGTCCCCAGATGCCCGAGACCACGATGGACGGACGGCGGGTCATCAGCCTCTCCTCCAACAACTACCTGGGCCTGGCCACCCATCCGCACCTGGTGGAGAAGGCGATCGCCGCGGTGCGCGAGCTGGGCGTCGGATCGGGCGCGGTCCGCACGATCGCGGGCACCATGGACCTCCACCAGGAGCTGGAGCGGCGCCTCGCGGCCTTCAAGCACACCGAGGCGGTGCTCACATATCAATCCGGGTTCACCGCCAACAGCGGCGTCATCCCCACCATCATGGGCGACGATGACCTGATCGTGAGCGACGAGCTGAACCACGCCTCGATCATCGACGGGGTGCGCCTGTCCAAAGCCTCCCGGGCCGTGTTCCGGCACAAGGACGTGGACCACCTCCAGGAGGTCCTCCGCGACGCCCGTGCCAAGGGCGGTCCGCGCGGCGCGTACGGGCGCATCCTGGTGATCACGGACGGCGTGTTCAGCATGGACGGCGACATCGCGCCGCTGGCGGGCATCGTGGAGGCCAGCGAGCGCCATGGCGCCGCGATCATGGTGGACGACGCGCACGCGTCGGGCGTGCTGGGCCAGAACGGCAGGGGCACCGTCAACCACTTCGGCCTGGATGGTCGGGTCGACATCCAGGTGGGCACCCTGTCCAAGGCGGTCGGCGTGCTGGGCGGCTACGTCGCGGGCCGGCAGCACCTGCGGGACTACCTCATCCAGCGCTCCCGCCCGTTCCTGTTCTCCACCTCGCATCCACCCGCCGTGGCGGCCGCCTGCATCGCCGCGATCGACGTCCTGGAGACGGAGCCGGAGCGGATCGAGCGGTTGTGGGCCAACACCGCGCTGTTCAAGCAGGGCCTCGAGGGCCTCGGCTTCGACACGGGCGTGTCCGAGACCCCCATCACGCCGGTGATCCTGGGTCAGGCGTCGGTCGCCCAGGCATTCAACCGCCGCCTGTTCGAGGAGGGCATCTACGCCACGGCCGTGGTCTACCCCACGGTCGCCCTGGACAAGGCGCGCCTGCGCACCATCGTGAGCAGCGAGCACACCACCGACGAGCTCCAGGCCGCGCTCGACGCGTTCGCGCGGATCGGGCGCGAGCTGCGCCTCATCTAGCGGTCGGGCGCGGCGTTCCCGTCATGGCCGACCGCTGGGTCTGCCTCGACGTCGGCGAGACGCTCGTCGACGAGACGCGCGTCTGGTCGATCTGGGCGGACGTGCTGGGCATCCCGCGCCTCACGTTCATGGCCGCGTTCGGTGCGGCGGTGGCGCGCGGCGGGGAGCATGGCGACGTGTTCCCCCTGGTCGGCGTGTCGGACTGGAGGGCGCACCTCCCCGCCGTTCGTGCGGCCTACGGCGGGTTCCGCGCCGAGGACCTGTACCCGGACACCCTGCCCGCGCTGGACGCGCTGCGCGCGGCGGGCCACCGCGTGGCGATCATCGCCAACCAGCCCGCCGAGCGGACCGCGGAGCTGCGCGCCCTGGGCGTCGAGGCAGAGGTCATGGCGATGTCCGACGAGATCGGCGTGGCCAAGCCCGAGCCGGCGTTCTTCGCGCGCGCCCTGGCGCTCATGGGATCACCCGACCCGGGCGGCGTCGCCTACGTCGGGGATCGGCCGGACAACGACGTGCGACCGGCGGCCGCGGCGGGGATGCGCGCGGTGTGGATCCGGCGCGGACCGTGGGGAGTCATCCAGGCAGAGCCACCTCCGGAGGCCGGACTCACCGTCGGGTCGCTGTCGGAACTGGCCGTCCGCATCGGGGAGTGCTGGCCGAGGTGACCGGGACGCGGCTGCGCCTGACGGTCGTGGGCGCCGCGCCAGCCTGGGCCCGCGGCCCCGGCAACCCGTCGTCCAGCTACCTGGTGGAGCTGGGGTCGGCGGGCCTGCTGCTTGACCTGGGCCAGGGTTCGCTCGGCGCGCTCTGGGCGTTCCGCGACCCGTCGACGCTGGCGGGCATCGTCATCAGCCACCTCCACCCCGATCATCATGTGGACCTGGTGGCGCTGCGGCACCTGCTGCGCCACGGGATGGGCACGCCCCGCCGGGTGACGCTGTGGGCCCCCACGGGCCTGCGCGAGCGCTACGACGCGTTCCTGGGCGAGCCGCGATTCCTGGACGCCGCCTTCGATGGCGAGGTGGTCCACGAGGGGGTCTGGCCGGTGGGACCGTTCACGGTCCAGGCGCGGCCGGTGCTCCACGCGGAGCACAGCCACGGCTACCGGGTGAGCATCTCGGCCGAACCGGCGGCGACCGGCCTGGTCTACAGCGGGGACTGCGCCCGATGGGAGGACCTGGTGCCCCTGGTCCAACCCGGGGACACGCTGCTGTCCGAGGCATTCTGGGGCGCCGGCACGGGGCCGCCCGGTGCGATGCACCTGACCGCCGTGGATGCCGCCCGGGCTGCCGAGGCGGGAGGCGCTGCGCGGCTCATCCTGACCCACCTCGCCGAGGAGATCGACCCCGACGCGGCCGTCGCCGCCGCGCGGACCCGGTTCCGGGGCGAGGTCCTGCGGGCGACACCCGGCCTCCGCCTGGACATCGCCTGACGCTCGAATCCGATACGGTTGCCGAGTGACCGCAACCCCCTCTTCTCCCTCCCTGCCGCCCCTCCGCCACCAGGTCCGCGAGGCCGTCGAGCGTGCCTGGGCAGGCGCGACGAACACCGGTGCGCTGCCGCCCGTGCCGCCGGACGCGGAGGTGCCGCTCGTCGAGATCGCGCGGCCCGCCAACCCGGAGCACGGCGACCTCGCGTCGAACCTCGCGCTGAAGCTCGCGCGTCCGCTCCGTCGCCCGCCCATGGCCATCGCTGAGGCCATCGCCCAGGCGATGCGCAGCCAGGTGGACGGCCCCGTCGGCGAGGTCAGTGTCGCAGCGCCCGGGTTCCTCAACCTGCGGATCGCGCCGGCGGCGCTGGAGGCGTCCCTGGACGATGCCAGGGACCAGGACGCGGCATTCGGGCGTGTCCGGGTCGCGGAACCGCGCCACCTGGACGTGGAGTTCGTGTCCGCCAACCCCACCGGTCCGCTCACCGTGGGCAACGCCCGGGGCGCGTTCGTGGGGGACCTGCTGTGCCGCGTGCTGGAGGCGGGCGGCCACACCGTCACGCGCGAGTACTACTTCAACGATTCCGGCCGCCAGGTGCGGGTGCTGGGCGCCAGCGTCTCTGCCCGCCGCCTGGGGCGTGACCTGCCGGAGGAGGCCTACCGCGGCGACTACGTGGAGACGCTCGCGGCGGAGCTGCCGGAGGACGTCTGGGCCAGGGCCCGGGCCGCCGGCGACGACCAGGACGCCGTGGTCGGTGCATGGGCGTCGGAGCGCATCCGGGCGGGCATCGAGGCGAGCCTGGCCCATCTCGGCGTCCGCTTCGACGTCTGGAAGAGCGAGGCGTCGCTCCATCACGAGGGCTGGGTCGAACGGGCCATCGAGCGGCTCCGGGAGGCGGGCCACGTCTACATCCAGGACGGCGCCACCTGGTTCCGGTCCACCGCCTTCGGCGACGACAAGGACCGGGTGATCCTGCGCGCGAACGGCGAGCCGACGTACTTCGCCGCGGACATCGGGTACGTCACCGAGAAGTTCAGCCGGGGCTACGACCACCTCATCTACATCTGGGGCGCCGACCACCACGGCACCGTCGCCCGCGTGCGCAACGCGGCACAGGCGATGGGCTTTGACAAGGACGCCGTGGAGATGCGCCTCGTCGCCTGGGTCCGCTTCGTGCGCGACGGCCAGGAGGTGTCGATGAGCAAGCGGGCGGGCGAGTTCATCACGCTCGACGAGCTGCTGGCGGAGGTGGGCGTGGACGCCGCGCGCTGGTCGTTCGGGTCACGCACGCCCAGCACGCCCATCGATTTCGACATCGAGCTGGCCAAGCGCCAGTCGAACGAGAACCCGGTCTACTACGTCCAGTACGCGCATGCGCGCATCTGCTCCATCCTGCGCAGGGCGACGGAGGCGGGCCTGGCGCCCTCGCCGTCGCTGGCGGGCAGCCTGGCCGACGACGACGTGGCCATGAGCCTCGCGCGCGAGGTCCTGCGCCTGCCGGAGGTCGTGGAGGACGCCGCGGCGGACGGGCAGACCCAGGGCATCACCGCGTACGCGACGGAGCTGGCCACCACGTTCCATGCCTACTACCGCGATCGGCGCGTGGTGGCCCCGGAGGAACCCGGACGCTCCGCGGCACGCCTCGCCCTCGCGGATGCGACGCGCATCGCGCTGCGCAACGCCCTCGCGCTCCTGGGCATCTCCGCGCCCGAGAGCATGTGACCCGCGGCGGACCGACACTCGGTCCGCCCCTGGACGCCTCTCGCGCCTCAGCCGCCCAACCCGGCCCGGACGAGGATGCCGTCGAGCACCGACTGGTCGCTGGCCACGATCACCAGCGACGGTGACGGCAGCCCCGTGCCCGTCAGGTCCGCGCCGAGCAGGACCGCGTGCGCTCCGGGCAGGTCCGCCATCGCCTGGTCGGCCATCCCGCTGAACTCCTCCGCATCCGTTGGCGTGTCCCATGCGGTCTGCCAGATGACGGCCCAAGCACCGTCCGGCCCGTCGAGCGTCGCGAGGCGGTCGCCGCCCCAGCCGTCCGCGGCCCAGGCGTTGGGAGAGCCGTCGACGCCGTCGTCCAGCCAGAGCCCGATGCCGAGCTCGCCGAGGGTCCGGGTGTCGGTCAGCGACCAGCCACCCTCCACCAGCCCGAGTGCGCCTTCAAGGTCGATCCCGACGGGTCGGTCCTGGCGATACCGCTCCGGATGGAGGATCTGCTCGGTCGAGGCGGGCGGGCGGGCATAGGCGTCGTTCACGGCGGCCCAGCCGCCCACTCCGCGGAGCGCATCCACGAAGGCCCGGCCCGCATCGGACGGGAACGTCGCCATCCGCCGCAGGTACAGCGGCGCGGCGTCCAGCACCGACGGGTCGGTGGGCACCAGGCCCGGCAGCGTCGATTGCTCGTCGGGCGACAGGTTGACACCGGCCCAGTCGATCATCAGGACCGCCTGGTCGCCGCCCAGCAGCCCTTGCCGGGCGACCAGCCGATCAGTCTGCGTCGGGTCCTCCGGGCGCCAGGACGCCAGGCCCACGTGCTGGTCGATGAGCGCCGTGTCCGCCTGGCCGGCGGCGAAGAAGCGCAGGACCGCGTCCGTCGTGCCGTCCCGCCGGATCACGTTCAGGACGCCCGCGGCTGGGTCGTACCACGCCACCACGCCGTTCGCAGCGAGATCGAGGCGCGTCCGGGCGAGATCGATCTCCGGCGGGATGAGGCCCAGCCGGACGAGCGTGGCGGTCTCGCCGGGAGACGACTCCAGCCCCGCGCGCAGGGTCTGTCGGAACTCGCGTCCGCCCATCAGCCGGACCGGGACGCCCGCGAGCTGCTCCAGCTCCCTCAGGGGCGGCACGCTCCCCACGACGGCCTCCACCCGGGTCACGAGACCGCCGTCGCCGCCCGGTTCGTCCGTGGGGCCGGGGATCGGTTCGAGGGTGGGCTCGTCGGTGGGCTCCGGTGTCGGCTCACCAGGGTTCGGTCCCCTCGAGACCACGTAGTCCACCACGCTGCCGGGGGCCACCAGCTCGCCCGCGGCGGGTGCGGTCCGCACGATGAGGTCCGCGGGGACCGCGTCGTTGAAGCGGTCGATGCGCCGACCGGGCACCAGGCCGGCGTCCAGCAGCAGGGTGATGCCGTCGGCCTCGGTGAGGCCCCGCAGGACCGGCACGCCCACGGCGGCGGGCGTGGGGCTGGCGGTCGGCTCGGGCGTCGGGGAGGGGGTGGGCTCGGGCGTGGGTTCCGGTCCCTTCGACACGAGATAGTCCACGGGCGTGCCCAGCGGCACGACCTCCCCCGCCGACGGCTGGGTGCGGATCACGGCACCCGGAGGCACCGACGCGTGGAAGCGCTCCTGGCGGGTCCCGACCGCCAGCCCCGCGTCCAGGAGCGTCGCGATCGCGTCCGCCTCCGCCTGTCCGCGGAGGGTCGGCACCGCGATGGTGGTGGGCGGCGCGGCCACGACCACGCGCAGCGTGTCGCCGCGCCGCAGCGTTCCACCCTCGACGGGATCCTGCTCCAGCACCATGTCGGGCGGCACGTCGGCCGTCTCACGGACGGTGGTCGCCAGCCGGAGGTCGTGCGATGCCGCCCACGCCCGCGCGTCTCCCACGGGTCCGCCGACGAATGACGGCACGGCGATGGAGACGGGGGTGGGCTGTGGGGTCGCGGTGGGCTCCGGGCCGGCCGAGAGGGCGTAGGCCACGGCGCTGCCGCGCGGCACACGCTCGCCCGCTCGTGGGTCGGTGAGGATCACCGCGCCCGCGGGAACCGATCCGTGGAAGCGTTCCGAGCGCTCTCCGGGCACGAGGTCCGCGTCCAGCAGCGCGGCGACCGCGTCGGACTCCGCGAGGCCGCGCAGCGGAGGCACCACGACCGTGGCAGGCCGGCGCGCCACGGTCACCCGGACGGTGTCACCACGCCGGACACGCGAGCCGCCCCGCGGGTCCTGGTCCAGGATCGTGCCCTCGGGGGCGTCCTCGGAATCCTGCTCCGCCACGTCAAGCCGGAGCTGGTGGTCATCCGCGAAGGCCTGGACCTCCACCAGCGTGCGCCCCGCGAGGTCTGGCAGGTCGACCGGCACGAGGGTCGGCTCCGGCGTGGGGCTGGGCGAGGGCGTTGGCTCGGGGCCTCGTGACACGCTGTAGTCCACGGGCGTCCCGAGCTCGACGATGGTGCCCGCCGCCGGATCCGTGCGGATGACGGCGCCCTCGCGCACGGATGCGTGGAATCGCTCCGAGCGCTCACCCGGGACGAGCGCCGCGGCCTCCAGCGCCGCGATCGCGTCGGCCTCGGGGAGGTCGCGCAGCGCGGGCACCGCGACCTGGTCGGGACGCACGGCGACCTCGACCACCACCGTGGAGCCCGCGATCACCTCGGCGTCCACGTCCGGGTCCTGCTCCAGCACGATGCCCGGGTCCACATCCAGCGACTCGCGCTCCTCGACCCGCAGCACCAGCTCGGCGTCCGTGGCCAGTGACCGGGCGTCCTCGATGGACCGTCCGCGCAGGTCGGGCACGCGCACGAGTCGAGGGGTGGGCGACGAGGTCGGCGTGGGTTCTGCACCCAGCGACACGAGGTAGTCCACGGCGGTCCCGGGCGCCACCGCGACGCCCGCGCGCGGCTCGGTGCGAAGCACCACGCCCGGATCGGCCGAGGCGTCGAACGCCTCGCCCCGATCGCCGGGGACCAGGCCCGCGTCGAACAGCGCGGAGAGCGCGTCCTCCTCCGGGAAGCCGCGCACGTCGGGCACCACGACCGTGGGCGGCTGGACCGCGATGACGATCGTGACCAGCTCGCCCGGCATGATCGGGGTGCCGGGCGGGGGTTCCTGCGACAGGATCTGACCGGGCTCGACGTCGAGCGTCTCCTGCTCCCGGACATCCAGCCGGAACCCATGCGCGTCTGCGACGGCCTGGGCCTCGTCCGCCGTGAGGGTGGACAGGTCCGGGACCGGCAGCGATGTGGGCGCAGGCGTGACGCTGGGGCTGGGCGGCGCGCCCAGCGAGACGAGGTAGTCGATGGGTGTCCCGCGCGCGACCGCGATGCCACCCCGCGGCTCGGTTCGGATGATGAGGCCCGCGCCGGTGTCCGGATCGAACGCCTCCGTGCGCTCACCGACGCCCAGGCCCGTGTCCAGCAGCGCGGCGACGGCGTCCTCCTCGGAGAAGCCCCGCAGGTCCGGGACGGCCACGGTGGGGGCGGGCGCGGCGACCGTGAGCGTGACCACGTCACCGGGGCGCAGCTCCTCGCCAGCCGCGGGATCCTGGTCGATGACGGTGTCCGGATCGACCTCGTCGGTCACCTCGTAGGTGACCACGATCCGGATGCTGGAACGGTCCGCCAGGCGCTGCGCGTCGGCGACGCGGAGGCCAGAGAACGTGGGGTTGCGGACGCGCGTCGGGGCGGGCGAGGGAGCCGCCGTCTCTGTTCCGTCGGTGGTCTCGGGGATGGCCGTGGGCGGGGGCGTGAGGTAGGTGGTGGCGGTCGGCGAGGGGGTCGCGGAGGCCGTGTCCCCCATCGGCCGCAGCAGCAGGAACCAGACCGCGACCGCGAGGATCGCGGCGACGGAGATGACCGACCCGACGATGATCGCCGATGGGGTGCGGCCGCCTCCACCCGCGCCGCCGGATGCCGGAGCGCGCCGGTTGCCCGACGGTGGCCTGGGCGGCCGCGTGCCGTAGGCGGTTCCCACCTGAGGCCCGTCCTCGGGCTGCCAGCCCCCGGTCATCGTGGACTGGGTGTACGACTCCTGGGGATACGGCCCGGCGGCCTGAGGGTACGGTCCGTGGCCCTGGCCGTACGGGTCCGCGGCATACGCATCCTGGGGGTACGGTCCGGGATACGCCGGCTGACCGCCGGGCCACTGACCCCATGGCGACGGGTCGGCTGGCGGCCAGCCCCCGGGCGGCGTGGGATGGGTGGGCTGTCCGAAGGGTGCGCCGGTCCCCGCTGCCATGCCCGCGGGTCCCACGGCGGGCACGAGCGGCAGCGTGGCCTCCAGGTCCATGCCCGGACCCGGCCAGGGCACGCCGGCGGCGGGGGTCAGTGGCGCTGTGTCGCCGGACAGGTGTGCCGGGGGACGCCCCGCGGCGGGCTGCGCGGTCGCTCCATGGGCTTCGTCGCGCGCGTCGAGGGGACGCCTGGCGTCCGGCTGCTGATTCGTCTCGCTCATCGCGGGCGCATCGTGCCACACCGACCTGGCTCGGTGGTCGATTGTGTCAGCTTCTTCACCGACTCCGGGCTGGTCCCTTCACAGGCACGCCGATAGGGTGTGTCCTGCGGAACACGAAGACACCAACCCTTCGGTTCCCTCTCCCTCCCTCGGAACGAGGAGCGCTGTTTGGGCAGGCGCTCCTCGTTCGCTTTTCCGCCGTGGTCCGAACGAGACGCCGGCCCGGTGGGGCCTGCTGTGGCACCATCGGGACCATGGAGATCACCTGGTTCGGAGACACCTGCATCCGCCTCAAGGGTCGCGAGGGCGTCGTCGCGGCGGACGCCTACCGCTCGGTCGTCGGGCCCACCGGGCGAGGCATGACCGCGGACATCGTCACCTACAGCCACGCTGACGAGACGGAGCCGCCCCGGCCCGGCACGCGCGCGGCACGCAGCGGTGCCGCGGCCAGCGATGGCCTGGGCGTGATCCGACCCACCAGCCTCGAGTCGGCGTTCCCACTGGATGCACCCGGCGAGTACGAGGTGCACGAGGTGCTGGTGACCGGCGTCCGCACGTTCCGGGACGAGGCCAGGGGCGGGCAGCGCGGGCTGAACACGGCGTTCGTGGTGGAGCTGGACGGGCTCCACGCGGTTCATCTCGGGGACGTCGGCCACGCCCTCACGGAGGACATGCTGGGCGAGATCGGCGCGGTGCAGGTGGCCTGCGTCCCGGTGGGCGGGGCGATCTCCCCGGCGCGCGCGGCGGAGATGGTGGCGGCGCTCGATGCGTCGCTGGTCGTCCCCATGCCGGTGGGCGAGGATCCGGACGGCGCGCTGGCGCGGTTCCTCAAGGAGATGAACGTCACTCACCCGCAGCCGGTGGCCAGGCTGACCGTGTCGATCTCGACGGTGCCCCAGGAGACGACGGTCGTGGTCCTCGACTCGCGCGGGAAGGCCTAGGTCGGGCCCGGGTCGGGCCTGGGTCGGGCCTGGGTCAGGTTCAGGTCCGAACCCGCGCGGTCACGCCCTCGCCGGCCACGATCCGGCCGCGCTTCACGACGCTCCGAACGAGGTCCGCGCCCAGCCAGGTGGGCAGTTGGTCGACGCTCGGCGTCCGCCACGCCACGATGTCCGCCTGGCGACCAACCTCGAGCGTCCCGTGCGTGTCGCCCAGGCCCACCGCCCGGGCGCTGTTCGCCGTCGCCGCGACGAGCGCCTCCGTCGGCGTCAGGCGCAGCTGGAGGCATGCCAGGCTGAGCACCAGCTGCAGGTTCGGCGTGGGCGAGGTGCCGGGATTGAAGTCGGTGCCGATGGCCACCGGCACGCCGCGCTCGATGAGGCCGCGCGCCGGCGCGTAGTGATCGGCCATCAGGTAGAGCGTCGTGGCCGGCAGCAGCGTGGCCACGACGGGGGTCCCGGCGTCCGCGGCACGGCCCAGCGCCTCGATCCCATCCGCCGAGATGGCCGCGAGATGGTCCGCGGAGGTGGCGTGCAGCTCGGCTGCGAGCGCGGCGCCCAGCGAATCATGGATCTCGTCCGCGTGGAGGCGCGGGGCGAGCCCGTGCGCGGCACCCGCCTGGAGCACCCGTCGCGACTGGTCCGCATCGAACACGCCCTGCTCGCAGAACACGTCGCAGAAGCGTGCGATCCCCTGCTCCGCGACGCGCGGCAGATGGCTCGTCACGATGTCCCGCACATGGGCGTCGACCGCGTCCGGCCGGTCCCGCAGCTCCCGTGGCACGGCGTGTGCGCCGAGGTAGGTGGGCACGAGCTCCACCGGTCCCTCCCGGTCCAGCGCGCCGTACACCTCCAGACAGCGCAGCTCCGTGGCGAGATCCAGACCGTAGCCGGTCTTCACCTCCGCGGTCGTGACCCCGTGCGTCAGCATCTCGTCCAACCAGCGCCGACCGTGGGCGAGGAGCTCCTCCACGCTCGCGGCGCGGGTGTGGTCCACCGTGGACAGGATCCCGCCCCCGGCCGCGAGGATCTCCAGATACGACGCACCGCGCTGCCGAAGCTGCAGCTCCATCTCGCGCGTGCCACCGAACAGCAGGTGGGTGTGGGGGTCGACGAGGCCCGGGGTCAGCAGGCCTCCGGCGACATCGATGGCGGGGACGGCGGACGGGTCCACACCCTGCCCGGCGAGGGTCCGTTCGACCTCCTCCAGCCCACCCACGGCCACGATCCGCCCCTCCACGACGGCCACGCCCAGGGAGGCGTCCTCCCGGACGAGGACCGCCGCGTCCGCCTGGGCGGCGCCGCGCCGCAGGCCACCCGCGAGGGTCGCGATGGCGCGGGCGTTGCGCAGGACGAGCGCCTCGACCATCAGCCGGCGGTCCGGGTCAGCCGCAGCTCGAGGGCCATGTCGGGCGTGAAGCCGCGGATCCGCAGGGCGCGGGCACCGGCCGTCAGACGCTCCTCGAGCGATGGTCCGGCGGGCACACCGGCATGATCCGCGACAGCCAGGATCGCCGCCTGCGGCGCCAGTCCGATGAGCTCCGACTCCCGAAGCGCCACACCCTCCGCCGCTGCCAGTCGCTCGACCTCCTCCCAGACCCGCCACATCGGCGTGACCGAGGTGTCCAGCAGGTTCATCGAGACCTGCGCGACGCCCAGCTCATCAAGCGCCAGCCCCAGCGCCTGGACGCGCGGCAGGCCTCCGTCGCGCTCGCGCACGGCGCCCGCGATGCGCCTCGCGAGCGCGACGTCCTGCGATTCCAGGTTGATGTTCCAGGCGACCAGGAAGGGTCTCGCGCCGATGACGACCGCGCCCGCCGTGGGGTGTGGGGTCGGCGGACCCCGGTCTGGCTCGCCGCCAGGAGCCGCCATCATCGCCCCGAGGCCCTCGAACTGGGGTCGGCGGATGTCCGCCAGGACGCGACGCTCGGGCCGCGTGGCGGCTGCCGCATAGAAGTAGACCGGCAGGTCGAGGTGGTCCGCGACGTGGGTCCCGAACCGGTGGGCCAGCGCCACGCAGTCGTCCATGGTCGTGTCACCCAGGGGCACGAACGGGATGACGTCCACGGCGCCGAGGCGGGGATGTCGGCCCTGGTGGCGCGTCATGTCGATGCGCGCGATGGATGCCGCGAGCGCCGCCTCCATGGCCATCGCGACGGCGTCCTCCGTCCCGGCGAACGTGAGCACGCTGCGGTTGTGATCGGTGTCTGACGTCCGGTCCAGGAGATGGGCGCCCGGCGAACCGGTCACGGCGGCCGCGATGGCATCCACGACGTCGGTGCGGCGCCCCTCACTCACGTTCGGGACGCACTCGATGAGTCGGCTCATGGGTCCAGTGTACGGGCCCGGGGGAGCGCGATCGCACCCCGGCCAGCCGCCGACGCACGCGTGACGTCCCCCACGACGACCCCGCTCAGCTTCATCACGTCGGAGACTGGCTCCGATGAGGCGCTCACACGCATGAGATATCCGCCTTCACTTTTCGAAAGGCGACCTTGACATCTATGAAGCCCTGCTCTATGTTATTGAATGCCACTGAGGCCACCCAGTTCCAGGAGACACCGATGATCGACCACCGCTGGCTTCCCCCGCGTGAGGCGATCGCGCTCGGCAGGCGTGATCCGTCCCGCCCGGGTGATGCGCGCTGGCGCGAGGAGACTCGCCGCCCCGTCCGAACGGTCCGTCGAGGCGAGCGCTAGAGCATGGCTCCCGCCACTCACGACGTGATCGCCACCTGCCCCGTGTGTGCCGGTGAGCTGGCCGTGACGCGGCTCCACTGCGCCGAATGCGGCACCACGCTCGAGGGTCGATTCGGTGTCGGCAGGTTCGGTCGCCTGGACCGGGACCAGCTCGCGCTCCTGGAGAGCTTCCTCCGGTCGCGCGGGAACCTCCGGGACATGGAGCGGGAGCTGGGCATCTCGTATCCCACCGTGCGCAATCGCGTGGATGCCCTCGTGAGGGCCCTCGGCCTGGCCGATGGGATCGGGGCGGGCGCACCGTCGGGCGCAGGGGCACCTGGGACGGGCGAACCGGCGGGGGCGGGCGCACAGTCGGGGACGACCCCCGACGTCGACATGACCGCCTCGGACCCCGGGTACCTCGCCGCCGAGCGTCGGCGGGTGCTGGAGCGGCTGGCGCGCAAGGAGCTCTCGCCCGAGGACGCCGGGGCCATCCTGAGGGCGCTGGGCAATCCGGAGGCACCCCGCTGATGTCCGAACGCGAGCTGTTCATCAGCCATCCGATCGGGGCGGCGGGCCGGTTCCGACTCTCGTGTCCAAGCGGGTTCCTGCGCATCGACGGCGTCGATGGGGACACCGCGGAGGTGCGCGCCCGGTATCACGCGCCCGCTGGCGTCACCCTGGGTGCCGATGCGGAGGCAGACGGCGTCGTGGACGTCGTGCGCGAGGCCGGTGCGCTGTCGGTGGCCACGCGGGATCCGGGCGGCGGTGGGTTCCTGGCGGGACTGGTGCGACGCATCGGCGCATGGCGGCCGGACGTCACCTACGACGTGCGCG
This sequence comes from Chloroflexota bacterium, assembly GCA_034436555.1. Classification (GTDB taxonomy): domain Bacteria; phylum Chloroflexota; class Limnocylindria; order Limnocylindrales; family CSP1-4; genus JAFMJV01. The sequence continues at coordinate 121,237 of DAOTUU010000061.1, read as the reverse complement.
TCCCGCGCGGGGCGATCGTCTCGCTCCAGGCGGCGTCTGCGGACGGCGAGCTGCGCGGCCTGCGAGGAGACCAGGACGTGCGCGTGGTCAGCGGTGACCTGCGCCTGACCGACACGGGCGGTCGCCTCCGGCTGACCACCGTGTCGGGCGACATCTCGGTCGCGGGCGATGTCCTGTGGGTCGCCGCCACGACCACCTCGGGCGACATCGTCGTGGACGCGGAGCTGATCCAGGCGTTCTCGGCGCGGTCGGTCAGCGGTGATGTCGTGGTCCGGGGGCCGCTCGGGCGTGATGGGGGTCACACGTTCGAGTCGGTGTCCGGCGACCTGCAGCTGAGCACGCCCAGCGGTGTCAGCGTCGAGATGCAGAGCCTGTCGGGCAGCGTCCGCAGTGACCTCGCCAGTCGCCGCGAGACGCGAGGCGGGCGGTCGGTGTTCATCGTGGGAGATGGCGCCGTGGGGATCCGGGCCCGAACCGTGTCGGGAGACGTGCTGGTCGGTGGCCCCAGCGGCGGGTCAGGGCGATCGCAGGCGATGGAGTCAACCGGTCTCGCGGGTGACCTCGCGTCGTTCGGACGGGACATGGCCGCACTCGGCGCCAGCCTGACCCGGGACATCACGAGGGTGACGCTCACCGACATCAGCATGGGGCAGACGGATCCACCGCGTCCGCCCGACCGGCCGGAGCCACCGACTCCCCGCGTCGCCCCTGCGCCGGCGCCGGCGGCACCATCGACCGGCACCGGGGCCCCCGATCCAGCGGTGACGCGGGCCGCGGCGCAGCAGTTGGCGATCCTGCGCCAGCTGGAGGCCGGCGCGATCGACATCGAGGAGGCGACACGCAGGCTGGAGGCCATCGGATGAGTGACGACCTGGACGAGATCCTGGCGCGCGTGGCGTCAGGGTCCCTGACCCCGGAGGAGGCGGAGCCGCTCGTGGCGGCATCGGTGGCCGCCCACGGCGCCGAAGCGGACCACGGTGACCCCGGTCACGCAGGCGCGGCCTCCGGCACGCGCGCCTGGACCCGCGGGCCGGATACGACGGACACGGTGGGCACCATGGAGGCGCCGCACGCCCCGACTCCGCCCGCCGCGCACCCATCCGCGGTGCGGCAGACCGCAGGCATCGCGGCGACGCGCGCCATCCGCATCCAGGTGACCGACGGCGGGCGGAGCGTGGTCAACCTGCGGGTGCCGATGAGCCTGGCGAGCCTGGCCGGGAGCGTGATCCCGGGACTCGCGGACGCCCAGGTGGCGCGTCTCCGGCAGGCGCTGCGTGACGGCGAGGTGGGGACGATCGTGGACGTGCGCGACGCGAGCGGATCCGGTGTGCTCATCTCCACGGAGTGACGCCCTGGCCGCGCGGTCGGGCCGGAGGGAGGTGCGTCATGACCGTGCGGACGGTCGAGGAACGCGCCGGCGCTGCTGTCGCCGGTGTGCCAGCTGCGCGTGATGCCCCAGCCCGGTGCCGTCGAGACGCCCGCGCCGGAGACCGGCTCGGGCAGCTCCACCCTTGGCACCGCAGGACGGTCAGTCTCGGGCGAGCGGCTCCATCGGGATGTGCACGCCGCGCCCGCGCGCGGTGTCGATGGCGTGCCGGTACCCCGCGTCGACGTGCCGCACGACGCCCATCCCGGGGTCAGTCGTGAGCACCCGCTCCAGCTTCCGTGCCTGACCCTCGGTGCCGTCCGCGACGACCACCATCCCAGCGTGCTGGCTGTACCCGATGCCCACGCCCCCGCCATGGTGGAGGCTCACCCAGGTCGCGCCGGATGCCGTGTTGACGAGTGCGTTCAGGAGTGGCCAGTCGGCCACCGCGTCGGACCCGTCCACCATCGCCTCGGTCTCGCGATTGGGCGAGGCCACCGACCCGGAATCCAGATGGTCACGACCGATGACGATGGGTGCCGAGACCGCACCCGAGCGGACGAGGTCGTTGAACGCGAGACCTGCCCGATGCCGCTCCCCGTAGCCCAGCCAGCAGATGCGCGCCGGCAGTCCCTGGAAGGGCACCCTCTCCTGCGCCATCCGGATCCAGCGCTCCAGCCCGGGCTGCCCCGGGAACAGGTCCAGGATCGCCTCGTCGGTGCGCCGGATGTCCGTCGGGTCCCCGCTCAGCGCCGCCCAGCGGAACGGTCCGCGGCCCTCGCAGAACTGGGGCCGGATGAACGCGGGCACGAACCCGGGGAATGCGAAGGCGTCATCGACGCCCTCCTTGTGGGCCTGCGCCCGGATGTTGTTGCCGTAGTCGAACGTGATGGCGCCCGCGGCCTGGAACGCGAGCATGGCCCGGACATGATCCGCCATGGAGGCCATGGACCGGCGGACGTACGCCGTCGGATCATCACGCCGGAGCACGTCCGCCTGCGCCGGCGACAGGCCCGCGGGCACATATCCGCCCAGCTCATCGTGGGCGGAGGTCTGGTCGGTCACCGCGTCGAACCGCTCACCGCGCCGCACCAGCTCGGGCTCCAGCTCCGCCGCGTTGCCCACCAGGGCGATCGAGACCGCGCGCCCGGTCGCGGCCGCCTCGCGCGTCCAGCGCAGCCCCTCGTCCAGGTCGTGGGTGAGGCGGTCCACGTAGCCGATCTCGAGGCGCCGCCGCGCACGGTCGGGGTCCACCTCGATGCACAGCGCGACGCCCTCGTTCATCGTCACCGCCAGCGGCTGGGCACCACCCATCCCACCGAGGCCCGCGGTGAGCGTCACGCGTCCGCGCAGCGTGCCCCCGAAGTGCCGTCGGGCGAGCTCCGCGAAGGTCTCGTAGGTGCCCTGGAGGATCCCCTGGGTGCCGATGTAGATCCAGGACCCCGCGGTCATCTGGCCATACATCATCAGCCCGGCCCGCTCCAGGTCACGGAAGTGCTCCCAGTCGGCCCACCGCCCGACCAGGTTGGAATTCGCGATGAGCACCCGGGGCGCCCACTCGTGGGTCCGGAAGACCGCGACCGGCTTGCCCGACTGGACCAGCAGCGTCTCGTCATCCGCGAGCGTCCGGAGCTCCCGGACGATCGCGTCGAACGCATCCCAGGAGCGCGCGGCCCGGCCCGTGCCGCCATACACCACGAGATCGGCGGGGCGTTCGGCGACCTCCGGGTCCAGGTTGTTCATGAGCATCCGGAGCGCGGCCTCCTGCTGCCAGCCCCTGCACGACAGCTGGGTGCCGCGAGGCGCTCGGATGACACGGGGTGTGCCGATGGCCACGGACGGGTCCTCCTGTCAGTCCAGTTCCCGGCGCATCACGGGATACCGGGCGTCGTCGATGACAAGCGTGAAGCCACACGCCTCCCAGAACCCCGGGCTGGCGGAGCTCGTGGCGTCCGGGGACTGGGTCCGGTCAGGATAGGTCTCGATCGCCGCGAAGCCGCGCGCTCCCAGATCGACCGCGATCGCCTCCACCAGGCGTCTGGCATGCCCGAGGTGACGCGCCTCCGCGGTCGTGGCGATGCAGGTGATCACGGCGGGCAGCGGCGCTCCCGGCAGCTGCGGGTAGAGCTCCCGGATGCGCGAGGCGCGAGGGTAGGCGCTCAGCGGACCGAACTGGGCGAAGGCGGTCGCGCGCTCGCCGTCCAGCATCACCTTCGCGTAGGACCCGAACACGCCTCGCCCGCGGTCCAGGAGGGCGAGCTTGCGTGGGACGCCGACGGTTCGGCCCCGCTCCACCCGGTCCGTCGGCGCGAAGGGGTTGTCCGGCGGGACCCCCTCGCCGCCATCGTCAGCCCCGTCGGCGAACGGGTCGAGGGGGACGGCCGTGGCTACCCCGCCGCGGCCGCCACCGGCGAACGGGTTCCAGGTGTCATCCCGCGGCGGTGGAGCGAACGGGTTGTCCGAGGATGGGCGGCGCGGGGGTGGCGGCGCGGCGGCGGCCGGAACCTCCAGCCAGGTGGCGCGAGCGCTCCGACTGCCGCGATCGGCATCCTCCCAGTGGTCGCACGTCCGGTGATCGAACCGCGGGTCCGCACACGCAGGGATGCGCCGGAAGTCAGCTTCGTCCGCGATGTCGAGGATGCGCAACCCGGCCACTCCGCGAAGTCTATCGACCTCAGACGCCGAAGCGAAGACTCCTGACGATCGCGTCGAACGTGGCCTGGACCCCGGCGAACCGGTCCTCCGGTGCCACGGCCGTGACCACGAACGAATCGCCGCCGACGCGGAACACGAAGACCTCGAGCCGGAGCGTGACGCCGCTGTCACCCGACACGATCGCCGAGTAGCGGTGGGCGTTGCCTGCGGGCAGGCCCTCGACGGTGTGCGAGACGTCCGCGAGGAGCGTGGCCTGGCCGAGCAGGCTCTCCACGAGATTGCGCGCCGTCGCCTTGTCCATGCCCCGCGTCCGGAGCGTGGCCACGACCACGGCCGGCCCGTATCCACCGGCCGTCGCCGTGGTGCCGTCCACGACCGCCAGGCTGAGATGCGGCGAACCGGCCGCCTCCAGTCCCTGCCTGCCGATCGCGCCGAGCGTGGGTTCGATCGTGGCGAGCAGGTCAGCGAGCGCCAGACCATCCTCCATGGACAGGTCGGTCGCGGTCCAGCCGGTCGGAACCTCCAGGGAGTAGCCGTCGACGCTGGCGACGACGCCCTGTGATGCGAGGACCGGGGAGACGCCCGGGGCGGGCGACTCCGTGGCGGCCTGGGTCAGCGGCACGAGCGGCATGCCGGGTGCCTGCGGCAGACCCAGCGCCGAGCAGCCCACGAGCGCGGGTACGGCGAGGACGGCGAACAGGATCCGCACGGGGCGGGAAGCCGGGACCATGAGTGGGCACAGCATGCGCCAGAACTCCCGATGATGCAGCCGTGCGAAGGTCCTAGCCGTCGAGCGCCGTCTGGAGGACCCCAGACCGCACCAGATCGACCGCGGCGGCGATGTCCGGTCCCGGATCGCGATCGGTCGCGAGATGGGCGATCCGTTCGCGCACCAGGGCGTGCGCCCGAGCCACGCCGGGCCCGGGTCGACCGATGGCGGCAGTGCGGAAGTCGAGGCCCTGGGCCGCGCACAGGAGCTCGAGCGCCAGCACCTGCTCCACGTTGTGCAGCACATCGCGGGCGTGACGGGCCGACGTCGCCCCCATGGAGACATGGTCCTCCTGGTTGGCGCTGGTGGGGATCGAGTCCACCGAGGCCGGGTGTGCCAGCACCTTGTTCTCCGACACCAGCGATGCGGCCGCGTACTGGAGCAGCATCATGCCGCTGTTGAGTCCCGCGTCCGCCGTCAGGAACGGCGGCAGCCCGGAGAGGCGACCGTCGACGAGCAGCGCGATGCGTCGCTCCGCGATCGAACCCAGCTCCGCGAGCGCGATGGACGCGAAGTCCATGGCGATCGCCACGGGCTGCCCGTGGAAGTTGCCGCCCGAGATGACGGTGCCTCCGCCGGTGGCCAGCGCCCGTGGATCCGCGTCGGATCCCGCCGGGAACACGAGCGGGTTGTCCGTCGCCGCATTGATCTCCACCTCGAGCACCCCGCGCACATACCCCAGCGCGTCGCGAGAGGCGCCGTGGACCTGCGGGATGCAGCGCAGGGAGTACGGATCCTGGACCTTGTGCGTCTCACCGTGGTGCGCCTGCTGCAGCTCCGACCCCGCCAGCAGGGCGCGCAGCTCGGCAGCCACGAGGCGCTGGCCAGGATGGGGGCGGGCCGCATGGTAGGCGGCGGAGAACGCGACATCGGTGCCCAGCAGCGCCTCCACGGACATGGCGGCGATGACGCTCGCGGAGCGCACCAGGCGATCCGCGTCCTCGATGAGCAGCGCGCCGATGGCAGTCATCAGCTGCGTGCCGTTGAGCAGCGCCAGACCCTCCTTCGCCTCCAGCCTGAGCGGCGCGAGGCCCACCCTCGAGAGCGCATCCGCGCCACCCAGGGTCTGTCCGTCCACCTCCGCACGACCGCGACCCAGGAGTGGGCCCGCGAGATGGGCGAGCGGCGCGAGGTCTCCCGACGCACCGACCGATCCCTGCTCCGGCACGCACGGGTGGACGCCCAGGCGCAGGAAGTCGAGCAGCCGCTCGACGACGACGGGACGGGCGCCGCTCTGTCCGCGCGCGAGCGTGTTCGCGCGCAGCAGCAGCATCGCCCGCACCGTGTCACGCGGCAGCAGCGGTCCCACGCCCACCGAGTGGCTGATGACGAGGTTCTCCTGCAGCCGGCGCACGTCAGCCGGATCGATGCGCACCGTCGCGAGGTCGCCGAAGCCGGTGGTGACCCCGTAGACGGCCTCACCGCGCTCGACGAGCTCCTCGATGGTCGCGCGGCTGGCGCGCATCGCCGCGAGCGCCTCGGGTGCGAGCGTGACCTGGGCGCCGTGGCGGGCGACCCGCACCACGTCCGCCGGGGTCAGGTCTCGTCCCGTGAGCGAGAGTGTCATCGCCGGGATGGTACCGGGGTGGAGCCGTCGCAGACGGCCCGGATCGGACGTCAGTCGGACCAGGGTGGCGCGCCGGGCGGGCGAAGATGGGCGACGTCGTTGGCGAGGATCAGCATGCCGCGGCCGTCTCGATCCATCCGCAGCACCGTCAGGTTCAGCCAGTCCTGGCGCAGGCGACGGCGATAGTCGCGCACGGGCACGCCCAGGGCGACCGCGAGGAGCACCCGATTGAGGGTGCTGTGGCCCACCACCAGAACGCGCCGTCCCGTGACGCCCCCGGTCCGTCCCGTGGCGCCCCCGGTCGCGTCGCCGCGCGGGGGTTGTCCGACCTCCCATGCGCAGAGGTCGCGCAGGAAGGCCGACGCGCGCTCAGCGATCGCGTCGCCGCTCTCGCCGCCCGGCGCACCGCGGGTGGCGGGATCCTCCTTCCACGCTGCGCGAAGCTCGGGCTGAGACGCGTCGAGGAGCTGCGCGGGCATGCCCTCCCATGCGCCGTAATCGGCCTCCTTGAGCCGATCGTCGGTCTCGACCTGGAACGTCGGCGCGACGATCGCGGCGGTCTGGCGGGTCCGCAGGAGAGGGCTTGCGATGACCCGAGCGAACTCCACCCCCACGAGTCGCTCACGCAGCCGCTCGGCGTCGGCACGGCCGCGCGCTGACAGAGGGATGTCGATCCGCTGGCCCAGGTACTGCTCGGGCTCCGAGCGGTCGGTGTGGCCGTGGCGCGTCAGGACGAGGGTGAGCACCCATCGAGTCTACGGCGCGTATCCTTGATCGGTTCACACGAGATGGAGGGATCGATGTCAGGCGCCGCCCAGGCCCACGATGACCATGCCGCTTCCGGCCATGACGCCGGCATGGCGGGAGGCGAGCACGGTCATCAGGCCGACGCGCACGGCGAGGATGACCACGGTCACGGAGGCGAGCCGCTCGGCCCGCTCGACCTCAGGGCATGGGGGGCGGCGATCCTCGGCACCGCATCCGGCCTGCTCGTCGCTGGCGTCCTGTACGTGGCGGCGCATCCGGCCTGACCCGCGGTCGGCGCTGTGCGCGGCGGCGCATCCCGCCTGACCGCCAGGTGCGTCGACGGGGCCCGGCCCTAGAACAAGCCGACGATCCGACCGTCGCGGTCCAGGTCGACGCCCTCTCCGTTGGGATGCGCCGGCAGTCCGGGCATCGTGCGCATGTCACCACAGTAGGCGGTCACGAAGCCCGCTCCGGCAAACAGTCGGGCGTCCCGGATGGGCAGTCGCCAGCCGCGCGGTCTGCCCTTCAGCGCGGGGTCATGGCTGAGCGACGACTGCGTCTTGGCCATGCACACGGGCACACGCCCGTATCCCATGCGGTCGATCGCCTCCATGGACGCGAACGCCGCCTCGGTGAAGTCCACGCCGTCCGCGCCATAGACATCCGTCGCGATCGATTCGATCCGCTCCCGCAGCGTCGCATCCGCCTCGTTCAGGAACCGGAACCCGGGGGCGCCGTCCTGTGCGACCTGCCAAACGGCGCGCGCCAGCTCCTCGGCGCCGGCCCCGCCGTCGGAGAAGTGCCGGGACACGACGCAGGCGCGGGCGCCAGCTTCCCTAGCCACCTCCTGGACGACCTCGACCTCTGAGTCCCGGTCGTCCGGGAAGCTGTTGATGGCCACGACGGCCGGGATGCCGTAGCGCGTCGTGATCGCGATGTGCTGGGCGAGGTTCGCCGCGCCGATGCGCACCGCCTCCGGGTTCTCACGCAGCAGCGCCTCATCGAGCGGCTTGCCCGCGACGATGGTGCCGACGCCACCGTGCATCTTGAGCGCGCGGATGGTGGCCACGATGACCGCGGCGCTGGGACGCAACCCGCTGAACCGGCACTTGATATCCACGAACTTCTGGAAGCCCATGTCCGACCCGAAGCCACCCTCGGTGACCACGGCATCGACGAGCTTGAGCGCCACCCGATCGGCGACGACCGATGAATTGCCGTGAGCGATGTTGGCGAACGGGCCGGCATGGACGAACGCCGGGCCACCCTCCAGGGTCTGTGCGAGGTTCGGCTTGATGGCATCACGCATCACCACGGACATCGCACCGGCGACCCTGAGGTCCTCCATGGTCACGGGTCGTCCGGAGCGGGTCTCCGCGACGATGATCCGCCCGATCCGCTGGCGCAGGTCCGCGAGGTCGGAGGCGAGCGCGAGGATGGCCATCACCTCCGAGGCGGCGGTGATGTGGAACTCCGACTCGCGGGAGCCCGACTTCTCTCCGAGACCGATCTCGACCCGACGCAGCACCCGGTCATTCACGTCGACCACTCTCGGCCAGCGGATCGTCGCCGGATCGATGTCCATGTCGTTGCCGCGCAGCAGCACGTTATCCAGGAAGGCGGCCCCGGTGTTGTGTGCCGCGGCGACGGCATGGAGGTCACCCGTGAAGTGGAGGTTGATGTCCTCCATGGGGACGATCTGGGAGTAGCCGCCGCCGGCACCTCCCCCCTTGATGCCGAAGACCGGGCCGAGGGACGGCTGACGCACCGCGGCGGCCGTGCGCACGCCGATCCGGTTCAGCGCCTGGGCCAGGCCGACCGTCGTCGTCGTCTTGCCTTCGCCGAGGGGCGTCGGGGTGATCGCGGTGACCACGATCTCGCGCCCGTCGGGTCGTCCCGCGAGGCGATGAAGGATGTCCAGCTTGACCTTCGCCTTGTATGGCCCGAACAGTTCCAGCTCATCGGGCAGGACGCCCATCTCCGCGGCGACGTCAAGGATGGGTCGCAGCTTCGCCTGCTGGGCGATCTGGAGGCTGTTGGGCATCGACATGGTCAGGGCGTCCCCGCTGGCACCGGCTTCACACTCGTGACCCTGGGACGGTCGCTCCTCCGCGGCCGCCAGGAAGCGTCAGCTCTCCGGCCCCCGTAGATTGCCCGAGCGGACATGCCCGTGCACCATCGCCGCGGCGGACTCGATCTCGTGCAGCACCCTCTCCACCTCGGCGAGAAGCGCGGACGTCACCTTCTGGTCCTCGATCGAAGGGAGGTTGATAAGCACGTTCGCTCCCGCGCCACGGGCGGCCGCGAGCGCGAGCAGCGCGCCGACGTCCAGGTCGCTCGCTGCGTTCAGGTTGCTGCGCCCCGCCAGGCTCTCGATCTGGTGGATGAGGGCGTGACACTGCCGCACGATCTCCATGGGGACCTCGGCAGCCGCGATCGCCGCCTTCGCGATTGCCGCGTCCCGGGCGGCGATGTCTGCCGGTGTCACCTTCGGCAGGCGTCGGGCGTCTCCGTACGCGGCGTAGGCGCGAGCGTCCTCGTCCGCAAGCGTCAGGAACCGGAGTCGAGCCGCCTCGGCTGCCGCGAGTGCTCGGTCATGGGTGGCCACGTGCGCCGCGTAGCGCGGCCGATCGGCGGACAGCCGAGCGACCATCGCGACCAGGCTGGCGGCGAGCGCTCCGGTGATCGCTGAAGCGCTGCCGCCCCCCGGCGTGGGCGCCACAGAGGCCAGATGCTCCGTGAAGGTGCCGACGGTCAACTCGGCGAAGGGACCGGGCGTGGCTGACATCGGGCTGAATTCTCGCATGCGCGACGACGTCTGCGCCTTGCGGGGCACCGCTTCAGATGACGCTCGGCTGGGCCTCGGTCACCGGGTCCACACCGACGACCGCCCAGCGCCGATCCCGATGGCCGAAGGCCAGCCGGAGTCGCGCTGACCCCGTCCTCACGACGAACAGCGTGCGAGGGCCTTCGCCGACGGGATAGGCCTTCGATTCGTCTCGGACACGCTCCACCTCGAGGACATCCAGAAGGTCCCCCGCTGCGCGCACGACCCGCGGCACGCCTGTGCGCAGGTCACACCGGACCGAGACGTGGACCGGCGCGACATTGATCATGGCCATCTCCGGACTCCTTCCATGTGGCTGTCGAGGCTCTCCGGACCGGGGCACCACGGCGGCGAGAGAACATCCGTTCGATTGCGTCCCCCAGACCGTACCCGAACATCCGTTCGATTGTCAAGCCTTGGTCCTGGCCTGACCGATGAGTCGCAGGATGGTCGGTCGGCGTGCCAGCTCTCATGGCACGCGTCCCACCGCCGCGGATGAAAATGGTCGGGCGGCCGGCCGGACATCAGAGGCCCCACCAAGTTTGGTGCCACGAGCCCGCGTGTCAGCCTGGCCCCGGGCGCTCGCGGGCATCGCCGTCTGTCGCCGCCCCTCCGGGGGTGAGCACGCGAAGCAGTTTCTGAACGATGGGCGCCCGCCGGTCGGTCGCGCAGCGGAGGAGCGACCGAGATGGATGTGGTCAACGCTCGATGCGCCGGTCTCGACGTCCACAAGCGGATGATCGTGGCCTGCCGCCTCACCCCCGGTCCGCGCGGCCATCCCACCCGCGAGCTCGCCTCGTTCCGGACGACGACGGCCGGCCTCCTCGAGCTGTCCGACTGGCTCGCGTCGGTCGCGGTCACGGTCGTCGCGATGGAGAGCACGGGGTCGTTCTGGAAGCCCGTGTACAACGTGCTCGAGGGTCGCTTCGAGATCCTCGTTGTCAACGCCCAGCACCTCAAGGCCGTGCCCGGCCGCAAGACCGACGTGCGGGACGCGGAGTGGATCGCGGACCTGCTGCGCCACGGGCTCCTGCGACCCTCGTTCATCCCCGACCGCCCCGCGCGCGAGCTGCGCGAGCTCACCCGCTACCGGACCGTGCTCCTCCAGCAGCGCTCGGCGGAGGTGAACCGCATCCAGAAGGTGCTCGAGGGCGCCAACATCAAGCTGGCGTCCGTGGCCTCCAACGTCGTGGGGGTCTCCGGCCGCGAGATGCTCGAGGCACTCATCGCGGGCGAGACCGACCCCGAGCGGCTCGCGGCCCACGCCCGCGGTCGCCTGCGCGAGAAGCGCGACGCGCTCGTGGAAGCCCTCGCCGGGCGGTTCGGCCCGCACCAGGCGTTCCTGCTGTCCGTGCAGCTCCGGATGCTGGACACGATCGACGAGCTGATCGAGCGGACCTCGGTCGAGATCGCGGCGAGGCTCGCCCCGCTCCAGGCCGAGATCGAGCGGCTCCAGACGGTGCCCGGCATCGGCCGGCGGACGGCCGAGACGATCCTCGCCGAGGTCGGCCACGACATGGGCCGCTTCCCGACGTCGCGTCACCTCGCGTCGTGGGCCGGGCTGTGCCCGGGCAGCCACGAGAGCGCGGGCAGGTCCCGCTCGGGACGCGCCCGCAAGGGCAGCCCCTGGCTCCGCTCGATGCTCGTCGAGGCCGCCAAGTCCGCCGGGCGGAGCGACACCTATCTCGGCGCCCGCTACAGGCGGCTCGCGGCGCGCCGGGGTGCCAAGCGCGCGACGTTCGCCCTCGCCCACGTGCTGCTCGTGACCGCCTTCCATATCCTTGGTCGCGGCGTCGTCTACCAAGACCTCGGGACCACATGGTTCGATGAGCGCGATCGGGAGAGGACCATCAGGCGTCTCACCGGGCGCATCGAGGCGCTCGGCTACCACGTCAGCGCCGTGCCGAGCGCTTGAGGGGGTTCTTTTCGAAGCAGCTCACATGGCACGGATTCCGCCCTCGGCTGGCCCCTCAGTCCCGGTGTTCGCCGGGTGGACGGGTTCGCCCCACGCGGTTCGCCTCCGGAGCTTGGAGATGGTCGCGCTCGAAGGGCTCCGCGACACCGCTCTGGAGCAGTCGCGCCCGGACGATCGCCTTCGCTCCGAAACGTCTCCGGATGTCGTCGGTGGCGCGATTGGCGGCTGTCGTGCGCTCGTCATCGCCGAACAGCGCCAGCTGCTCGCGCTCCGCGAGATGGCTCGCCGCGACGCCCAGCAGCCGCACGGTTCGCCCGTGCACCTGCGGACGGGCCAGCTCCAGCGCGACCCTCCAGATGCGTTCGGTCTGGTCGGTCGGCTGCGGCAGCGTCCGTTGTCGGGTGTGCGTCGCAAATCCGGAGTCGCGCACCTTGACGGTCACGGTGCCCGCCTTGACGCCGCCCGCCCGAAGGCGTCCAGCGACTCCCTCGCACAGGGCCAGGAGCGTCCGCTCGATGACCTCCCAGTCGTTGGTATCCCGGTCGAAGGTGTGCTCGTGGCTCACGGACTTGGCCGCCTCACCGTCGCCCACGGGGGTGGGATCGACGCCGCGGGCGCGATCGTGGAGCACCGGGCCCATTGTCCCGAAGCGCCGCTGGAGCAGGTCGGCCGGCAGCATTGCCAGGTCCCCGATGGTGCGTACCCCGTACTCCGCGAGCACCGCCCGGGACTTCTCGCCCACGCCCCACAGCCGGGCGATGGGCAGGGGCGCCAGGAACGCCTCCTCCTCCCCGGCTGGCACGACCACCAGGCCGTCGGGCTTGCGCAGGTCGGACGCGACCTTCGCCACCAGGCGCGTCGCAGCGACGCCGACCGATGCGGTCAGCCCAAGCTCGCCGAGGACGGTCGCCTTGATCGATCGGGCGATGGCCTCCGGTATCCCGTGGAGCGCCTCCGTTCCCCGCACGTCCAGGAAGGCCTCGTCGATGGAGATCTGCTCCACCAGCGGCGAGAATCGCCGCAGGATGGCCATGACCTCTCGGCTGACCCGCGCGTACCTGCGCCCGTCGACGGGCACGAAGACGCCCTGCGGGCAGAGTGCTCCCGCGGTCCTGAGGGGCATGGCGGAGCGCACGCCGAACCGGCGCGCCTCGTAGGAGGCCGCGCTGACGACACCCCGGTCGCCGGGACCGCCGCCGCCCACGATGACGGGTCGGCCCCGGAGCTCAGGCCGATCGCGCTGCTCGACGGCCGCGAAGAACGCGTCGAGATCGACGTGGAGGATGGTCGCGCCGCTCATGGCGGCGCTATCTTGCACCCCGTCCGGATGGGACGGAGCCGGGTCAGCCCTTTGGCTCGACCGCGATGGTGACCTCAGGGGTGAGGCCGGCGTAGACGCGGATGGCGACCTTGTAGGTGCCCAGGGTCTTGAGCGGCTCCGCGAGATCGATCTTGTGCCGGTCGACCACGATGCCGCGCCGACCGAGCGCATCGGCGATGTCCTTGGCGGTGATCGAGCCATAGAGCTTGCCGCCCTCGCCGACCTTGACGCCCATCGTCAGCGTGGTGCTGCCGATTCGCTGGGCGGCGATCTCCGCTTCCTCCCGTTCGCGCTTCCGCTTCTCCTCACGGCTGGCGATGTCGTGCTGCCAGGCGCGATACGCACCGCCCGCGGCCGACACGGCCTTGCGCTGCGGGATCAGGAAGTTGCGGGCGTAGCCGTCTGCCACGTCCTTCAGTTCGCCGCTCTTGCCGAGCGACGGGACGTCCTGGGTCAGGATGACCTTCACTGCGAGGCGTTCCTCCTTGTGTCCGGCAGCCCGGTTGAGTCCACCAGTCGGCTCCGGACGAGCGTCATGCCTGCCTCGATGAGTTCGGGCAGGCGCATCATCGCCGAGCGTATCGGGCCCGGCAGGAACCGGCGCACCGATTCCATGTCACGTTCCAGCTCGCGACCATCGATGCCCAGCGTGTACATCCTATCGAGAAGCACATCACGCGGCACTCCCTCGAGGAAGACGTCCAGCGCGACGATGATCACCGCCACGTCATCCAGGCGGCTGATGACCGGGATCCAATCCGGGATCAGGTCGATGGGTGATGCGACGTATGCGGCCGCGAGCCCGATGACGGCCTTGCGAGACGCTGGCACACGCCCGTCGGCGAGCAGTTCCACGAGCAGTCGCCCGTACAACGGCGCACGAGCCGCGATGGGCAGGAACGGCCACAGGCTGAGCACGCTCAGTCCAAGGCGCAGGGGGAGACGCAGGGCCATCGGACAGGGAAGTCTAGCAGGGGGCCCGCGGCCCTCCGGCCGAGGAGGCATGGTGCTTGACAATCGAACAGACGTTCGGTACCGTGACGTGCACCTGCAAGGAGGCGCCCCGTGACCAAGCACGATGCGTTGCGCAAGCAGCGCATCATCGACTACATCTCGGCCACGCTGCGAGCGCGTGGCTATCCGCCGTCCGTGCGTGAGATCGCGACAGCCGTCGGGCTCGCATCCACCTCGGCGGTTCATCACCATCTGTCCGCCCTGGAGAAGGACGGGTATCTGGAGCGGGGGGCGACGCGATCGCGGGCCCTCAGACTGACACCCACGGCGGCCCTGAATCTCGGCCTCAGCTCGGAGCTGGTGCCGCAGTCGGGCACAGCGGCCATCCATGTGCTGCCGGTGATCGGGGAGATCGCGGCGGGCGGACCGATCGAGGCGTATCAGGACGCCAGCGAGACGATCTCCGTGCCGGAGATGATGGCTCCCAGCGGAGACGCCTACGTGCTGCGTGTCCGGGGGGACTCCATGGTCAACGCCCACATCACGGATGGGGACTTCGTGGTCATCCGGCCGCAGCAATCCGCCAAGAACGGGGACATCGTCGTGGCCCAGGTGGAGGAGAACGCCGTCACGCTCAAGCAGTTCTTCCGCGAGAAGGGCCGCGTCCGGCTCCAGCCTGCCAATGACGCGTACGCTCCCATGTTCTATGAGGACGTCCGCATCCAGGGCAAGCTCATCGGCGTCATCCGGCGCGTGGACTGACCCCGCCCCCCTGGTCTGCGCGGCAGCCTGGGGGTGGATGATCTCCACACATCGTCCACAGCGTGGACGCGGCGGCGTGGCATCTCGTGGACGAGGTCCGTGGATGGGCCGCTAGCGGCCCGCGACACCACACCGCCACCATCTGCTGCCTGTGCCACCGCGCGTTCCGTCGCCGCCCATGGAGTGATGCGTGTCCATCGACCGTCTGCCGCCGCAATCGATCGAGGCCGAGCAGTCGGTGCTCGGCGCCCTGCTCATCGACCGTGACGCCATCATCGAGGTGGCGGAGCTCCTCCGGCCGCAGGACTTCTATCGCCAGGCGCATGGCACGGTGTACGCCGCGGTCCTGGAGCTTTCGGAGCGGCGTGAGCCCGTCGATCTGGTCACCGTCTCCGAGGTCCTGGAGCGACAGGGGCTCCTGGATGCGGTGGGCGGAGCGGCGTATCTGACCAGCCTCATCAACCTCACGCCCACCGCGGTCAACGCGGTCTACTACGCCCGCATCGTGGAGCGCAAGGCGGTGCTCCGCGGACTGATCTCGGCGGCAGGACGGATCGCCGGCATCGGGTATGACGAGTCGCAGGATGTCGAGCTGAGCATCGACAGGGCTGAGCAGGAGCTCTTCGCGGTCAGCCAGAAGCGTGTCGCCTCCGGCTTCTCGCCGCTGCGCACCCTGCTCCATTCGGCATATGACCGGCTGGACTACCTCCACCAGCACAAGGGCGAGGTCAGCGGCATCCGCACCGGGTTCCCGGACCTCGATGCCATGACCACCGGGCTCCAGAAGTCGGACCTCATCATCCTCGCCGCCCGACCGTCCATCGGCAAGACGAGCTTCGCCCTCAACATCGCGGAGCATGCCGCGGTGAAGGAGGGCAAGACCGTCGGGATCTTCCAGCTCGAGATGAGCAAGGAGCAACTCGTGCTGCGGCTCCTCAGCTCGGTGGCGGACATCGACTCGCAGCGGCTCCGCACCGGCTTCCTCGAGGAGATGGACTTCACGCGTCTCGCGCCCGCCATGAACACGCTGTCAGAGGCACCGATCTTCATCGACGATACGCCCAACATCACCACGATGGAGCTGCGGACCAAGGCGCGCCGACTTCAGGCGGAGACCGGCCTGGACCTGTTGATCGTCGACTATCTGCAGTTGATGCAGTCCTCCATCCAGAGCCGGGACGCGAACCGTGTCCAGGAAGTGGCGGAGATCTCGCGTGGGCTCAAGGCGCTCGCCCGGGAGCTCCAGGTGCCGCTCATCGCACTGAGCCAGCTGTCCCGCCAGGCAGAGATGCGGGAGTCCCGCGAGCCACGGCTGTCAGACCTCCGGGAATCCGGATCGATCGAGCAGGACGCGGACCTCGTGATGTTCCTGTGGCGGGAGAAGGAGCGGGGGGCGGATGACCAGGACCACGACGGCGAGATCGTGAAGCTGAAGCTCGCCAAACACAGGAACGGCCCCACCGGCGAGGCCACCCTGTGGTTCAAGAAGCGGCAGACGCGCTTCGTCTCAGCGGTGGAGGAGGGGCGCTACCCAGCCAACACGTATCACTGAGCTGGGCGGGGGTCCGGAGACGAGACCCCGGACCCCGTCGCCATGCACCGACCTCAGAATCCCTTGCCGCCGACGACGGGAGGCGCCACGGCTTCGCCCGGCAGCAAGGGTCTCCAGTAGACCTGATACGCGGTCGGTCCATCGGGTGCCATGACCGTGACGCCCGAACCTCCACCGGAGGGAACGGTCGTGATCGCAGCCAGCTGCTCCGGCGTCATCGCCGCGTACATCCAGTTCGGGTTATCCGGGAAGGTCGTGAAGTCTGCGATCGTGAGATCAGCCCACGGCCACCCGATGGCCGCGTCGGTGGATCCATCGGTGAGGGCGAGGACGACGCGGTAGGCCTCCGGCTGGTACACCTCGGCGGAGACCACGTTGCCCTTCTCGACCTGCTGCTCGAAGGTGGCCAGCAGGGTCGCCAGGTCCTCGAACGCCGCGTAGTACTCGGCGTCTGCTCCTTCCGGGGTCGCGATGCCAAGGGCATACACGCTCACCGCCTTGTCGATGCCGGCCGCATCGATCGTGAACAGGGTGGTGGGCGCGTCCGTCACCTGTCTGACCATGTAGCTGTTGGCGGCATCGGCAAGCCGACCCACGGAGAGTGCGTACGCCAGGAGCGCATCGACCTGCTCTGGGGACAGCTCGGCCTGGACGAAGGGCGTGTAGGTCTGGCCGTCGCCCACCGGCTCCGACGGGCGGAAGATGGCCGTGCCGTCGCCATACAGCACGAACGTCGGAGCCTGCGTGATGAGGTAGCCGAAGGGGACGAAGCCCCCACCGGTCTCCATCGACAGGATGATGTCGGTCGATCCGGTGGGGTGGTCGATGGCGCCGATCGGCGCGGTGGAGGGGGACTGCGCAAGCGCCGAGCCGGCGGTCACCGCCAGGAGCGCTCCCGCGAGGGGAAGGGTGGAGAGGACGCGCCGGGGAGTCCGGCGCTGGCTGTTGGTCGGCATGGGCGGCAAGACGATCGGTCCATCGAACCGGTTCCCTGCCCATCGGCAGCGCCGCCTACACTTCGCCCGGTAGACCACAGGGATAGCGGAGGACAGCGCGCTGATGGGCACCATCATCATCAGGGAGATGGTCGGGACCAGTCCCGACTCCTTCAGTGACGCCGTGCGGCACGCGGTCCAGGTGGCCTCACGGACGGTGCGCAACATTCGTGAGGTGGAGGTGGTCCGGTCATCCGCGCGCGTGTCGGAGGGTCAGATCGCCGAGTACCGCGTGGAGCTGAAGATCCATTTCGAGTACGAAGGCGGGGCCCAGTAGGCAGGGGGAGCATCGCCGAGTTATCCACAGCCTCGATAAGTGCCGGTCGAGGAGCGGCGGCGAACATGCAGACATGGCCGAGCCCACCGTCGCATTGCCTTCAGACACCCCGGCGCGGGATGACTTCCAGTCGGACCTGATGCCGCCCACCGTGCCAGGGAGCGCGGAGGATGCTCCGCTCGACCCTTCGTCGGACATCATCATCCGGAGCAAGGTGCGTGCCCCGGTCCTCCGGGATTCCACGCTCGCCCGCCCACGACTGCTGGAGTGGATGGATCGCCACACGGACGAGCGCGTCCGTGTGCTCGCGGCGGAGGCGGGGTTCGGCAAGACCACGCTGCTGGCGGACTGGGCGCGCCGGACCGTCCGGACCGTCCGGTGGCTCAAGCTGGATCCGGTGGACGCGGAATGGGCGACGTTCATCAGCTACCTGGTCGCCGCGTTCCAGGAGGGCCAGCCGGACTTCGGGAGCGCCACGCTTCGTCTCCTCGGTCACATCGCCACCCTCGGGGTGACGTGCGAGCAGGCGACCGGCCAGCTCATCGCGGAACTCAACGCGGCGGTCGTCGAGCCCACCGTCCTGATCGTGGATGACATCCAGCACATCCAGGGGAACACCGATGTGCGCGCCGTCCTCGAGCGGCTCATCGACCGGGCACCAGAGCACCTGTCGCTCGTGCTGAGTGGGCGCGGCAAGCCGGATCTGCGGCTCGGCCGGCAGACAGCGCAGGGCAACGTGGTGTCGCTGGGCACGGACGACCTGCGGTTCACGCGCGAGGAGACCGACGATCTGTTCCGCGTCGGCTACCGCATCCCGCTCGACGGCGACCTGGTGGGCATCGTGGAGTCCAGGACCGAGGGCTGGGGTGCCAGCCTTGCACTGATCTACTCCTCCCTGCGCGGCCAGCGCAAGGCTGAGGTGAAGGGCTTCATCCGGGCGCTGGCAGGCAGTCACGAACCGCTCTACGACTTCCTGGCCGAGGAAGTCCTGGGCCGCCAGACGGTCCAGATGCAGCAGATCCTGCTGCATGCCTCCATCCTCGACCGGATCGTCCCGGCCTGGGTGTCCGCGGCACTCTCGGTGCTGGATGACGCGCCGCCGATCCGCAGGGTCGAGGCTGCGCTCGACGATGCCGACGAACTCGGCCTGATGAGTCGCAATTCGGCGCGCAGCGCGAGCCGTCGTTTCCACCCGCTTCTCCGCGAGTTCCTCGCGAGCCATCTCTCCGTGACGACGTCGGTCGAGACCCTCCGCCGCATGCATCTGCGCGTGGCCGAAGCTGCCGAGCCGTCGCATTGGCCGACCTCCGCGCACCATTTCATCGAAGCGGGCGAGGGCGAGCAGGCGATGCGCGTCATCGGCGACGCCACCATCATCGCCCTCGGCACCGGTGCTGTCGGCGCAGCACTCAGGCTACTAGATCGGATTCCACATTTGGTTCCCACTCCCCCCGTGCTTGTCATTCAAGCCCGGGGCCTTACGACTTCGGGGGACGCCCCATCCGCCCTACAACTGCTTCGTGGCCTGGACAGTCACGCGCTTGCAAGCGGCCGGGATCGTGCACTGGTGCGTCTTGCCACCGCGAGCGCCCTAGACAGTACACCCGATCACGACCGAGTCCCCGAGGTCCTGAATGACGTGATCAACGACGGTGAGGCGCCGCCGTTCCTTGCGCTCATCGCGCGCGCTTGGTTCGACCTATGCACCGCACTCGACGCTCGTGGTGCCATATCCTCCGTGAGCCGTCTTGCGGACGAGGCAGGACGCCAGGGGCTCCACCTCTACGTTGGTCTCGCGAGACACAACCTCTGTCTGACGCTGCTTGCCCAGCGGGCTCTTGATGAGGCGCTTCGCGAGGGCCGCCTGGCCGTCGAAAGCCTCGGCATGGCCGAGAGCGACGAGGGGCAGACCGCGTCGGCGATGGTCGCGATGGCCCACGCGCAATTTGAGCTCGAAGACCACGACGGCGCCCTGCTGACAGCGAACGCGGCGGTACGTCGTCCAGTCCTGCACCCAGACGCACTCGCTGAAGCCGCGCTCCTGCTGCTCTGGACCGGACACTCGCGGGATGCTGGCGGTCTCATCAAGGCGGGGTGGGACTCTCTTGGCACTGGCTCGCGGTCGCCACTTTCGACCAGTGTCATGCATGCCGCGGAGGCGTGCCTCCAGCTTGCACGCGGCAATTCCGCCGGCGCTTGGCTACACGCGTGCCGTGCCCAAACGTCGCAATTCGACATCAATCAGACGGGGTTCGTGCTCGTAGTCCGAGCCTTCTCCGCTATTGCGAATCTAAGTCCTGCAGAAGCCGCCGTTCACATCCGAGAGTCCGGCTTGGAGTTGACTCGGTTGCACTGTAAGAGATGGTTTCCTTACATAACGCTCCTGTCCACGATCATCGATTCCGATATCGATGGACTTGTGGACATCCTGGAAGAACGGATGGTGCTCAGCGCGTCCGCTCTTCTGGTCGCGGTCGACGCAGTCGCTCCCGCATTGAATCAGTTGAAGACGGTACCCACATCCTTGGGCGCGCATGTGAGGAAGTGGCCACAGCGCTGGCGACCATCACTTCGTCGTGCCTTGACCATGGCCACCTCCGTCAATGGGCGAACTACGGCCACCCTGCTCGCGAGTGTGGGGTTAGCGGAAGATGTGAGCATCATCCGAGACTGGGAGCAGAAGCGTAAGAGGTCCGTGCGAGACAATACGCTATCCAGCCAGCTCGCAAAGAGAATCAGTCCGACGCTAATGATTCACGATCTCGGCCAAACGTCGATGGTATTGGCCGAGCGTCAGGTCATGCTGGCTGACGTCAGACGTCGAGCCGCCACGCTGCTGCTCTACCTGGTTAGTCGACCTCGACACACTGCCACTCGGGAGCAGGTCTTTGAGGCGCTGTGGCCGGACCAGGGACCGTCGCAGGCCTCTAACAGTCTGCACCAAACACTGTACTTCCTTCGACAAGAGCTGGTGTCCGACAAGGACGATGGTCGACCCCTCGTCGAATACGTGCCGGTAGAGACCGACCTGATATACCTCGCCTCAGACCTCGTCCATGTCGACAGTGCTGCCTTCGCACGACAGGCAGCGGAATTGTGTACCAAACGGCCTGGCTCTGCTGAGGCGATGTCGGTCATCCAAGCATACGGAGGCCGCTTCGCCCCGGAATTCGAGTATGAGGAATGGGCGCTTCGCTGGCGCGACCATGTCCACTCGGCATTCCTGGACCTGGTGGAGCAGGCGGCTAAGGCCCGCATGCCGGCGCGAGCCCCAGAGGCGTCCGCGATTCTTCGCCATGCGATTGCGATCGATCCGGAGGCACTCGAACTCAAACCGCTTCTCGCCGCATCCCTGTTCCTTTCAGGGTCCGAAGCGGCTGCTCGGCACCTGTACCGGCAGTTCGCGCTCGAACATGAGCGTGAGTTCGGAGAGCCCGCCGCACCCCTTCAGACGGTTCTCGAGTCAGTCAGCCGAGACTAGGCACTGATGCTCCGTAGGTAGTCCTACTTATGCCTGCCATGGACATCGGTTCGGCACTCTGCAGGTGGTCGCCTAGTACCGCGGTACTAGGAGGCCATGAATGGTTCGGAGCTTAGAAGCGGCGCCTGTAACTCGGGCACTTGGGGCGTCGTGAAGCCAGTGGTGCAACTCCCGAACCGGCTGGGCACGAGGACCGTTCCGGTCCAGAAAGGGCACGCAATGGAGCCGAACGCAGGCACCAAGATCTTCTGATGGCGTGGCGTACCGCCTGGAGAACGACCGTAGTACTTGTCAGCGTGGCGATCACCGCAGTCGCCGGCGGATCAGGTCTCCGAGTGCTCTAGGCTGACTGACGCCAGTACTACCGAGTCATGGGGAGGGCCTGGCGCCCTCCCCTATTGTGTGTGGGACGACCCTTCGCACGACTGGCACACAATTGACCAAGCCGCTCCGCGTCTTCGTTTGTGCGGTTGTGATGACCGCGACGATGCTGACACTCCTTTCGGCATCGGCCCATCCGATCAGCTTCGCCACGGCGGGGGCGTTCGGGGTCGAGGACGTCGCATTCTGGACATTCATCACCTTCATTGCGACGCTCTTCCCTGTCGAGATTCCACGCGGTCCGGTTGTAAGCACCTTTATCGCCCCCCTTCTCGCGACTGCGCTCCTATTTGGGCCGTTTGGAGCGGCGGTTGTCGCGCTCTTGGGTACATGGGATGCACGCGAGTTGCGAGGACGGGTGCCGTGGTGGGGCACCCTGACCAACCACTCGTCGACTGCGATCAGCGCGGCGCTGGCTGGGTGGGTGTACTGGCTCCTGATTCCTGGTTGGCTCACGCCGGGTACTCAAACCATGTCCGTGGCTACGCTCGCTGCTGCCCTAACCGCAGGCGCTGCCTACTTCCTGGTCGAGGCGTTCCTGACGTCGGCTGGCGTCGCTATCGTGCAGCAGCGTCGCCTCTCTAGCGTCTTTGCGGCGAGCATTCGCTCATATGGGCTGACGCTGGTTGGCCTTGTCCCAATGGCGTGGCTCATGGTCCTGGCGTATCTGAACGTTCGGTATCTGGTTGCCGTGGTGTTTGCGATTCCGCTGTACACGACGCGGGCGGCGTACCAGTCGGTCGTCGAGATTCGCAAGATGTTCACCCAGACCATCAAGGCGCTGGCGTCGGCCATCGACGCCCGGGATCCCTCGACGAAGCAGCACTCCGAGAACGTCTCCACGATCGCGATGGAGATCGGCCAGGAGATGGGCGTCTCTGAGGCGGACCTGGAGAGCCTCCAGTGGGGCGGCCTGCTGCACGATGTGGGCAAGATCGGCATCCCCGACGCGGTCCTGCTGAAGCCGTCGCGGCTCAACCGGGAGGAGCGCATGGCAATGAACGCCCACCCAGAGAAGGGACGCGACATCCTGCGCGACGTGGAGGCGCTGGAGCCAATCCTGCCGGTGATCCTCCATCACCACCAGTGGTACAACGGCTCCGGCTATCCCAAGGTCAAGATGGGCGACGCGGAGCGGGCCCTCATCGGGGAGGAGATCCCGCTTCTGGCGCGGATCCTGCATGTCGCGGACGCGTTCGAGGCGATGACCGCCATCCGTCCCTATCGGCCCAACCCGATGGGCGCGCGAGAGGCCCTGGCGGAGTTGCGCAAGTACGCGGGCATCCAGTTCGACCCTCGGGTGGTCGAGGCCTTCGCGCGCACCGAGACCGCCAGCGGCGCCTGGCCCAAGCCGGACCCCGAACCGGTCATCAGTCCCGCCATCCCGATGCTCGCCCAGGTCGCCAAGCTGCGCGGGGTCAACACGGCCTCGTCCACGCCGACCGCCGGACCGACCTGAACGACCGGTACCCTCGCGCGACCGATCCGGGTCCCACGGACCTCCAGCCAGGCAGTACGTTTGGCGGCGTGTCGATCCTGCCGGAGGCCATCGTCGATCGGACCGGTCGGGCCGCGCCATGCTGCTGACCGGAGTCGTCGTCGGACTGCTGCTTGGCCTCGCGGTCGGGGGCCGACTCAGCGCGCTCGTCAACGCGCGTCTCCGGTACGCCATCCTCCTGTTCGCCGCGATCGCGCTCCGGTTCGGGACGCAGCTGCTCATCTCACGGGGCGTGGACCTGGCCGACCAGCTGCGCGTGCCGCTGTTCGCCACGGCCTTCGCGATGCTCATCGTGACGATGTGGCTGAACCGGCGATCCCCAGGGATGCTGGTGGTGCTGGTGGGCGTCGCGTTCAACGCGACCGCGATCCTGGTCAACGGCGGCCACATGCCGGTCTGGTTGCCTGCCGTCACAGCAGCCGGGCTCGCACCGACGGAACTTGATCCGACGTACCACGTGGCCCTCCCGATGGACCTGGGCACCGACTTCCTGCTCATGGCCGGTCCGCTGGGCGACATCATCCCGTTCCCCGCCCCCCTCCTCCCGAACGTGGTGAGCGTGGGCGATGTGCTCATCTCCGTGGGCCTCGGCTGGTTCGTCTTCGCGACCCTCCGGTGGGGCGACCCGGATCCCGATGACGGAGGTGTGTCGTTGTGGTCCGGACCCGCGCGCCCGGACCCGGGATCCGCCGCCCTCGCGAGACGCCCCGTCATCATGGGCACCGGCATGGGCCCCGGACGCGGCGTGCGTCCCCAGTCCCTCGCGGACGGAAATGTGGGCAGCGTCCCTGCGGCGCCGGTACGAGACGCCCCGTGGCGACCCTCGATCGGGCGACCCTCGATCGGCGAGCGGGTCCGGACCCACCCGTACGTGCGCCTCGCCAGGGACGCCCGCTTCTCGGCGTTCTGGGTGGGCCAGACGACGAGCGCCTTCGGCGACAAGCTCAACCAGATCGCCCTGGCCTGGCTCGTGGTCACCGAGACGGCGTCACCGCTGCTGTCGGGGCTCGTGTTCGTGGCCGCCATGCTGCCGAACCTGCTCATCGGGCCGATCGCGGGGACCCTCGTGGACCGCTGGGACCAGAAGCGCGTGATGGTCGCCGCCGACATCATCCGGGCCGGCCTCGTGTTGGTGCTCCCCTTCGCCTATCAGCTGGATCTGGCCCTCGCGTATGTCCTGGTGTTCCTCATCACCTCAGTGAGCCTGTTCTTCCGGCCGGCGCGCGCGGCGGTGTTACCCAGGATCGTGAAGGAGGAGGATCTCCTGCCTGCCAACAGCGCGATGTGGACGGGCGAGACGCTCATGGAGGTGGGCGGCTACCCCTTGGCGGGCCTGCTGGTGAGCTTCCTGGGCGGCTCGCTGGCCCTGGCGTTCTGGATCGATGCAGCCAGCTATGTGGTCAGCGGGGCGCTCATCGCCGGGATCGCGATCCCGCCGGTCGTCCGCACCATCGGTCCCCGCGTGGGCGGCGCCATCAGGACCTTCCTGGACGAGCTTCGCGATGGCTGGTCGTTCCTGCGGGCGAGTGCCCCGCTGTTCCAGAACACGCTCATCAGCCTCATCGGCCAGCTCTCGATCGGGGCGACGATCGCGCTCACGCCGTATCTCGTGAGCGACCTGCTGGGTGCCCGGTCCGAGACCGATGGATCGAAGGTCTATTCGACCCTCGAGGGCGCCATCGGCCTGGGCAACCTGGTCGGGGCATTCGTGGTGGGCCTGGTGGGCGTACGGATGCGCAAGGGCCCGCTGGTGATCGGTGGTTTCGTGCTGATGGGCATCGCCACGGTGGTCTGGGGGCTGGCGGGCGACCCTGCGTGGGCGATCGGTGCTGCGCTGGCGGTCGGGATCTTCAACCTCATCTGGCTGGTGCCGTCCCAGACGCTGTTCGGGGAGCTGGTGCCGAGCGAGCTGATGGGCCGCGTGATCAGCATCCGGGGCGCGCTGGTGTTCGGCTCCATGACGGCGTCCGCGGCGCTCAGCAGCCTGGTCGCCGAGGCGGTTCCCGTCGGGACGGTCATCGCCGCCCTGGGTGGCGTGACCGTGGTGGCGGGTCTGGCGGGCGCGCTGTTGCCAGCAGTGCGCGACACCTGAGCGCCCACGGCCTATCATCGCCGACCGTGCACGCCGACACCCTGACTCTGCTCCTGGCGGTCGCCGTCCCATCGGCCGCCTTGGCGGCTCTCGGGGCGACGGGCATGCTGCTGGCGGCCCGGAGGATTCGAAGCAGCGTCGATCGGGCCGCGATGCGCGCGGCAGACCGGACCGCGGCCATCGGCCGTGACCTTGCCGCAGCACGCGAGACGGCCACCATCACCTCCTTGCGGCTCGCGCGCGTGCGCGAGGAGACGGCGCGCCTCGATGCTGACATCACGGGTCTCACGCACGCGTGGCGGACGTCCCGCGCGAGACTCGATCAGCTCACCCACGGTCGAGTGGGGCCCATGGTGCGCGCCATGCAGGTCGCGGGCGCGCTCGCGCGGATCGCCCTGCTGTGGCGCACGCCCACACGGTGAACCGAGAAGTTTGCGACCATGGCGCCTGAACCCGCGACCGGTGCGGGCAGCCAGCGCGTGACGCAGGCACAGGAGCGCCACGGATGACCGACCCCAAGGAGACCCCCGGCTCGGACGAGCCGACCGACGCGACGCCGACACCCGACGAGGTGGCGTCGGACGACCCGATTCCCGAGCCTGGCGGGCCGGCCGCAGGCGATGTCGACGCGTCCGCGGGCGAGCTGGCCGGCGACCCGGAGACCACCGTCACGTCCGCTGGCGCGACGACCACGGACATCGCGCCAGGGGCGTCCGGAGCTGCTCAGCGCGCCGCCCGCAGGAAGGGGTCGACATCCAGCATCAAGAACGCACCCCCCGCGACGGTCGACGGCGATGAGCTGCCCTGGGTCGACGACCCGGTCTCGAAGTGGTGGGTCGGCATCATCGTGGCTGTCTTCGGCCTGGTGATCGCGGGTGGGTTCCTGCTGGGCAACGGCGGCCTGCTGTCGCCACGCCGCACGCCCGCTCCGCTGCCGGTCCCGTCAGCCTCGCCCGCCGCCTCCGGCTCGCCCGCCGCATCCGGCTCGCCCGCCGCATCCGGCTCGGCGAGTCCTGCCGCGTCCGTGGTTCCGTCGGTCGGTCCGTCGCTGTCGGCCACGGCGGCCCCCGTCGCGACCCCGGCGCCCACACCGGCGCCCACGGCCGCGCCGACCGTGTCGGCCACGGCGGCCCCCGTCGCGACCCCGGCGCCCACACCGGCGCCCACGGCCGCGGTTCCCACGGCCGGTGCATCACCCCTCGCATCGTGCGTGCTGCCCCAGGGCTCCCCCGCGATCGGCGCGTCCCCCGCGCCGTCAGGCGCGGTGTGCATCCCGATCGCGTCACCCGCGCCGGTCGCCTCTCCGGCGGGACTCGCGGCGCCCTGATTCGCGGGCGGCTCGACGTGGCGGAACGCGGCGACGAGTCATCCCGCGGCGATGCTCCTCGCGGATCCATCGACGAGGGGCCGGTCGCGCTTCGCGAGCGCATGGTTCGTGAACAGCTGCGTGGCCATGGCATCCACGATGAGTCGGTGCTGGCCGCCATGGGCCGCGTACCCAGGGAGCGGTTCGTGCCGAGCGACGTGCGCGATCGAGCGTATGACGACTCGGCGCAGGCGATCGGGCGCGGCCAGACCATCTCGCAGCCGTTCATCGTCGCCCGCATGACCCAGGCGATCGAGATCGACGCCTGGCGGGCGACGCACCCTGGCCGCGTACCCAGGGTTCTCGACGTCGGCACGGGCTCCGGATACCAGGCGGCCGTCCTCGCGGCGATGGGCGTGCTGGTGACGACCGTGGAGCGCGACCCGGAGCTGGCGGCACGCGCCCGGGCGCTCTTCGCGGCCCTCGGCATCAGCGTCCACTCCATGGTGGGAGACGGCGGGGAGGGCCACCCGCCAGACGCCCCGTACGCAGGGATCATCGTCGCGGCCGCCGCGCCCGATGTGCCGCCACCCCTCCTCCAGCAGCTGGACGAGCAGGGGCGACTGGTGCTGCCCCTCGGCCCGCGGGACCAGCAGGTGCTGACCGTCGTCTGGCGCGAGGACGACCGGGTCGTGCGCCGCGCGCTCGAGGCATGCGTGTTCGTTCCGCTCCTGGGCCACCACGGCCAGGTCCGACCGGCAGGCTGAGCGGGCGGGAGACCGTCCGCCGATGCTATCCTCGGCCACGATGAGCCACGTCTTCGTCTCTCCCCATCCCGACGACGCCGCGCTCTCCTGCGGCGGCCTGATCGCCAGCCTTCGCGAGCTTGGCCAGAACGTCACCATCATCACCGTGTTCTCCGGCGGACCCGCCGCGGGCACGGAGATGTCCGAATACCAGCGTGCCGCGCTCGGGTTCGGGACCAAGGCCATCTGGCCGGCCACGGAGTCCTTCAACCGGACGGCCATCGCGCCCGACTACCCGATCGTGGTCGATGTGGCCGATGCACCGTGGGCTGCCGATCCGGAGCGCATCGCCGTCACACAGGAGCGCGCCAACACGCAGGCCCGCCAGTTCTGGCAGCGTGCGTCGTGGACGCGCAGCGCGAACGTCACCAATGCGGAGACTCCGGCGCGTCCGTTGGCCGATTCGGTGGGTGGCCAGGGGTCACTGGCGGTGATGGACTTCGAGGCCGCCGATGCCACGGCCATCCGGAAGGCCGAGGACGAGCGCTACGCGTGGTTCGCGGAGTGCAGCGTCATCGACCTGGATCTTCCGGACGCTGTCTACCGCGGCTATGAGGGCGATGACCAGCTGCTGGGTGGCGCGCGCGATGATGACGAGGCGCCGTACGACATCCTGCGCCGGGAGATCCTGCGACTGGAGCCGCAGGCCGTCTACTTCCCGCTCGGTGTCGGCGGTCACGTGGATCACCAGCTGTGCCGTGAGGTCGCGCTCGGGCTCCTCGGGGAGGGGCGGCGGTGGGTCATGCCGGGCCCCGACATGGCGGGTCGGCTGTCGTTCTACGAGGACTTCCCGTATGCCTGGTGGAGCGACTTCGGCGGCCCGTTGGACCTGTCCGCCTCGGAGCTCGGACTGCCACGGGGCGTCGAGCTGGAGGCGCGCTACGCAGACATCGCCGAGCAGTTCGAGCGCAAGGCCGCGGGCCTCCGCGTCTACGCCAGCCAGATCCAGCGCCTGTTCGCCAGCGACCAGGGCATGCTCGACGATCTCGCCGGGTATCACCACCGGGTCGCGGTGGCGGGCGGCGTGGGGAGCGGCTTCGCGGAGCGCTACTGGAGCACCGTCCGCCGCTGACGCAGGGCTCAGCTGCCGCTGATCGCCCGGCTCAGTGCCGCCCGCTCCTCTCGGCGAACGCCACCGCGCCGTCGTCGTACAGGTCCTGGATGGCCGCGCCCATGACCTGGATGCAGAATCGCTCGTGGACCAGGTCGTGGGCGGCGCGCGCGATCGTGTCCGCGAACGGATGGTCCGTGAGCAGGCGCACGATCGCGGCGGCGAGGGCCGATGCATCGTGCGGAGGGACGAGCAGTCCGGTGATGCCGTCGGTGATCATCTCGGGGATGCCACCCACGTCGGAGGCGACCACCGGCCGCGACAGCGCCATCGCCTCCAGGATCACGAGACCCTGCGCCTCCCGGTATGAGGGCAGCACCGCGACGTCCAGCGCGGCCGTGACGGCAGGCACATCCTCCCTCCGGCCGGTGAACACGACCGTCGCGTTCGGACGGGCGAGCCGGGTCCCGACGCAGTCCTGGTCCGCGCTGACCCGCTCGCCGAGCAGCCCGAGCGACTCTGCCTGGCCCTCCAGGGCGGCGCGGCAGGAGCCCTCGCCCACCACCAGCAGTCGTGCCGCGGGAACCCGCGCCAGCACCATCGGCCAGGCGTCGATGAGCGTGCCCTGTCCCTTCTCCGGCTCCAGGCGACCCACCACGCCCACCATGGGCGAGCCGACGGGGAATCCGTACTCCTCCGGCAGCGTGCAGCATGCCTCCTGGTGGTCGTAGCGCGAGAGGTCGACGCCATTGTGGATGAGGACCACCCGGTCTCCGGAGCGGCCCTCCACCACCAGCTTGTCAGCGATGCTCCGGCTGACCGCGATGAGCCGGTCCATCCCCGGCGTGAGCGTGCGCAGCAGCTCCCGATCCTCTGGGCTGCGCAGGCGCGACGAATGGATCGTGTTCACGACGTACGGGCGGGGACGGCCACGGGCCTCCAGCAGGTCCGCTGCGAACGCGCCGACGACCTCAGCCCGGAACATGTGGCCGTGGATCACCGTCGTGCCCCATTCCGCCAGCAGGTCCGCCACCAGGGTGGCCGCGGCGCGATCGTCCGGCTCGGCGATCACGCGGACCTCGATGCCCAGGGAACGCCAGCGTCGCACCGCCGAGCCGTCCGAGAGCGAGATGACCCGCACGTCGTAGCGCACGGGATCGACCTGGGTCAGCAGGCCGTAGACATGTTCCTGGGCGCCGCCGTTGGTGCCGGTCGCCACGAGCTGCACCACGCCGATGCGCCGACCATCCGGCGGCACCGTCCTGACCGGCACGTCCAGGCAGGGATCCCCGGCGAGCGGCGCGCTCACGTCACGCTCGGCGCAGCACGATGAGCCGATGGATGGGCGCGTCGACCGCGCCCCACTCGTACTTGTATGGCTCGTCGCCGCGCAGGAAGTCGAAGCGGGAACGTCCCGCGGCCACGCGGTCCGCGATGTAGGCCGCGGCACCCGTGACCCCGGGCGACAGCTCCCGGGCCTCCGGGTCCATGCCCGCGTTGTAGAAGTAGCAGGTCGATCCGTCATCGAAGCCAGCGCTGGCGAAGATGGGTCGATCGCCGACGAGCACCAGGCCCAGCTGGAGCATCGCGTCCGATCCCTCACCTGCCTCGAGGTCCGTCAGTCGGTGCAGGAAGCGCCTGGAGCGGCGGCCGCCCTCGGTCTCCGGGAACAGCCCCTCGTCGCCCCAGCGCGCCTGGTGAAGCGTGATGAACCGCTCGACGGTGTGGGCATCGA
Source organism: Chloroflexota bacterium (assembly GCA_034436555.1). GTDB lineage: Bacteria > Chloroflexota > Limnocylindria > Limnocylindrales > CSP1-4 > JAFMJV01. The sequence goes on along the minus strand of DAOTUU010000061.1, from coordinate 91,180 downwards.
GCGGCTCGAGGCTGAACCGCACGTCGCCCGCCGACTCCGCGCGCCGGATCTTGCGTCGGATCTCGTGGCGCGCCTTCTTGTCCAGGGTCGCGAGGTAGTCGTCCCAGGTGCCCCCGGCGGGGAACGTCACGACCGGGCACACGTCCTCCTGCTCCCGATGCACCTCCCAGCCATGCACCCCGGCGGCATCCCGAAGCGCCTGCTCCAGGACCGGCAGGGCTGGGTCGTCGTCCCGCCAGCGGCGCAGGTCCAACACGTCCCACGGGCGGGGCGGGTGGCCGTGGGACGGGTCCGGGTCACCCGCCAGGGCGTCCACGAGCGCCGCGGCGACCCGTGGCAGGTCTGCCGGGTCCGCGAGGATGGTGGCGTAGTCCGCGTGGTAGCTGGCGGCCATGAACACGGCCTTCGCGTCCGGGCGAAGATCGGTCCCCACGTCATGGCGCCGGCGCAGCGCCGTGCGCGTCGCGGCGTCCTCCGGCTCCACCACATGGCGATGCATCAGGGGCACGATCGCGACGATCGCATCCGGATCCGGCGCCTCGCCCGGGCCGTCCGGGCCAGATGCGCCGTCCGGGCCAGATGCGCCGTCCGGGCCGGACCCGCCGTCCGCCGGCACACACACCAGGTACTGCTCATGGGCGGTCGACGCGTACGCATCCCACCAGGCCGCGTGGAGCGTCCAGCGGGAGAACGGCGTGGCGGCCGGGGTGCGGGCGAGCAGCCGATCCCAGGCGGCCCGAGGAATCGCCGGGAACGGCGTGGGGATCGCGACGAGCTGCCCCGTCGACATGGCCGGGGCGTTGATCGACGGGTGGGTCATGAGAACCGTTGCAGTGTACGCGCGGGACGGGCGGGGCGAGTGGGACGGGATGCGGACCCGTCGGGAACGGGTGGGACCGCGGTGACGCGACGGGTCAGGCTCGATGGGTGGTCGCGTCCAGACGGTCCGAGGCGCTGCCCACGCCCCGATGGATGAGCGGGATGCGGAACAGGTCCCAGATCACGCGCAAGGCGAGCGTCGGCCGCACGCGCATCCGGGAGCCCCGCCTGTCGGTCCACTGGACCGGCACGATCGCGATGCGATAGCCGCGCCGACGAGCCAGATGGATGATCTCCGCATCGAACACGATGCTGGTGATCCGCTGGTGCGCGAACAGGTCTCGTCCCGCGGCCCGGCGGAATCCCTTGAAGCCGCACTGGGTGTCTGGGACGTCCCCGGTCACCCACAGCCCCGCGATCAGCCGGAACATCCTGCCCAGGAGCCGCCGGTAGAACGGCTGGGAGGCGCGCCTGTCCGACCCGTCGGGCTGGACCCGGCTGCCAAGCGCCACCTCGACCTCGAGCAGGCGCTCCGCGAGGAGCGGGATCTGGTCGGGGGGCGTGGCCATGTCGGCATCCGCGAACAGCACCAGATCGCCGGTCGCATCCAGCACCCCCGCCTTGACCGCGGCACCCTTCCCGGCGTGCGGGCAGCGCAGCACTCGCAGCCTGGGAGGCGCGCCTCCATCCCCTGGCCGCGCCTCTGGACGAGCCTCCACGATCGCGGCGGTCTCATCGGCGGATCCGTCGTCCACGATGAGCACGTCCCAGGGACCCAGCTCGGCGGCGCTCCGTCCACCGGCGCGCGACGGCCCGGGACGCATGAGCCAGCCGAACAGCTCGTCGAGGGCGGGCCCGATGCGCTGCGCCTCGTTATAGGCGGGCAGCACGATCGTCAGGCTGGGGACGTCAGGCATGAGGGGCATGGTACGGGGGAGCGATGCCGGGTGCGCGGGCTCCGCCCGCTGCACGCGTGTGTGGCTTCACCAACCCGGTGGTCCCCGCCCTTCACGCAACAGCCGGCGGCGGGATCTGCTCGGCGGAGCGGGAATCTGCGGAGCGGCGATCTGCGGAGCGGCGCTCACCTGCGGTGCCGCGGTCGGCGGCGCGGCGCAGGTGGACGCCAAGCGCGACCACCACCATCAGGGTCGCACCCAGGGTGGCGGAAGGCAGCACCGCGACGCCCGCGACGACCAGGGCCGCGGAACCGAGGAGTGCCAGCCTGGCGGACGGCGTGGCCGCGGGCCAGGCGAGGGCGGCGATCGGCAGCAGCGCCGCGAGGTAGTGATACCAGGCGGCCGCGGGCAACAGCAGCATCGCGGATGCGGCGAGGGTGGCCCCGGCGGCCCGCCCCGCGAACGTCCCCCGACGCCGCCATGCCACCAGCGGCGCCCCGAGCGTGGCCGCACAGGCGAGACCCAGCGTGGCGGCGCGAGCCAGACCGGGCAGCGGCTCGGGAAGCCCGGCCAGGCGCGCCATCGTGGCGGGGGCCAGGTTCGTGGCGTAATCCGCGGAGCCACCCAGCAGGTTGGGCAGCACCCTCACGTAATCCCACCACGCATCCGGTGCCGCCACGAACGACACGCCGACCACGGCCACCGCGCAGGCTCCCGCGGCGAGCAGCGCCCGCCGTCCCTGCACGAGAAGCAGCGGCAGGAAGGTGGCGGGAACCACCTTGAGCAGGGTTCCGCCCATCGCGCCGATCCCGGCCGTGGCGCCGCCCAGCGCGACCAGGGACACCGCGAGCGCCACGAACCCGCTCACGTTGCCCTTCCACAGCGTGTCGAACACGGGCATGAACCCGAGACAGGCGACGACCGACCAGGCCGCCCGCTCCGCATGACGCGGCACGCCCGCCGCCCCCAGCGCGAGCCACACGGCGGCGACCATGGCGGCGGCCTGGAGGACGAGCCAGGCGGTGGCCACGGCCCCAGCCGGGATGTTCGCGAACGGCACCAGCAGCTGTGCCAGTGGAGGCGGGTACCGGTACCGCTCCACACCCTGGGCATCCACGGGACCCGCCAGCATCTCCGGCGCATAGGGATGGCCGCTCGCCGCGAGCGCCTGCGCGGCGCCCAGGTAATCGCGGAAGTCGATCGCGAACTGGCCCGCCGGCTGGCCCGCCTGGCGGACCATCGCGGCGCCCAGGATGGCCACGCCCAGGAAGGCCAGGGTGATGGCGATCAGGAGGCGAAACCGGGGCGATGCCAGGGTGCGCACGCCGGGCGCGCGGGCCAGTCGGGCCGTGGCCGGCGGTGCGGCGCCAGGCGATCCCGGCGGGGCCGGGTCGGCGGCCATCGGGGCGCCGGACACCGGGGCGTGCGGCGAGAACGCCTGGGGGACGGGGGCCGCGGGGACGGGGGGCGAGCACGCCGGGGGCGCGGAGACGGGCAGCATCGGGATCCGATGCTAGCAGCGGCCACCCCCGCGACACCCCGGGCCGATGGTCCCACCCGGACCCCACCAGACCCCCTGCGACCCATCCACCCGGCCACGCCCTGATGGCCCGTTCGTACCGGTGAGGTGGCGGAGGCGCGTTGCTACGCTGCACCACGCAATGGCACCCCTGCTGCTGTTCCTCCTCGCGCTGGGGGTGCGGCTCCTCACCGCCGCCGTCTTCGCAGACCCCGCCTACCCCGACTCGTTCTACTACGTGAACGTCGCGCGGGAGGTGGCCGCCGGGCACGGCCTGAGCGTGGACTACATCTGGAACTTCGTGGAGGTCGGCGGCCGCCTGCCTGCCACCGGCGAGCTGCCGATCCCCTCCAACGCCCACTGGATGCCTCTCGCGGTGCTCGTCCAGGTGCCCTTCATCTGGCTCCTGGGACCGACCGCGATCGCCTCCGGCATCCCCTTCTGGCTGTGCGCCGCGGCCGTGGCGCCGGTGACCTGGTGGATCGCGCGCGACGCGGGCCTCGATCGCTCGCAGGCGGGTGCGGCGGGAGTGCTCGCGGCCATCCCGGGCGCGGTGACACCCTACCTCGCACAGCCCGACAACTTCGCGCTGTTCATGCTCCTGGGAGCGCTCTCCCTGTGGGCCTGCGCCCGCGGCCTGCGCGGCGATCGCCGCGCGTTCGCGCTGGGGGGGCTGCTGGTCGGTCTGGCCTTCCTGTCACGCAACGACGGGGTGCTCCTGGGTGTCCCGTTCGCGCTCGCATTCCTCGCGGAGGTCGTGCGCCGTCCCGTCGCCCGACGCATCGGCTGGGGCGCGGCGCTCGCCTGCGCCGGCCTGTTCCTGCTCGTGGCCGTGCCATGGCTGATCCGGCAGCAGCTGACGTTCGACTCGCTCAGCCCGTCCGCCGCGAACGGACGCATCCTGTGGATCACCGACTATCGAGAGCTGTACTCGATCGCGTCCGAGACGACCGTCGGCAGCTTCCTGGGGCAGGGGCTGCCCTCGCTCCTGGAGAGCCGGGTCGCCGGCCTCCTGAGCGCCCTCACCATCTTCGGGACGATGCCCCTGCTCGCGTTCCTGGTCCCGTTCACGCTCATCGGGGCATGGCTGCGGCGTCGGGACGCGGCGTTCCGGCCGTGGATCGCCTACGCCATCACGCTGCTCGCGTCCAGCGCGCTGCTGTTCGCGGTCCATGTGCCCTACGGCACGTTCCTCCATTCCGCGGTGGCGCTCGTGCCACACGCCTACATCGCAGCGCTGGTGGGGGTGGCCGGAGCGGTCGACTGGGTGGCGCGGCGCCGGCCATCCTGGGACCCGCCGCGGGCCCGGCGGGTGTTCTCGTGGATGGTCGTGGCGGTGGTCGCGGTCGGGAGCGTGGGTGCATCGTGGATCACCCTGCGGGCGTGGGCTCGCGAGACGGACCTGCGCGAGGAGCTCCTCGCCGCCCTCACCACGGCCAGTCCCGCTGACCGCATCATGTCCGCGGACGCGGGATCGTTCCGCTACCTCTCGGGGCATCCCGGCATCGTCACGCCGGACGACCCGCTGCCGGTCATCGAGGACGCGCTGCGCCGGTACGACATCCGCTGGCTGATCCTCGAGCGAGACCACCTGGTGCCCGCCCTCGCGCCGCTGCTGTCCGGCGAGGTCCGACCCGGCTGGCTGTCCCGCCCGCTCCTGGTGGTGAGGGACGACTCGACCGCGGGTGCTGGTGCGGACCGGGCCGCCGCGTCCCTTCCGCGCGGCTCGGCCTATGCCGTCTGCATGGAGCCGGGCGATCGTCGGTGCCAGGGTTCGTGACCGCCTCGCGCGCGTGGTCCGCACCCGTGGGCCTGTTCCTCGTCGCCCTGTGCATCCGCCTGCTCGTCATCCCCCTGGTGTCGTTCGCCCCGAACGAGGGGGCCCAGTACTACGTGAGCGTGGCCGAGAACCTGGTGCACGGCCGGGGCCTGGTGAGCGATGCGGTGTGGTCCTATGCCACGCCTCCCCAGACGGTGCCCAAGCCCGCGTTCGAGCTGTGGCTGCCGATGGCCACGTTCGTCGCCGCCATCCCGATGGCCATCGCGGGCGCCTCGCTGCATGCGGCGCAGGCGGGCATGGCGCTGCTGGGCGCCGCCATCGCGCCGATCGCGTGGTGGGTCGGTCGCGAGGCAGCGAGCGTCTCCCGCCTCGACGGGCGACGCACGGCCGGTGTCGCGATCACCGCGGGGCTGCTGGCGGCGGTCCTCGCCCCGTTCGTGACGGCGGTGGCCGGACCTGACTCCACCACCCCGTTCCTGGTCTTCGGCACGCTCAGCGCCATCCTCGCCCCCGCCGCCCTACCCTCCGCGATCGCCGTCCGCCGCCACGCGTGGCTGCCCGGACTCGGCTTCGGCGTGGCCCTGGGTCTCGCCTACCTGTCGCGCCAGGAGGCGATCTGGATCGCGCTCGCCTGGCTGGCCCTGGTGGCGCTCGATGCGCGGCGCACCCGGTCGCGATCGGGGCGGGGGTCGCTCCTCGCCGCGCTCGGACCGGTGATCCTGGGCGGCCTCCTGGTGGTCCTGCCATGGCTGGTCCGCAACACGATCGACCTGGGCGGACCGCTGCCGGGTCAGGCGATCGAGAACCTGTGGCTGCGTCGGAACGAGGACATCTTCGCCTGGCTCGATCGTCCCACCGCCTCGGGCTACCTGGGCCGGGGCGTCGGCGCGCTGCTCGCCGACCGGGTCGATGCCGCGCTCCACCAGCTCCTGTCGGTGCTCGTCACACCCGCCTTCCCCATCGGCCTGCTGGGGCTGGTCGCGGTCGTCGCGCTCCGCCGGTCGCCCGCGCTCCGCCGGCCCACGGGGCTCGTGATGCTTCTGCTCAGCGGGGGCCTGACGTTCGCGGGCACGGCGCTGCTGTTCCCGGTCGCCACGCTGTGGGGGACCTTCCTGCATGCCGCGGGTCCGCTGCTCGTGGGACTCATCGGGGCCACCGCCCTGGCGACCGACACGCTGATGGCCCGGGTCTCGACGCGACGCGGCTGGTCACGGGTCAACGTCGTCATCGGGCCCGTCGCGCTGCTCGCGGTGAGCGTGCCGCTGCTCGGGTTGCAGCTGCTCATCCTGTCTCGACAGACGAGCACCATGGAGCGGCGCGTGGCCGCGGTGGTGGCGGACCTCACCGACCGGGGCGTGCTGGCGAGGGACGGGACGGACACCGACCCGACCGACGCGCCGGTCCTCGTCACCGACCATCCGATGTGGCTGGCCGCCGCGAGCAGGGCGCGCGCCATCGTCCTCCCCGATGAGCCGCTGCCCGCCGTCGCGGACCTGGCCCGGACCCATGGCGCCTCCTGGCTCGTGATCTTCGGCGACGCGCGCGAGCGCCCGCAGACGCTGCTTGATGCCGCCTCCCCGTGCCTCGACGGCCCCGTCGTGCGCATCGGCACGGAGGCCGCGCCCGCGATGCTGGTCCGCACCAGCGCGACCTGCACCACACCATGACCGGGGAACATCGGGGTCGCGACGGGACCAGCGCCTATACTCGCGCCACGATGGATGCAGGCACGCTCGGGGAACGCCAGGAGCCCGACGTCGACGAGTTGTATGCGGAGGCAGAGGCGCTGCTCAGCCGCACCGCCAATGAACTGCGGGGCATCACGGAGCGGATGCGCCAGAGGGTCGCGTCGATGACACCCGACCTGGCCGTGGAAGCCCCCGATGAATCACCGGTCGATGACGGAATCGCCCTCGCGGCGCGCACGCGCGCGATGCAGTCGCGCCTCGAGATCACCACCCGCGACCTCGAGGATTCATGGCGCTTCCTGGAGCGCGGCGTGATCGGCGAATGGTCGGACACGGGACGCGCGTTCGTGGACCTGCCGGGCTTCCAGGAGGCCGAGGGGAGTCGCATCGCGAAGCGGATCCTGGAGGCCCAGGAGGGCGAGCGGGCCCGGCTGGCGGAGGAGATCCACGACGGCCCGGCGCAGGCGCTCGCGAATGTCAGCTTCCAGGTGCAGATCATCCAGCGGATGCTGGCGCACGACACGGCCGCGGCGAGCGCCGAACTGGACGTCATGCGCGCCCGGATGGATCGTGAGCTGCGCCGGATGCGCGCCTTCATCCACGAGCTGCGACCCTCGCTCGATGATGCGGGCGGGCTGGCCAGCGCGCTCGCCGACTCCATCGAGCGACTGGCGCAGGAGACCGGCATCGTCACGCGTCTGGACCTCCAGGCGCCCGAGAGCCTGCTGGACCTGGACCGGCGGACCGCGGCCCTGCGCGTGGCACAGGAGGCGATGCGCAATGTCGGCAAGCACGCCGGCGCGAAGCACGTCATCGTTGCCACGAGGCACCAACCACGATCCGATCGATCTCCGGAGAGCTGGGTTCTCGAGGTCCGAGACGATGGCCGGGGATTCGTCGTCGGCGAGGTGCTCGAGCGAAGCGCTCGCAGGCATTTCGGCCTGCGATTCATGCGTGAGCGTGCACAGCTGGTGAACGCCGACCTGGAGATCGTGTCCGGCGAGACCGCCGGGACGACGGTGCGACTGCGGTTCGTGTCAGGCGAGAGGAGTGACGAGGGATGACGATGGGCTACTCCGGTCCGGATCGCCGACGAGGTGGCCCGGACCGACGGACCGGGGACGCGAAGGTGAAGATCCTGCTGGTCGACGACCACGCGCTGTTCCGCGTGGGGATGCGCCAGATCCTCGAGCGCGAGGCCGACTTCGAGATCGTCGCCGAGGCGGAGGATCCGCGGACCGCGTTCGAGGCGGCCCAGACATCGCTCCCGGACATCGTGCTGCTGGACCTGTCCATCCCGGCACCCGGTGGCATCGAGACGACCCAGCGCATCAAGCGGGAGGTGCCCTCGACGGGCATCGTGGCCCTCGCGGCCGAGGAGGATGAGGACCAGCTGTTCGACGCCATCAAGGCGGGCGCGGCGGCGTTCATCCTCAAGGACATCTCGCCCGATGACCTGGTCACCATCATCCGCCGCGTCAATGGCGGCGAGTACCTCATCAACGACAAGGTGTTCTCGCGGCCGGCGGTGGCCAGTCGAGTGCTCAAGGAGTTCCGGGAGCTCGCGGTCTACGGCCAGGAGGCCGCGCCGATCTTCGCGCCCCTGTCCCCGCGCGAGGTGGAGATCCTGGACAACATCGCCAAGGGCATGACCAACAAGCAGGTCGCCTATGCGCTGTCCATCAGCGAGCAGACCGTCAAGAATCACATGAGCTCCATCCTGCGCAAGCTGTCCGTGAACGACCGCACACAGGCGGTGGTGTACGCGATGAAGCAGGGCTGGATCCGCATCCCGGAGGACTGACCATCGCACACGACCCCTGGCGGCTGACGCCTGCACCGTCCGCCCTCGAGACCACACCCACCGATGCCGCTCCCAGGACGGAGGTGGCCGGCATCCGGATGGTGCTCGCCTCCGACCTCTCGGGGCTCAACCAGGAGCTCGACGAGCTCACGCTCCTGACCGCCCAGGCCATCACGGAGACCGAACGGCACGAGACCCGGCGCCAAAAGGCGGAGGACCGTGTCGCGGCCATGGAGGCGGACCCGCGCGCCGATCCGACGGAGCTCCGGGAGGCACGCACCCAGCTGGTGACGCTGAGCCGGCGGGCGGTGCTGTTCGAGGCGCAGCAGCAGGTGCTGGAGGGGAAGGCACGGACGCTGACGCGGTTTCGGGACCGCCTCCAGGAGCTCGACCAGATGCTGTCGGGGACCGACCAGGGTCCCGTCCGCGCCATCGCCGCGGTCTCTGGCGCGTCCGCCACCCCGCCGGTCGGCTCACCCTCCTCCGCATCCGCGCTCGTGCCCGTGACTCCCGGCCCGGGCGGCCCCTCCGAGGGCGACCGAGGGGCGCTGCTCCGGGCCCAGGAGGAGCTGCGCAGGGACATCGCCCGTCACATGCACGATGGTCCGGCGCAGAGCCTCGCCAACATCGCGCTCCAGGCGGAGATCGTCCAGCGGCTGGCCAGCCGGGGCGACGCTCGCCTGGGCGGCGAGCTGTCGTCGCTGAGGGTGATGGTCCAGTCGGCGCTGGAGACGACCAAGGAGTTCATCTTCGACGTGCGACCCATGGTCCTCGACGACCTGGGGCTCGTGCCCACGCTCCGCCGCCTCGTGGTCGATCGGGGCCGTCGGTCCGGCGTCGATGTCCAGTTCGACTCCCAGGGCCCGCTGCGCCGGCTCGATCCGGACCTGGAGAGCGGTCTGTTTCGGGTCATCGCGGAGGCCGCGACGGGGTACCTGATGCTGCGTCCGAACCAGCTCCAGGTGCGCCTGGACTGGAGCGACACCGAGCTGTACGCGCTGATCCATGGGATCTGGACCGAGGGCGTCGGGCATGGCGGAGCGGGGCGACCCGCAGACGACCTGCCCGATGACGTGCCGCCCGCGCTGCGCGCGATGATCGAGGCGAACCGGTCGGTGAAGGCGGAGCAGCAGACCGCATCGCGTGCGCTGCCGTCGGAGCTCATGGATGAGCTGCTCGAGCGTGCCCAGGCCCTGGGCATCCGGGTCTCGGTGCAGCAGGACGGGGCGGCCCTGGAGATCAACGCGCCGCTCGGCTGATCCCCGCCCATCACGACACGGCGGCCCGCCGGACGCCGGACGGACCGGGGACCCGACTGCCACCCCGCCGCAGCGGACCGCACCCCGCGGCACCTCGGGCGGGACCGTGGGCCCCCTCGGGTACGGGACCACCGGCGGACTGGCGCACCGCCGGAATGGCCCGATGCTGGGGGTGTCCATCATCCTGGACTCATCTCGTCCGGAGGCAGCCAGCCATGTTCCAGGTCCCCGTCCCCCGAGGACGCTCCGAACGCGGCCAGGGACTCGCGGAGTACGCGCTCATCCTTGGCCTGCTCGCGGTGGTCGCCATCGCGGCTCTCGTGTTCATGGGGTCGACCATCAGTCTGCTTCTCTCGCAGATCGGCGCCACCCTGTGATCTGTGGGGCGACCCGTGTCGTCCCAGGTCCCATCCCCGCCGCATGGACGGACGCCGGTGGCGACACCGGCGTCCGTCCATGTCCGGCGTGACCGGAGGTGACGTCGCGAGGCGCGCGACGGCGGTCAGCCGACCCGACCGATGGCCGCCACGGGTGGTACTCCCGTCCTGTGTCCCGTGTCCTGGCGGGACGCCACAGTGCAGCCAACGTCCCTCGCGACGAATCTCGAAGGAAAGGAGGTACCCACCCGTGACCGTCTTCACCAACTGGCTGACCGCTCACCTCCGCGACGAGGAGGGCCAGGGTCTGGCCGAGTACGCACTCATCCTCGCCCTCATCGCGGTGATCGCGATCGCCGCCCTCGTCTTCCTGGGCACGCAGATCTCCTCGATCCTGTCGACCATCGGCGCGAACATCTGATCGCCCGCCGAACGTCGCGACCCTTGACGATGCCGGCCCTCCGGGGCCGGCATCGTCGTGTCGTCGGCTCGCTGCGCGCCAGCCAGCCTCGCACGCGCTGCGCGCCAGCCAGCCTCGCACGCGCCGCGCGCCGGCCGGGCCTCCCCGGCCGCTTCCCGACCTGACCCCACCCCTCTCGCACGGTCTCGCACGCTCCCGCGCCGAGGCCCCCGCGCCGACCCCCATCGGTCCTCTGCGCACCCGTCCTACCAGCCGTAGGCCTTTCGTCATATCGCCCCGGACGACCCCGCTCCATACAGTCGGGGACGCCTGTCAACGTCATCCCGTGGAGACTCATCCGTGACGCGCACCGCCCTCACCGCGCACCAGTCCGGCCTCGTCGTGATCGGTTCGGCCACGTGGCCGACGGTCAGCGGTCCAACCGCCGGGCCGAGGGCGGGCCAGCAGGCGCGGTCAGCGCCCTCGGCACGGCCGGCCGACGCCGCGGCGACCGCCCCCGGGACGGTCCCACTCGGGCCGCTCCTCGCGAGGAGCGCGCCGCCCCATCGCGCCGCAGGCCATCGACATCCCACCCTCACCTGGAACCGAGCGATCCTGACAGGAGCACGCGCGTGAGCGACATGATCGGGGTCGTCATCGTGGACGACATCCCGGAGACGCGGGAGCACCTCTCCAAGCTGCTCTCCTTCGAGAACGACATCGAGGTCGTGGGGATGGCGTCATCCGGGATGGAGGCGCTGGAGCTCGCCGCCCGGCTGCGTCCGGATGTCGTGCTGATGGACATCAACATGCCGGGCATGGACGGCATCACGACCACCGAGCAGCTCAGCGCGAACGTGCCCACGGCGGCGATCGTGATGATGAGCGTCCAGGGCGAGGCGGACTACCTCCGCCGCTCGATGCTCGCCGGGGCTCGCGAGTTCCTGGTGAAGCCGTTCAGCTCCGACGAGCTGTGCTCCTCGATCCGCCAGGTCCATGCCCGCGAGCGCGACAAGCTGGCGCGGGTGATGCCCGCGATGCCCATGTCCCAGATGATGGTGCCCCAGGCCGCCGCGCACGGGAGCCGCGAACCGGGTCGGGTCATCACGCTGTTCTCGCCCAAGGGCGGCGTGGGGCGGACCACCCTCGCCGTGAACCTGGCCGTCGCGGTCGCCTCGGAGGTGGGGCGCTCGGTCGCGCTCGTGGACGCGAGCCTCCAGTTCGGCGACGTGGGCGTGCTGCTCAATCTCAACCCCAAGAACAAGTCGATCGTGGATGTGCTGGGTGACGTCGGCAACGGCGACGTCGATCTCGTGGACGGTGCCCTCGTGGGACACAGCACGGGCATCCGGGTGCTCCTGGCGCCGCCCAGCCCGGAGATGGCGGAGCTCGTGTCGGTCGATCACATCCGACGGGTCGTGAGCCGCCTCCGTGAGACCCACGACCTCGTGATCGTGGACAGCTGGCCGTTCTTCCAGGACAACACGCTGGCGCTCCTGGACATGTCGGACCAGATCCTGGGCGTGCTCACGCTGGAGATCACGAACATCAAGAACATCCGGCTGTTCCTCGAGGTCGCGGAGCAGTTGGGCTACCACGGCGACAAGCTCAAGCTCGTGCTGAACCGCGCCGACTCCGCCTACGGCATCCGCGTCGTCGACGTGGAGAACTCCATCGGCAGGAAGATCGACCACACCGTGGTCTCCGACGGCCGGACGGTCGTGTATGCGCTCAACCGCGGTGTGCCGTTCGTGTGGAGCAACAAGCAGGCGCAGGTGAGCCAGGACGTCCTCGCCATCGCACGCGCCCTCGCGGGCGAGGCGGCCAGCGCGGCCCCCGTGCCACATGCCCAGCCCGAGGCGAAGGCCCAGCCTCAGAAGAAGTCCCTGTTCGCATGGCGATGATGTCGCCGGTCAGCGTGCCGCATGACGCAAGGGAGATGAACCGATGTCGCTGCTGAGGCGGATCGAGAGTGCTCGCCCCGCGGGTGAGACCGGGCAGCCCCCGGCCCTGCCGGCGCCGACGACACCGCTGCCGGTCCCCACATCCCCATCCGCCGGCGGGAGCCCCATCCCCCCGTCGCCGGCGCCCACCCTGTCCAGTGCGGCCGCATCCCGGATGCTGTCGCAGGTGCCCGCGCGGGAGTCGTTCCGGGACACCAAGTTCCGCATCCAGCAGCGCGTCATCGCCGACCTGGATCCCAAGCTCGACCTGTCCAACCAGGTCGAGGTGCGGCGCCAGATCGAGGAGATCTTCAGTCGCTCGGTCGACGAGGAGGGTCTCGCACTGACGCGCGCCGAGCGCGTCCGGATGCTGGAGCAGATCACCGACGAGATCGTGGGCCTGGGTCCGCTGGAGCCGCTGCTGCGCGACGAGGGTGTCACCGAGATCATGGTCAACGGACCGCGCCAGGTCTACATCGAGCGGGCGGGCAAGCTGGAACTCTCGAACATCACGTTCCAGAACGACGAGCACGTGATGCGCATCATCGATCGCATCATCGCCCCCATCGGCCGCCGCGTCGACGAGTCGAGCCCGATGGTGGACGCCCGCCTCGTGGATGGCTCCCGCGTCAACGCGGTGATCCCGCCCATCTCGCTGGTGGGCCCGGTCATCACCATCCGGAAGTTCTCAGCCTCGCCGCTGACCGTGGATGACCTCATCCGCTTCGGTTCCGCGTCGCCCGAGATGTTCGACTTCCTCAAGGCGTGCGTGGAGGCCCGTCTCAACGTGTTCGTCTCGGGCGGCACGGGCTCCGGCAAGACCACGATGCTCAACATCCTCTCGTCGTTCATCCCGACCGACGAGCGGATCGTGACCATCGAGGACGCCGCGGAGCTCCAGCTGCGCCAGGAGCACGTGATCACGCTCGAGTCTCGCCCGGCCAACATCGAGGGCAAGGGCGCCATCCCCATCCGCGAGCTCGTGCGCAACTCGCTGCGCATGCGACCCGACCGCATCATCGTCGGGGAGTGTCGCGCGGGCGAGGCGCTGGACATGCTCCAGGCCATGAACACCGGTCACGACGGATCGATGTCGACGGGTCACGCCAACACACCCCGCGACATGCTGTCGCGCCTCGAGACCATGGTGCTCATGGCCGGCGTGGACCTACCGCTGCGGGCCATCCGCGAGCAGATCGCGTCTGCGGTGGACCTCATCGTCCACCAGAACCGGCTCAAGGACGGCACCCGAAAGATCACCAACATCACCGAGGTCCAGGGGATGGAGGGTGACGTCATCGTGATGCAGGACGTGTTCACGTTCGAGCAGACGGGCGTCGCCGACGGCAAGATCCAGGGCCGACTGAAGCCGACCGGCATCCGACCCAAGTTCACCGAGAAGCTCGAGGTCATGGGCATCCACCTGCCGCCGGGCCTCTTCGGCTACAGCTACTAGGAGGCGGCGCCGATGCAACCCATGACGCTGCTCGTCGCGGTCCTCGCGGGCCTCGCGGTGCTCATCCTGTTCTGGGCCGTGTTCGGCGGCAAGAGCGGGGATGTCAGCGAGCGCCTCGAGCGCTACGCGGCCGCCGGAGGCCCGGAGAAGGCCTCCGGCTCCAAGAAGCAGAAGGGCAGCGTCCGTGATGCGCTCGCCGGGTCGAAGGCCTTCACGGACTTCAACCGGGTCGTCGAGCGGCGCGACTTCGCGGCCAACCTGGCACGCGAGCTGGCCCGCGCGGATCTGGCCCTGAAGCCCTCCGAGTTCCTGGCCATCCGCGCCGCGGCGCTGTTGGGCGTCCCGGTCGCGCTGTGGCTCCTGGGCGCCACGGTCATGCCCAGCCTCGGCAACCCGCTCATCGTGGTGGCGGGTGTGGTGGTCGGATTCTGGGCCCCCCGCTTCTGGCTGAAGCGACGCAAGGGCAAGCGCCTCAAGGCGTTCAATGGCTCGCTCGCCGACACCATCACGCTCATCGCGAATGCCCTCCGGTCCGGGTCGTCCTTCCTGCAGGCCATCGAGATGGTCGTGCGCGAGACCCAGCCGCCGATCTCCACGGAGTTCAATCGGGTGATCCGCGAGGTGAACCTGGGTCTGCCGTTCGAGCAGGCGCTCGCCAACCTCGTGCGCCGCGTCCGGTCGGAGGACCTGGAGCTGATGACGACCGCCATCTCCATCCAGCACCAGGTGGGTGGCAACCTGGCGGAGATCCTCGACTCCATCGCGTTCACCATCCGGGAACGCGTCCGCATCAAGGGCGAGATCAAGACACTCACGGCCCAGCAGCGCATGTCCGGCTACGTCGTGGCGGGCCTGCCCATCGGCCTCGTGGGGATCCTCATGGTCATCGCCCCGAAGTTCATGGACCCCATGTTCCAGAAGCCGCCCGAGGTGATGGGTCTGCCCATGGGCGTCATCATCCTCGGCGTCGGCGCGATCATGATGGGCATCGGGTTCCTGCTCATCCGACGCATCGTCGACATCGAGGTCTGACCGATGGGTATGCCGCTTCTCATCGCGCTGGCCGTCTCCGGCGGCGTCCTGCTGGTCTTCTGGGCCATCGCCGGGCGCACGCGCGGGGACGCCGTCCAGGCGCGCCTCGCCCAGCTGGGGTCGATGCAGGCCAAGACGCTCGAGGAGATCGAGCTCCAGCAGCCGTTCTTCGACCGCACCATCCGCCCCATGGCCGTCCGCCTGTCGGGGATCGGTCGCAAGTTCACGTCCGCCAAGAAGGTCGGCCGGACCGAGAAGCGCCTGGCCCAGGCCGGCAACCCGGGCGACCTGCGCACGGTCGACTTCCTGGGCATGAAGGTCGTCGTCGCCGGAGCGGTCGCGGGCATCGCGTTCCTCATCCTGGGCGTGGTCATGGGCAACCTGTCCTTCGGCTTCATCGCCGCGATGGCGGGCGGCGCGATCGGCTTCTTCGGGCCGGACTTCTGGCTCACCAAGCGCATCAAGAAGCGCCGCAAGGCGATCCTGCTGGCCGTGCCGGACACGCTCGACCTGCTCACCATCTCCGTCCGCGCCGGGCTCGGCTTCGACGCCGCCCTGGGCAAGGTCGTGGAGAAGCTCAAGGGTCCCCTCTCGGACGAGTTCCGCCGGGCGCTCGCCGAGATCCGCATGGGCAAGGCGCGCCGCGACGCGCTGCGCGACCTGTCCGGACGCTGTGACGTGCCCGCCCTGTCGACCTTCATCGGCGCCATCATCCAGGCCGAGCAGCTGGGTGTGTCGATCAGCAAGGTGCTCCAGGTGCAGTCGGAGCAGCTGCGCATCGAGCGACGGCAGCGCGCCGAGGAGGCCGCCAACAAGGCGCCCATCAAGATGCTGTTCCCGCTCGTGGGCTGCATCTTCCCCTCGATGTTCATCGTCATCCTGGGCCCCGCCATCATCCTCATCGCGATGAACATGGGCCAGGCGACCTGAGTCGGTGCGCGTGACACTCCCCCGGATGCGGCGTGGCTGACAGGCCGATGCTCGTGCTGCGCCGCGCCACCGCCGACGGCGCGGTCATCACGCCCAGGGTGGAGCATGCGGCCTCGTTCTGGGCCCGATTCAAGGGCCTCATGGGTCGGGCCTCGCTGCCGGGCGACGGCGGCCTGTGGCTCGCGGACACGAGCATCCACATGCTGTTCATGCGCTTCCCCATCGACGCGCTGTTCCTGGGCCCGCCGTCGGAATCCCATGCGCGTCGGGTGGTGGCGGTGCGACCGGACCTCCGCCCGTGGACGGGCCTGGTGCTGCCCGTGAGGGGCGCCCAGGGCGTCGTGGAGCTGCCCGCGGGGACGCTCGCCGCGGCCGGGATTCAGCTGGGCGACGAGGTCGTGCTGGAACCCGCGGGCGCGGGCGGCGCGGTCGTCGACTGACCACTGGCCGGGCCGCTCGGTCCCCCCGAGGGCGCGGGACGGGCGGGCGACAGCGTGGGTGCCTGCACCCCGGGCCCGAGTCCGGGCGACCCGGCATCGGGTGATGGGGTCGGGGCCGATGCCGGGCCGGGCGAATCGGCCCCGGGCATCGCACGACGACGGCGCAGCCGCCAGGGACGCTCGATGGCCGGCTGCGCGTCGGAACGCTCGGCGAGGAACGGCGCCATGGTGCCCGCGATCGCGACGAGCGGCAGCAGCGGTGCAGGCAGCCAGCCGAGGAGCGGCAGCGCGATGCCCCAGATCCGACCTCGCTGGGCGAGGAAGGCGGCGGGGAGCAGCAGGCTGGCCAAGTAGTGGTTCCAGAGCAGCGGCGCGAGGAGCATCGTGGCGCTGATGGTGACCATGAAGCTGAGGTCCCGGTCGTGGCGCAGGCTCAGCACCGTCGCCCCGATCGCGACCGCGTATCCCGCGTACAGCGCCGCGGTGGCGACCATGGGATCGAGGTTCAGGCGCAGCAGCGTCGTCGCCAGGTCCATGTTGTTGGGCACCCCGGTGACCTGGCTGACGTTGCGCAGCACCGTCACGAAGTCCTGCCATGCCTCGATGCCCACGAACGGCAACGTGATCAGGATGAGCACGATCCCCGCGCCGATGGCCCACAGGACGGCGCGCCAGCGGCGGCGCACCGCCCACCAGACGAGCAGCACGCCCATCGTCGGTCGGACCGACATCGCGACCGCGGCCGCGATGGAGCCCATCGGCCGGTCCAGGCCGCGCCACACGAAGGCGAGCGCGACGACCACCAGCAGGCTCACGTTGCCCAGCGACAGGTCCACCAGGACCGAGTGGCTGAACGCGGCCACCGCGAACACGAGCAGCTTCACGGTGGACCGCACCGGCATCACCGCGCAGGCCACACCCAGCAGCAGGACGCGCAGCACGAACCACCCGACGGTGGCCGCCTGGATGCTCACCGCGGTGAACGGCAGCACGCCCACCGCGAGCGGCGGCGCGTACATGTAGTACCCGGGGGGACCCGGGCTGAAGGGCGCCTGCAGCATGAACGACAGGTACAGCCCATCGCCGCGCGCGATGCGCATCGCCGCCTGGTAGTACGCCTCGAAGTCGTATCCCCAGCCGTTCTTGTCGATCACGAGGATGAGCGCGATGGCAAGAAACGCGACGCCCAGGCATGCCAGGCCGACCGCGAGCGCGTGGCGCCGGGCGAGCAGCGCCCGGGTGTCGTCATCCATCGAGCGGATGATAAGTGGCGGAGAAGTCCGGCCCCTCACGATGGGCGCACATGCACGCGCTGCTGGATCTGCTGCTCCCGCCGACCTGCCCGGGCTGCGGCCTGGAGGGCCGGGTGCTGTGCGACGCCTGCGCATCCTGGCTGGACCGGCGCGCGGAGGAGCCGCCGGGCGCACCCATGGGCATCTGGGCTCCCCTTCCGCCCGGACTCGTCCAGCTGGAGTGGTGCGCGGCATTCAGCGGGCCGGTGCGCCACGCGATCCTGGCGCTCAAGTACCGCGGGGAGCGACGCCTGGCGGCACCCCTCGGGACGGCGCTCGCCAAGCGCTGGAGACGCGCCGGTGGGACCGTGGACGCGGTGGTCCACGTCCCGGTCCACGCGTCGCGTCTCCGCGCCCGCGGCTTCGACCAGGCGCGTGACCTCGCCGACGCCTGCGCACGCTCGCTCGGCATGCGCCCGTCCGCCGCGCTGGAGCGGTCGGAGCGGACCCTGGCGATGCACGCGCTGGGCCGCGCGGATCGGGCGCGCAACGTGGAGCATGCGTTCCGGGTGCGCCCGGACATGGGACGCGCCGTGGCCGGCCGTCGCGTCCTGCTCGTGGATGACGTCCTGACCACGGGCGCGACGATGGGCGGCTGCGCCGCGGCACTGCTCGCCGCCGGTGCCGCCAGCGTGTCCGGCCTGAGCGTGGCCCGAGAACGATGACCAGGACGTGGATCGGGCAGGCGCCGCCCCGCGCGCCACCGGGACACCCATCGGATGGCCCGTTCATCCGGCCGAGCGGCAGGGGTGACGCTGATGCCCACGCTGGTAGCATCGGGGCACAGTCCCGGGGCACAGTCCAAGGAGGCCGCTCGATGCGAACGATCGTCAAGGGTAAGAACCTGGATGTGCCGGAGGCGGACCGCCAGTACGTGGAACAGAAGATGCGGCGCCTGGAGCGGCTCCTCGACGATCGCAGCGAGGCGATCGTGGAGCTCTCGCGAGAACGGCACAAGAGCCAGGAGGCGAGCCGGATCGTGGAGGTGACGCTCATCATCGACGGCCGGACCCTCCGCAGCGTCGCGCGGGGAGTCTCGTTCCGGGTCGCCGCGGACGAGGTCGTGGACAAGCTGCAGCGACGGGCGGTGGACTTCAAGGAACGCCCGCGCGACCGTGGGCGCGGTGCGGACCGGCGCGAGGTGGTGGGCAGCGGCGCGGGTGCGGTGGGCGAGTCTGAACGTGGCCACCCGCGCATCGTCAAGGTGAAGCGCTTCGACATCGAGCCCATGTTCGAGGAGGACGCGGTCGACCGGATGGAGGAGCTGGAGCACGGCTTCTTCGTGTTCGTGAACGCGGAGACCGAGCGGCTGGCGGTGCTGTACCGGCGCGCCGACGGGGACTACGGCCTCATCGAGCCGGAGTTCGGCCGGGGCTACGCAGCCGGGCAGCGCGAGGCGCGGGCCTGAGCGAGGGCCGGTCGCCCCGTGGTTGACGCTCTGGCGCGGCGCGCGCTCCGGGGCTGACGCACCGGGGCGTGCGAACTCGACCGGCATGCCGGGGCTTACGCACCGGGCACGACGCACCGGGGCGGTGCGCCCTCCAGCCGACCCGCTTCCCAGCGGACCCCATCAGACCACACCGCTCCGCTGCACCGAACGACTCCGGAGCCCGGTACCCCCGTCCTATATCGAGCACCACCGGGCGCACCGATGATGACCGGGCCGCACCACCCATCGGGCGGCCCCGCGACGGACCTGCCCAGCCGGCGACGGGTGTCTTGGTCATCCCCAGGGAGCCAGATGAGCGTCCAGAACGGCCGTGCCTTCAACGAGTGGCTGCGGGCCCAGCTCAAAGCCAAGAAGATGTCGCAGCGCCAGCTGGCGCAGCAATCGGGCGTCGACCATTCCACGATCTCGCGCCTGGTGCGCGGGGATCGGACCCCCTCGCTCGGCACCGCCACCAAGCTGGCGCGTGGCCTGCGCGAACTCCGCGACGACGCGGATTCGCCCCAGTACTTCGGCCTCATCGCCAACGGTGGCAGCCATCCCACGGCGCGCGTGGAGTACGCCCTTCGCGCGGACGACCTGATGAACGAGCCGCAGGTCCGCCAGGTGATGGAGTACTACCTGGCGCTGCGCATGCGACGCCTCGCGACGCGCCAGCCGGGCCCGCACGCCAGCGTGCGTCCGGTCGCCGCCGTGGCGATGAAGCGCAACTAGCCAGCACCAGCAGCTCCGGGCACTCCCCCCGCGGAACCGATCGCCGGGCCGGGCAGCCGGCGGTCACCACCCGCGATGACTCGCCGCACCTCCCATGCCGGGTCGACCTCGACCCGGCGTCGGTCTGTCAGGCGGCCGTCTGGTCCGTCGCGGCGGCCTTGCTGCGGGGCTTCGTCTTGGACGAGAGCACGTACGCGACGCTGCCCACGACGATGATCGAGAGCACGCTGATGGCGCGGTCCACGACGGCGATCGCGAGCGCCTCCGTCTGGGGCACGTCGTAGATGTTGTGGAGCACCCCCACGATGCCGAGCTCCACGAGCCCCAGGCCCGCAGGCAGGAAGGGCACCGCGGTGAGCAGCGACGCGATGAGCGCCACGAAGAACGCCCCGCTCACGCCGACCTCCACGTCGAACGGCATGGCCTCGATGACGAACAGCAGGCGCAGCGCCTCGGTCGTCCAGATGAGACCGGTGAGCAGCAGCACGATCGGCAGCCGCCGACGATCGAGCGAGAACATCCCCTCCTCGAACATGTCGTACATGTGCACCAGCCGCCGGGGCACCGGCAGACGGACCAGCAGCTGGCGACCGAAGTTGCGCACGACGAGCAGGCCCACGACGAGCACGAGAACGATCACGAGGCCGACCAGCATGATCAGCTGGACCTGCTCGCTCATGCCCTTGCGGAAGCTCCAGAACGCGGCCAGGAGGCCCAGCACGACGATCGCGATGAGGTCGAACACGCGCTCGATGAAGACCGTGCCGAACGAGGTCGACAGCGCCACTCGGTCGTTCACCCGCAGCAGGTAGGCGCGGTACACGTCGCCCAGCTTGGCGGGCACGACGCAGTTGACCAGCCACGAGATGAGGATGATCTCGGTGGAGTCCTTGACCTTGAGCGGATGGCCCGTGCCGCGGATGAGCAGCGCCCAGCGGTAGCCGCGCAGGGGGAACCCCAGGTAGTAGATGGCCACGGCCGCGAGCAGCCACCACGGGTTGGCGTTCAGGATGAGCGAGGGCAGCTGGTCCAGCTTGAAGCCGGGCAGGGCCGCGGCCAGCAGCAGCAGCACCATGATGGGGATGACGATCGAGATGATCGTGCGGGGATCCCGGAGTCGCTGGCCGAGCGGGATCGCACCCGCGTCATCCTCGTTGACCAGAGGGTAGTCGACCGACTCCGCCGCCTCGCGCTCCGCGAGGGGGATGGCGTCCCGCAGGTCCTGCTGGGAGACCTCTCGCAGCAGATCCATGCCTCGCGCCGGCGTCGCGTCCGCGCCTCGCGCCGGCGTCGCGTCCGCGCCTCGCGCCGTGACGGGCGCGTCTGGAGCGGCCTGACCCGCGGGAGGACGAGGGTCGGGAACGTCCGCGGGCGGGCCGGGGTCGGTCACGTCCTCGGGCGGTCGGGGGTCGGTCATGCGCCCGCACCACCCGGCGCCGCGGCACCCGGCCGGATGCGATGGTTGCCGCGCAGCCGCTGCACCAGCTTGGCGATGGGCGTCCAGCCGCGCACCAGGTACGAGGCCCGCCCGGTCACCAGGGCCACGGGCGGCAACAGCGCCCTCAGCTCGGCGGCCGTGGAGAATGACGAGGCGAACACGGTGTAGGCCACCGCGAGCTCCGTGACCGAATGTGCGTCCGACGACGCCACGCCCGGCAGCCCCTGCTCGCGCGCGAATGCGGCGGCCATCGGGTTCGCCGAGCCGTAGGCGCGCGCGTTGTGCACCTCCACGTAGTCGACCTCCGCAGCCAGCGCGGCGACCTCGGCTTCGACCCCGGCTCTGTCCCCACCGGAGGATCGGAACCGGTCAAAGGGGTGCGGCAGTCCCACCAGGCCACCCTGCTCGTGGATCGCGGCCGCGGTCTCGGCGGGCGGGAGCCCGGGTGGCACCGCGCGCTCCAGGAACAGCCCGATGAGATCGCCCGCGCTCGTGCGCACCTCCTGGCCGACGATGACGGACAGTCCCGCCGGAGCCAGGTCACGCGCCCGGAGTGCACCGTCGATGCGCTCGTGATCGGTGACCGCGAGGTGCGTGAGTCCGGTCCGCACGGCCTTGGCGACCAGGTCGCGCGGCGAGGCGAGCGAGTCGAAGGAGGCGGAGCTGTGGGCATGGAGGTCGGCGAACGCCCGGCGGGTGGCGGTCTCCACGGGCGTCAGACGCGCTGCACGAGCGACTTCCGGAAGAAGTCGAAGTGCTCCAGGGCGAGGCCCGTGCCGAGGGCCACGCAGTTGAGGGCGTTCTCCGCGACGTGACAGGGGACGCCCGTCACCTGCGTCAGCAGTCGGTCGATGTTGCGCAGCAGCGACCCGCCGCCGCTCATCACCATGCCCTTGTCGATGATGTCGCTGGACAGCTCCGGTGGCGTCTCCTCGAGCACCTGGCGGACACTCGCCACGATCTGCTGGAGCGGCTGCTCCAGCGCCTCCATCACCTCCGAGGAGGTGAGCGGGATGGTCCGCGGCAGGCCCGCGATGAGGTCCCGGCCGCGCACCTCCATGTGCAGCTCGCGCTCCAGCGGCAGGGCGGTGCCGATGGCGATCTTGACCTCCTCGGCGGTCCGCTCGCCCACCATCAGGTTGTACTTGCGCCGGATGTAGCTGGCGATCGCCTCATCGAACCGGTTGCCGCCCACGCGCAGCGAGCGGCACACCACGATCCCTCCCAGGGAGATGACCGCGATCTCCGAGGTGCCGCCGCCGATGTCGATGATCATGTTGCCGGCCGGTCCGGAGATGGGCACATTGGCACCGATGGCCGCCGCGAGCGGCTCCTCGATGAGGTAGGCCTCGCGGGCGCCGGCCTTGAGCGCCGCGTCGCGGACGGCGCGCTTCTCCACGCTGGTCACGCCCGACGGCACGCAGATCATGACGTCCGGCTTGGAGAACGAGCGACCCGCCTTCTTGATGAAATAGCGCAGCATCGCCTCGGTGATGACGTAGTCGGCGATGACGCCGTCCTTCATGGGACGGATGGCGGAGATGTTGCCGGGCGTCCGTCCGATCATCTCGCGGGCCTCCTCGCCCACCGCGACGATCATGTTGTCCTCAGAGACCGCGACGACGGATGGCTCGTGGATGACGATGCCCTTGCCCTTGACGTACACGAGGACGTTCGCCGTCCCCAGGTCGATGCCGATCTTCATGCCCACTGGCGGGAGCTCACCCTTCTGAGACGTGCTCGATCCGAGCACCCAGATCGAGGAACTTGCGCTCGATGTTCTCATACCCCCGTCGCACCTGGTGCGCGCCGTGGATGAGGCTGTCTCCATCCGCGCGCAGGGCGCCCAGGATGAGCGACGCGCCGGCGCGCAGGTCCGACATGCACACCTCGGCTCCTCGGAGACGGGATGGACCGGTGACCGTGGCGTGATGCGCGTCGGCGATGTCCACGCGCGCGCCCATCTTGCGCAGCTCGTCCATCCACTCCAGACGGTCCTCGAAGATCGTCTCGTGGATCGTGCTCGGACCGTCGGCCTGGGTGAGCAGGACGGCCGTGGGCGGCTGGAGGTCCGTCGCGAGGCCCGGGTAGGGTGCCGTCACGATGTCCACGGCCCGGTACGCACCATCGCCCTGGGGGGTGCCCCGGACCGTGATCGTCTCGCCGTCCACGGTCACGTCCACGCCCATCCGCTGGAGCACCTCCAGAAAGGCGCCCAGCGCATGGCTGGGTGCCCCGGTCACGCTGACGGTGCCGCCCGTGATGGCACCCGCGACGACGAACGTGCCCGCCTCGATCCGATCGGGCATCACCCGATGGTCGGCACCGCGCAGGCGGCGGCGCCCCTCCACCTCGATGACGTCCGGGCCGGTCCGCTCCACCTCCGCGCCCATCGCCTGGAGGAATCCGATCAGGTCGTCCACCTCGGGCTCCCGGGCGGCGGGGCGGATCGTCGTGTGGCCGTCGGCGAGCGTGGCGGCGAGGATGGCGTTCTCCGTGCCCATCACGGTCACGTCCGGGAAGTCCACCGCTCCTCCCCGCAGCCGGCCGGGCGCGCGGGCGAAGTAGTAGCCGTTGCGGTACTCGATGTCCGCGCCCAGCGCGCGCATGGCATCGACGTGGAGGTTCACGGGTCGCCGGCCGATCCGATCGCCACCGGGGTTGCTGATGATCACCCGCCCGAAGCGCGCCAGGAGCGGGCCCAGCAGGATGAACGAGGCGCGCATCTTGGCGGCCGCCTCAAGCGGCACGAACAACCAGTCGACGTCCCCCGCGGCCACCTCATAGGTGTTCGGTGCCGGGTGATCCACGACCACCCCGATGTCGCGCAGGGTGTCCACCAGGACCCGGATGTCCGCGATCTCGGGCACGTTCGTGAAGCGGCATCGCTCGCCGGTCAGCGTGGCCGCCGCGAGCAGCTTCAGCGCGGCGTTCTTGGCGCCGCTGATGGCCACCGACCCGGAGAGCGGACGACCACCCTGCACGCGGAGTGCCTCAGGCTGGACGGGTGGCTCGGTGTACTCCCAATGGAACGGGCGGGCGTCAGCCATGGCGCCTACCGCGGACGCGGACCCTCCCGCCTGCGCCGCTCGGCGACGCGGATGCGCAGCAGGGCGCGCTCCATCGAGGCGCGCGCGCGCGCCAGGTCCGCGGGCTCCGAGAATCCTTCGGCGATGGCGCGCTCGGCCTCCTTCCGGGCGGCCTCGGCCGCCTCCAGGTCGATCTCGGAGGCGAGGTCCGCGGTCTCCGCCATCACCACGACCTTGTCAGGCCGGACCTGGAGGAAGCCGCCCGCGATCGCGAAGTACTCCTCCTGGCCGCCCTTGCGGATGCGCAGCTCGCCGTACCCGAGCGTGGAGATGAGCGGGGCGTGATGGGGCAGGATGCCCAGCTCGCCCTGGATGCCCGGACAGACCACGGCATCCACGGTGTCCGAGTAGGCCAGCCGCTCGGGGGTGACGATCTCCAGCTGGAGAGGCATGTCCGCGCTCCCGCCTACTTGGCCAGCTTGGCGGCGTTCTCGCGCACGTCGTCGATGGTGCCGGCCAGGAAGAACGCCTGCTCGGGGAGGTCGTCCGCCTTGCCGTCCAGGATCTCCTTGAAGGACGCCACCGTGTCCTTGATGGGCACGTACTTGCCGGGCCGACCCGTGAACACCTCGCCCACGAAGAAGGGCTGGGACATGAACCGCTGCAAGCGGCGGGCGCGGGCGACGAGGGCCTTGTCGTCCTCGGACAGCTCGTCGATGCCCAGGATGGCGATGATGTCCTGGAGGTCGCGGTATCGCTGGAGCTGACGCTTGACCTCCTGCGCGACCTCGTAATGTTCCACGCCCACGACGAGCGGGTCGAGCACGCGAGAGGTGGACGTGAGGGGGTCCACGGCGGGGTAGATGCCCAGCTCGGTGAGGTACCGCTCGAGGCGGATGGTGGAGTCCAGGTGGGCGAAGGCGGTCGCCGGCGCCGGGTCGGTGTAGTCGTCCGCCGGGACGTAGATCGCCTGGAGCGAGGTGATGGAGCCCTTCTTGGTGGAGGTGATGCGCTCCTGGAGGCCCGCCATCTCGGTCGCCAGGTTCGGCTGGTAGCCCACCGCGGAGGGCATCCGGCCGAGCAGTGCCGACACCTCCGAGCCTGCCTGGGTGAATCGGAAGATGTTGTCGATGAACAGGAGGACGTCGCGGCCCTCCTCGCGGAAGAACTCCGCCATCGTGAGGCCCGTCAGCGCCACGCGCAGACGCGCGCCGGGCGGCTCGTTCATCTGGCCGAAGGCCATCACGGTCTTGGCGATGACGCCCGACTCGGTCATCTCGTGGAGCAGGTCGTTGCCCTCGCGAGAGCGCTCGCCCACGCCCGCGAACACGGAGTAGCCGCCGTGCTCCTGGGCCACGTTGCGGATGAGCTCCTGGATGATGACGGTCTTGCCCACGCCGGCGCCGCCGAACACGCCGATCTTGCCACCCTTGGCGAAGGGGCAGATGAGGTCGATGACCTTGATGCCGGTCTCGAACACCTCGGTCGCGGTCGTCTGGTCCTCGAAGGACGGCGCCTCGCGATGGATGGGGTAGTAGGTGTCCGCCTCGACCGGGCCCTGGCCGTCGATGGGCTTGCCCAGCACGTCGAACACGCGGCCCAGCGTGGATGGACCCACCGGCACGCTGATGGGCGCGCCGCTATCGACCGCCACGGTGCCGCGTGCCAGGCCGTCGGTGGTGGTCATGGCCACCGCGCGCACCCAGTTGTTGCCCAGGTGCTGCTGGACCTCGACGGTCAGCTCCGCGACATTGGTCGGCTTGAGCACGACCGCGTTGAAGATGGCGGGCAGCTTCCCGGCCGGGAACTCGATGTCCACGACCGGCCCGGTGATGGCGATGACGCGACCTTCGGCGCCGGTCGTCTGGGTGGGTGCGGCGACAGCCATGGGGTGGTGGTCCTCCTTCTCGGCGGCGAGCTAGGCGGTGGCCGCGCCGGTCGCGATCTCGATCATCTCGCGGGTGATGTTCGCCTGGCGAACCTTGTTGTACGTGAGCGTCAGGTCCTCGATGAGCTCCTGCGCGTTGTCCGTCGCGTTGCGCATGGCGACCATGCGCGACGACTGCTCCGACGCGGTCGTCTCCAGCACGGCCTGGAAGGCGCGCGTCGCGACATAGCGGGGCAGCAGCTGCTCCAGGACACCCCACGCGCCCGGCTCCCACAGGAACTGGTTGCCGGGGATGCCCTCCGTGTCCGCGGCGGGCTCGATGGGCAGCAGCCGGTCCACGACCGGACGCTGGACGAGCGTGGACACGAACCGCGGGTGGACCAGGTCCACCTGGCTGTAGGTGCCCGCAAGGAAATCGTCGGTGATGAGGCGTGCGAGCGGCAGCACGGAGGCGAAGGTGGGTTTGTCGCCGAAGCCGTCGAAGGCCGCGGCGATGGGCACCCGGGCCCGGCGCATCGCGGCGGTGCCCTTGCGGCCGACCGTCACGACGCGGATGTCCCCCTGCTGTTCCACGATCTCCTTCGTGACGAAGCGGATGGTGTTGGTGTTGAGCGATCCGGCGAGGCCGCGGTCGGTCGTGAACAGGACCAGCAGCCGAGTGCCGCCCTCGCGGCGCGCCAGCAGCGGATGGTCATCACCGGAGAGGACGGTCGCGACGTCCGCGAGGACCTCGTCGAGCTTGTCGCGGTAGGGCCGCGACTGGAGGGTCGCGTCCTGGGCGCGCTTGAGCTTGGACGCGGCCACGAACTGCATCGCGCGGGTGATCTGCTTGATGTTCTTGACCGAGCCGATCCGGCGTCGGATCTCGCGCTGGCTGGGCACGAGCGGGTCGATGCCTCCGTGTAGCTAGGGCACAGCGACCGGGCGGACCCCGGTCAGGCGGAGAAGCTCTGCTTGAACGCGCTGACGGCGTCGCGCAGCTGGCCGACGAGGTCGTCGTCCAGCGCCTTCTTGTCGCCCAGCGTCGAGAGCACCGCGGGGCGCTCCGTCTCGAGGAACCGGTAGAACTGGGACTCGAACTCCTTGACGCGCGCCGTGGGGATGTCGTCCAGGAAGCCGTTCGTGACCACCCACAGGATCGTGACCTGCTTCTCGACCGAGAGCGGGTTGTACTGGGGCTGCTTGATGACCTCGGAGATCTTCTCGCCGCGGGTCAGCTGGTCGCGGGTCGCCTTGTCCAGGTCCGATGCGAACTGCGCGAACGCCGCCAGCTCGCGGAACTGGGCGAGGTCCAGCTTGAGCGGACCGGCCACCTTCTTCATCGCCTTGGTCTGCGCGGCCGAGCCCACGCGGGACACCGAGATGCCCACGTTGAGGGCCGGGCGCTGGCCGGCGTTGAACAGGTCCGACTCCAGGTAGATCTGGCCGTCGGTGATGGAGATGACGTTCGTGGGGATGTAGGCCGACACGTCGTTCGCCTGCGTCTCGATGATCGGCAGAGCGGTCAGCGAGCCGCCGCCGTTCTCGTCGTTGAGGCGCGCGGCGCGCTCCAGGAGGCGGCTGTGGAGGTAGAACACGTCACCGGGGTAGGCCTCGCGACCGGGGGGCCGCCGCAGCAGCAGGGCCATCTCGCGATACGCCCAGGCGTGCTTCGTGAGGTCGTCGTAGACACACAGCGCGTCCTTGATCTCGACGCCACCGATCGTGACGCCGTTCTCCATGATCTCCTCGCCCATCGCGGCACCCGCGTACGGGGCGAGGTACTGGAGCGGAGCGGGGGTCTCAGCGCCCGCCACGACGACGATCGTGTGCTCCATGGCGCCGAACTGCTCCAGCACGGCCACGGTCTTGGCCACGGTCGACAGCTTCTGGCCGATGGCCACGTAGATGCAGACGAGGCCCTTGCCCTTCTGGTTGATGATGGTGTCGATGGCGACCGTGGTCTTGCCCGTCTGGCGGTCGCCGATGATCAGCTCGCGCTGACCTCGACCGATGGGGATGAGGGCGTCGATGGCCTTGATGCCCGTCTGCATGGGCGTGTCCACCGACCGCCGGGTGATCACACCGGGCGCCACGCGCTCCACGGGCCGATGGGCGGTCGCGACGATGGGGCCCTTGTCATCCAAGGGACGGCCCAGCGGATCCACGACCCGGCCGATGAGCCCTGCGCCGACCGGCACCTCGACCACGGTCCCCGTGGTCTTGACGGTGTCGCCCTCCTTGACCGCGGTGTAGTCACCGAGGATCACGGCGCCGACCGTCTCCTCCTCCAGGTTGAGGGCCATGCCCTTGATCCCGTCGGGGAACTCCAGCAGCTCGGAAGCGAGCGCGCCCTCCAGGCCGTAGATGCGGGCGATGCCGTCACCGACCTCGACCACGGTGCCGACCGAGCGCGTCTCTACGCCGGCATCGAACTGGTCGATGGCGGACTTGATGATCTGGGTGATGTCGTCTGAGCGGATGGCCATCGATGCGGAACCTCGTGGTGCGTTACAGGGCGCCGGATGCGAGCTTGCTGCGCAGCCGCTCCAGGCGCCCCCGGACGCTGCCGTCGATCAGTCGGTCCCCGAGACGGACCTGCACGCCGC
The DNA here is from genome assembly GCA_034436555.1 of Chloroflexota bacterium. Classification (GTDB taxonomy): domain Bacteria; phylum Chloroflexota; class Limnocylindria; order Limnocylindrales; family CSP1-4; genus JAFMJV01. The sequence goes on along the minus strand of DAOTUU010000061.1, from coordinate 62,441 downwards.
CCAGGAGCGCCGGGTCGACGCTGAGGGAGACCTCCACCGTGCCGCCCGTCGTGGCGGTGAGCCGCGCGGTGAGCGCCTCCACCTCCGAGGCGGTGAGTGGTGCGGCGCTCGTGATGGAGGCCTGGATGATGCCCTCGCGCTGTCGGTGGAGACGCCGGAACTCGCGCGCGACCTCGGGCAGCCGCTCGATGCGACCGCGCGCCACCAGCAGCCCGAGCAATCGTCGCGGCGCGCCAGAGACGCGATCACCCGCCACCTGCTCGAGCAGCGCCTGCCGAGATGCGGCAGGCACCGCGGGATTGACCAGCAGTCGCGCGAGGTCGGGCTCGGCGAGCAGCGCCTCGGCCGCCGCGAAGGCGTCCAGCCACTCGTCGACCGTGCCATCGCGCTCGGCGATCTGGAATGCCGCCTCGGCGTAGCGCCGCGCGGTGCTGCGGTTGCCTGCCATCGTCAAGCGCCCTAGTTCCGGTCGCCGCCGGACGGCACCGATGCCGTCACCTGGGACAGGAACTCGTCCACCAGCCGGCGCTCACGCTGGTCGGTCATGGTCTCACCCACGACCTTGCCGGCCGCCTGGAGGGCGAGGTCGGCGACCTGGGCGCGCACGTCGCTGAGTGCCCGCTGGCGCTCAGCGTCGATGTCCGCGACCGCCTGGGCGCGCAGCCGCTCGATGTCCGCGCGGGTCTCGGCCACGCCCTGCTCGCGGGTCTCGTCCGCAAGGCGCTGGGCCCGGGCGAGGATCTCATTGGCCTCACGACGCGCCTCCGCGAGGACGGCCTGGCGCTGGTCGGCCGCGGCCTCGCGGTCACGGCGCGCCGCGTCCGCGTCCTTGAGGCCCTGGGCGATCCGCTCGCGCCGTTCCGCGAGCATCCGACCCACCGGCTTGAGCACGATGAGGTAGACGATCGCGAAGAAGACGAGGAAGTTGAGGGCCGCGACGATGATCCAGAACAGGTTGATCTGGAACTGGGCGGGGGCGGCCGCATGGCCCTCCGCGCCCTCCGCTGCCTCAGCGGCGAACGTCAGCGCCCGTTGTGTGACGCCACCGGCGACGGCGAGCAGGTCCACGGCGAGCTTCTCCTAGCTGGACGGTCTGGGAGCTCAGGAGCCGCCGAGGAAGATCGCCAGCAGGCCGACCACGACCGCCAGCACGCCCAGGCCTTCGGCGAACGCCGCGAGGATGATGGCCAGACCGCGCACCTGGCTGGCCGCGTCAGGATTCCGGCCGATCGCCGCGGCGGCCATGCCGCCCAGGATGCCGATGCCGATGCCGGGGCCGATGACGCCGAGTGCAGCGAGGCCCGCGCCGATATTCTCCATGGACCGTGGTCCCTCCTGTGGGTGCCTCCGGGCGGCGCCCGGTGCCTGTGCCTTGGGTGATGGCGGCCTAGTGGGCCGCGGCGGGGTGGGGGTGGTGGATGGCGTCGCCGAGAGCCTCCATGGCCTCGTGGCCCTCCTCACCTTCCTCGTGGTGATGGCTCTCGATCGCAGCGATCGTGAACATCAGCGCGAGCGTGCTGAAGATGAGCGCCTGCACGAAGGTGAGCATGATCTCCAGCCCGTAGAGGGCGACGGGCAGGACGGCCAGGGTGAGCGCGGTGACCACGCCCAGGGCGACCTCGCCGCCGTAGATGTTGCCGAAGAGTCGCATCGACAGCGTGAGCGGCTTCACGAACTCGAGCATCAGCTCGATGAGGCCCACGAACAGGGCGATGACGCCCGCGCCGATGCCCTGCTTGAACTCGTACAGCGGGAAGAACTTGGACAGGTAGCCGCGTCCGCCCAGGCGCCGGAACCCCTCGACGTGGAACGTGAGGAAGGCCACCAGGGCCAGCCCGATGGTGACGTTCACATCGCTCGTGGGCGCGCGCAGGCCGTCCACCCGGCCGACCACCGGGATGAGGCCACTCCAGTTGAACGCCAGGATGAGGATGAAGAACGCCGAGAACATGGGCACGTATCGGGCCGCCGCCGAGCCGCCCATACCACGGGCGAAGCCGTCGAGCGCCTCCAGGCCCCACTCCACGAAGTTCTGGACCCGTCCCGGGACGGGCGAGCGACCCCGCGTCATGAGGATGATGCCGACCAGCACGATGATCGTGATGAGGACCATCGTGAACAGGCTGTCGGTGATGGTCGCCTCAGCCAGGATCATGCCCGTGCCGCCATGGCCGCCGTCCGCGGCCCAGATCACATGGGGCGCCGGCAGGTGGAGGGTGCTCTCGATGAAGCACTCGGGGAAGCTGCAGCTGTCACCCGGCTGGCCTCCCTCCGGGTACGGAGGGACGATGAACAGCGCCAGCACGTCGATCACGATGACCGCGACGATGAGGGGCAGCAGCCAACGCAGCGGCCCGCCGCGCTTGCCCTTGGGCGCGGTCGCGTCACCAAGGGTCTCGATCGGGCCGTGTTCGTTCGTCACGCGCGCTCCATCATCGATTGTCCATCCGCGTCCAGCGTCATGCGTCCTGATCCAGCCGAGCGAGGAACCGGGTGATCAGTCGCCAGTCCGCGAGGGCTCCCAGCGAGGCTCCCGCCAGGAACCCCCCCACGATGAACAGCGGGGTGGTCTTCAGCTGGCTGTCGAGCCAGGCTCCGGCAAGCGCCCCACCCATCGTCGTCACGAACAGGACGAGGCCGATCTCCGAGAACAGTGCGACGTACGCGAACGCACGCGCTGAACCGTTCGAGGGCGTTCCCAAAGCGACGGCAGTATAGCAGGCACCGGCATGAGCTGGCGGCGACGCGACGCTGGACGCCGGGAGCGGACACCCGGACGCGGGGGCGTCAGGCTGCCGGGTCGTCCTCCGGGTAGCTGCGCGCGTCCAGGGCCTCCTGCGCCCGACGCGAGGCGAGGTACAGCACGAGGCCGCCCGCCAGCACGATGGCCATGAAGGCATACAGCGCCTGAAGCTGAGAGAGCACGATGCTGACCACCGCCAGGATCGCGCACAGGCCGTAGATCACGAGCACGGCGTTGCGGTGCGACAGGCCCAGGTCCAGCAGTCGATGGTGGATGTGGCCGCGATCGGGGGTGAACGGCGACTTGCCGTGGGACACGCGCCGGACGATGATCCAGAACGTGTCGATGATGGGCACCCCCAGGATGAGCAGTGCGACGGCCACCTTGGCCGTGCCCATGATCGAGAGGATCGCCAGCGCGTACCCCACGGCATAGACGCCCGTCGTGCCGATGAACACCCGCGCGGGATGGAAGTTCCAGGGCAGGAAGCCCGCGAGAGCGCCGGCCAGGACCGCGCACAGCAGCGCCACCAGCGGCTCCACCGTCCAGACGCTGCCCGTCAGCGAGATCACGCCGAGCGTCAGCGCGGCGATCAGCGACACGCCGGTGGAGAGCCCGTCCAGCCCGTCGATGAAGTTGATGCTGTTGATCATGCCCACGACCCACAGCGCGGTCACGACGTATCCGAGCGTGTCGTCGAAGTAGATGGGGTTGCTGCCCAGGGCCGGACTGAGCATCGCGAACGGGTTGACCACGAAGGTGATGAGCACGCCAGCCGCGATGGCGGTCAGGGCGAGGACGATCTGCTCCAGCAGCTGCCAGCGCGCTCGCAGCTGCCATCGGTCATCGATGAAGCCGAGCACCGCCGCGAGTCCGACACCCCCCATGAGGCCCACCACCTGGGCCGGATCGAATGACAGACCGGGCATGGTCACGCGCGGCCAGTTGGCGTAGATGTGGCGGGTCTCCGCCAGCCACAGGAACAGGCTGCCGATCACCACGAACGCGAGGGCGACCGCCAGGCCGCCGCCGCGCGGGATGGGGTCGCGGTGGACGCGCCGGCCCTCGTCGGGGAGGTCGATGGCGCCCGCTCGCGTGGCGAACCGGATGGCCACCGGCGTCAACAGGAACGCGGCGACCGCCGCCACCCCGAGGGCGAGGACGAGGAACCCCAGCTCGCCCAGGCTGAACGTCTGGGACAGTCCCTGAAAGCCGACGCCAGGGGGCACTACCGGGGGAGGCCAGGCACCGGGAATCGGGCGCAGATGCGGGCGACCTGGGCCGCGATGTCGGCCTGGGCCGTCGCGTCGTCACGCTGGGTCAGGGTGCGCACGATGAGCCGTCCGATCGTCCGGTACTCCTCCGGACCGAACCCGCGGGTGGTCGTCGCGGGCGTGCCCACACGGATCCCGGAGGCGGTGTTGGGCGGCAGCGGGTCGAACGGGATCGCATTCTTGTTGACCGTGATGCCCACCGCGTCCAGGAGGTGCTCCGCCTGCTTGCCCGTCACCCCGAGGGGCGTCACGTCCACCAGCATCAGGTGGTTGTCCGTGCCGCCGGAGACCACCTTCGCGCCGTGCGCCGCGAGCGTCTCCGCGAGGATCGCCGCGTGTGCCACCGTGCGCCGCTGGTCCTCCCGGAACTGCTCCGTGAGCGCCAGCTTGAGCGCCACGGCCTTGGCCGCGATGACATGCATCAGCGGCCCGCCCTGGGTGCCCGGGAACACGGCCTTGTCGATCGCCTTGGCCAGTTCGGCCCGTCCGAACACGAGGCCGCCGCGCGGACCGCGGAGGGTCTTGTGGGTGGTCGTCGTGACGATGTCCGCATGCGGGAAGGGCGAGGGGTGCTGGCCCGCCGCGACGAGTCCCGCGATGTGGGCCATGTCCACGAACAGCTTCGCGTCCACGCGGTGGGCGATGGCCGCCATGCGCTCGAAGTCGATGATCCGGGGGTAGGCGCTGGCGCCGACGACCACGACCGCCGGCCGCACCTCCTCCGCCGCCGCCGCCAGCGCGTCGTAGTCGATCCGGGCGTCCTCCTCGCGGACACCGTACGCGTGGACCTGGTACAGCAGTCCGCTGAAGTTGATGGCCATCCCGTGGGTCAGGTGGCCGCCATGCGCCAGGTTCATGCCCAGGATGCGATCACCCGGCCGGATGATCGAGAAGTACGCGGCGAGATTCGCCGACGCGCCCGAGTGTGGCTGGACGTTGACGTGCTGCGCGCCCGGAAACAGCTCCAGCGCGCGCTCCTGGGCGAGCCGCTCGGCCACATCCACGTACTCGCAGCCGCCGTAGTAGCGCCGCCCCGGCAGACCCTCCGCGTACTTGTTGGTGAGCCACGAGCCCTGGGCCTCCATCACCGCCGCGAAGGTGTAGTTCTCGCTGGCGATGAGCTCGATCTTGTCGGTCTGGCGGGCCTTCTCGCCCAGCATCGCCGCCCACAGCTCGGGGTCCACATCAGCGAGCCTCGCCCAGCGGAGGTCGAGCTCGGCGGTCGGGGTCATGCGGCAGCTCCTGGAGGATCGAGGGGTGGGTCAGGGGGAGTGTACCGGGACACCCGTCGGGGCACGCTCGGCTCACCCGTGGCGCGACGTCCCCGACGATGGAGCGTGACGGGTGGGCGGGGCGACCTCCAGGACCCTCGGCCGGCCGCCCAGGTCGGGGTGGATGCGCGCGCTCCAGCCCGGCAGCCGGGCTGCCGCCTCCGTTGCGACCCGCTCAGCCTGGTCGGCCCCGATCTCGAGGTACGCACGCCCATCGAGGGCCAGCACCGGCGACAGGTCGTCGAGCAGCCGGCGCACCAGGTCCAGGCCGTCCGGCCCACCGTCGAGCGCCACCACCGGCTCGTACGAGGCGGCGACCGGCAGCCCGGGGACGACCGCGCTCGGGATGTACGGCAGGTTCGCGGTGACCACGTCCACGGGCAGGACCGGCGAGGGTTCCACGTGGAACAGATCCCCGACCGCCGCCTCGATCCGGTCGGCGACCCCGTGGGCGACCGCGTTCTCGAGCGCGACGGCGAGGGCATCCCGCGAGACGTCGCTCATGAGCAGCGAGAGGTGCTCCAGGGCGCGCATCCGGCGCAGCTCCACCGCGATCGCGATGGGGATGGCGCCGCTGCCGGTCGCCACGTCCCAGATGCGCAGCGTTGGGGTGCCGGCAGGCCGCGGCGACGATGCCAGGCGCTCCCGGATGGCGGCCAGCGCCAGGTCCACGAGGGTCTCCGTGTCCGGACGCGGGATGAGCACCCGCGGGTCCACAGCGAGGGCCAGCCCGTGGAACTCCTTGACACCCCGGAGGTAGGCCACCGGTTCGCCCGCGGCGCGCCGCTCGATCAACCCCAGGAAGCTCGAGGCCGAGCCGTCGCCGACGAGCGCCTCCGGATAGGCGACGAGCGCGGTCCGGTCCACGCCGAGCACATGCCCCAGCAGCAGCTCCGCGTCCAGGCGCGCCGACTCCGACCCGCTGTCGCGCAGGCGCCGGGTCCCCGCTCCCACCAGACCGCTCACCGTGGTGGTCATCGGAGCCGCAGGCTCAATCGACCGGTCTGGCGTCCAGGTTCGCCAGCCGGCGCGCCTGGTCCGTCTGGATGAGCGCGTCCAGCAGCCGATCGAGGTCACCGTCGAGGACCGTGGGCACGTTGTGCAGGTCCATCCCGATGCGGTGGTCGGTCACGCGGTCCTGGGGGATGTTGTAGGTCCGGATCTTCTCGGACCGGTCACCGGAGCCGACCATGCTGCGGCGCGCCGCGGCCTCCTCCTGATGGGCCTTGGCCTGCTCCATCTCCAACAGCCGGGAGCGCAGCACGGCCAGGGCCTTGGCCTTGTTCTTGTGCTGCGACTTCTCGTCCTGGATCTCCACCACGAGGCCCGTGGGCAGGTGCGTGATGCGCACCGCGGAGTCGGTCGTGTTCACAGACTGGCCGCCCGGCCCGGACGAGCGCTTGACCTCGATGCGCAGGTCCCGCTCCTCGTCGATCGCCACATCCACCTCGTCCGCCTCCGGCAGCACCGCGACCGTGACCGTGGAGGTGTGGATGCGCCCGCTCGACTCGGTGGCCGGGATCCGCTGGACCCGATGGACGCCACCCTCGTACTTGAGCCGGCTGTAGGCGCCCCCGCCCTCCACCTGGAGGATCGCCTCTCGGAGCCCCCCGATGCCGGTCTCCGTGAGCGACAGCGTCTCGACCGACCAGCGGTGCCGCTCGGCGTATCGGACGTACATCCGGAACAGCTCTGCCCCGAACAGCGCCGCCTCCTCGCCACCCGCGCCGGCGCGGATCTCGATGATCACATCGCGCTCGTCGTTGGGATCGGTCGGCAGCAGCTGGACGCGCAGCGCCTCGGTCAGCGCGACCTCGCGCGCCTCCAGCTCAGCCACGATCTGCCGAGCCAGCTCCCGGATCTCCGGATCGGTCTCCGTGTCCCGTTCGCGACGCGCGGAGGCCAGGCCCGCGCGCGCCTCGCGCAGCGCGCGCCAGTTCTCGACGACCGGGGTCAGCCGGGCCTGCTCGCGGCCCAGGCGCCGCATCTGCTCCGGGTCTGCGGCGATGTCCGGCTGCGACCACCCCGCCTCGATCGCCGAAAGACGCCGTTCGATCTCATCGAGGCGCTCGTCGAGGCTCACCGTGGCTCCCCGACCGGCTCCTCCGTCGCGGCCGTCGCGGCCGTCGCGGCCTGCGCGCCGTCACCGCCGGCGCCGGCGACCGAATCGCGCGACTCCATCTCCCTGGCGAGCGCCTGCACATCCGGTACGGGCTCGCGCTCCGGATCCAGGCTGCCCTCCGGCGCGGTCTCCCCGTTCGCGGCGAGGGCCTCCTGCATCGAGGCGATGGCGATCTCGATCATCGAATCGTCGGGCTGCTTGGTGGTGATGCCCTGGAGCCAGATGCCGGGCAGGAACAGCCAGCGGACCCAGCGGCTCTCGCGGCGGCGCGCGCCCCACCGCAGGACCTCGTAGGCCACGGCCGCGATGACCGGGATGAGCAGGATCCGACCCAGGATGCTGACGATCAGGCTCTGGCCGGCCAGCAGGCTGAACAGCAGGATGCTCACGAGGATGAACACCACGAGGAACTCCGTGCCGCAGCGCGGGTGTGCCGTGGGGTACTTGCGGACCTCCGCGATGGTGAGCGGATCGTCATGTTCCAGCGCATGGATGGTCATGTGCTCCGCACCGTGGTACTGGAACACGCGCCGGATCTCCGACGACCGACTGACCAGCAGCAGGTAGCCCACGAAGATGGCGATCCGGATGGCAGCCTCGATGAGGTGCTGGATGAAATCGACCCAGGCACCCGTGACGCCCGCCGATTCGAGCGTGCTTCGCAGGAACGTGGAGGTGATGCCGCCCGCCACGAACAGGGGCAGCAGCACGAACAGGCCGATGGCCAGGCCGACCGTGAACAGCATCGTGATGGCCAGCGTGCGCCCGCCCATCGCGACGCCCTCGCCAGCCGCCGCGAGCGATCCGGAGCGCATCAGCCAGCGGGTCCCGATGACCAGCGTCTCGTACAGCACGACCACGCCCCGGAAGAACGGGGCGCGAGCGAAGCGGTTGCGATGAAGGACGGAGTTCAGGTCCTCCTGAGCCCCGAAGATCTGACCGTCAGGACCGCGGACCGCGACGCCGATGGCCTTCTGCCCGCGCATGAGCACGCCCTCCATGAGGGCCTGGCCGCCGTAGGCGAAGCGGGGCATGGTACGCGGTCCTGGCTAGCAGAACGCGGCCGGCGGATGGACCGTCGGCCGCGTCATGGGGGCTCTAGAAACGAGCGGAGCGCTCGAGGCGCTTCTGGAAGCGCTCGACCTGGCCAGCCGTGTCCACGATCGTCTGCTTGCCGGTGTAGAACGGGTGGCAGCTGGAGCAGACATCCACATGGAGCGAGGGGCGCGTGGACCCGACCGTGAAGGTGGTGTGGCACGAGCCGCACACGACCTGCGCCTCGTGGTACTTGGGATGCGTGTCGGTCTTCACAGGTCCTGCCTCAGGCGGTGGCGACGGCTTCGGCCGCCTCCACGCGGATACGCTTCTTGGTGCGCGTGGCGTGCTCGAACCGGACCCGACCCGTGACAGTGGCGAACACGGTGTAGTCCTTGCCCAGGCCGGTGCCCGTGCCGGACAGGAACGTCATGCCACGCTGGCGCACGATGATCGACCCGGCCGGCACGAGCTGACCGTCCCCGACCTTCACGCCAAGCCGCTGGCCGACGGAATCCCGGCCGTTGCGCGAACTGGAACCTGCCTTCTTGTGAGCCATCTCTGATTACTCGTCCTTCTCATCAGCGGCGGGCGCGGCGGCGGTCTCCGGGGCCGGCGCCTCGTCCGCGGTCGCGGGAGCGGCGGACGCGGACGCGAGCTTGGCAGCGAGCGCCTGGTCTGCCGCAGCCTGTGCGGCTGCCGCCTCTGCGTCCGCGGTCCTGGCGGCCTGCCGTCGCGCCTCTGCCGCGGCATCCTCGGCTGCCGCACTGCGACCGGCCCACGCGATGTCTGCGATGCGCAGGACGGTCAGGTCCGCGCGGGCGCCCTTCTTGACGCGCGACCGCGCCTTCGGCTTGTACTTGAAGACGACCAGCTTCTCGCCGCGCGCCTGACGGACGACGCTCGCCGAGACAGCCGCTCCGTCCACGATGGGACGACCGATCGCAGACTGGTCACCGTCTGCCACCAGCAGGACACGATCAAGGTCGATGGTCTGGCCAGGCTCGACGTCCAGCCGGTCGACCTCGATCTCACTGCCGAGCTCGACGCGGTACTGCTTGCCGCCCGTTTCGATGACTGCGTACATGGTTCCCCGATGGTCGCTACGCGGAAGGTCTGCCTCCGGTCGACACGGCGATACGACCACGGACCAGGAAGCGCGAACGCCGATGGTATCCCCTGGGGTCGGAGTCGTCAAACGTCTTCCCCGTCTCGGTAAGCATCCCAACGTCTGTGAGGGCGGGACTCGGGACGCACACGAGCCCTCCCGTACGCTGGAGGTGTCTGCAACCAGCACGCAAGAGGGCTCGCCATGGAGTCTACCGCCGTCCCCGTGTCGTTCACGATCGAGCTGCGCCCGGTCGGTGCGGACATCGGGTCGCTGGAGCGGGCGTTGGTCGGTGGGCTGGCCGAGGCGGCGCGACGCATGTGGGCCGACGTCATCGGCGCCCTCGAGCGGGACCTGGTCGTGCCGCGTGGCCACGTCGGCTGCGGCGGCATCCTGCGCGCCAACGGCCGGGCACCCCGCCGGCTGGTCACGCTCGCGGGCGAGGTGGAGCTGCATCGGCGCCGGTACCGCTGCGGGGCGTGCGGCGGGGAGGTCGTGCCGCTGGACGAGGCGCTCGGCCTGGCGCCCCGCGAGCAGCACACCCTGGGTGTCCGGGAGCTGGGCCTCTCGCTGGTGGTCGAGGCGAGCTACGAGCGCGCGTCGCGGACGCTCGACGCGGTCCGGGGCATCGGGGTCAGCCGCGGCCAGCTCCACCGCTGGGTCCAGGACGAGGGGGCCCGCATCGAGGCGCAGGTCGCCGCGCGCACCGAGGCGGTGCTGGGCGACCATCCGGACCGTCACTCCACGGGCGCCATGGCGGGCGACGTGTGGGTGTCCGCCGACGGCACCATGGTCAACGAGCGCGCCGAGGTCCCGGCCCGCCACATGGAGGCGAAGGTGGGCCTCGTGTTCACCGGCACCGAGGACATCGGCCGCAACCGCCGACGTCTGCTCGACCGCCACCTGGTGGGGACCACCGGATCCTGGACCAGGTTCGCGGAGCGCCTGGTGGCGGCGTGCGCGGAGCTCGGCGTGTACGAGGCGGACCGCATCCTGTTCGTGTCCGACGGTGCGCATGCCATCCACTGGATCCGCCGGAGGGCCTTCCCGGACGCGATCGAGCTGCTCGACTGGTACCACCTCGTGGAGCAGCTCGAGCACGGCATCGGCCACCGGCACGTGGAGGTCCTCTCGACCGCCAGGGGAGCCGCGGCTCCCGGGGACGTCGATGCGCTCCTGGCCATCCTGCGCGCCCATGCCCGGGCCATGGAGGCCGGCGAACCCGACCAGGCTCGACACTGCCGGGACCTGATCGGCTACGTCACGAACAACCGGCGGGGCATCGCCAACCACCGCATCGTGCCCCTCGCCTCCTCGGGGCCGATGGAGAAGGCGGTCGACATCGCCATCTGCCGGCGGTTCAAGACCCGGGGCATGAGCTGGTTCCGCCGGGGCGTCGGTCACCTGCTCCACCTGCGATTGCTCCGGCTCAACGGTCGCTGGGACCGCTACTGGGCCGGACGATCCGACGCGATCCGGCTCGCATGGCCATCTGCCGCCTGACCCATCACAGAAGATTGGATGCTTCCCCGACGCGGTGTCGTCCGACGCCCGCGTGAGCCTGCATCGCCCCTGAGCGTGACTTCGCGGCAATCCTACGTATATTCTGTACGTAGGAGGTGCACGCATGCCGCATGGCCCGATACCCGATGACGTCGTGGCCGCCATGGCCGCCCTGGTGGATCCCCGTCCGCTGCGCAGGGGGTCCGTCACGGAGCGGCTGATGCGCTGCGGCAAGGACGCGTGCGCCTGCCGGCGGGACCCCGCGGCCCGGCACGGCCCGTACGTCGAGTGGTCGCGCGTGGTCGACGGCAGGCGGGTGTCCCGGTACCTCACCCCGGGGCAGGCGGACCTGGCGCGCGCCCAGATCGAGGCGGGCCGCGGCTTCCGGGCGGACGTGGAGGCGTACTGGCGGGCCTGCGAGCGATGGGCGGACGCGGAGCTCGGTGCGGCGGGTGACCCGGGGGACGAAAGGGGGGGCTCCGAGAGACCCTCGGCGCGGAGGTCGCCGCCGAGGTAGCCGCGCTCCTGGGACCCGGTGCCCCGGACACGCTCGGCCTCGAGGCCCTCGAGACGGACCTGCGCCGGCGGGTCCTGGCGCTCGCCGCGCGGACCCTCGAGCGGACGCTCGCCGCGGACGCGTCCGACCACGTCGGGCCGGCCATCCCCTGCCCCTGCGGGGCGTCGGCCCGGTGCGCGGGGCGGCGGGAGCGGACGCTCACGACGGTCCTGGGGGGGCTGACCGTGTCGCGGGCGTACTTCATCTGCGACGCCTGCGGTGCGGGATCCTGTCCGCGGGACCGTGCCCTGGGCCTGGGCGACGGCTCGCTGTCGCCCGCGGTCACGCGCATGGTCGGCCGGACGGCGGCGCTCGTCAGCTTCGCCGAGGGCAGCGGGCTGCTCGATGCGCTGGCGGGCATCGACGTCGACGCCAAGGCGGTGGAGCGGGCCGCGGAGGCCCTGGGACGCGAGGTCGCCGCCGACGAGCGGGCGGTCGTGGAGCCCGGTGCGGCGTCGGCGCCCACGATGTACCTGGGCATGGACGGCACGGGGGTGCCGATGCGGCCGTCCGAGGTCGCGGGACGTCCGGGCAAGGGCCCCGACGGGTCGGCGCGCACGCGGGAGGCCAAGCTCGTGACCGTGTGGACGGCGGAGGGACGCGACGAGCGGGGCGTCCCCGTCCGGGACGCGGGTCGGTGACCCGGTCGGCCGCCATCGAGAGCGCCGCCACCCTCGATGTCGACGAGGCCCTGTCCCCGTTCGGCCTGAGGGTCGAGCGGGAGGCGGTCCGGCGGGGGTTCGGACGGGCCGTGCGCCGGATCGTCATCGGTGACGGCGCAGCCTGGATCTGGAGCCTCGCCTCGGAGCTGTTCCCCGGCGCGGTGGAGATCGTGGACCTGTTCCACGCCAAGGAGCGCCTGTCGACCGTCGCGAAGGCGGTCTTCGGGGCGACGAGCGACCTCGCCCGGGCCTGGGCGAGGGAGCGCCACGCGGAGCTGGACGAGGGCCGGCTCGACGAGCTGCTGGCCGCGCTGGCCGCCCACGCCGGCACGAGCGATGAGGCCCGCCGGTGCATCGGCTGCGTGACCACGAACCGCCAGCGCATGCGCTACCCGGAGTTCCGGTCCGCGGGACTGTGCGTCTCCTCGGGCGTGGTCGAGGCGGGCTGCAGGGTGGTCGTCGGCACCCGGCTCAAGCGATCGGGCATGCGCTGGACGCTGGCCGGCGCCGACGCCATCCTGGCGCTCCGCTGCTGCGTCCTGAGCGGTCGGTTCGACAGCTTCTGGGAACGGCGCTCGCGACGCCCGCGCCGAGCTGCGGCGTGAGGCCATCTCACGATGTTGTCGTACACCCCACCGTGCCGCGACGCTACGGTCGCCGGGGCGGGGCCGCCAAGGGGTGGGGCGGTGCGAAGCCGGGGCGGGGCTGGCGCGGGACCGTCGGCCGTACCGGGAGCCCGGGCCGATGGACGGACAGGACCGACGAGGCAGGGGCCGGCGCGTGCGGTCCGGGCCGGTCATCGGCCCGGCCCGCACCGTGCGTGCCTGGGCGGGCCGGACAGCGGCCGAATCCGACCGGGTCCGGCCCAGCAGGCGTCAGGCTTGGCCGCTGGGCGGACGGCGCGAGTCGCGGGCTGGACGCGGCGGAGGGCGGGGCACGGCGGCCCGTGACCGCGTGGACCGCGGCGGGCGGCCGTCGGCGACGGCGCGATCCCGGGCCCGGGATCGGTCCCGCAGGCGCTTGGGTCGGAATGATCGTGACCCGACACCGGACCCCGGCGCGCGCTGCCACCGGCGCGCGGAGACCGCGGCGCGCGCTGCCACGGACGCGCGGAGACCATGGCCGACGCCCCGGACCATGGAGCCAGACCGATGGTTCCATCGGGTCAGGCCAGACGCCACGCCACATGCCTAACCTCCACCTCACTGGCGGACACCGCCTGAGACGGCCCGCACACCAGATGGAGCCTGCGTGCGACCTCGCACCTACTACCAGATCCTGATGGTCGACCCGGAGGCCGACCAGGACATCATCTCGGTCGTGCATCGACGGCTGGCCCAGCGGTTCCATCCTGACGTCGACCCGAGTCTCGCGGCGCGCGCCCGGATGCTTGAGATCAACGAGGCGTGGGACACGCTCAGAGACCCCGACCGGCGGCGTCGGTACGACGCCCAGCAGTCCCTGCGACGAGATCGGAGGTCTTCCGACAGGTACGTGCGACGGTCCGCGCCGGTGCCGGAGCCCGATCCGGTCACGGGCCGCACCCCGTGGGGCGAGGCGGGCCCTCCGCCCGCAGGGCCTCGCAAGGGCCCCGTGCTGGACTTCGGACGCTACCGTGGCTGGACGCTCGACCAGGTCGCGCGACAGGATCGTGACTTCCTGGAGTGGTTGCAGCGCCATCCGGCAGGGCGCCTGTACCGCGTGGAGCTGGAGCAGCTGCTGGGGACCCCGGCACGACGCTGACGCCCGCCGGACCCGCCGCGGGCGTGCATCCCGACACCGGCACCCGGGCACCGCGCCCGCACGCGCAGGTCAGCCGCTCGGACGACCCTGGCGCATCGCGATGCTCTCCAGGATGCCCAGACCGATCGCGATGCTGACGAGTGAGGCACCGCCGTGGGTCACGAACGGCAGCGGGATGCCGGTGATGGGCATGATGCCCAGCACCATGCCCACGTTGACGAGCAGCTGGAACAGGAGCATCCCGGCGATGCCTCCCGCGAACGCCAGCCCGAACAGGTCCCGGCTGCGCCAACCGACCAGCAGCACGCGCCAGATGAGCAGCGCGAACAGACCCAGCATCACCAGGCCACCGAGGAACCCCAGCTCCTCGCCCAGCCGCGCGAACACGAAGTCGGTCGCCGACACCGGCAGATAGTCGATGCCGTCCGATCCACCACCCGACAGGCCGCGGCCGGTCAGGCCCCCGGAGCTCACGGCGATCTGGGACTGGAGCAGCTGGAACCCCGATCCCTGCGGATCGGCCTCCGGATCGAGGAACGCCACGAGCCGCTGCCGCTGGTAGTCCTTGAGGATCTCGGTCCAGATGATGGGCAGAGCCGTCACGAGGGCGATGAGCGCGGCGCCCATCCAGCGCAGACTCGCGCCGGACACGAACAGCGTGCCGAACCCGATGGCGCCGATGACCAGGGACGTGCCGAGGTCCGGCTGGATGAGGATGAGCACGAGGGGCGGTGCCGTCACGGCCGCCGCACCGACCAGCGTGGAGAGCCGGCCGATCCTGTCCGGACGCGACGCGACCCAGTTGGCGAGCACGATCGCCATCAGGATCTTGGCGACCTCCGAGAACTGGAACTGGAGCGGCCCGATGGTCACCCACCGGGACACGCCGCCCACGCCCGACCCGGCCACGAGCGTGAGCAGCAGCAGCCCCAGGTTGACGAAGTAGACCGGCCACACGAACTGGCGGAACCACCGGTAGTCCACGGCCGCGGTGACGATGAAGGCGACGATGGCGATGGACAGCCACATCAGGCCGCGCGTGAACAGCGATCCGGGCGCCAGCGGCGGGCCATCGCTGTTGGTGAAGGCCATCAGCAGACCCATGATCACGAGCGCCACGGCGTAGACCGCGAGCTGGACATCGAACACGGACCAGACGGTGGACACGGCTCGGCTGCTCAGGCCGCCGATGCGGGCAGGCTCCAGGCGCAGCGTCCCCATGTCCTACCCGCCGTAGAAGTTGTCGCGCTGGAGGATCCACGCCTCGCGCAGGTCCACCTTGAGGTTGTAATGGATCTGGAGGAAGTACTTCGCGATCTCGGTGGCTGCGTTGCCGCGGGTCCGGGAGTCGAACGCGAACGCCAGGAAGACGAGCTCGGAGTCGGTCCGTCGCGCCGCGGCGAACCCGCTGGGGTCGGCGCTCTTCTTGCGGGCGTCCTTGGGCGTGAAGCCCACGAACCAGGAGTGGAACGGCAGCCGGCCCTGGCTGTCGCGCAGGCCGAACTCCGCGGTGCCGGACTTGCCGGCAACCACGATGGGCAGGTCCACGAGGTTGTAGGTGTGGCGCACCACGAGGACGTTGCGGGCCGCGGCGCGCATCGTCGCGAGGTGTCGGCCATCGATGGGCAGCTTCCGGATGACATCGGGCTTGAAGCCCTTGACCACCTCCCCGTGCTCGTCGAGGACCCGGCGCACCAGCTGTGGCCGGTAGAGCGTGCCGCCGTTGGCGAGGGCGCTGTATGCGTTCACCAGCTGGATCGGTGTGACCATGTTGAATCCCTGCCCGATGCCCGCCTGGAACACCTCGCCGGGATAGATGTCACGCCCGAAGACCTTGTTCGCCCACTCATCGGTGGGGATGATGCCGGGCACCTCGCCGGGCAGGTCGATCCCGGTGCGCTCGCCGAAGCCCCATTGGTGGGCCCAGTACGCCAGTCGATCGATGCCCAGCATGCCCGCAACCTGGTAGAAGAAGGTGTCGCTCGAGTGCGCAAAGCCGCAGTAGATGTTGCAGGGTCCCCAGCCCGCCTTGTTCCAGTCCCAGTACTTCCACCCCGCGTACGTGATGTACGCCTTGGTCATGACGCGGGTTGAGGAGGTGATCTTGCCGTCCTGGAGGGCGCCCGATCCGGTGATGAGCTTGTAGGTCGAGCCGGGCGGCTCGTGCTCCTGGATGGCCAGGTTGATGAGCGGGCGGTCGTCGCGGTTGACGAGCTTCCGGAACTGCTTGGCGGAGACCCCCTCGACCATCAGGTTGTTGTCGTAGGAGGGCAGCGAGACCATCGCCAGGATCTCGCCCGTCTGGGGATTCTGGACGATGAACACGCCACGCTTGAGTCCGATGAGCCGCATCGCCCACAGCAGCGCCTTCTCCGCCTCACGCTGGATCTTCAGGTCGATGGTCAACTCCAGCGAACGACCGGCCACGGGCTCCTGGAGCGTGCGCAGGTCCCGGATGGTGCGTCCGGCGCCATCTCGCTGGACCTCCTTGAGGCCGTACGAGCCGCGGAGCGTGTCCTCGAACGTGAGCTCCAGGCCGGCCTTGCCGATCGTGTCGTCCACGAGGTAGCCGCGTTCGCGGAGCTTCCGGAAGTCCTCACCCGAGACCCGGCCCGTCCAGCCCAGCAGCAGGCTGACCAGCGGCCCATACAGGTAGTGGCGGCGGGACTCCGTCGAGACGATCACGCCCGGCAGCGCAAGGTGCTCCTCCGCGATGACCCGGGCGACCCGAGTGGGCACATCGTCGGCCAGGCGGATGAGCTGGAAGCGATCGCCGGCGCCTTCATCCAGCATCTGGAACAGTTCCGCCTTGCGCATCTCCAGCAGGTCGGCCAGGCGGCCGACGACGCGATCGCGCTGCGAGAACGGGAGCTCGGCCGGTTTCACGTCGACCACGAAGGTGGGCACGTTCTCGACCAGCAGCCGGCCCTTGCGGTCATACATCAGGCCGCGCTGCACGCGCATCGGCACGGTGCCCAGACGCTGTTGCACGGCCATCGCCGCGTAGTGCTCGGTCTGCCTGATCTGGAGGTCCCACATGCGGTACGAGAGCAGGCCGACCACCAGCACCACCGCGACGCCGAATGCCACGAAGCGCTTCCAGACCCTCGGCTGGGGGGACGCGCCCGATCCGAGCGGCGCGCCGTCGAACGCGCTCACCAGGCCACCCGCTCATCCATGCCCATGCGCCGCTCGAGGGCCATCACCGCCCACGCGGCGACCACCGCGATGCCCGCGTTCATCAGTGCGATGAACGCGTACGAGAGAGCGGCGATGGGTTGGATGGCGGAACCGGTGGTGACCGCGAGGAGCAGCATCAGCAGGGCCTGGTAGAGGAACGTGAGGATGAACACGCTGAGGGCGACGATGGCGAGGCGGGGCGTCTCCATCAGGCGCGCCACGAGGATCGCCACCCCGGTGACCAGCAGCAGTGCCAGGGTGGTCGAGCCGACGGCCCGATCCACGAGCAGCAGATCCAGCAGCAGACCACCCACGACGGCCCAGACCATGCCGTGCTCGAAGCCGAGCACCATCACCATTGCGAGGCCCAGGGACAGCACCAGGTCCGGCTTCACCCCGCCGACGAAGAGCTGCGTGAGCACGCTCGACTCGACGATGGCCGCCAGGGTGGCCCCCAGGGCCGCGATGAGAACGCCCATGCCCCGCCCTTATGCCCTCGTCTGCCGCCGCCGGTGCCGCCTCAGGCTGGGGCCACGCGGCTCCGCCGGTACCGGCGGGAGTATACCCCGGGCGGGTCCCTCCCCCGGCAGGTGCCTGCCTCGGCCGCTCAGGGCGTCTCGCCACGCCCAATGCTCGGCCGCTCGGCGGCGGATCCGTCAGGCCGGGTGTCGAGGTGGTAGCGCTCGGACATCGCGCGATAGCGCTGCCACGCGCGCTGGGAATGCTCCGGTCGCAGGTGTCGCGCCAGGATCGGCAGGAGCGTCTCGCGCAGGAACGCCCCGCGTGCCATCCACTGGTAGTAGCTGCGTCCCGCGTGGCCATACGGCCCGTAGAGGCGGGAACCCGGGAAGCGGTCCATGAGCCAGCGGAAGAGCGCCTCGTGCCCGGTGTGCATCCGCAGGGTCACCTGGGGCTGCCGACCGTCACCGCCGAAGTGCCCCTCGCCCACGAGGATGCCGATCAGGAATCCTGCGTCGAACGCATCCAGCGTCGGGGGCAGGCTCCCGTTCGCGGCTGGTGTGGCCGTCTCCTGATCTGGTGCGGCCACGGGAGATGCGGGCCGGGCGGTCATCGGGAGCCTCTCATGTCATCGGGGAACCGCCCTGCGGCGCGTGGTCATCGGCCACGGCCACGGCCTCGGTGTTGTTTCACCGTAATGTAACACGTGGAACGCCTGTGGGTCGTCGTGGTCGCGAGTCCACCGCTCATCCACCGACCACATGAGCGGCAGATCAGAGCGCACGAAGGCGTGTGCGCGGCCGCTCGGCTAGACTTCCAGACGTGAGCAGCTTCCCCCCGGGCGCCTGAGTGGGCGAGATCATCGCGTGCGCCAACCAGAAGGGCGGCGTCGGCAAGACCACCACCGTCGTCAGCCTCGCCTCCTTCCTGGCCCTCAGCGGCCAGCAGGTGCTGCTCATCGACCTTGACCCCCAGGGCAACGCGACGAGCGGCGTGGGCCTCGACAAGGCGGGCGACGGCGGGTCCATCTACGGAGCCCTGGTGGATGAGACGCCCCTCGCGGACCTCATCCGACCGACCGCGATCGCGGGGCTCGCGATCGTCCCGTCCTCGCGCGACCTGTCTGGCGCGGAGGTCGAGCTCGTGCCCGTCGACCGACGCGAGCGGCGTCTGAAGTCCGCGCTGGAGCCCGTCGTGGGCCACTACGACTACGTCCTGCTCGATTGCCCGCCGTCCCTCGGGCTCATCACGGTGAACGCCCTGACAGCAGCCGATTCGGTGCTCATCCCCATCCAGTGCGAGTACTACGCGCTCGAGGGCCTGAGCCAGCTGATGGCCACGGTGGATCTCGTCCGCGACCACCTCAATCCCGGACTCCAGCTCAAGGGCGTCGTGCTCACGATGTTCGACGCGCGGACCACGCTCTCCGCCGACGTGAGCGCGGAGGTGCGGCGGCACCTGGGAGACGCCGTCTTCCGGGCGGTCGTCCCACGCAGCGTCCGTCTCGCGGAAGCGCCCAGCTACGGACGACCGATCTGCCTCTACAGCCCGACCTCGCGCGGCGCCCAGGCGTACAGCGACCTCGCGATGGAGCTTCTCGCGCGCGACGGCCGCTCGGGCGGCGAGACGACACGGACCGAAGCCCCGGCCTGGGTGACTCGTTGATGTCATCCGACGCACGGAAGGTCGGCGGCCTGGGCCGCGGTCTGGCTGCCCTCATCCCCGCAGCGCCAGCCGCCCCGAGCGCCCCGAGCGCGCCGGACCCGTCCTCGGGGAGCGTGCGCGAGATCCCGGTCACCTCGATCGCCCGCAACCCGTACCAGCCCCGCAGCCGATTCGAGATCGAGGCGCTGCGGCACCTCTCGGAGAGCGTGGCGCAGCACGGCATCCTCCAGCCCATCATCGTGATGGAGGTGCCGGGCGGCTATCAGCTCATCGCCGGCGAGCGACGCACCCGCGCCGCGGAGCTGGCCGGGCTGGATGCCATCCCCGCCGTCGTCCGCTCCGCCGACGAGCAGGCGCAGCTGGCCCTCGCCCTCGTCGAGAACCTCCAGCGCGCCGATCTCAACGCCATGGACGAGGCACGCGCCTTCCGACAGCTCATGGACGAGTTCGGCCTCACCCAGGAGGAGGTGGCACGTCGCGTCGGCCGCTCGCGACCCGCCATCACCAACACGCTGCGACTCCTCCAGGTATCCCCGGAGGTCCAGGACGCGGTGGAGGACCGGCGCATCACGGAAGGCCACGCCCGCGCCCTCGCCGGCCTGGAGGACCACGCGGCGCAGGACCTGGCCCTGGGACTCGTGGAGGAGCGCTCCCTCAACGTCCGCCAGACAGAGCAGCTCGTGCGAGAGGTGGCCGCGGGCTCACAGCTCCAGGCCGCCGGCAGGTCGGTCGAGATCGATCCCGACATCGAGCGCATGGAGGCCGACCTGCGCGATGCGCTCGGCACCAAGGTGTCCCTCATCGCCGGCCGTCGCGGGGGACGCATGACCATCACCTGGTATGACGACGAGGACCTGCAGCGTCTCGTCGACCGTCTCACGGGAGGAGACCGATGAACCGTGCCACCGCCGAACCGGGGGCCGTGGACGGGACGACACCGCGTCGCTCCAAGCCTGCCGGCGCCAATGCCTACGGCGCCGACTCCATCCAGGTGCTCGAGGGACTCGAGGCGGTCCGGCGGCGACCGGGCATGTACATCGGCTCCACGGATGGGCGCGGACTCCATCACCTCGTCTGGGAGGTCGTCGACAACTCCATCGACGAGGCGATGGCCGGCCACGCCACCCACATCGTCGTCACGGTCAAGGCGGACGGTTCGATCCACAACGTGGACAACGGCCGTGGGGTGCCGGTCGGGAAGCACAAGCAGACCGGTCGTGACGCGATGGAGGTGGTCCACACCGTCCTCCACGCGGGCGGCAAGTTCGGCGGCGGTGGCTATAAGGTCTCCGGCGGCCTCCACGGCGTGGGCGTGTCGGTCGTCAACGCGCTGTCCGAATGGCTGCGGGTGGAGTCGGCGCGCGACGGGCAGGTCTGGGGACAGGAGTACCAGCGCGGCAAGCCGAACGGCCCGGTGCGCCTCATCGGCCCCTCCAACGGACGGCGCGGCACGACCACCCGCTTCCTGCCCGACGCCGAGATCTTCGAGACGCTCGATTTCAGCTTCGAGACGATCGCCCAGCGCCTGCGCGAGTCGGCCTACCTCAATCGCGGCATCCACATCCGCCTGGTGGACGAGCGCGTGACGCCCGCGCGCGAGAAGAACTTCTACTTCGAGGGCGGCATCGTCTCGTTCGTGCGCCACATCAACAAGAACAAGGATGTGCTGACCCGTCCCATCGACATCGACCGGCGCGAAGGCTCTACGTCCATCGAGGTGGCCATCCAGTACAACGATGGCTTCTCCGAGACAGTCCTTGCCTTTGCTAACAATATCCACACCGTGGACGGGGGGACTCATGTCACCGGCTTCCGAGCTGGCCTCACGAGCTCCCTCAACGACTGGGCGCGTCGCCAGGGCCTGATCAAGGATTCCAAGGACAACCTCTCCGGTGAGGACGTCCGAGAGGGACTCACCGCAGTCATCAGCGTGAAGCTGACGGAACCCCAGTTCGAGGGCCAGACGAAGGCGAAGCTGGGCAACGCCGACGTCAAGGGCGCGGTCCAGGCCGCCGTGACCGAGGGACTCAGCCAGTACCTCGATGAGAACCCGGCCGACGGCCGACGCATCGTCGAGAAGTCGCAGACGGCACAGCGCGCGCGCGAGGCCGCCCGCAAGGCCCGCGACCTGGTGATCCGCAAGTCCGCGCTGGAGGGCAGCGCCCTGCCCGGCAAGCTCGCCGACTGCCAGGAGCGCGACCCTGAGCGCTCGGAGCTGTACATCGTGGAGGGCGACTCCGCGGGCGGATCGGCGAAACAGGGGCGCGACCGTCGCTTCCAGGCGATCCTGCCGATGTTCGGCAAGATGCTCAACGTGGAGAAGGCGCGACTCGACAAGGTGCTCTCCTCGGAGAAGATCCGACCGCTCATCATCGCGCTCGGCACCGGCATCGGCGACACCTTCGACATCGCCCGGCTGCGATACCACAAGGTCATCCTGCTGGCCGACGCGGACGTGGACGGCGCGCACATCCGGACGCTCCTGATGACCTTCTTCTTCCGCAACATGCGGGACCTCGTGGAAGCGGGCCATCTCTACGTGGCCCAGCCCCCGCTGTTCCGGGTCAGCACCGGCAAGGTGACGCGGTATGCCCAGGACGAGAAGGAGCGCGACCTGGTCGCCCGCGAGATGAAGGTCAAGAACCTCACCATCCAGCGCTTCAAGGGTCTCGGCGAGATGAACGCGGAGCAGCTCTGGGAGACCACCATGAACCCGGCCACGCGGACCCTCCTGCGAGTGGATCTGGACGACGCCGCAGAGGCCGAGGAGTACTTCTCCAAGCTCATGGGCGAGAAGGTGGAGCCACGCCGCGACTGGATCAAGGCGGAGGCGCGCAAGGTGCAGAACCTTGACGTCTGAGGTCAGCCGCCGCGCAGCCGCGCTCGTCGAGGCCCGGCGCCCCGAGGCACGCGTCCTGGGTGCGCACCTGTCCGACCTCGTCGACGAGCCGGAGGCCTTCGTGTCGGCATTGCGCGCCGGCCTGCGGGAACTCAGCGACGCCGCGTACGCGGCCGCACAGGCCCACGTGGCTCCCGGCGGGGCGATCGCCATCGGCACGCGCTGGCCGCTCATCCACGAGGTGGAGCGCGTCCTCCGGGCACCGCTCGCCGAGGCGCCGTCCGACTGGGTGCTCGCCCTCGCCCGGCACCTCGCCGCCGCACCGGAGCGGGAGGTCCGGCTGTTCGCGCTGCCCTGCCTGGCACGCACGCTCGCGACCGATCCCGAGCGGAGCTGGCAGCTCCTCCGGCAGCTCGCCCATGGGGCGCCGGACTGGATCGCCGTGGATGCCATCGCCGAGGTCGCCGCCCAGGGCGTGCTGCTGGAGCGGTTCCGCTGGGCGGAGCTGGAGCTGCTGGCATACTCCGACCGGCCCATGGAACGCCGTCTCGTGGGCGCCACGCTCGCGCGGGTCCCCCACCGCCTGCCGCCGGACCGGCGCCTCGCCCTCCCCGTGGAGCCGACGCTGGCCCTGATCGGGCAGCTCATGGGAGATGCCCACGACCAGGTCCAGAAAGCCCTGTCCTGGGCGCTCCGCGAATGGGGCCGCGTCCACCCGCTGGCGGTCGGGACGTGGCTGGACGACCAGTCGGTGCTGGCGGCCGCGACCGGCGACGGCCACCGCGCGTGGGTGGTCCGGGATGGGCTCGGCACCCAGCCCCCTGACGTGGCGGGCCCGATCGTGGCCCGCCTGGCCGGGTTGCGGCGTCGCCCCGACTCCCCGTCCACGAGCCGGGCTGCCGCGATCGCACACGAGTTCGGGCTGGGCGCCCTGGCCGGCGCGGCCGTCGCGCAGCAGGGTGAGCGCTACAGCGGGAGAGGGACATGACGGACGATCGAGAGGGGCGCATCCGTCCCGTTCCCATCGAGGAGGAGCTCAAGAGCGCCTACCTCGACTACGCCATGAGCGTCATCGTGAGCCGAGCGCTGCCGGACGTGCGCGACGGCCTGAAGCCGGTGCATCGGCGGATCCTGTTCACCATGAACGAGATGGGCCTGTCATCGAGCTCGGCCTACCGCAAGTGCGCCGCGATCGTCGGCGAGGTGATGGGCAAGTACCACCCGCACGGCGACCAGGCGCTGTATGACGCGCTCGTGCGCCTCGCGCAGGACTTCTCGCTGCGCTATCCCCTGGTGGACGGACAGGGCAATTTCGGCTCCGTGGATGGCGACCCGCCCGCTGCGATGCGCTATACCGAGGCGCGCATGGCGGCCATCTCGGGCGAGCTGCTGGCCGACATCGACAAGGACACGGTCGACTTCGTCGAGAACTACGACGGCACCAAGATGCAGCCGTCGGTCCTGCCCGCAAAGCTCCCCAACCTGCTCATCAACGGCTCGGCGGGCATCGCGGTCGGCATGGCCACGAACATCCCGCCCCACAATCTCACGGAGGTGGCGAAGGCCACCAACGCGCTCATCGACGACCCGGACATGACCGCCGACCAGCTCGCGGACATCGTCCTGGGGCCCGACTTCCCGACCGGCGGCACCATCTTCCGATATGACCGGCGCCGCAACCCGTTCACCGGGCAGTGGGAGGAGGTCGATGCCATCCGGGACATGTACGCCCACGGGCGCGGCCGCGTGGTGATGCAGGCCGTCGTCTCGTTCGAGGAGACGCGCCAGGGCAGGACCGCGATCGTGGCCACGGAGCTGCCGTACCAGGTGAACAAGGCGGCCCTCGTGGAGAAGATCGCCGAGCTGGTCAAGCAGGGCAGGCTCGACGGCATCAGCGGGCTCCAGGATGAGTCCTCGCGTGACGGCATGCGCATGGTCGTCGAGTGCAAGAAGGACGCCGCGCCCCGCAAGGTCCTCAACAACCTGTTCAAGCACACGGCCCTCAAGCTCGCGTTCAGCGCCAACATGGTGGCGCTCGTCGACGGACAGCCCCAGACGCTGCCGCTCAAGGCGATCCTGCAGCACCACATCGCGTGGCGCCGCGAGGTCATCCGCCGGCGCACCGAGTTCGACCTCCAGAAGGCGAGGGACCGGGCCCACATCCTCGAAGGCCTCAAGATCGCGCTGGACAACCTCGACGAGGTCATCCGCACGATCCGGGACTCCG
This sequence comes from Chloroflexota bacterium, assembly GCA_034436555.1. Taxonomy (GTDB): domain Bacteria; phylum Chloroflexota; class Limnocylindria; order Limnocylindrales; family CSP1-4; genus JAFMJV01. The sequence continues at coordinate 38,054 of DAOTUU010000061.1, read as the reverse complement.
CGGATGTGGAGACCGCGCGGCACAACCTGATGGAGCGCTTCGCGCTGTCGGAGATCCAGGCGAACGCGATCCTGGAGATGCAGCTGCGCCGCCTCGCCGCCCTCGAGCGCAAGAAGATCGAGGACGAGTACATCGCGATCCTGCAGCTCATCGCAGAGCTGGAGGACATCCTCGCCAACCCGCGGCGCGTCCTGGGCATCATCAAGGACGAGAACGACGAGCTCGCCCGGAAGTACGGTGGTCCGCGCCGGACGCGCATCGAGGGATCCGCCGACAAGGAGCTCAGCGACGAGGACCTCATCGCGGACGAGGACGTGGTTGTCACGATCTCCACCCGCGGCTACATCAAGCGCCAGCCGCTGGTGACCTATCGGCGCCAGGCGCGGGGCGGCAAGGGCATCATCGGCGCGCGGACGGTGGAGGAGGACGCCGTCGCCCATCTGCTGGTCGCCAACACCCACGACTGGGCGCTCTTCTTCACCGATCGCGGGCGCGTGTTCAGCTCCAAGGTCCACGCCATCCCGGACGCCTCCCGGCAGGCGAAGGGCATCCCCATCATCAACCTCGAGGGAGTCCAGGTGGAGGCTGGCGAGCGGGTGCTCGCGGTCATCACGCTGCCGCACTTCGAGAAGGGTCACAACCTGGTGATGGCCACGCAGCGCGGCATCATCAAGAAGACGCCCGTGGAACAGTTCGAGCGCGTCCGGTCCACCGGCATCCGCGCCATCACCGTGGCCGAGGACGACGCCCTCGCGTGGGTCGAGGTCTCGTCGGGCGACGACCACGTGGTGCTCGCGACCGCGCTGGGCAAGATCGCCCGCTTCCACGAGGCGGAGGTCCGACCGATGGGCCGGGATGCCGCGGGCGTCATCGGCATCCGGCTGGCTCGCCAGGGCGATCAGGTCGTGGGCATGAGCGTCATCACGCCCGGCGTGGACATCCTCGTGCTCACCGAGACGGGCTATGGCAAGCGCGTCAACCTCGACGACCAGATCCGACCCAAGCACCGGGGCGGTCAGGGCGTCGGCCTCATCGCCCTGGAGGGCCGCAAGACCGGCAAGGTGGCGGCCGTCGCTCTGGTGGATGAGGCCGATGAGGAGCTGCTGCTCATCAGCGCCGGAGGCCAGGTGGTGCGCACCGACGTGAAGTCGGTGAACCGCTACTCCAGCGCCGCGCGCGGCGTCATCGTGATGCGCCTCAAGGAGGGCGACTCGGTCGCGGCCATCACCGTGTTCCGCGAGGGGCTGGCGGCGGGTCGGGGGATGTCGGACAATGAGGTGCCCGGCGCGCTGGCCGGGGCGGATGGCGGCGCGAGCCCCGCGTGACCGTGGCAGGGGAGTGGAACGGCCGGTGAACCCATTCGGCGGAGAATCCGGGAGCCACCTGGGCGACACCCTGGGCCTCTACTCCGGAAACGCCAACCCGCCGCTCGCCCGCAAGATCGCGCACTACCTGGGCATGACCCAGGGCAATCTCGAGGTGTTCCAGTTCTCCAACGAGAACATCTTCGTGAAGATCCTGGACAACGTCCGGGAGCGCGACGTCTACCTGGTCCAGCCCACCTCGCGGCCCGTCCAGACGTCGATCATGGAGCTGCTCATCATGATCGACGCCTTCAAGCGCGCCTCGGCGGGGCGCATCACCGCGGTCGTCCCCTACTACGCGTACGGTCGCTCCGACAAGAAGGACCAGCCGCGCGTGCCCATCACGGCGCGCCTCATCGCGGACCTCATCAGCGTGGCGGGCGCCGATCGGCTGCTGACGATGGACCTCCACCAGGGCCAGATCCAGGGATTCTTCAACATCCCGGTGGACGAGCTGACCGCCGTCCACCTGCTCTCGAACTACTTCAACCAGCAGCACATCGAGAACTCCGTGGTGGTCACGGACCTGGGCTTCGCCAAGCGGGCGCGGACCTTCGCGGAGATGATCCACGCGCCCCTCGCCATCATCGAGAAGCGGCGCACCCACAACGACGACCGGGCGGAGCTGCTGAACGTCATCGGCGAGGTGCGCGGCAAGCGCGCCATCATCGTGGATGACGAGATCGACACCGCGGGCACGCTGATGCAGATCACCCACGCCCTGGAGCGCGAGGGCGTGACCGAGATGTACGCGTGCGCCACCCACGGCATCCTGTCCGACCCGGCGATCGACCGCATCCGCGATTCGGGGCTGCGCGAGGTGGTCATCACCGACACCATCCCGCTGCCCACCCACAAGCAGGCGCCCCAAATCAGGCAGCTCTCCGTGGCTCCGCTCATCGGTGAGGCGATCAGCCGGATCCATCGTGGCGAATCCGTCGGCGCGCTGTTCTCATCCGAGATCCAGCTGGTCCAGGAGATGGTCCTGTGGAGCGATCAGCCCCTGGACACCGAGCGGCCCGCCCAGACGCCCGCCTGACCCGCGCGCGACGGCGCACCCGGGGCGGTACCATGCCCCTGCATCCCCCTCACCCAGTCCCGACCGGAGGCCGGCCCCGATGACCATGAAGCTGTATCGCCCGACCCCCGACGGCGGACTGGAGCCCGTCCCGGTGGAGGCGAAGGATCATCGGCGACGGCTGCGCTCGCGTCGCTGGGATGCCGCCGAGCTGTCCAACCCGGAGGCGGACCTCACCAACCCGTGGATCGCGGTGGCCGCCATCGTGGTCGTGGCCGCCCTCACGTTCGTCCTGCTCGTGGGCGGCACCGTCATCGGCCTCTGGGGTTGACGCAGGCCATCGCGCACGGCCGCGCGGCGCAGTCCTGAGGGGCGCTGCTCGGGCAGTGCCAGCCGGCACCGAGGCGTGACCGGCGTCAGGCGGTCGCGTCCGTGGCTATCGGCCGTGGCACTTCTTGTACTTGAGCCCCGATCCGCAGAAGCACGGGTCGTTGCGACCCACCTTGGGCGCGCCGGACTGGACGCCGCTGAGCGAGTCCACCGCCTCATCCCCCTTCTGGAGGGTCATCTTGCGCGGTGCGCCCGACAGCCCGGGAATCATCGGCGCGGCCGGAGCGGCCTGCGCGGCCTGCGCACCGGCTGACGCGGTTGACGCGGCCGGTGCTGCCGCCGACACGTCGGCCTCCGTCGTCCCTGCATCACCGACCGGCGTCGCCACGCCATCGATGCTGGCGGGTGTCGCGGTGGCGTCCATGTCCGCATCGGTCTCCACGGCGGTCGGCACCGACCCGTTCGTGGAATCCCCACCCGTGGTGCCATGCGCCGCGGCCGCCGCCGCGGCCGCGGCGGCCCGCTGGTTGGCCGCCGTGGCGGCACGCGCCCGGATGAGCGCGAGCTGCTCAGGGGTGGGCATGGGCATCGCCTTGGGCTGCGGCGCAGGCGCGGCCTGCTGCACCTGGATGTTCACGCGGAAGATGGTCGATGCCACGTTGTGGCGGATGAAACCCCGCAGCTCCTCGTAGAGCTTGAACGCCTCGCGCTTGAACTCCACCAGCGGGTCCGTGCCGCCGTATCCTCGCAGTCCCACGCCGCGCCGGAAGTCGTCCAGCTCCGTGAGGTGCTCCACCCACAGCTGGTCGATGGAGCGAAGCACGATGAGCCGCTCCACCGTGGACCAGGTCTCCTGGCCGTACCGCTGGCGGCGCGCCTCGAGGTTCTGCTCGGCCGCGTCCATGATCGCATCGACCGCCTCGTCGCGCGTCTTGACCGCGTCAAGGTCGTCGCCGGAGAGGCCCTCGCCCTCGATGCCCAGCTGGCCGATGGACCGGGCCAGGCCATCCGGGTCCCACTCGTCCTCCGGCCCCGCGAAGTGCTGGTCCACGAGCTGGCGCACCTCGCCCTCGACGAGGTCGAGGATGGTGTCCGCGAGACCCTCGTTGAACAGCACCTTGTCGCGCTCGGCGTAGATCGTCTCGCGCTGCTTGTTGATGACATCGTCGTATTCCACGACGCGCTTGCGGATGTCGAAGTTGTAGCCCTCGACGCGCGACTGGGCGTTCTCGATGGTCTTGGACACGAGCTTGGACTCGATGGCGACATCACCCTCGAGGCCCATCCGCTCCATCAGACCCGCCACGCGGTCGGACGCGAAGCGCTTCATGAGCGTGTCCTCGAGGGACAGGTAGAACCGCGACGAACCCGGATCTCCCTGGCGGCCCGAGCGACCCCGCAGCTGGTTGTCGATGCGCCGGGCATCGTGGCGCTCCGTGCCGATGATGTGGAGCCCACCCGCGGCCACGACCTCGTCGTGCTCCGCGGCGATGACCTCCCTCGCCTTCACCAGCGTGGCGTCGTAGACCGCCTGGTCCACCTCCACGGGGTTGAGGCCCTGCTGGTGGAGCATCGTGGAGGTCAGGCCCGCAGGGTCGCCGCCCAGCTTGATGTCCGTGCCCCGGCCGGCCATGTTCGTGGCGATCGTGACGGCGCTCTTGCGTCCCGCCTGGGAGACGATCTCCGCCTCCTTCTCGTGGAACTTGGCGTTGAGCACCTCATGCTTGAGGCCACGCCGCTTGAGCATCTCGGAGAGCACCTCGCTCTTCTCGACGCTCACCGTGCCCACCAGCACGGGCCGGCCGGCCTCAGCCATCTCCACGACCTCGTCGATGAGCGCCTCGAACTTGGCGGTCTCGGTCGCGAACACGAGGTCCGCGTTGTCCTCCCGGATCATGGGCCGGTGCGTGGGGATGGACACCACCTCCAGGCCGTAGATCTTGTAGAACTCCTCCTGCTCGGTCATCGCCGTGCCGGTCATGCCCGACAGCTTGGCGTACAGCCGGAAGTAGTTCTGGAAGGTGATCGTGGCGAGCGTCACCGACTCGCGCTGGACGCGCAGCCCCTCCTTCGCCTCGACAGCCTGGTGGAGACCCTCCGACCAGCGGCGACCGGGCATCTGGCGGCCCGTGAACTCGTCCACGATGACGATCTCGCCGTCCTTGACGATGTAGTCGCGGTCGCGCTTGTACAGCGCATGCGCGCGCAGGGCCTGCTCGAAGTGCCGCGCCAGTCGCGGGTCCGCCGTGACGTCGTACAGGTCCGGCACGCCGAGCAGCTTCTCGATCTTGTCGATGCCCTCCTCGGTGGGCGAGACCGCGTGCTCCTTGAGGTCGATGAAGTAGTCACCGCCCTCCTCCGCCCCATCCGCGCGGGGCTTGAGCCGCGGCACCAGGCGCGCGAAGGTGTAGTAGAGGTCCCCGGACTCCTCCGCCTGACCGCTGATGATGAGCGGCGTGCGCGCCTCGTCGATGAGGATGTTGTCCACCTCGTCCACGACCGCGAAGTAGCGATCGCGCATGACGCGATCCTTGAGGTCGGTGACCATGTTGTCGCGGAGGTAGTCGAAGCCCAGCTCGTTGTTCGTGGCGTAGGTCACGTCCGCGGCGTACGCCTCCTTGCGGGGGACCGGGCGCAGGAACTGCATCCGCTCGTCGCTGGGGCGGTACGTCGGGTCGAACAGGAACGCGGCGTCGTGCTGGATGACACCCAGGCTGAGACCCAGGCCATGGAAGATGGGTCCCATCCACTGCGGGTCGCGCTTGGCCAGGTAGTCGTTCACGGTGACCACGTGGACCCCGCGGCCGGACATGGCGTTCAGAGCGGCGGCCAGCGGACCGACCATGGTCTTGCCCTCGCCCGTCTTCATCTCCGCGATGCGCCCCTGGTGGAGCACCGTGGCGCCCATCAGCTGGACGTCGTACGGGCGCATGCCGAGCTTTCGGCGGGCCACCTCCCGGGCCGCCGCGAACACGTCCGGGAGCACGGCGTCCAGGGCCGCCTGGAGACGCTTGTCGTTGGCCTTCTCGCGCGCGCGGCGCAGGTCCGAACGAGTCGCCGGGTCTGCGTCGATCTCTTCCTGGGTGGGCGGCTGGAAGGCGGCCTGCTCGGTGACCTCCGCGCGAGCGTCCGCCATCTCCGCCCGGATCTGATCGTCCGTGAGGGATTCGTAATGCGCCTCCAGCTCGCTGATCTTGGCCACGATCGGCCGGAGCTTGGAGACATTGCCTTCGTTGCCACCGCCGATGAGGCGGGAGAGGAGGGAGCGCATGGGAGGCGAAGTATAGGCGCCGGGCGGGCGGTCGCCGTCGTGACGCCTCATGCCGTCCGCCCGTGCGTCCTCGCACCAGTGCGGACACCTTGAGGCGAAAACGTTCTCAGACCCCCTTGTATCGCGCCATCGGCTCTGCCTATACTCGGCCCCAAGCCGCCGGAGGACCCGCCTCCGGCGTCGTTCTGGAAGGTTGCGGACGGCCGTGTCCCGCCGCCCGGAACCGAGGGAGAGTGAGGGAATCGTGAAGCCGTTGCCCGCGGCGCCCGATGTCGTGATCGGCGAGGAGTCGTTCACCGACCTGATCGCGTGTGAGCGTGATTGTCGAAACTGCAGCTACGCCGCCTGGCTGGACTGCGACGGCAACTGCGGGGTCTGCCCGCATAACGGATACTGCCCCTGCGTGAACCCCGTCGTCGCTCGCAGCAAGACCGCGCTCAGGATCATCGAGCTGCGGCCGGTGCTGCTCCAGGAGATGCGAGCCCGAGGCTGATGGAACTGTCCGCGATCAAGGATCTCGCCACCCGGATCGAAGCGACCTCGGGGCGTCTTTGACCTTCCCGCCAAGCAGGCTCGCCTGGACGAGCTGGACGGCGCCGCCGTCGCTGCCGGGTTCTGGGATGACCAGCGCGGTGCCCAGAAGGTGTTGCGCGAGGCGGATGGCCTGCGTGACGAGCTGACCGTCTGGAACGGGTTGCTGGCCCGCGCGGCGGATCTCGTGGAGCTGGCGGAGCTGGCCCAGGATGCGGCGGACGCTGAGCTCGTCGCGGGCGTGGACCAGGAGCATGCCGCGCTGCTCGCCGCCTACGAGCAGGAGCGCACGGCGCTGATGTTCTCCGGGGCCTATGACGGCTCGGATGCCATCGTGTCCATCAGCGCGGGCGCCGGCGGCACGGAGGCCACCGACTGGGCGGAGATGCTGCTCCGGATGTTCCTCCGCTGGGCGGAGCGTCACCGCTTCGGCGTGGAGATCATGGACCGGCTGGAGGGGGAGGAGGCGGGCATCAAGTCCGCCACCGTGGAGGTCCGCGGTCGGCGGGCATACGGGTTCCTGCGCGCGGAGCGCGGCGTCCATCGGCTGGTGCGCATCAGCCCCTATGACTCACAGAAGCGCCGCCACACCACGTTCGCGCTGGTGGAGGTGCTGCCGGAGGTGGACGACGTCGACGAGGTGGGCGAGATCCCGGACGACGACCTGCGCGTCGACACCTACCGCTCCTCGGGGGCCGGTGGCCAGCACGTCAACAAGACCGATTCTGCGGTGCGGCTGACCCACCTGCCGACGGGTATCGTGGTCCAGTCGCAGAACGAGCGCTCTCAGCACCAGAACCGCGAGCTCGCCATGAAGGTGCTCAAGGCGCGTCTGCTGGAGCGCAAGATCGCGGAGCGCGAGGCGGAGATCGCGACGCTGCGGGGCGAGCATGTGGAGGCCGGCTGGGGCAACCAGATCCGGTCCTACGTGCTGCATCCTTACCAGATGGTCAAGGATCACCGGACCGGCGTGGAGACGAGCGACACGACCGGCGTCCTGGACGGCGACCTGGACCGATTCATGCTGGCGGAGCTGGAGCGGACCGCCACCGGCGGCGAGACGGGCGCCTGACGCGCCCAACCACGATGCCCGGCCGCCTGCCCCCGCATCGCCTGCGTCCCGCTGTCGTGGCGGACGTGGACGCCTGTGTGGACGTGTTCCATCGGTCGTACGAGTCGCTCCAGGCGGCGCGCCACGAGCCGCTCCAGCCGCGCAACAGCCCACCCCTCCGGAAGCTGTTCACGCATCTCGTGAGCCATGATCCCGACGGAGCCTGGGTGGCCACGCGCGCGGGCTCCGACGAGGTCGTGGGGTTCGCGCTCTCCAACCGGCGCGGCGACCGCTGGTTCCTGTCGTTCCTGTTCGTGCTCGAGGCGTGGCAGGCCGGCGGCCTGGGCCGGGAGCTGCTGCGCGCCGCGCTCCCCGACGACCCGGGGGCATGGCGCCTGGGCGTCTGCGCCGAGGCCATCCAGCCGATCTCCACGGCCCTGTACGCGCGCCACGGGATGTCGCCTCGCTCGCCCATCTACCTGCTCGCGGGCGAGCTGCGCCCGGACGCCGTGCCGCGCGATGCGGATCGCCTCGCGGCGACGCCGTTCTCGGCCCTGGACGCCGACACCCCGTCGGTGCCGGGCGGCGGCGCGCCGCTCGGTGGCGCGCTGCTGGCGCGCCTCGCCGCGATCGACCGCGAGCTGGGTGGCGTGGAACGACCCCAGGATCACCAGCTGTGCCGGACGACGGGACGGCTGGGCCTGCTGTTCCACCCCCCCGGCGCGCCCGATCAGGCGGATGGCTACGGATATGTCCAGCCAGCCGGGCGGATCGGGCCGGTGCTCGTGCGGGAGCCCTGGATGCTGCAGCCCGCCCTGGGGGAGCTGACCGGTGCCCTCGAGCCGATGATCGCCTGGCAGGCGGTGGTGCCGGGCATCGCCGCGCACGCGCTCCGGCCGCTCCTGGAGGGCGGCCTGAGGATCGAAGGCAGCCCGGCGGTGTATGCCGCCAACTGGTCCGGACCCCCCTTCGAGCGATACCTGCCGATGAGCTTCGGGCTCGTCTGAACCCACTGCCACGGAGCATGCCCTGATGTCCGAGACACTCATCCTGCCCTCGCCCGGCTCGACGCACGCCGCCTGGCTGGAGGCCGCGATGGCCGCCTGCGATGAGGCGGACGCGATCGCGCTGGAGCATTTCCGCAAGGACCTCCACATCGAGGCGAAGCCCGATCGGACCTTCGTGACCCAGGCGGACACCGCCATCGAGCGGGCCATCCGCTCTCGCCTCGTGGCGGCGTTCCCGGACCACGGCCTGGTGGGCGAGGAATACGGCACGCAGGATGGCGCGCGACCCATCCGCTGGATCATCGACCCCATCGACGGCACGCACAACTTCATGCGAGGGGTGCCCCTGTTCGGGACGCTGCTGGGCCTGGAGGTCGAGGGGGACCTCGTGCTGGGCGTTCTGTCTGCGCCCGCCCTGGGCTCCCGCTGGTTCGCCTGGCGCGACGGCGGGGCGTGGGAGACGCGCCTGGCCGGCGGGACCTGGGATCCGGCGACGGCGGTCCGCCAGCGCGTGTCCGGGGTCGGTCGACTGGAGGATTCACAGCTGCTCTACTCGTCCCTGCCACAGCTCATGGACTCCGGGATGGTGCCCGGCTTCCCGAGGCTCATCCGCGAGGTCTGGCGGGACCGGGGCTTCGGCGATTTCTGGGGCTACGCGCTGGTGGCGGGCGGACAGGCCGAGGGCATGGTCGAGATCGGCTGCAAGTGCTGGGACCTGGCGGGCCCGGCGGTGCTCGTGGCCGAGGCCGGCGGGCGCCTCACGAACCTCGATGGGGCGCTGGACATCTACGGCGAGGGGCTGGTCCTGGCCAGCAACGGGCTGCTCCATGACCGCTATCTCGAGGAGCTGCGGCGCGCCTGACCGGCCGTCGCATCCGGGCGCCGCCTCCGCCGCTCGGGTGGCCCCGCACCCTGTGCTAAGGTCCGGCCATGACCGAGGCTGCCGATCACGGCGCGGGCCGCGAGGGGCCGCCCACCGACGGCGGCACCCGCCTGCTGCGGACGTCGCTGCTGGAGCCACCCGCGACCCAGGGCGCCCCGACCCGCTCCGGTCCGACGCACGGCATCGAGCCGTCGCCGGACGCCGGGCGCGGTGCCCATCCCCAGCCGGACGCATCCTCCATCCCCACGCCCCGTGTCGCGGTGCGCCTGGAGGAGGTCGGCAAGGTCTACCCCAACGGCAAGCACGCCCTCGTGGACGTGGACCTGGCCGTGCCCGAGGGCGACTTCGTGTTCCTCGTGGGACCGTCCGGCGCCGGCAAGTCGACGCTCATCAAGCTGCTCGTGCACGATGAGGAATCGACCAGCGGCATCATCCACGTCGCGGGCTACGACCTGACGCACCTGGGTCGCGGCGACATCCCGCGACTGCGCCGGCAGATCGGCATCGTGTTCCAAGACTTCCGGCTCCTCCCGCGCAAGACGGTCAAGGAGAACGTCGCGTTCGCGCTGGAGGTCACCGGCACGCCGCGCCGCCAGATCCGCGCCACGGTCGATCGGCTGCTCGCCCTGGTCGGCCTCTCAGCCCAGGCGGAGCAGCGGCCATCCCAGCTGTCGGGCGGGGAGCAGCAGCGCACCGCGATCGCCCGGGCCATGGTCCATGACCCGCGGCTGATCATCGCCGACGAGCCCACGGGCAACCTGGACCCGCTCATCAGCTGGGAGATCATCCAGCTGTTGCTGCGCATCAACGAGCTGGGCACGACGGTGCTCATGGCGACCCACAACGCCGAGGTCGTGACCGCGCTGCGCAAGCGCGTGGTGGCCCTCGAGTCAGGGCGCATCGTGCGTGACGAGGTCGGCGGCTACCACCGCGACTACGCCTGACCGCCATGATCCACTTCCTGTCGTTCTCCGTCAAGCAGGCGTTCGAGGGCCTGTGGCGCAATCGGGTGATGAGCCTGGCTGCCACCGTCACGATGGTCCTCATGCTCGTGCTGCTGTCGAGCCTGGTGATCGTGCTGGCGGGCATGCAGGCAGGGCTGTCGTTCATCGAGGCCAAGGTGGAGGTCCGCGCGGAGCTCGCCACGGGCATCCCCCAGGACCGCATCGACCAGATCCAGGCACAGCTGACGGCGCTCCCGGAGGTGGCGGCGGTGACCTACGTCAGCAAGGAGCAGGCCCTCGAGGAGTTCCGGGAGCAGCGCCGTGCGGCAGGCGAGGCGGATCTCACGGAGTACGTCGGCTACAACCCGTTCCCGGCCCAGGTGTCGGTGAAGCTCAAGGACCCGCGCAACTCCGCGCAGGTCATCTCGGTGCTCCAGGAGGCGCAGCGCCAGGGCGTCGTGTCGCGCGTGGTGGAGCAGCAGAAGAACATCGACCGCCTCGTCGGCGTGACCGCCATCCTGCGCACCATCGGCATCGCCGTGCTGGCGCTGGTGGCGCTGACGGTGCTGCTCATCGTGGTCAACTCCATCCGGATGGCCGTGATGTCCCGGGCGCAGGAGATCGAGATCATGCGTCTCGTGGGCGCCTCGGACCACTACGTGCGCTGGCCGTTCATCGTGGAGGGGCTGCTCGTCGGGCTCATCGGGGCGCTCATCACGCTCGGGCTGCTGTGGCTCGCGTCAGGCCCGATCGTGGACCTCGCGGATGCCATCGCGGGCCAGGTGCCCGTCGGGTTCTCCCAGTCGCTCACGACGCAGATCGCGATCCTCGTGCTGGGGGCGGGGCTGGGGCTGGGCGGCGTGGGCGCCTGGATCTCGGTGCGCGCGTATCTCCGGCGCGCCTGAGGTGAGCGGACCGTCCGACCCGAGCGGTCACGAGCCGGGGTCCTGGGGCCGCCCCGACCCGTGGGCGGGCGCACATCCCGGGTCGCCGTCGTCCGACCCGAGCGGTCAGGAGCCCGGAGCCTGGGGCCGCCCCGACCCGTGGGCGGGCGCACATCCCGGGCCGCCGTCGCCGGGCGCGTGGCAGGCGCCGCCCGACCAGTGGCAGGCGCCGCCCGACCAGTGGCAGGGGCCGCCGCGGCCTGCCTCGGATGACCCGGCGGGTAGCCGCCCCCCGAACCGCGGCCCCGTCCTCGTGGCGCTCGTGATCATCGCGATCGTGTCCGGTGCCGCGATGTTCGCGTCTGGGTTCACGCTGGGTCTCCAGCAGGCGCTGGGACCGGGGACGCCCGCGAACGAGCGGGAGCTGTTCGACCCGTTCTGGGAGGCCTACCGCAAGATCACCACGGAGTACGTGGGGGAGGTCGAGCCGAAGGCGCTCGTGGAGGGCGCCATCAAGGGCATGTTCGGCGCCGTCGACGACCCCTACTCCTCCTACATGACCGACCGGGAGTACCAGGACAGCCTGGGTGGCATCTCCGGTGAGTTCGAGGGCATCGGCGCACAGATGACCACCGAGGACGCCGACGGCGAGGCGTGCCAGCCGCTCGGACCGACCTGCACGCTGCGGGTGGTGGACGTCATCCGCGACTCGCCCGCCGAGGGCGCCGGCCTGCTGCCTCGCGACGAGCTGGTCGCGGTGGACGACGAGCCCGTGGACGGCCTGACCCTGGACGAGGTGGTCGCGCGGGTGAAGGGCCCTCGCGGCACCGAGGTGAGGCTTGGGCTGCGGCGCGACGGCGCACCGCTGGAGATGACCATCGTGCGGGACGTGGTGCGCTCCGTGGATGTCACGTCCCGGCTGCTGGCCGACGGGCGCGTGGGATACCTGGACGTGGCCGGGTTCAGCGGGTCCGCCGCGGATGACTTCCGCGACCAGCTGAAGGCCCTGCTGGACCAGGGCGTGACCCGTTTCGTGGTCGACGTGCGCGATGACCCGGGCGGCTTCGTGGATGCCGCGCGGTCGATCGCGTCGCAGTTCATCGGGAGCGGTCCGATCTACTGGGAGGAGGATGCGGCAGGCAGGCAGGTGGCCACCGACGCGACGGGCGAGGGGCTGGCCACCGATCCGAAGATCGCGGTCGCGGTGCTCATCAACGGGGGGTCGGCGTCAGCCTCGGAGATCATGGCCGGTGCCCTCCAGGACACCGGACGAGCCCTGCTCGTGGGAGAGCAGACGTTCGGCAAGGGGACCATCCAGCAGTGGCACCTGCTGTCGCACGAATCGGGCGGTTTCCGCCTCTCGGTCGCCAGGTGGCTCACGCCGGCGAGGCGCTGGATCCATCAGGTGGGCCTCACCCCGGACGTGCCGGTCGGTCCCGGCCCAGCCGCGACCGACACGGACCCGCAGCTCGATCGGGCGGTCGAGCTGCTCGTGGGCGGGCCATCGCCCTCACCCAGCCCGGTCGGGTCGCCCTCCTTGCGCACCATCAGCCCCACCGCGACACCCGACGGATCGCCGACCGCGCTGCGATGGCCGCTCCGCCTCGGCATCGTCGAAGCCGCGCGCCACATGGCCTGAGCGATCGCGCGCCGTCTCGTCACCAGCGCGAATCCACCCCTTGCGCCGTGACCGTGGACACGCTATGGTGTCCGAGAACGAAAGGAGGTGATGTGCAGTGATCGACAGCAGTCAGCGCTGCACCACCTCGGAGGCGCGGATCTAGGTCCACACCTTCGGGTGGTGTCACAGCCGCACGAGAGCGCCGGCCCACAGTGGGCCGGCGTTCGTGCGTCCGGTGGGCCATCCATGCGGTTCCCCACCAGACGACCTGCCGCACGACCAGGAGCCACGCCATGGGCGAGACCGTCGCCGTCAACCGCAAGGCCCGCCACGACTACACCATCGAGGACACGCTCGAGGCAGGCATCGTGCTGCGCGGCACCGAGATCAAGAGCCTGCGCGCGGGCAAGGTGAACCTGCAGGACGCCTATGCTCGCATCGAGCACGGGGAGGCCTGGCTGGTGGGCGTCCACATCGCGCCCTGGGAGTCGAGCGGCATCCGCTTCAACCATCAGCCCAGGGCTGACCGGAAGCTGCTGCTCCACCGGGTCCAGATCGACCAGCTGCTGGGCAAGACGAAGTCCAAGGGCCTCACGCTGGTGCCCCTGTCGATCTACATCGACGACCGGGGCCACGCGAAGGTGCAGCTGGCCCTGGCGCGCGGCAAGCAGCTCCACGACCGGCGCCAGGACATCGCCGAGCGGGACGCACGCCGGGACATGGAGCGCCAGATGGCGGACTACCGGACGGGCCGTCGATAGATCTCATACCCCTCTCAGGCTGAGGCGGGACCGTGGACACCCCCTGCGACGGGGACTCCCACCCCTCGCAGGTCCCACCGCCCCACGCCCGCGAGGTCCGGTCCGCCGGACCCGCGCACCACGAGGACGTCCTGCATGCATCCCTCTCTCGTTCGCGCACCCATCTCGGCGCCTGCCGCGACGCGCCGTCGCCTCCCGACCCGCCTGGCGGGACCGACCGCCCTCTCCGTGGGCCTGATCGTCGTCGCCGCGGGCGCCATGCCCGTCGGGGCCGCCCAGGGTGATGACACCGGGCTGCTCGCCCTGGTCGACCGGGTCTCGCCGTCGGTGGTGACCATCCAGGTCACCGTGGGCGGCACCACCCCCGGCGGCGCGGACCAGCCCGAGGGCGACCCCGGTGCCGGCACACCGGAATCCCATGGCTCGGGATCGGGCGTGATCATCGACGCGTCCGGGCTCATCCTCACCAACCGGCACGTCGCGGGAGACGCGACGAGTCTGACGGTGATCCTCAAGGACGGCTCCCGGTACGACGGGCAGACCGTGGGCGTCGACACCCTCACCGACTTCGCGTTCGTGAAGATCGACGGTCACGACCTCCCGGCCGCCACGCTGGGCGACTCGTCCGCGATCCGCGTCGGCCAGCAGGCCATCGCGATGGGCAACCCTGTCGGGGAGCTCCCGGGAACCATCACCGCGGGCATCGTGAGCGGCCTGGACCGGGACATCGTGGTCGCTGACCAGATGGGTGGCGAGACCGAGAGCCTGCGCCACCTCATCCAGACGGATGCGGCCATCAACCCCGGCAATTCCGGCGGCCCGCTCGTGGACGCGGACGGGACCGTGGTGGGCATCAACACCGCGGCGTCCGGGGATGCCGTGGGCATCGGCTTCGCCCTGCCCATCGACCTGGCCAAGCCGATCATCGCCCAGGTGCTGGCGGGCAAGCCCATCGAGCGGCCCTACATCGGCATCCGCTACCAGGACCTGGACGCCCAGATCGCGGAGGACAACGACCTGGCCGTGTCCCTGGGCGCCTGGGTCCACGTCGACGACTCCGCCGGCAAGGCGGTCCTGGCCGACAGCCCCGCGAAGGCCGCGGGCCTCCGGGAGGGCGACGTCATCACCGGCATCGGCGGGGTCAGCGTCGACCTGGAGCACCCGCTCGACCTGCTGCTGCTTGCGCATGCGCCCGGAGACGCGGTGGAGCTGTCGGTGCTGCGGGACGGGACGACCATCGCCGTCACGCTCACGCTCGGCACCCGGCCTGCTGCCGATTGAGCCCGACCAGCTAGAATGAGGTGGTCCACCGTGGCTGGCGACGGGCACGGGTGGATCGCGGGGATGCGTGGTCTCGACAGGGCCCGAACCCCGAGGAACGCGAGCCGAGGTGCCGTCGGGCCTCGTTAAACAGGCGGCAAAACGAAGTAACTGGCAACCGCCAGCCTGCTCTCGCCTACGCCGCCTAAGGCGGCCAAGTGAGCGTGGAAGCAGCCTCGTCCCCGCGGGCTGTGGAAGCGTCATCCAGCGGGGATGCGCTCCGGACGAGCGTCACGTGGTCCGGGGCAAAGCCCGCAAGGGGACGTGACTGGAGTCGTGGGCACGCTGCCGATGGCGGATCCACGGTTCGACGACAAAGCATCGGACACGCTCGTAGTGGGCTTCGGCAGACGGTTCTGGACGGGGAGTTCGACTCTCCCCCATCTCCACCAGATCGTGGATGCACGGCGTCGGTCCTGTTGGTGGACCGACGCCGTCGCGATTCCTGGAGGGCACCCCTTGCCGCGACGGGCCGCGGACGGGACACTTGGCGCATGCGTCAGGAACGGTCGCGGCGTGACGGCGGACTGAGCGGTGGCGGACCGGGCACGAACGGTCGGCGGCTGATCGTGGTGCTGGGCATCGTCGCGACCCTCATGGTGGCGCTGGTCGTCTACCGCGAGTGGCCATCCTGGGTGGCGGAGGCGGGACAGGAGCTCCTCGATGCGGTCACGGGGCGGCTCCGGCGCACCTGGGCGGACATCGGCGGACGCTGGTTCACGCTCGCGGCCGTGGTCGCGGCGGTCGCCGTCGGGGCGCTCGTGTCGCGCCGCAGCCGGACCCTGGGAATCGTCATCGTGGAGGCGGCCGTCGCGATCGGGGCGATCGCGGTCCTGATCGGGCCCGCGGGCTGGTGACCCGGGCTGGCGCCTCAGGCGCGGCCCCACCGGCGTCGACCACGACGAGCGTCCGGCCGTCGGCCAGCGCGATCGTCCGGTCGGGGGACATCACGCGAGCAGCTCCCGGGCCAGCACCTCGTAGGCGACGGCACTCCGGACCAGGTCGTCCAGCGGCACGTACTCGTCCACCTGGTGGGCCATCCCGGGCACTCCGGGTCCCAGGATGAGGGTGGCGTAGTCGCCGCCCGCCAGCAGCTCCGCGGCGTCGGTGTAGTAGCTCAGGCCCACCGGTGTGGTGTCGACGACCCCAGCGGCGCGGAGGGCGCGCGTCGCGGACGCCACGATCGGTGCATCAGGGGCGGTCTCGAACGAGCGCCGGTCGCTGACCACGACGATCTCGGCGGTCACGCCGGCAGGCAGCGCGGCCCCCGCCAGCGCGGCGTCCATCGCGGCGAGGATCTCGGCGTGGCGGACACCGGGTGCGGAGCGCACGTCCACCTTCGCCCAGGCCCCGTCCGCGACCATGTTGGGCGCCGAGCCGCCTCCGATCATCGCGATGTTCGCGGTCGTGGGGCCCAGCAGCGGATGCCTCGGCAGCGGCTCCACGGTCGCCGCGACCGCGGGCATCGCGGCCAGCAGCCCGGCGATCGCGGAGGCACCCTCGTGGGCATAGGCGCCGTGCGCGGCCTTGCCGTGGAAGCGGACCTCGATCCAGAGCGCCCCCTTCTCCGCGATGCCCGGGCGCAGACCCGTCGGCTCGCCGACGATGAGCACCCCGGCGCGCGGCAGGGCCTGATGGGTCGCCTGGGCGCGCGCGCCCAGCGTGCCGACCTCCTCGTCCGCGCTGAGTGCGACCACCAGCCGCCCGCGCAGTCGCGCATCTCCCGCCCTGGTCGCCGCGGCGACGCGCTCCGCGGCGACGACCATCGCTGCCACGCCGCCCTTCATGTCCGTGGTCCCACGCCCATGCATGCGTCCGTCCCGGATGACCGCCCCGAAGGGATCGTCTCGCCACGGCACGCCGCCGACCGGGACGGTGTCGAGGTGGCCCGACAGGATGACCGGCGGCCGCTCGTCCAGGGCGCCCAGGGTGGCGATGAGCGATGCCCGACCGTCACCGTGGTCGACGGGATGCAGCGTGAACCCGGCGCCCCCCAGGCGAGCCCCGATCGCCGCCACCAGGACGGCCTCGCGACCCGGTGGATTCACCGTCGGCGTGCGGACCAGTTCGGCGGCGAGCGCGATGACCGGATCGGCGGTCGCGACAGGCATCTGACCTCGCGATGGACCGGGGCTGCGTCGGCTGGGCCCCGCGGGCAGCCACTCAGGACTGCCGGACCCGCCCGATGGGCTGAGGTGATCAGGCGGCTTGCGGGCGTCGCCTGGCTCGGTGATAGTACGGCCATGGACCCTGGCTCGCGCGGCACGCGCTCACGCACGGGCCGGGTGGGCCCAGGACGACGTGGCCGGGTGGGTGCCCGGGGTGGGAGTGCGGCCGGGCACCGGGGTCGGAGCGCGGAGGATCAGGCGTACTCGGCGCTTCGAGAGGAGATCGAGCACGGCCTCGCGCCCGGCTCGCCCCTCCGGCTGTCGGTGCTGGCGGACCGGCTGGGCGTCTCCACGATGCCCGTCCGCGCGGCGCTCAAGCGGCTCGAGGGTGACCGGCTGGTGCGTGTCATCCCGCGGCGCGGCGCGGTCGTGGCGCCGCTCGAGCTGGACGACATCGAGGAGATCCAGGCGATCCGCTGGGGGATCGAGGGCCTCGCGGCGCGCCTGGGCGCGGAGGCCGCGACCGATGCCACAATCGACCGCATGCGGCGACATCTCGAGCGCATCCGGGACGCCGCCGCGGCACACGACACCGACGCCTACCTCGCGGCGACATACGAGCTCGAGGACACCTGCTATGAGGCCGCCGGCCGTCCCCGCCTGCTGGCCGCCGTGCGCCACCACCGCCGCGCGGCGCTGCGCTACGTGCGCGCCGTGGTGGGTGTCCAGGGAGCGCTGGAGGTGCCGCCCGCGGAGCGCTTCTTCGCGGCGGTCGCGGCCCGCGACGGGGTCGCCGCAGAGGCGCTCCTTCAGGTTCAGATCATGCGCCTGTTCGAGCTCATCGCCGACCGCATGGCAGCGGCACCAGACATCATCGAGGCGTCGCCCGTCCGCCACTGAGACCCTCCTCTCCCGAGCGTGCCCCGGTCGTCGCCATGGTCGCCGCCCGGACCGCCTGGGAGCGTGCGAATATCTGTGATCACAGCGTCCCCGTGGCGGGTCGCACGGGCGAGAGGCAGCACACGCCGTGGTCATCGAGCAGCTCGAGATCTTCGTCGTCCACCATGAGGTCCGGCCGCTCCGCGCGGTGTCCATCGCGCCCATCCCGAGCCACGACTTCTGCTACGTCCGGCTGACCGACGGCGACGGCCGCCACGGCTGGGGCGAGACCTACCTCATCCCGGGCATCGCCGCCGTGATCCGCGACCTCGCGGAGGTGGTCCTGGGACGGGACGCCCGATCGGCGCGACCGCTGCTCCGCGACATCTGGCTCGCATCCGAGCACACCTGGGCGGCGTCCGCCCTCTCGATCGCCATCGACGACCTGCGAGGTCGCCAGCTGGGGGTGCCCGTCCATCAACTCCACGGCGGAGCGGTGCGCGACCGTGTCCGAGCCTACGGCGCGAGCACGGGGTACATCGAGGGACGCGACCCGGAGGAGACGTGGATCGAGGAGACCGCCTCCCACGCGGCGCGCGGCTTCCGGGCGACCAAGTTCCGGATCGGGCGACACCCGGTCGCGCGGGAGGTGCCCATCCTGGAGCGGGTGCGGACCGAGCACCCGACGATGACGCTGATGGCCGACGGCAACGGCGCATACACCATCGCCCAGTCGATCGAGGTGGGCCGAGCCCTGGGCGCCCTGGGCTTCCGCTGGCTGGAGGAGCCGATGCCCCAGCGCGGCGGCTACGCGTCGTATGAGAAGGTGGCGACGGCCCTCGACATCTCGCTCGCGGGCGGCGAGATCACCCAGTCCCGGCACGCCGCGCTCGACCTCATCGCGCGTGGTGGCGTGGACATCATCCAGCCCGAGCCGGTGATCATCGGTGGCATCGGGGAGGCGGTCTTCGTGGCCGAGCTGGCGCGGCTCCACGGCATCGGCTGCGTGCCGCACACCTCCGGTTCCATCGTGGGCCTCGCGGCCGCGCTCCATGCGATCGCCACCATCCCTGACCAGTCCACCGCGCCGTCCGCCGACACGCCCTTCCTGGAGGTCGGCACGGACCCCAATCCATGGCGGGACGAACTCGCCATCGGCGACCCGCTCGCACTCGACGGCGATGGCTGCGTGGCCATCCCGACGGGCCCCGGACTGGGCATCGACATCGACGAGGCGTTTCTGCGGGCGAACGCCAGCTACACCGAGCTGATCCCCCGGTAGCCCAGGGGTGGGCGGCGACGCGTCAGCGCACGCCGGCCCGCCACAGGATGCGCACCGGCTCCAGGCGGATGAGCACCCGGTCGCCAGCCGCATCGATGCGCTCCCAGCGTGCCGCCGCCTCCGGTTCCGGCAGGTACTTCAGGAGCAGCGGCCAGGTCGCCGCGCGGACCGGGTCGCGGTCGTCCGGACCATGCTCCACGAGCGTCGCGCGGCCGGTGAGCGTGGCGTAGCAGCCCGCGACCTCGTCATCCACGCAGACCGCGACGCGCGGATCCCGGCGCAGGTTCTCGACCTTCACCGTCCAGCCCGGCACGCTCGCCGTGATCGCCTCGCCGTCCCACAGGTACCACACAGGCGTGAGCTGTGGCGCTCCGTCCGCGCCCGACGTCGCGATGAGCGCGTTCCGATGCCTGCGCAGATGACCTTCCAGGTCGGGCCCGATTCCCGGGTCCCAGGCCGCGCCCATGCGCCGGTGGACATCCAGGCCGTCTCGACGTGCCGCCGTGCTCATGGGTCGCCTCCATCCATCGCCGGTCGCAGCCAGCGGTCCAGCCAGTCGTCGATCGCCGCGGCGCGGGCCAGCCGGAAGCGCCCGCCGCCGGTGAAGTTCATGAGATGGCCCAGGCGCCTCGCACGCAGGAAGCGGACGGGGCGGCCCAGCCGGGCGAGCGCCGCGTACAGCTCCTCGCTCTGGGCGATCGGGCAGTTGTGGTCCTCCTCCGCGTGGAGCAGCAGGAGTGGCGTCCGGATGCGCGCGACGTGGGTGACCGGCGAGCGGGCGACGATCCCGGCGGGGCATTCCCAGGGCGTCCCGCCCAGCTCCGCGATCCAGGACCCGCCATCGTCCTCCCCGGTGCCGAAGACCGAGGCCAGGTCGGTGACCGGATTCTCCGCGATGGCGGCGCGGAACCGGTCGGGATGTTGGCCGATCGCCCAGGTGGTCAGGAAGCCGCCGTAGCTCACGCCGGTGATGGCGACCCGGCGCGGGTCGAGCGACACGGACCCGGGGTCCTCGGCCGCGCTCGCGACGGCGGCGTCCAGGATCGCGAGGGTGTCACCACAGTCGCCACCGCCCCAGTCGCCGTGGATCGCCGTGGCATGTCCATCCCCGTACCCGGTGGAGCCGCGGGCGTTGCCGTTGACCACCGCGTGGCCGCGTGCGGCGAGGCGGTGGGATTCCAGGCTGAACCGCCAGCCCACGGGATAGTGCGGGCCGCCGTGCACGGAGAGCACGACCGGGACGGCCTGCCCGTCGTCACCACCGAGGGTCGACCGCGGCGGCTCCACGACCCATCCCTCGAGCGCCAGACCATCCGGACCCGTCGCGCGGAACCGGCGCGTCCGCCCCAGCTCCACCTCGCGCAGGAAGGCGTTGGCGTCGGTCAGCGTGAGGCTGCGCGACCCGTCCGCGTCACACACCGCGACGTCCCCGGGGTGATCCGCGGTCGCGGTGACATGGGCGACCCTCGAGCCGTCCGCGCTCACATCGAACGCGAGCACCGCCCGGTCGCCGGTCACGGCGCGATGGAGGATGCCGGTGACGAGGTCCACCGCGCCCAGGTGGCTCGCGCCACCCTCCGCCCAGCGCAGCCAGATGCGGCCGTCGCGGCTCCACGCGATGGTCGCATCTCCCATGCCGCGCGGGTCGTCGGACCGGACGGCGGCACCCGGGGCGGGCACCGGCAGCGGCACCTGGCGGGTGATGCCTGCGGTGACGTCCGTGATCCACAGCCGCTGGGCGACGCCTGGGACGACCGGCTCGGGTCCCCCCAGCCACGCGATCGCGGTCGCATCGGGCGACCAGGTGAAGGCGCTCATCACGAGCGGCGGCGTGAGTGGCTCGGCCGACGTGGCGTCCCATGCCCCCGTGACCCACAGGCGCGTCGGACGGGCGAGCGGGTGGCCCGGCTGTGGTCCCGCACGCGACGAACCGGCGGGCACCGGGCGGTCGGACAGGAACGCGATGCGCCGGCCGTCGGGGGACCAGCGGGGCGTCCGGTCATGGACCGCGGCCACAGGGGGCGTAAGCGACGTGCTCACGCCGGCACGCGTCACGCGCCAGAGGCTGCTCCGCGTGCGGCGTTCCAGCGTGGGCTGTGCATCCCGGTGCCAGCCAGGGCCCCGGACCTCCCACAGCGGGTCCAGGGGACCATCCGGCGGGGGCGCATCGTCCGCGGCGACCACGATCGCGAGCGCCGATCCGTCCGGAGCGACGCTGAACTGGCCGGCACCGGCGGGCACGCCCGGCCACGGCTGGCCGGCACCCCCGTCCAGCGGAGCGACACGCGGGCCGGTGCTCGCTCCGGGCCGTCCGGCGAGGAAGGCGATCCCCGTGCCGTCGTCCAGGAAGCGGGGCGCGGCATCCGTGGCGTCCGCCGGACCCAGCGCGCGGACCGCGCCGGTCGCCACGTCCGCGAGCAGCACGCGCGAGCGCGGCGCGTCGGCCCGCTCGTCGATGCGCCGCTCCACCCACGCGACATGGCGACCGTCGGGGGCCATCGCGACCTCCGCCAGGAAGCGCAGCGAGAACACGTCCGTCGCCCGGAGCAGCCGACGTGCGTCGCGGACCTCCTCAGCCATACACGAACTGGAGCGTCGGTGGTCGCTCCGGTGACTGGAGCAGGGCGTAGCCGCGTGGCGCCTCCTCGAACGGGATCGAGGCCGCCAGTCCGGCCACCGACAGGCGGCCCTCCGCCATCAGGCGCAGCACGTGCTGGGCGTTCCGGTTCTCCGTCCAGCGGACCAGGCCGATGGGGTAGTCGACGCTCGCCTCCTCGTACTCCGGGTCGTATCTGCCCGGTCCATAGGCGATGGAGCGGACCACCGTGCGATCGCTCAGCGCCTCCCGCTGGACGTCCAGACCGAACAGGCCGAGGCCGACCACCCGACCATGCTGACGGGCCATGCGGAGCGCGATGTTGGTCGGCTCCGACGACTCGTCCACGATGCCCAGCACGACCGCATCCGCGCCGAAGCTTCCGGTTCGGGCTCGGACCAGCGCCACGGGGTCCAGCGTTCGCGGGTCATGCACGTCCAGGATGCCGAACCCGCGCGCCTGGTCCAGGCGACGCGGGTCGATGTCGAATCCGACCACGTAGTAGCCGGCGGCCTGGGCGATCTGTCCCGCGAGCATGCCCAGCAGGCCCATCCCGTAGAGCACCACGGTCTCTCCGAACGCGATCTGGCAGCGTCGCAATGCCTCCTCGGCGATCGACCCCAGGGTCACGAACGCGGCGCTGTCCAGCCCCAGCCCGTCGGGTACCGGGACGCACAGGTTGCGCGGGATGGCCACCACCTCGGCGTGGTGGGCGCACTGGGATCCCATGCAGGCCACCCGGTCGCCCGGTCGCAGGTCCGTGACCTCCGGCGCCACGGCCTCCACCACGCCCGCCAGGCTGTAGCCCAGCGAGATGTGGCCGGGGATGGGCCGGCGCGGCTTCTCCGGATGCAGGATGCCGTCGCGGATCGGGGGATCCTCCCAGGGTGCGTCGCCCGGGTACTCCTCGTCCCTCGCGTCACCCGACGCGCTCTTGCGCAGGATCCACAGCTCCGTGCCCGCGCTCACGGTGGAGTACGCGGTCCGGACCAGCACCTCGCCCCGGCGCAGGTCCGGCACCGGGACGTCATCGATGACGGCGTGACCGCCGCGCGCGAAGATCCGCCGCATCCCCAATCTCCATGCCTCGGTCGCGGCCCGCGGGTCGCTCCCGCCGCTCACGCCCAGGCGCGCCCATGATACGTGCGCGACGGGACCCTGAAGGGGATCCCGGAGCGAACGTGTGATCTTTGATCCGGTGCCGGCTCACGAGAGGCCGCGCGTGGTCTAGACTCTCGGGGGCGCTCGGCCGCAGGCCGAGCATCATCCGGGGAGACACGCCAGCGTGCTGCGGACGACGCCGCTCGTGATCAGGAGCGCGGAGGATCAGGTCTACGACGTCCTGCGCGACGAGATCCTCCACGCCCTGGAGCCGGGGACCGCGCTCCCGCTGGCCCACATCGCCGAGCGGCTGGGGGTCTCGACGATGCCCGTGCGCGCCGCGCTGGTGCGCCTCGAGGCGGACGGCCTGGTCCGCCAGCAACGGCGACGGGGCGCCATCGTCGCGCCGCTCGAGGTCGAGGATGTCCAGGAGATCCAGGCGATCCGAGCGGGAATCGAGGGGCTCGCCGCGCGCCTCGGTGCGCGACGCATCGACGACCGCGGCCTGGGGCGGATGGAGGAGCTGCTGGGCGTGCTGCGATCCGCCGCGGCGCGCCATGACCTGGACCAGTTCCTGCACATCGCGACGGAGTTCGAGGACGAGTGCTACCGGGCCGCGCACCGACCGCACCTGCTTGCCCTGATCCAGGGCCAGCGACAGGCCGCGCACCGCTATGTGCGCCTGGCGCTGGGTGACTCGCCTGACTTCGAGCTGGCCTTCCACGAGCGCTTCTACGCCGCCAACGCCGCTCACGACGGCGTCGCCGCCAGCACCACCATCCGGGACGCGCTCGCCTGGACCCTCGAGCGGATCGCCGGCCGCCTCGGCGCGGGGGCGCCGCCCGCGACATCCGTCGACCCGCTTCGGGCCTGAGGTCGCCAGCCGATGCCCGACGACGCATCCCTCCACCTGTCCGGGATCTCCCGTCACTACGGCAGGGTCCGCGCGCTCGACGAGCTGTCGTTGACGATCCCGGCGGGCGCGTTCGTGACGCTCCTGGGTCCGTCCGGCTGCGGCAAGAGCACGACGCTCAACATCGTGGCGGGCCTGGACGTGGCGGACACCGGGACCCTCCGCCTGGGTGACACGGACATCACGCGGACGCCCCCCAACGAGCGGCGCATGGCGATGGTGTTCCAGAACTACGCGCTCTACCCGCACATGACCGCGTTCGACAACATCGCCTTCAGCCTGAAGCTGTCGCGCAGGCCCCGGGCGGAGATCGACACGCGGGTCCGGGCGGTCGCCGAGATGCTGGACATCGGCCACCTGCTCTCGCGCAAGCCGGGTCAGATGTCGGGCGGGCAGCAGCAGCGCGTGGCGCTCGGTCGGGCGCTCGTCAAGCAGCCGCTCGTGTTCCTGCTCGACGAGCCGTTCTCCAACCTGGACGCCGCGCTGCGCGCTCGGATGCGCACGGAGGTGAAGCATCTCCACCTCGCGCTCGGCACCACGTCGGTGTTCGTGACCCACGACCAGGAGGAGGCGATGACCCTGTCCGACCTGATCGCGGTGATGCGTGACGGGAGGCTGGTCCAGTTCGGGACGCAGGAGGAGATCTATCGGCGTCCCGCGACCACCTATGTCGCCACGTTCGTGGGCAAGCCCCGGATGTCGCTGGTGGAGGGGAGCCTGGGGGTCGAGGACGGCGTCGCGATCCTGACTGCGGAGGGCGCCGTGCGCGTCCCGCTGGGTGCCCTGGGCGGTCTGGGGCTCGTGGCAGACCCGCCCGCCCGCGTCCAGGTGGGCGTGCGCGCCGAGGATGTGCGCGTGGACGCCTCCGGCGACGAGGACCTGCCAGGCGGGTTCCCGGCGACGGTCGCGCTGCTGGAGCCGAT
This sequence comes from Chloroflexota bacterium, assembly GCA_034436555.1. Classification (GTDB taxonomy): domain Bacteria; phylum Chloroflexota; class Limnocylindria; order Limnocylindrales; family CSP1-4; genus JAFMJV01. The sequence continues at coordinate 13,267 of DAOTUU010000061.1, read as the reverse complement.
CGGCTCGGACACGTTCGTGGAGCTCGCGGTGGGACCCGGCACGATCGTGGCCCGGGTCAGTCCCGACCTGCCCCTCGCGATCGGCCAGCCGGTGACCGCAGCGATCGCACGCGGGCGGCAGCACCTGTTCGACGCGGCGTCCGGGAATCGCATCGGGGCATGAGACGGTCCGACGGCGGTGGTCGGGGACATCCGGTGGTCGGCATGTCCGGTGGTGGTCGGCATGTCCGGTGGTGGTCGACATGTCGACCGATCGGCCCGCTGGAGGCACCGTCGGAGCCGGACGCCCCTTATCGCGGTCGGCATGTCGACCGATCGGACCACTCGGGCGTCGGTGACCGGGCGCCGCGGCACGCCTTGGTCGGCATGTCGACCGATCGGCCCGTTGGAGGCACCGTCGGAGCCGGACGCCCCTTATCGCGGTCGACATGTCGACCGATCGGACCACTCGGACGTCGGTGACCGGGCGCCGCGGCACGCCTTGGTCGACATGTCGACCGATCGGCCCGCTGGAGGCACCGTCGGAGCTGGTCGCGCCGCATCGCGGTCGACATGTCGACCAGCGAGCGTCGCACGCACCGTCACCCGCGCGGCGAGCGCGCCTGGCGGCCGACACGTCGTCCAGCGGCGGCAGCGGCAGCGGCAGTGCATCGATCCGCCCAGCGCCAAAGCCGGAGACCTGATGGGGAAGCGACGATGACCGCGGACACGAACCACCTGTTCACGCTCGACGCCCGACGGGCGTATCCGATCCTGACGCGCGGTGAGGGCGTCTGGGTCTGGGATCACCAGGGAAATCGCTACCTGGACGCGATCGCCGGGATCGCGGTCGTGAACCTGGGCTACGGCCGCCAGGACGTCGTGGACGCGATGGCCGCCCAGGCCGCCCGCCTGCCCTTCGCGGTCGGCAACATCTTCGCCTCGGAGCCGGCCCACGAGCTGGCCGGACGGGTCGCGGCGGTCACGCCGGGGGACCTCGACTGGGTCCATTTCACGTCCGGCGGGTCGGAGGCTGTGGAGGTCGCCCTGAAGCTGGCGCGCCAGGTCTGCGTGGAGCGCGGCGAAGCCGGGCGGTCCACCATCATCAGCCGCTGGACCTCCTATCACGGCGCGACGCTCGCCACGCTGTCGGTGGGTGGCGCCAGGGCGCGCCGCAGGAAGTACGAGCCGATGCTGCTGGACGTGCCCCACATCAGCCCGCCGTACTGCTACCGCGACGGCCACGCCGATCACGAGGGCTGCGGCGAACGGTATGCCGCGGAGCTGGAGTCCGCCATCCTGGCGGCGGGCCCCCGAAGCGTCGCCGCGTTCATCGCAGAACCGATCATCGCAAGCGTGGGCGGTGCGATCTCCCCACCGGACGACTACTGGCCGCTCATCCGCGAGGTGTGTGACCGCCACGGCGTGCTGCTCATCGTGGACGAGGTGGTCACCGGGTTCGGACGCACCGGCGCCGACTTCGCCGTGGACCACTGGGGCATCGTGCCCGACCTGCTGGTGATGGGCAAGGGCATCAGCGGCGGATATGCCCCGCTGGGCGCCGTCGCGGTCCGGGCGGGCATCCGGGAGACGTTCCGGACCGCGGGCGCCACGTTCGAGCACATCTTCACGTTCGGGGGCAACCCGATCTCGATGGCCGCCGGCATCGCGGTCCTGGACGCCTGGGCGCGCGAAGGCATCACCGCGCGGGTGCGCGACCTGGAGGCGGACTTCCGAAAGACGCTGGAGCCGTTGCGCGAGCGCTGGTGCGTGGGCGACATCCGCGTCCGCGGCTTGATGGCGGGCATCGAGTTCGTGCGGGACCGGGCCTCCCGCGAGCCGTTCGAAAGTGCCGACGGCGTGGCGGTGCGGTTCCGCGAGGCGGGCCTGCGCAACGGCATCGTGCTCTACCCGGGCACGGGCATGGCCGACGGCACCCGCGGCGACATCATCAGCCTCTACCCGCCCCTGACGATCACGCGGGATGAACTCGGCGAGCTGGGCGAACGCCTGACCGCCACGTTCGACGCGGTGGAGCCGACGCTGCCCCGCTGATCTCGCCGGCTACGGGTTCGCCTCGCGGAGGCGACCCCGGACCTCGGGGTTCACGATGGCGCTCGACCAGCCGGTGGTCATGAAGTCGATGGTCGTGGTCACCATCTCCCGGCGCAGGTCGACCATCGACTCATCGCTGAACGACGCGTGGTGGGGCGTGAGGATCACGTTCGGGGCGCTCCGGATGGGGTCGTCCTCGGGCAGCGGCTCGATCTCGTAGACGTCCAGCGCCGCGGCGGCCAGGTGTCCCGACCGGAGGGCCGCATCCACGGCGGGCTGGTCCAGCACCTTGCCCCGCGACGTGTTGACCAGGATGGTGCCCGGCCTGAAGGCGGCGATCAGCCGGGCATCGACCAGGTGGTGCGACGAGGGCGAGTACGGCGTGTGGACCGAGACGTAGTCGGAGCGTGCGGCGAGCGTGGCCAGATCGACCGGCTCCACGCCGATGGCCCGCAGCTCCGCGTCGGGCCGCGCGTTGTCGTAGCCGATGACCTTCATCCCGAGACCCAGCGCGCGCTGCGCCGTCGCCGAGCCGATGCGCCCGACGCCGATGATGCCCAGGGTCCGGCCCGTGATGCGGTGAACGGTGCCCTCCTGAGCCGCCGGCCAGCCGCCCGCGCGCATCTGTTCATGGGACCACACGATGCGCTTGGCGCTCGCCAACAGCAGCGCGACGGCGTGCTCCGCCACGTCCTGCGTCCCGTAGGCGGGGGTGTTGGCCACCGCGATCCCCAGCTGGGTCGCGGCCGCCGAATCGATCTGCTCGTGCCCCACGCCCCAGCGGATTGCCAGCCGGCAGCGCGGCAGCCGCGCCAGGATGTCGCCCGTGAGGTCCGGAGACCAGGCCAGCCACACCACGTCCGCGTCCACGGCAGCGGGGACCACGTCCGCGGGGTCGGTGATCTCGAACTCGCGCAGCTCGCCCCCCGCGGCCGCCAGCGCGGCTCGCTCGTAGTGGAAGGGTCCGAGCTCGGAGCTGAGATCGACCTGGACCACCAAGAACGCCATGACGCACCTCGTACGGGACGGCGCCCGGCCGCGGGGCGACCCACCCATCATCGCGCACGACCGGCTCCTCCGCAACGTCACAGATCAAAGATCATTGACGTGGTTTCCGGACCCGTGTACCGTCGCTCCAGCCCGCGGCGGTGTTCGGTCGTGGGTCGCGAAGGGAGGCGTCGGAGCTCGCGATGGCAGTGGTCCCCACCACGCGGCGAACCGTCAGCGGACTGCTCACGCGTCGGCTGGACCGCCTCAGCGAACGCTCCTTCGCGATCCTCGTCTCGGTCCCCGCGCTGCTGCTGGTTGCCATCTTCGTGCTGCCGCCGATCCTCGCGGTGTTCGGCTTCAGCTTCTTCCGGATCGAGCTGGCGAAGGACGACCTGACACCGTTCGTGGGGCTCCGCAACTACCTCGAGCGGCTGCCCATCGACGATGTGGTGCTCCAGTCGATACCGCGCACGCTGGGATTCGCGGCCGCGGTCACGGCCGTGACCATCCCCATGGCGCTGCTCACCGCGCTCATCCTCAACCGGCCGTTCCGTGGCTCGGGCGTGTTCCTGATGGCGGTGATGCTGCCGTGGGCCGTGGCGAGCGTCGTGGCGGGCGTCTTCTGGCGGTTCATCTTCGACACTCACTTCGGGATCATCAACGGGCTGCTCATCGGCCTGGGCCTCATCCATGAGCCCATCAACTGGCTCCAGGACACCACGAGCGCGGTGGTCATCGCGGTCGTGGCCACGGCCTGGCGCTCCGTGCCGCTGCTGACGCTGCTGATGCTGGCCGCGCTGCGCACCATCCCCTCGTCTCACTACCGCGCGGCGCGCATGGATGGCGCGACCGGCTGGGAGACGTTCCGCTACGTGGTGCTGCCGGCCATCCGGCCGACCGTGATGGTCGTGGCGGTGCTCCAGATCATCATCGGACTGCAGGTGTTCGACCTGCTGTTCAGCCTCACCTCCGGGGGGCCCGGACGCCAGACGTATGTGCTCATCTACGCCATCTACGACAAGGCGTTCGAGACGCTCAGCTTCGGATATGCGTCGGCGCTGACGGTGCTGCTGTTCGGCATCATCCTGGCGTGCAGCCTGCTGCTGCTGGTGCTCACGCGCCGCCGGTCAGACCGGCCCGCGGGCGAGGACGAGGTGCTCAGCGCGCCTCGCTCGTGGTCCACCTCCGGGCGCGCCGACCGGTTCGAGGCGCTCGCGTCACAGCGGTTCGAGGCCGGACCGCGGCGACACCGGCTGCGCCTCGGCCCGCGCGCGGGTCGCGTCGGCTTCGCGATCGTGGCCGGCCTGGTCATGTTCTTCTTCGCGGCGCCCATCCTGTGGGTCGCCATCTCGAGCGTCCAGCCAGAGCGGGCCCTGACGGTGCTGCCGCCCCAGCTGACCACCGACCTGTGGCTCGACGGATACCGGACCATCTACGGCGACCCCAACTGGTTCGGCTCGCTGCTGGTCAGTCTCCAGGTCGCCATCATCGCGACGCTGGTGGTCATCGTGCTCTCGGCGCCCGCCGCGTATGCCCTGGCGCGGTTCGACCTGCCCGGCAAGCGCGCCGTGATCATGGTCCTCATCTTCACCCAGATGGTGCCCGGTGTGGTCATGGCCATCCCGGTGTTCCAGATGTTCAAGTGGCTGGGCATCACCGACTCGGTGCTCGCGCTGGTGCTGGTGAACGTCGCGTTCTGGGTGCCCCTGGTGGTGTGGCTGCTGCGGAACTTCTTCGCGGACGTCTCGATCTCGCTGGAGCGGGCGGCCCGGATCGACGGCTGCTCCCGGCTGGGCACGCTCTTCCGGGTCGTCGCGCCGGCCGCCTCGCCGGGCATCGCCGCGACCGCCATCCTGCTGCTCATCGGCACCTGGAACGAGTTCCTGTTCGCGGTCGTGCTGGGACAGCGAAACGCCATCACGATCACCCGCCGGATCGTGAGCACCAACAACTTCGGCTTCGGGGAGACGCTCAACCAGACGCCGCCGCCCAACATGCTCGCCGCGGCGGGCATCGTCGCGGTGCTGCCGTGCCTGCTGCTCGTCCTGCTGTTCCATCGGCGGATCATCGCCGGCCTAACGGAGGGGCTCGTGAAGGGTTGAGTCGCGAGGCGTCCCGGGTGGACGCGCTGCAGGCGACGACCCACGGGTCGTCACGGCCGCCCCCAGCGGCGCGCCGGCCACACTCGAGGAGGACACGATGACGGATCTGAGGCAGGGAACGGATGCCCTGCTGGCCAAGCAGGTCTCGCGGCGCCAGGTGCTGGCGGGCGGTCTGGCGGCGAGCGCCGCCGCGTTCGTGGCGGCGACCGGCGTCAGGGCGCAGGACCCCTCGGCGACGCCCGAGCCCACGCCCGCCGCGACGGGCGACGGCTCGTTCGCGGGCGTCATGCTGCAGGGGTTCTCCGGCGGCTACTCGCTCACCGCCGAGGGGATCGGCCTCGCCGCGTGGAACGCCAGGACCGGTGGCAACGCCACGTTCACCAACGTGCCGTTCACCGAGAAGCCCGCGGTGCTCGCGGCCATGATCTCCACGGGTGACTCCAACTGGGACACGATCTACACGAGCGACAACTTCATGGCGCGCTTCGGCGCGCGGATCCTGGTCGCGGTCAGCGACTGGGGTCAGGTGGACGACCTGGACGACTACTACCCAGCGGCCATCTCGACGTACACCGCCAGTGACGGCGTGCTGCGGGGGCTGCCCATCCACTACTCCGGCTTCCTCTCCGGCTACAACAAGGACCTGTTCGCGCAGGTCGGCCTGGAGGAGCCGCCGAAGACCTGGGACGAGCTGATCGACCTGACCCCGGCGTTCAAGGAGAAGGGGATCATCCCCTGCGTCCAGCCATGGCTGGGCGAGGGCGGCATCTTCGCCGCCTTCTACTACATGCAGATGTACAACTCGCTGGGCAAGCCCATGTTCAGCGACGACCGGACGCAGCTCCTGTTCAACAACGAGGAGGGCCTCAAGACCTTCCAGGTCATCGAGCGCGGCCTCAAGGAGGGGTTCTGGGACCCCTCGTACAACAACACCAAGAACGAGCACGACGCGTTCGTTATCTTCGGCCAGGGCAACGTGGCGTTCGTCATCGCAGGCGAGGATTCGGTGCCCGAGGGCGACATGGTGGCGAAGTACGCCCGGATGGCCAACCCGGGCATCGCCCCTGGCAGCACGGGCACCGTCAACGGGTCCGATGGCCTGGGCCTGTCGCGGTTCTCGGTCCAGCAGGACGCGGGCAAGAGCTACCTGCTGACGCAGTTCTCGCAGCCGGTCTGCCTCCAGGTGGCCCTGGCGCCGGAGCGCTATCCACCGACCCGGACGAGCGTCCTGAACGACCCGGCCGTCCAGGCGGCCGACGCCGACCTGGTGCCCGTGTGGGCCGTCCAGTCGCAGGGCGGCATGAACCGCTGGGGTGCCCCATACGACTGGAATCCCGTGTTCGACGAGGTCCTGGCCAAGATGATCTCCGGCGAGTACGACGCGGCGGCAGCCCACCAGGCGGCCATCGACGGCGTCAACAAGGTCATCCAGGAGTGGCTGCTGGCCTGATCGGCCGGCGGCGCGACCCTCAATCGATCGCCCGCGGGCGGTCCCCGACCGGAGCCTCCTCCCTCCGGTCCGGGGAGCGCCCGCCCCAAGGGCGATCGACCATCCACTCCGATGTTCGCCGCCATCTGCGGGGGCTACCCCTTCGGCGCGCTCCCGAACGCCACGGACGACTTCGGGGAGGCCCGGCGTCGCTGGGCCTCCGGAGCGTCGACGGAGGCGGCGTTCCAGGCCGCCGCGGACTCCTGGGTCACCGAGATCGTGGCCGAACAGGCCCGCCACGGCCTGTCGATGGTCTCCGACAACTGGGCCCGCTGGCGGGCGGAGACCCCAGCTGAGCTGGCGCGGGACCTGCTGGCGGGCGTGGTGACGCCGGAGGCGCTCGTGGCGGCCTGGCGCTGGGCGGACGACGGCATCGATTCGCTCGTCAAGCAGGTGCTGCCCGGACCCTGGTCCTCGGCGCGCGCGATCGCCCGGACGAGCACGGAGCGACGGGCCGTCGCGCGCGACGTCGCCGACGCCGTCGTGGCGGCAGGCGTGGCGCTGCGTGGCGCGATGGTCCCCGTGCTCCAGCTCGATGAGTTCGCGATCCCCGCCATCGGCGAGGACGACGCGGCATGGGATGACCTGTGCGAGCTGCTCACGGGGGTGGTCCGGCGACTGCCGGACCTCCACGTGTCGCTCGCCATCACGGGCGGCGCCGCGCATCCCCGAGGCCATGCGCGTCTGGCCGGACTGCCGCTCCAGAGCCTGATCGTGGATGTGCGCACGCCTGGCGCAGGCATCGATGCATGGCGTCTCATCCATGCGCTGCCGCCCGAGACGGGTGTCATCGTGGGGGCCGCGGACGCCGCGAACCCGGCCCCCGATGATCCGGAGATGCTCGTCTGGGCGGGCACGCTCGCCGCGGAGAGCGGCAGCCGGGGCCACGTCCGGGTCGGCGTGTCCACGTCAGGGAGTCTGGCGGGAATCCCTCGGCGCGCCGCGCGCCAGAAGGTGGAGTCGCTGGGCACGGCCGTGGTCCTGGGCAAGCTCGGGCCGCTGGGTGAGGTGGCCCGGGCGCTCCAGGAGGATCCGGCCACCTGTCAGATCCGCTCGCTGCGCACGCTGCACGCCCATCATCTCGCCGCGCTGACAGCGCTCGGACGGCGACCCGAGGACGCGGACTGACGCGGCGCCGGGTGCGGCGCGACTCGCTTTCTCCGCCGCGCGGACGCCTAGACTCCGTCCCATGAGCACCACCGACCACGCCGCCCTGCTGGAGGCCGCCCGCACGATCCTTCCGGATGTCATCGACGTCCGGCGCCGGCTCCATCGCATCCCCGAGCTCGGCAACACGCTGCCGCAGACGCAGGCGCTGGTCGCCCAGCACCTGCGCGCGATCGGCCTGGAGCCCATGTCGGGCACGGCCGTCACGAGCCTGGTCGCCGTCATCCGCGGCGGCCGACCGGGCCCGTGCGTGCTCCTGCGAGCGGACATGGACGCCCTGCCCCTCGACGAGGACACCGGTCTGGAGTTCGCGTCGGAGGCGCCCGGCCGGATGCACGCCTGTGGCCACGACACCCACGTGGCGATGCTGCTGGGTGCGGCGCGACTGCTCCAGGAGCGGCGGGCGACCCTGCCCGGCACGGTGGTGCTCATGTTCCAGCCCGGGGAGGAGGGGTGGCACGGCGCCCGGTTCATGCTCGAGGAGGGGCTGCTGGACGTCACCGGGGAGCGTCCCGCGGGCGCCTTCGCGCTCCACATCACCACGTACTATCCGAGCGGCGAGCTGCACCATCGCGCCGGGCCGCTGCTCGCGTCCGCCGACCGCTTCGAGATCACCATCACGGGACGCGGCGGCCATGGATCCGCGCCGCACCTGGCGCTGGACCCTGTGCCCGTCGCGGCCGAGGTGGTCCTGGCGCTCAACCTCATGGTCACGCGCAGGGTCGACGTGTTCGATCCGGCGGTGCTCTCGGTCACCCGCATCTCCACCGGCACCACCAACAACATCATCCCCGAGACCGCGTTCCTGGAGGGCACCATCCGGACCGTGTCCGCGACGCAGCGGGAGGCCATGCGCGAGCGCCTGGACAGGGTCGTCGCGGGTGTCTGCGCGGCACACGGCGCCACCGCCGAGGTGCTGCTCGTGCCGGGCTTCCCGGTGACCGTGTGTGACCCGGCCTTCGTGGCCATGGCCCGAGAGGAGTGCGTCGCCCTGGCGGGCGAGGAGCGCGTCGTGGAGATGGCGTCGCCCATCATGGGCGCCGAGGACTTCTCCTACGTCCTGGAGCAGGTGCCCGGGGCGATGTTCTTCCTGGGCGCGCGGCCCGCCCACGAGGACCCGTCCACCGCTCCCGCGAACCACTCCAACCGGGTCGTCTTCGACGAGGCGGCGATGGCGCTCGGGGTGGCGACGTACGCGGCGGTGGCCATGCGGGTGCTCGCGGACGGCGCCGCCCGCTGAGCGCCCCCCACGGACGCGGCTCGGCGGATGTCGCTCAGCCGAAGCGCTCGCGCAGCCGGGGCAGGATCAGCTCGCCGTACCGCCTGATTGCGGCCTCCTGGTCGTCGCCCGGGAAGTGGAACACGAGGTGCGTGAAGCCCCACTCCAGGTACGGCCGGATCTGCTCCAGGTGCTCGTCGACGTCGTCCGACACGAGCCACCGGCGGTGGGCGACGTCCTCGACCTCCTTCGCGAGCCGCTCCATCTCGCGCGGGTCCTCGACGCCCATCTTCTTCTCGCCGGGCAGGGCCAGGGCCGCCCAGATCTTCGTGTCCTCCATGGCCTGTGAGCGATCGAGGTCGAAGGACACCTTCATCTCGATCATCATGCCCAGCGCCGACGCGTCCCGGCCCGCCTTCTGCGCCCCCTCCGCCACGGCCGGGATGAGCGTGTCGGTGTAGAGCTCCCTGCCCTTGCCGGAGGTGCAGATGAAGCCGTCCGCGACACGCCCCGCGAGCCGGGCGGCGGCGGGCCCCGACGCCGCGATGTAGATGGGCACGGGCTGGTCGGGCCGATCGTAGACGGTGGCGTTGTGGGTCCGGTAGAACTGGCCCTCATAGCTCACGAACTCGTCGCGGAACAGCGTCCCGATGAGGTCCACGGATTCCTTGAGACGGGCGAAGCGCTCCGACTGCTCCGGCCAGTCGACGCCCACGACGACCTCGTTGAGCGACTCTCCGGTGCCCACGCCCAGGATCACCCGGCCGGGCGCCAGGCACCCGAGGGTCGCGAACGCCTGAGCCACGATGGCCGGGTTGTAGCGGAACGAGGGCGTGAGCACGGACGTGCCGAGGATGACCCGGTGGGTCGCCGCGGCGGCCGCACCCAGCCACACGAGCGCATTCGGCGCGTGACCGTCCGTGTGGCGCCAGGGCTGATAGTGGTCGCTGGTCCACACGCTGTCAAAACCCGCCTGCTCGGCGGCGACGGCGAGGCCCAGGAGGCGACGCGGACCGAACTGCTCCGCGGACGCCTTGTAACCGAGGGTGAGCATATGGAGACCTCGAGCGGGGGCTGTGGGCTTGGATGGTCGCGGCGGTGGGTGCCGTCCCGTCAGACGGGCAGGACCACGATCCGCCGCTGCGGCTCCTCGCCGATGGACTGCGTGGCCACCCCCGGCTCGCCCTTGAGCGCGAGGTGCACCCAGCGCCGCTCGAGCGCGGGCATGGGCTCCAGCTGAAGCATGGTGCCGGTCTCGCGCACGCGCTCGGCCGCCCGCCGGGCGATCTCGCCCAGCTGGCGCTCGCGCCGACCACGGTAATCCTCCACATCGACCAGCACCCGGGTCCATTCGCCCATGCGGCGAGACAGCATCAGGTTGACGAGGTGCTGAAGGGCCGACAGGCGTTCGCCCTTCCGGCCGATGAGCGCGCCCAGGGACTCCTTCTCCTCCTCGTCGACACCCGAGATGCCGATCTTGGAGGTGGAGCCCGCATGCACGGTGACCGTGGCGCGGAAGCCCATCAGCGCGACGAGCTGCTCGAGGATCTCCTTGCCCGCGGCCAGCGCCTCCGGCGAGGCCTCGGCCGCCTGGATCTCCTCTCGCTCGGACACCGTCGACGCGCGCGCGCTGGCCACCTCCGCGGCCTCGCGCTGGGACACCCCGGACGCGCGCCGGTCAGCGTCCCCGCCCTTGGGTGCGCTGCCCCGGCCATGGTCGTCGCGGCGAGGCGCGTGGCTCTGCGTGGTCTCGGGGTCGGATCGGGAGCCCGATCCCGAACCCGTCGCCGGCGCGGCGGCCGCGGGATCGGGGGGCGGTCCGGCGTGCCGAGGGCGGCGGTCGTCGCGCCGGTCGTCCCGTCGGTCGCGCCGGTCATCCCGGCGGTCCTCGCGGCGATCCCGGCGCTCGTCGTGGCGCCCGCGCCCGCGGTCGTCGGGAGAGCGGCGCTCCTCGCGGGCCGGCGGAGGCGGCATCGGCACGGCGGCCGCGGCGTCACGGCGAGGGGCTGCGCCTCCCAGCGCCGCGCGCGGCGCGGCGATGATCCGTGCGGGCTCCGCGCCCATGCCCAGGACCCCTCTGCTGCCTGGTGTCAGGATCTCGAAGTCGAGGTCGTCGAGGCCACCCGCGCCGAAGGACTCGCGCGCGATGCGCAGGGCCTCCTCGACGGTCTTGCCCGTGAACTCCTGGTACTCGGTCATCGGCGTCTCCCTCGCCGGCTGCTTCTGCCGCGAGCCGGCTTGATGGTCCCGGCCGCACTGTCTGTCGTGGTTCGCCGGGCAGAGGCGGGCGCGTCGCTGTCGTTCAACCCGCTGGTGCCCGGCGCCCCCGGCTTGACGGGCGGCGTGATCGGCTTGACAGGGAACCGGGGCGTGTGGTTCGTCGCAAACCCGGGTGTCCACCCGAACAGCGGGAACAGGCCGCCCCAGCCATTGATGAGGTACTGCTGGACGATCGAGAAGATCGTGGTCGTGATCCAGTAGATGAACAGGCCCGCCGGGAGGAACCAGCCGTAGAACAGCGAGAACAGCGGCAGGATCAGGAAGATGCGCTGCTGGCTGCGCTGCTGTGGATCATCCGACTGGGTCGCCATCATCCGCGTCTGGACGAGCTGCAGGAGCGCCGCCGCGAGCGCCAGGAGCGACAGGCCGAACATGCCCGGCAGCACCATGATGAAGATCTCCGGCAGGTTGGCGGGCAGCGCGCCGTTGGGCTGGAGGCTTATCCCGTCGCTGCCGATGATGGGAATCCAGCCCAGCCAGGGCACTGCGGGATTGATGCACGGCGCGAGCGGGTTCGTCGGGTCGTAGCAGGCCACGTTGAGGACCTGGTGGCCCGCGATCGAGAGCATGGAGCTGATGTTCGGGGCGTTCAGACCCTGGCTGAAGACCTGGTACATCGGCACCAGCAGGACCAGCTGGAGCAGCGCCGGCAGGCAGCCGGACGCCGGGTTCACGCCACGCTCCTTGTAGAGCTTCATCTGCTCCTCGGAGACCTTGGCGCGGTTTCCCTTGTACTTGGCCTGGATCGCCTTGAGCTCGGGCTGGAGCATCTGCATCCGGCGCTGCGACACGATCTGGGCGCGGAACACGGGGACCAGCAGCAGCCGGATCACGATGGTCAGCGCGACGATGGCGATGCCGATGTCCCGGGTGATGTTGTAGAAGAACGCCAGGCCCATGAACAGCGCCTGGAAGATGGGCGTGAACGCCCATGCGATGAGGCTGAAGGGGTCCGCCCCGTTCGGCTGGGCGGGGCACAGGTTCGGGTGCGGGGTGGGGATCGGCGTGGTGCCCGGCGCAGGCGTGGGCGTCTGGACCGGTGCGGGGTTGGGGCACGGTGGCGGCGAGCCGCTGGGCGATGCATCCGGACCGGCCATCACCCCCGATGCGGCGGGCGAGGCGGCGGGCGCAGGTGTGGAGGCGGGAGGCGAGGAGGCGGGCGCAGGTGCGGAGGGTGCGCTCGACGGACGCGCGGTGGGCGCGGCGGTGGGCGGTGCCGACGGCGCGGCGGCGGTGGTGGGCGCGGGCGTGGCCGCCGCGGGCGTCGCGGCGGGACTCTGGGCCGAGATGGGCCCGGCCACCTGGGCCAGCACCCACGCCGCGAGCATCCCCGCGAGGAGCAGGTTGCCGCGCGCCAGGCGCGCGATCCGGGCGAGCCCGAGGTAAGCGGATGTCATCACGGGACCGGGTCGAAGCCGCCGGGATTCCAGGGCCCGCACCGGGTGATCCGTCTCATGCCCATCCAGCTCCCCTTGATGACGCCGTAGCGCGTGATGGCCTGCTCCGCGTACCGCGAGCAGCTGGGCTCGAAGCGACACGGTGACGGCAGCCACGCGAACACGAACCGATAGGCGTGGATGAGCCCGATCGCCATCCGCTTCACGCGCTGCCTTCCTTGGTGGTGATCTGCGTCAGCAGCCTCGTCAGCGCTGCCCCAAGCTCCGCGTACGACGCGTCCGCGCTGGCGGGTCGGGCCACGACGAGGATGTCCCAGGCGGCGCCGGCGTGATCCCAGCCCCGGAGGATCCCCCGGATGCGGCGCCGGACGCGATTGCGCACGACCGCTCCTCCGACCCGCCGGCCCGTGGAGATCCCGAACCGGTCCCGGTCGAGATCGTTGCGCCGCGCGCGGACTGCGACGAGCGGATGGGTCCGCCCGCGGCTCCCCGCCTGGAGCGCCGCGAAGTCATGCCGCGACCGCAGCATCTCGAGGCTCCGGCCCACGCGGGCTCGGCCTAGACGCGCGTCAGCTTCTTGCGTCCGCGT
>DAOTUU010000060.1:0-73237 GCA_034436555.1 Chloroflexota bacterium | reverse complement strand
CGTCCCGCGGGACCCAGGCGCGCGTGCGCCAGGACGAGGCGCCCATTCCCGGCCGCGAGCTCGTGGAGCGCGCTCAGCGCCGCGCCCGTCTCACGGCTGACGCGACCCGGTCGGGACCAATCCGCCGCCTGGGCAGGGACGCCGAGCAGCAGGCTCAGCGCGCCCGCGGCGAGCGCCGGGGCGAGGCGGCGACGCAGCGATGACATGACCCGAGCGTGGCACACATCGGCGTCCGGTGCCCGCACCGAGACGAGAGACCGCGCGGACCCGCCTGCGACCCTGTGCGACCCGCCTGTGCCCCCGCGGCTCCCGGTCAGCGGCCTCGCTGCCAGGACTTCCCTTCCACCGCCACCGCCGGCGCGTAGACCATCTCCACCTGCTGCATCGCCCGGATGTCGCGCGCGCCGAGCGCGGCCATCGACTGGCGCAGCGCACCCACGAGGTTCTCGGACCCATCGGTCACCCGCGACGGCCCGAACAGGATGCGCTCCAGCGTGCCCACGGTGCCCACCTTGATGCGCGTGCCGCGCGGCAGCGTGGGCGAGGGAGCCGCCATGCCCCAGTTCGTGCCACGTCCGGGCGCCTCCTCCGCGCGCGCCAGCGGGGAGCCGATCATCAGCGCGTCCGCTCCGGCAGCGATCGCCTTGGCCAGCTCGCCGCCACGGCGCATGCCGCCGTCGGCGACGACCGGGACGTACCTGCCGGTGTCCTCGAGGAACGCATCGCGAGCCGCCGCGACGTCGCTGATCGCGGTGACCTGCGGGACGCCGATGCCCAGCACCTCGCGCGTGGTGCAGGCGGCCCCCGGTCCCACGCCCACGAAGATCGCGGCGATGCCCTGGCCCATCAGCTGGTAGGCCGCGTCATACGAGGTGGTGTTGCCGACCGCGACCGGGATGCGCATCAGGCGCGTGAACTCGGACAGCTCGAGAGGGTCGTACCCCGACGCGATGTGGCGCGCCGAGCTGACCTGCGACTGGACCAGGAACAGGTCCGCGCCGTGCTCCGCGCAGAAGGGACCCCATCTGCGCGCGGCGCCGGGCGTCGCGGCGATGATCGCGGGCGACCCGGCGTCATGGAGCTGTCGCAGCCTGAGCGTGACCAGATCCTCGCGGATGGGCTGGGCATAGGCCTCTGACAGCAGCACCGGCAGATCCTCTGGCGCCGCCGTGGAGATGCGCGCCAGCACGGCGTCAGGCTCCTCGAAGCGGGCCTGGACGCCCTCCAGGTTCAGGACAGCCGCGCCACCCAGGCGCGCCAGCTCGCCCGCCAGTCGGACATCCACCACGGCGTCCATGGCCGAGGCGAGGATGGGGATGCCGAGTCGCAGGCCCCCGATCTGGGAGGCGATGTCGACGTCGGAGGGTTCGACCGTGTCCGTGCCCGGTGCGAGCGAGACGTCATCGAAGCCGTAGGTGGGCCGGATGCTGTCGACCTTGGATGGCCGACGGGGACGGATGGACGCTGTGCTCGACTGGAGGTCCGTGACGATCGACACCGGCGATGGTGGCTCCCGCTGCTCACCCGGCGCGCAGACCGCCACGCCGCTCGGGCTTGCAGGGCAGTATAGAACGATGGACCCGGACTCCCCGCCGACGCTGGTCACCCTGGACGATGTGCGCAGGGCGGCCGCGGGCCTGGCCGGGATCGTGGTGCGCACCCCGCTGCTGCCGTTCGGGCCGCCGCTCGCGGGACATCCGCTTGGCCACCCTCGGGCGTTCCTGAAGCCGGAGAGCCTCCAGCCCATCGGCGCATTCAAGCTGCGCGGCGCGTACCACGCGCTCGCCTCGCTGACCCCCGACGAGCGCGCCCGGGGCGTGGTCACCCACTCCAGCGGCAACCATGCCCAGGGCGTGGCGCGCGCGGCGCGGCTGCTGAGGATGCGCGCGGTCATCGTGATGCCCGAGGACGCACCGGCGGTCAAGGTGGCCGGGGTGCGCGCGGACGGCGGCGAGATCGACCGGGTGGGTCCGAGCGGCGAGGAGCGCATCCGCAGGGCCGACGAGCTGGCGACGCGCGACGGCCTGGTGCTCATCCCCTCCTATGACGACCCCCGGATCATCGCGGGCCAGGGCACGGCGGGCCTGGAGATCGCGGAGCAGCTGGCGGAGCTGGGATACGCCACGGGTGCCGTGACGGTGCTCGTGCCCATCGGGGGCGGCGGGCTGGCCTCAGGCGTGGCCACGGCCATCCGTGCGCTGCGGCCGGAGGCCACGATCCTGGGCGTGGAGCCGGACCTGGCCGCCGATGCCCGGGACTCGCTGCGCGCGGGCCGGATCGTGCGCTGGGACCCGGCGCTGACCGGCCGGACGGCCGCGGACGGGATGCGCACGTCCGCGCTGGGGACCCTCACGTTCGCCCATCTGCGGGCGCGCCTCGATGGCGTCGTCAGCGTGTCGGAGGAGGAGATCGCGCGGGCGATGGTCCGCGCGGCGCGCGGCGCGCGGCTGGTGCTCGAGCCGTCGGGTGCCACCACGCTCGCCGCCTGGCTGTTCCATGCGGCAGAACTGCCACAGGAGGGGCCCGTCGTGGCGCTGCTGAGCGGCGGGAACGTCGACGCCGAGACCTATGCGAGGTGCCTGGAGGCGGGCGAGGCGGCCGGCGCGTGAGACGGGTGGGGCGTGCGCGGTCGGGGCGTGCGCGGACGGAGCGCCCGGAGCGCCCGCGGTCGGGGCGCCCGCGGTCGGAGCGCCCGGAGCGCTCGGGGTCGGCGATGGGCGACCACGGCCGGCGCGGGGCATGTATCCTCCGGACGTGAGCGACCGTCTGCCCCACTCGTTCAGCCTGCTCGACGCCGCCCGGGTGCTGGCGCGCGGCACGGATCTCTCCGCCAAGCTGGTGCAGCTCGCAGAGCAGGCGAGCGTCGCGGCGGGCGGCCTCGGCGCGGTCATCCTCATCGCTGACCTGGAGTCCCGGACCCTGAGCACGCCGGATGGGGTGACCATCGTCCCGATCCTGGAGGAGACGGTGCCCGCCGTCACGGAGTCGGTCCGAGACCGCCGGCCAGCGTGGTCCGTGGCCGCCGATCCGGCCACCGCGTCGCTGCGAGTGGGCGACCGCCAGGCGCTCGTGCCGCTCGTGGTGGAGGACGAGCTGGGGACGAGCGTCGAGGGGATGCTCCTCGTGGGTACCGGCGCGGACGGCCCAGACGAGGCCACGCGCGAGTTCCTCACCGCACTCGCGGACCTGGGGGCGGTGGCCATCCGCCAGGCTCGCCTGCACAACGTGCTGGCGGAACGCGCGGAATACCTGGAGCGGCTGGCGCGCACCGATCCGCTCACGGGGCTGGCGGACCGGCGGACGTTCGAGCAGATGCTGGAGCTGGAGGTCCATCGGGCGGTGCGCCAGGGATCCGCGCTCGCCGTCGCGCTGTTCGACGTGGACGGCCTCGCGGGCATCAACGAGACCCATGGAGCCTCGGTCGGGGATGACGTGCTGCGCCACGTGGCGGCGACCATCGCGGACAAGGTCCGGCTGGTGGACACGGTCGCCCGGCTGGGCGACGATCGGTTCGGCGTGATCGCCCCCGGTGACGCAGGCGGAATCGTCGCGCGCCGGGTGCAGGAGGCGGTGCGTGCCATCGATGCCGTCGGTGCGGTGCGGCCCAGCGTGAGTGCCGCGGTCGTGCATCACCCGGTGGACGGCGATACCGGGGGTGCGCTCGCGGATGCGGCGGCGGCAGCGCTCGACCGGGCGAAGGCCGGCGGGCCCAACGCGCTGGCGGGACTGCGCGAGGTCCGGTAGGCACCGCGGGCGGGCTCGACCTGGCCGATCGGCCCGGTAGACTCCGTGCGTGAGGGAGTCCCAGCGGAGCCATCGTCTGGTGCGCCGTGGGAGCGCGCGTCCATGACACGGCGGTTCATCGCGCTCGAGGGTCCCGACGGTGCGGGCAAGTCGGTGCAGGCCGCCCGCCTGGCGGATGAGCTGCGCGCGCGGCACATCCCGCTCACCTTCACCCGCGAACCGGGCGGCACGCACCTGGGCGAGCAGATCCGGGGCATCCTGCTCGATCCGGGCCCCATCGAACGCTCAGGCGCGGCGGACGCGCTCCTGTTCCACGCCGCCCGAGCCCAGCACGTGCGGGAGATCATCCTGCCCGCTCTCGACCGGGGTGAGGTCGTGGTGACCGACCGCTTCCTGTGGTCCTCGCGCGCCTACCAGGGCCATGGCTCGGGCGTTCCGCTCGACCTGCTCGACAGCCTGGAGGAGCTGAGCTGCGGACCGCTGCGACCCGGCCTGGTCATCCTCGTCGACGTGCCCGTGGAGGTCGGCCTGGGCCGCCGGACCCGTGGCGAGGCGGCGCAGCTGACCCGGTTCGAGGACCTCTCGCGGCACGATCGGGCATTCCACGAGCGGGTCCGCGCGGGCTACCTGGGGATGGCCGCGGCCGACCCGGCGCGCTGGCGGGTGATCGACGGCGATCGTCCGGTCGATTCGATCGCCCCGGACATCCTGGCGGTCGCGCTGGCGTTCCTGGGCGGCGACGCATCGGCGGCGAGTGAGCCGGACGCCGACGGGCTGGGCACGCAGACCGTACGCTGAGCGCGTCCATCCAGCCGCCGGAGGTCCTCGTCCCGATGCGCTCTCGACCCCTGACCGTCGCCCTCCTCGCCGGATCGCTGGCGCTGTCCACCGCTCCGGTCGTCGCCCAGTCGCCGGGCGTGCCCGCGAGACCCGCCGCGTCCGTCGCCCCTGCCGTCTCCGCGTCGCCCGCGCCCTCGGTCGTGGTCGCCGATCCGGCCCTTGCACGAGCGGTCGAGGCGACCATGGGCGCCGGCACGGTCCGCACCGCCTTCTCGGTGGTCTTCCAGGGAAGCGGCAGCGTGCCGGATGGGACCACGATCAGCGGGGACGGCCAGATGAGCCTGGGAGTCGACCGGCACCAGCGCCTGTCGCTGGACATGACCGCATTCGGCCTGGGCCGGCTCGAGCTGATCGTCGACGGCGACCTGCTGTACGTGAAGGGCCTGCCGCTGGGGGACGACGTGGATCCCGACACGTGGATCGTCGCCGACCTGACCTCCGACGACCCGAGTGTGGCCGCGTTGAAGGCGCTCGCGTCCGGCAACAACGACGCGTCGCTGCTGCTCTACTACCTGCTGGGCGCGACCCAGCCCGCCGAGTCGCTGGGCGAGGAGACGCTGGAGGGCGTGGCGACGCAGCATCTGGGCGCCACCGTCGACCTGGACCGCGCGCTGGCGCTCGTGCCCGCCGACATGCGGGACACGCTCGCGGCGAACCTCGCGGAGGTCCGCACGAGCGGCGTCGATCCGCTCCTTGGAGCTGAGGTCTGGGTGGATGCCCAGGATCTGATCCACCGGGTGCAGTTCGACTACACCCTGGGTGAGGCGATGGGTGGCGGTGGGATGACCGCCACGTTCGACTTCCGCCAGCATGGCGAGCCCCTGGACCTGGGCATCCCGGCTCCAGACGAGACCGTGGACGTGACCACGCTCGACTGACCGCGGTCGACCGGTGGCGCTCGGCTGGCCCGAGGGGCGCCCGTCAGACGGGAGGGTCGACCGCCCCGTCGGGAGGACTCGGCGCGGCGTGGACGCCCATGGCGCTGCCTGCCCATCACCGGGCGGGCCTCGGCCCGCGGTGGGTCGATGACGGCTGGCCCGCTGTCAGCGGTAGCCGCTCCGGACCCGTGCCGGGTACAGCCGGACGCGCCGGAACGGCTCCCGGCCACGCGAGTGCGACACGAGGTTCGCGCGCTCCGCCGCCTGGTGCTGGAGCCTGCGCAGGTACGCGTTCTGGGGTGACAGCTCGACCGGACGCGCCTCCGTGCGGACCAGGCCGATGGCCTCCTCCACCTCCCGCAGCGCGGCCTCGTTGGGGGTCATCTCCAGCGCGTAGAGCGAGGTCAGGCACGCCTCGATCTGGAGCTGGGTGTTCGACTTCAGCACGAAGATGGGGACACCCCGCTCCTCGGCGTCACGGATGCCCGGCGCCTTCTGCTTGTACACGTTCCGGAGCGTCATCACCATGTCCGCCTCGTCGGACTCACGGACCACGATCACCGGCAGCCGCAGGTCCCGCACCGCCTGCTCCAGCCGCTTCACGCTGATGCCGAACGGCCACACCCGGAGGGTGTCGAGGGGCACCGGCGCCTCCGATCGCCCGTCGCCGAGGCGGATGACGCTCGCCTCGTCCACGTCGGGAGCATCGTCCTCCTCTCGCCCATCGTCGTCCTCGTCCTGGAGGGCCGCCCACGCCGCCAGGTCGGCCGCCGACGGTGGCCACGCGTCCGCGACCGGGCGCGCCGGCGTCACGGTCAGCGTGGCCCGCGCCGCAGATTCGGACATCGCATCGCGGGACGGCGCATCGGGCGGGTCACCCTGCGCGCCCCGCGACTCCCGCTCCTCGACGGCTCGGTGCGCCGACTCCCGCTCCTCGACGGCTCGTTGCGCCGACTCCCGCCACGCGGCCTGGCGCCGGAACTCGCGATCGTCGCGGGCGCGCGGTTCCGGCGGAGGGGGCGTGCCCCGCTCGAGCGGCCCGCGATCGGCCAGCTCGCCGATGAGGAACGGGGCGGGAGGCGCCGCCGGCGTCCCTCGACTGCCGACGCCCAGGCGCTCAGCGGTGGCGCGGACCGCTTGGTCGCCCTCCCAGGGGGAGGCCGGGCCGCCCTCGCGACCCACCCGCGCACCACCCCGGCCGCGCGCGGCGCGCCAGCCTCCACCGGCCCCTGGCCGATAGCCGGGGCGCGCGACCGGTTCCGCCTCCCGGAACCCCTGGCCGGGTCGCGACGCCCCCGGTCGCCAGCCGGGTTCGGGCCTCCAGCCCGGGGCGCCGGCCGAGACGAGCCCGCCGAAGCGCTCGCCCGGGAGCTGGGTGGCCGGACCGACGGAGGTCAGCGGACCGGGCTTGGGACGCGCCTGGGTCCGATGCACGCCTGCCTCGTCGCGCCAGCGAAGCTCCGGGGCGAGCGCCTCGCCGCGCAGCAGCGCGTCCACGGTGTCCGCCACGTCCGTGTGGACCATCACCCGGTCGCGGTCCTGGATCTCCACGATGACGTCGAACGTGGGCGGCGCCTTGCGCTCGAGCACGCTCTTCTGCGTCCGGCGACGCCGCGCCTCCTCGTCGCCCAGGGTCACGCTCTGGATGCCGCCGATGAGGTCGGACAGCGTGGGGTTGAGCATCAGGTTGTCCAGGTTGTTGCCGTGGGCGGTCCCGATGAGCTGGACACCGCGCTCTGCGATGGTGCGCGCCGCCGATGCCTCCTGCTCCGTGCCGATCTCGTCGATCACGATGACCTGGGGCATGTGGTTCTCCACCGCCTCGATCATCACCGCGTGCTGGTGGAGCGGCGTGCGCACCTGCATCCGGCGCGCCCGACCGATGGCCGGATGCGGGATGTCCCCGTCGCCCGCGATCTCGTTGCTGGTGTCCACCACGACGACACGCTTGTCCAGGTCGTCCGCGAGCACCCGCGCGGCCTCGCGCAGCATCGTGGTCTTGCCCACGCCGGGCCGCCCCATGATGAGCACCGACTTCCCCGACTCCACGAGGTCGTCGATGATCTCGATGGTGCCGAAGACCGCCCGCCCGACGCGGCAGGTCAGGCCCACGATCTTGCCGCTCCGGTTGCGGATCGCGGAGATCCGATGGAGCGTGCGCTCGATGCCCGCCCGATTGTCCTCGCCGAAGGAGCCGATATCCGCGACCACGGCCTCGATGTCCGCATCGGTGATGTCCCGCTCCAGGAGCACGGCCTCGCCGCCCGCGCCGAAGCGCGCCTCCGGCCTGCGGCCGAGGTCCAGCACCACCTCGATCACGTCGTGCTGATCGGGCAGGGCGCGGATGCTCGCCGCGACCTCCGGGGGCAGCGCGTCGAGCAGCAGGTCGATGTCATCGGTGATCTCTCGCCGGTCAGGCACGGTGGTCCTCCGAGCGGGGGTGAGCGGTGTGGACGTTCGTTGACGGATGGGCGATCATGGGGCTGCTCATCGCACCGCCGGCATGAGGGCGGGCTCGGCGACGCGCACGAGCGCCTCCTTGAGCAGCAGCGACACGCGTGAGACGGCGCGGAAGCCCGCGTCCTCCAGGCGTCGGTCCAGCGGGGACTCGTAGGTCCGGACCGCGGTCAGGACGCCGCGGAACCCCGATCCGTGGCCACGCCGCCGGGACGCCTCGCCGCTCCGGTCGCCGATCATGGCCAGGCCGTAGCTGATGAGCCTCGACGGATCGTGCTCCGGTCGACACAGCACCCTCAGGTAATGCGGCTGGTCCTCCTTGGCGACCCCGACCTGGACCAGAGCGGCCAGCTCCTGGCGGGAACCCGGGGCCGGAGCGGACTCCTGGACCATGACGTCCACGTCCGCGAACCGGAGGATGGGTGTGAGCGAGGAGCGGGGGATGCGCGAGCCGTCGGGCAGTCGCTCCCAGTCGCGCAGCCGGACATCCTCCAGCCGGGCCACGGGCACCGGCGTCACCGACCGATACAGGGACTGGAGCGCCGGGGCGTCGACGGCCACGGCCGGGCGGATGCCGTGGCGCGCCGCCGCCGCGTCATCGGGCAGCTCCGGCCACGATTCACCGCCCTCTCGATGGAGGATCGTCTCCTCCCCGTAGCGGGCGAACCCGGATTGCATGAACAGCTCCACGTTGTCGTCCTCATCGGCGCACGCGACATGAAACCGTGTCGCGCCGCGCTTGCTGCCATCCCGCAGCAGATGGTTCACGAGGCGGAAGCGGATGTCTCCCGCCTCACCCTGGTCGACCGCGTCCAACTCCACGATCGTCCATTCGTCGCGCTGGCTGTCCCGGTCGGCGCGCGCCAGGCCCGCCAGTCGACCCGACTGGTCGTAGACGTACAGCGGATCGTTGGGCTGGAAGGCCCCGAGCGGCATCCGGAACAGGCTGAACACGCTGACGTGGCTCGCCTGGACCGGGAGACCCAGCGAACGGACGCTGATGTCGCCGTCCTGATGCGCCCGATGGGACAGCCGGGAGAGCTCGCCCAGCGCCGCCAGGTCGGTGAGGCGTGCGAGCCGCACGCGTCCTGGGCGAGCACTCATCCGGGCTGGCTCGGGCGCGCCGTCACGCGCATGCCGGCCTGTTCACGATGCCACGCCGCTCCACCGCGACCACGCGGGCGTCACCCTCCGCGTCGGATTCCCGAGTGAGCTTCGATGATCGTCCTGGAGGTCACGATGCGTCATCCCCGTGGTGTCGCGTGGCACCTGCCGACCGGCCCGGCAGCGGGGTCCTCGCCCGCACGGGGTCGATCGGTCACCACGCGCCGCGATTATCGCACGCGCGCGGCCCGCGACCGGGGCGTGGCAGCCGGTGGAGGCTCCGTGACCGGGGCGTGGCAGCCCGTGGGCGCC
This sequence comes from Chloroflexota bacterium, assembly GCA_034436555.1. Lineage (GTDB taxonomy): Bacteria > Chloroflexota > Limnocylindria > Limnocylindrales > CSP1-4 > JAFMJV01. The sequence continues at coordinate 63,902 of DAOTUU010000060.1, read as the reverse complement.
CAGGGTACCGGGACCATCGGGTGGGTCGGCGGGCGGAGGACCAGGCGCTAGGGTGCACCGCATGATCACCGAACGGCTGACACGCGACCCACTCGATCTGCGCCAGGAGCTCGAACGGGCCGTGGTGCGGAACGAGTTCGGCCTGGAGTATCAGCCGATCATCGACCTGCAGAGCGGCGCCATCGGCGCCGTCGAGGCGCTGCTCCGCTGGCGCCATCCGCTGCTGGGGACGATCGCGCCGGGTGACTATCTGCCGCTCGCGGAGCAGACCGGGCTGATCGTGCCCATCGGCGAGCGCGTCCTCGAGACGGCCCTGCGACAGCTGCGCACCTGGCACCTGGGCTTCGCCCGGATGCAGTCGCTGACGCTCCATGTGAACGTGGCGCCGCAGCAGCTCGCCGACCCCGGGTTCGCGCGCACCGTGGAGCGGGCGCTGGACACCGCGGAGACCTCGCCCGTGGCACTCGCCCTCGAGGTGGGGCCGGGTGCGGTGACCCATCTCGATGCCTGCATGGCTCTGCGCGACCTGGGCGTCAACCTGGCCCTCGAGGACCTGGGGACGGGCACCACGCTGGACGACCTGCGGCGACTCCCGATCAGCATCGCGAAGCTCCACCCCGCGTTCGTGGGCCTCGCCGCGGGTCCCCAGGAGGACGTCGTATTCGCCGAGGCGCTGCTCCAGATCGCGCAGGTGCGGGGTCTGACCACCATCGGCAAGGGCGTGGAGACGCGCGATCAGGCACGCCGCCTCGCCTCGCTGGGCTGCGACCTGGGGCAGGGATACCTGTACTCCAAGCCGCTCGGCCCCGAGGGGATCGGGACGCTGCTCGCCCGGGGCCGGGTGACGTTCGCGGGGGTCGCATCGGGCGCTCGCCGCTGAGGCCCGCAGGTCGGTCCCGCGGGTCCGGCGTCGTGGGCGGCGGGGGGCGCGGGTTCGGCGCTGGCCCCTCGACCTGAGCAGCGAGCGCGGCGGCGCATGGCGGCGCCTCACGCCATCTCCGGTCGACATGTCGACCGAGACCCTCGTCCGGACCCCCGTCCGGCGCCCGGAACCCCGCCCGCGGCCGACATGTCGACCGGGACCCGCATCCGGACCCCCGTCCGGCGCCCGGAACCCCGCCCGCGGCCGACATGTCGACCAGGGCACGGCGCGGACCCTCGTCCGGACCCCCGTCCGGCGCCCGGACCCCCGCCCGCGGCCGACATGTCGACCAGGGCACGGCGCGGACCCTCGTCCGGACCCCCGTCCGGCGCCCGGAACCCGGCGCGCGGCCGACATGTCGACCGGGACCCTCGTCCGGACCCCCGTCCGCCGCCCGGAACCCCGCCGGCGGCCGACATGTCGACCAGGGCACGGCGCGGACCCGCATCCGGACCCCCGTCCGGCGCCCGGAACCCGGCGCGCGGCCGACATGTCGACCAGGGCACGGCGCGGACCCGCATCCGGACCCCCGTCCGGCGCCCGGAACCCCGCCCGCGGCCGACATGTCGACCAGGGCACGGCGCGGACGGCCGCGCTGGAACGATCCGCCCGGAACCCCGCCCGCGGCCGCCACGCCTCGGACCATCAGCGGTGCGACCGGTCACCGATTCCCGTCGCACCGAGCCCCAGAGGGTTGACCCATCGGTACCCCGGGGGCAGGATTGGGGTCCTGGGTTCGACTCGCGGCCGAGCAGCGCGTGTCAGTTCCGCCCCCAACCGATCGCACACAGTCCGGAGATTCCCGCCCGATGCGACGTCACGTCCTGCTCGCCACGGCCCTCGCGCTGCTGGCAACCACCGCCTGGGCCATGCCCGCCCCCGCAGCCTCGCCGTCCGGCGTCAGCATCAGCGCGCCCGGCTCGGTCCAGCGAGGCATGGTCACCGCGATCACGGTCACGCTGCCCGCGGCGGTCGCGGCCGTGGATGGCCGGGTCCTGTACCAGGGCAAGTCGGTGGAGGTGCTGGGTGTCGCGCCCCTCGGCGGCGGCACGGGCATCCGGCCGGTCGCGTTCAAGGGTGGCGGCGGCGCATCGTTCGGTGCCTACGGCCTCAAGCCCACCAGCGGCAAGGTCCGGCTCCAGCTGGTGCTGGTGCCCAGGCAGTCGGGTCGGCTGAGCGTGCGCGTGGTCATCGACTCGACGGCGGGCCGCTATGGCAAGCGCCTGACGGTCGGCACCGGCGCAGACGTCGTGGCGGGTCTGGCGGTCGGGCGCTCCGCGCGCAGGCGACCGGCCCCGTCCGCCTCAGCCGATGGCATCCGCCCGTCGCAGGTCGCGGGACCCGCCGCCGAGCTGACCCCCGACGGCCGCTTCAACGTCCGGGACCTGGACACCGCCCGCCTCGAGTGGTCGTCCGCCCGCGAGCGCGGCCGCGTCTGCGGCACCGACAAGGGCGACGTGAACGGCGACGGCTGCACCGACATCGTGGATGTCCAGGCGACCAAGGCGAACCAGGGTCGTCGCACCACCTTCGAGCGGCCGCGCGTGGTCAAGCCCAAGCGCATCCGCGCCAACGGCGTGCCGGTGGTCCGCACGTTCATCGTCACGAGCACCGCGGACACCGCCGACGCGGCCCCCGGCGACGGCGTCTGCGCTGACAGCCAGAGCCGCTGCACCCTCCGGGCCGCGATGGCCGAGGCCGACTACCTGGCGGGCGATGACCGCATCGAGTTCGACCTCCCGGGCAGCGCGCCGGTGACCATCCAGCTGTCCAGCCGCCTGCCCATGATCACCAGCCGCAACGGGTCGGTGGTCATCGATGCCTACTCCCAGAAGGGCGCCTCGCCCAACACCGCATCGACGGGCTCCAACGCGATCCCGGGTGTCGAGCTGCGGGGCAACGGCTCCAAGGCGCGGGAGGTCGGATTCCGCATCACGAGCAGCGGCAACACCATCCGCGGGTTCGCGCTCCGCGACCTGTGGCGCGGCATGCTGCTCGATGGCCCGAACGCCAAGGACAACCGCATCGTGGGCAACTGGATCGGCTACACGGGCGGCGGCAACCGGCAGGGCAGCAGCGGACAGTACGGCATCGTCATCAACCAGGGCGCGAACAACAACCGGATCGGCACGTCCGCCGAGGCGGACCGGAACGTGATCGGCAACTGGGGGACCGGCGTGGACCTGTACGGCCCGGGCGTCGACTTCAACCTCATCCAGAACAACCTGTTCTGCATCACGCCCAGCGGCGACACGGCCACCTGCTCCACCGCCATCGACCACAACTTCGGGCCCAAGAGCAACACCATCGGCGGCGACGCATCCGAGCGGAACATCATCGGCCCCACCCTGCTCCAGGGCATCGAGCTGTCACACGGCTGGGATCCCAGCCTGCCCTACGGCACGGACACCGCCACGACCTACCAGGTCAACCACAACAAGGTCACCGGGAACTGGGTCGGCTTCCGGGCCGACGGCTCATACAGCGCGGCCTACCGGTCCGGCCAGAACCTCTCGTACGCCGACAACGGCAACGCCATCAACTGCTACGACGGGTCGAACGACAACATCATCCAGCGCAACTACGTCGCCTCGGTCTACGACGGCATCCAGCTCGAGACGAAGAACGCGGTGCGCAACATCGTGCGCGGCAACGTCATCGGCGAGTCGCCGCAGGGCCAGAACGCGCCGCTGACGGGCTGGGGCATCGTCGTCCGCTGGGGCACCACGAACGACACGGTCTCCAACAACGTCATCCGGAACGCGGCGAAGGGCGGCATCGGCCTGCTCAAGACGAACAACTCCGGCGCCGCCCAGGCGCAGGCGTACAACATCCGTATCAGCCGCAACATCGTGACCGACACGAGCGGCATCGCCATCGACCTGTTCGGGACCAACGGTCCGGACCCGAACGACCCGGGCGACAAGGACAAGGGCGCCAACACGCTGCTCAACTCGCCGGTCGTGACGTACGCCGACGCGGGCTTCGTGCGCGGCACCGCCAGCAAGGGCGCCACGGTCGAGGTCTTCCGGGCGAGTCGCGCCGCGGGCGCCAACGGCCTGCCGGTGGAGTTCCTGGGCGACACCGTCGCGGACGGGAGCGGCGCCTGGTCCATGAACCTGTCCGGGGTGTCGGCGGGCGACCGAATCACGACCCTCCAGATCAGGCCGGACAACAACACCTCCGAGCTGTCCCCGAACGTCGCGCTGCGCCAGGCGCCCGGGGCCGGCTCGGTCGTGGGCGAGGATGCCTTCAGCCGGGAGGTCGCGTCCGGCTGGGGAGAGGCCGACCAGGGCGGCACCTGGAATGCCCCGTCCCAGTTCTCGGTGACCGGCTCGGAGGGGCGCGCGCCGATCGCGGCGGGGACGACCCGTCAGGCCCGCCTGGGCGTGGGCACGGCCGACGTGACGGTGACCGGACGCCTGTCCGTGGACCGGCTGCCCGTGGGCGGCAACACGTTCGGGTACCTCCTGGTCCGTGCGAACGCCACGACGGCCTACCGCGGCGCGATCAAGGTCACGCCCGGCGGCAACGTCCTGGTGTCGCTCAAGCGGGTGCGCGAGTCGATCGAGTCCACCCTCGCGAGCGAGACGCCCACGGGCATCGTGCTCGTCCCCGGCGCCAACCTCCGGTATCGATTCGAGGCCGTGGGCAACAAGCTGCGCCTGAGGGTCTGGGAGGGAGGCACCTCCGAGCCAGCCGACTGGAACGTGACCACGTCGGATGACGGGAACGGCCTCGCCGGTGCGGTCGGCTTCGCGGGCTACGCCGGGAAGGGCGTCAGCAACGGCCCCGTGGTCTGGAGCTTCGACGACCTCAGCGTCCAGCGGGCTTCCTGACGGCCCGGGCCGCCTGACGGTCCGGTCCGCCTGACGGCTGCCGCGATCGGGGTCGCGGCAGCCGGGCCATGGCAGGGCCGTGACCGGACGGGGCGATCAGGGCGCCGCGGTCAGGGCGCCGCGATGTCGGTCACCACGACCGCCCGCAGCGCCCCATCCGCCAGCGACCCGACCACGAACAGCGAGGTGCTCGTGCCCGGCGCCAGCGTCAGCGGCGCCACATCCAGCACCACCCGGCCCGACTTGTCGGCCGCGCGCAGCTCCAGGTCCAGGCGCCCCGGCCGGACGTCCCGGTACTCGCTCGCGACCGGGTAGGCGAGTCGCTCGATCAGCGCCCGGCGCGTCCGGTCCCGGACCACATCGACGGTCGGCAGGTCCGGTGCGAGATTGACCACCCGGAGCTGCGCGGCATCCGCCCGCGGCGTGGGATCGTCGAGGATGGACTGCGCGGCGAACCCGTCCGCGGCCGGGATCACCACGAGGGTGGACGCGTCATCCGCGCCCAGCGACAGGACGACATCCACCAGCACCGTGGCGTCGGGCATGCCGGGCGCGCCGGTCGAATCCAGGACGACCTGCACCCGGTGCTCCCCGGGCGCGAGGACGAGCGGGTCGGTGATGCTGCCGAAGGTGACGTCCGTCGCAACCGTCGCGCCGTCCACGAGCACGTCGACCGGTCGGGCTGCCGGGGCCCCATGCAGCACGCGCAGTCGGGCCGCCGTCCCGCTCCCCGAGGCGCCGTCGCTCGCCACCACGGTGCGCGCGTCGCCGTCCGCGGGCAGGTCCACCAGGAACAGGCTGGTCGCGGTCCCCTCGACGAGCGGCAGGCCGCCGGACACCGCCTCGGTCCACGCACCGCCCGCACCCGCCGGTCGGATCTGGAGGTCCACCACGCCCGGCGCCAGCGTGACGATCGGTGATGCCGACCCGTCGGCGAGCCCGGTCACGATCGGCTCGCCAGCGCCTGCCACGGCGACGTCGACCGGGCCCGCGTCGGCATCGAGGTTCACCACCCGCAGTCGGGCCACCCCTGCCTGGGGCTCGGGCGCATCGGGGATCAGCTGCACCTCGAGCGACGCCAGGACATTCGTCATCGCCAGCGTCCGGGCCGTCCCGGCGTCCATGGCCAGCGTCGCGTCCACGAGGGCGCCCGACACCGTCGGGTCTGCCCCCGAGGCGAAGAGCAGCAGTCGGTGCTGGCCGGGCGCCACGCCGAGCCACCCGGAGACCGTCTCCGGCGCCAGGCTCTCGAGGACGAGCGCGTCGTCCAGGTACACGTCCACGGGCGGTGCGTCCGGAGACGCGTGCAGGACGCGCACCCGGGCCTCGTCGGGGGACTGGGCCCGCGTGACGGGGCCGGCCCACGCGGTCAGGATCAGGGCCGCGGCGACGACGAGGCACAGGACGCCCGCGATGCTCGGTCGGCGCCCGATGCGGGGCCAGGTCGGCGACCGCCATCCGCGGCTCGAGTGACCGACACCGACGGGGGTGCGGACGCGCGCTGACGATCGATGGACAGGGACAAGACTCGCCATGTCCGGACGATACCCGGCCCCGGCGATCCCGTGCACCGCGCCGACCATCCGGGCGCGGCTCCTGCGGGCGCGGCTCCTGCGGGCGCGACTTCTACCTACCGGGCGCGGCTACCGACCGGGCGCGGGCTGGTCGATCGTCTACGAGACGAGGCCGGCGCCCCCCGACGCCAGCCTCACCGCCCATGGTGGCCCATCCCATCGGGTCCTGCCGAGCGTATCCGGGTGGCTCCGACCGGCACCCGGTCCTGCCGACCGGGCGTGCCCGGACGCGTTCCGTGTCAGGGCGCGGGCATCGTCACGGAGGCCCGGTGCTCCGCCGCCTTGAACTGGGAGACCGCCACGATCCCGCCATAGATGCCCACGAGCACGAGCGCGCCCACGATCAGGGCGAGCTTCGCCCTGGGCGCGGGGCCGGTGCGGTGCGCCTGGACGACCGCACCAGGCTGCGGGCGGCTGCCGTCGTGCTCCGTGCCCCGATAGCGCTCCACCAGCGACACCACCGGCGCGGGCGGCGGGGGCGGCGGCTCGGCGAGCGGGTCCCAGCGACAGGCGGGGCAGATGCCCGTGGCCTCATCGAGCTGGGTCTCGCAGTGAGGGCAGAACCTCCAGTTCATCGTCGTTGGCCTCGCGGTGGTGCGGTGGTGGATGATGGCTCGTCGCTGTTGGCTCGACCCGCGGCGCATCCGGAACCTACCGGCCCGACCGGGTCAGCGACCAGTCACCGAGAAGTCCCAGCGATCTCGCGGTGCGGGTGCGTCCGGGCGGGTGGGGTGGACTCCGGGCATGAGGCGCGGGCATGGGACGATGGTCCGGGGATTGGCCGAACGGATGGCGGATGGCCCGACCTCGCGGCCACCTGCCCCACCCTCCGAGCGGCGGCGTCGCCTTTGCTAGGATGTGCCCGATGCGTGTCGAGTCCCGATGCGCTCAAGGGAGATCGTGGAGAGCGTCGTACTGCTGCTGAATGCGGATTACGAACCCCTCAACGTCTGCGATGTGCGGAGGGCGTTCCGCCTCGTCTTCGGAGCGAAGGCTGAGGTGATCGAGTACGACCACGCGGACATCGTGACGCCCCAGCGGATCTTCCGGGCACCCAGCGTGATCCGCCTCCAGTACCACATCCGCCGGCCTCGACCGCGCGTTCGCCTGTCGCGCCGCGAGGTGTTCGCCCGAGACGGCCACGTCTGCCAGTACTGCGGCAGGGCCACCGGCGACCTCACGCTGGACCATGTCGTGCCGCGGCACCGCGGCGGCAGCCACACCTGGGACAACCTCGTGGCGGCGTGCAAGCCGTGCAACCACCGCAAGGGCGGCAAGATGCCCGACGAGGCGCGGATGCGCCCGCTGCGCGCTCCCTGCGAGCCGCGCTGCGACGTGTACACCCAGTTCTCGCCCTACCTCGCAGACCCGCGCAACATCGCCTGGCGGGACTACCTGTTCCTGCCGGCCTGAGTGCGGGTGCGCCCGGTCGTCCGCCCATGACGGACGAGTCACCCTTCCCCGTGGACGACGAGGCCCGGCTGGTCCTGGAGCGACTCTGGGCCGCGGGCCACGCGGGATACCTCGTGGGTGGCGCCGTCCGCGATGCGCTGCTTGACCGCGAGACGCACGACTGGGACGTCGCCACCGACGCCCGTCCCGAGACCATCCTGGGCCTCTTCCCCGAGGGTCAGTACGAGAACCGGTTCGGGACCGTGCTGGCCCGCGGCGTGGAGATCACCACGTTCCGACGGGATCACCGCTATCCCGACCACCGCCGTCCGGCGAGCGTGACCTTCACGGACTCCGTCGAGGAGGACCTGCTGCGGCGCGACTTCACCGTCAATGCGATCGCCTGGGGTCGGGGCGCGGCGGGGCGGGGTACGAGCGGCACGCCAACCAGCGAACCTCACCTCGCGGGATTCGTGGATCCGGCGGACGGACGCGGGGACCTGGACCGGCGGCTGCTGCGCGCGGTGGGCGACCCGGCCGCGCGGTTCGACGAGGATGCCCTGCGGCTGCTGCGCGCGGCGCGCATCGCATCGGCGGTGGGTCTCCAGATCGAGCCCGCGACGCTGGCGGCGATGCGCCGCCACGCGGACGACGTGCGCTGGGTGAGCGGCGAGCGGGTGGGCATCGAGCTGCGCCGGATGGTGGAGGCGACGGTCCCGTCCATGGCGTTTCGGATCATGGAGCGGACCGGCCTCCTGCGCCCGGTGTTCCCCGAGCTGGCCGATCAGGTCGGCGTCCCCCAGGCCAAGCTGCCGGGCCAGGACTGCTTCGACCACACCCTGGCCACGCTCGACGCCGCGGCGATCCTCGACCCGGGCGACGAGCGGATGCTCCTGTGCGCGCTGCTCCATGACACGGGCAAGCCGGCCACCATGGATCGGGGCCACTTCCACGGCCATGAGTCGGTCGGCGCGGTGTTCGCGGAGGCGCTGCTGGAGCGCGTCGCGTACCCGCGGGGCGAGGCCCGCACCATCGGTCGGACCATCCGGGGGCACATGTTCGTGTATCGGGCGACCTGGACCGATGCCGCGGTGCGCCGGTTCATGCGTCGCGTGGGTACGGACATCGTGGACGACGTGCTGCGGCTGCGGCGGGCGGACAACGTGGGCAGCGGCTTCGCGCCGGACGACGGCGGTGTGGACGAGCTCCGGGGGCGCATCGCGGCACAGCGTGCCGCAAGGGTGCCGCTGGCGGTGGCGGACCTCGCCGTTGACGGCACCGACCTGATGGCCGAGCTGGGACGGCCGGGCGGCCCATGGCTCGGCCGGCTGCTGGAGCGGCTGCTCGATTCGGTCGTGTCCGACCCGCGCCGGAACACCCGGCACCAGCTCCTGGTCGACGCGCGGTCCTGGGCGGAGCCCGGCTCTCGCTGATGCGGTGAGCGCGCGGGGTACCCTCTGGACATGACCCAGCGGGAGATGACAGAGCGGCTGTGACGGAGCGGGAAGCGACCCAGCAGGACGCGACGGAGCGGCTGCTGCACGCGGAGCGGCTGCTGACCGTCGGCCTCGAGGACCGGGCGGATGCCATCTTCCGGGCGGTCGCCGAGACGGACCCCCGCAACGTCGACGCGCTCCTGGGCATGGCGCGCTGTGCCCTGGCGGGCCACGACGACCACGAGGCCTATCGACTGGCGGCGCGCGCGCATCGGGTCGACCCCGATCACGACATGGCGCGCCGCATGGAGGCTCGCCTCGCGGAGATCCTGCGGACCCGGGGCGAGGAGCCGGGCGCGGACGGCTCGGCGTCCGCTGCACCACAGGCGATTCCGGGACCGCGGCGATCGCTGCTCGCCCGGCTGCGGGGCCGCTGAGGAGGCGCATCGGCCGGCCCGGCCCGCGCACGCCGGCCGCGGATCGGTCAGAGGTCGGTCGGGGGTTGGCCGGCGCACGGCCACGTCGGTCGGGGGCCCGCCGGCGCACGGCCACGTCGGTCGGTCTTGGTTGGTAGTGTCTGTCCCTGACGGCCCTCCACACTGAACGGGGATGAGCATGCGTGTCCTGGTCACCGGCGGCGCCGGCTATGTCGGCAGCGTCAGCGCGGAACGCCTGCTGGAGGCGGGCCACCAGGTGGTGGTGCTGGACACGCTCGTCACGGGCCACCCGGAGGGCGTCCCGCCGCGTGCCATCTTCCAGGAGGGCAGCGTCGCGGACCGCGATGCCGTGGCGGAGCTGCTGCGCGCGGAGCGCATCGACGCCATCCTCCACTGCGCGGCGCGGAGCCTCGTCGGCCAGTCCATGCAGGACCCGTCGCTGTACTACCACGAGAACGTCATCGGGGGCATCGCGCTCCTGGATGCGGCGCGGGACGCGGGCGTGGACCGGATGGTGTTCAGCTCCACGGCGGCCGTCTACGGCGCTCCCGAGACCGCGCCCCTGCGCGAGGACGAGCCGCTCCGGCCCATCAACCCGTACGGCGCCACGAAGCTCGCGTTCGAGGAGGCCATGCGCTGGTACGCCGTGCACGGTCTGCGCTCCGTGGCGCTGCGCTACTTCAACGTGGCGGGTGCATCGGAGCGGTGCGGCGAGGATCACGAGCCTGAGACCCACCTGGTGCCGAACCTGCTGCGGGCGGTCGAGACGGGCGAGCCGATGACCCTCTTCGGCGACGACTACCCCACGCCCGACGGGACGCCCATCCGGGACTACATCCACGTGCTCGACCTGGCCGACGCGCACATCGCCGCGCTGGAGCTCACCGCGACGATGCAACCCGGCGGCTCCATCTGCAATCTGGGGTCGGGTGGCGGGTTCTCCGTGAGGCAGGTGCTGGCCGCGGCCGAGGAGGTCGTGGGAGCGTCGGTGCCGCACGTCATCGGGCCGCGTCGCGCGGGCGACCCGCCGGTGCTGGTCGCATCCAACGAGCGCGCCCGCGAGATCCTCGGCTGGGAGCCCCGCCGCAGCACCCTTGCCGAGATGATCGGGTCCGCGTGGGCCTGGCACAGGCGCACGTTCGGCTGACCGGGCGCCGGTCCGGGTAGGATGGCGTCGATGGCCGCCCGCACCCCCGCCGCACCGCCCGTCGACCCGCTCGCGTGGCGGCCCATGGGCCCCGCCATCACGAAGCGCCCGCCGGAGATCACGGACCCGCTGGTGGAGCCGCTGTGGTCCGGTGCCCGGGTGCTGGTGCACGTCGCGCCGGGAGCGCCGCGCATCCGGCTCATCGACCAGTTCGGGGTGGATCTCTCGGAGAGCCTCGCGGAGCTCGTGCCGCTGATGGCGGACGCCGTGGACGCGGAGGATGCCGTCATCGACGCCGTGGTCACGCCGGAGGCGACGCGGGGCGGCGTGGGCGCGGCAGCCATCACGGAGCCGAAGACGTCGATCGCGAACATGGTCTGGCGGCATGACCCCGGGGTCGCCGTGGTGCGACGCGACCCGCATGCGGACCAGCTGGAGGGCATCGTCGCGCTGGACCTGCTGCGCCTCGACGGGCAGACGCTCATCGATCTGCCGCTCCTGGAGCGAAAGCGGCTGCTGGAGAGCGTCGTGCTCCAGTCGGAGCGCATCCGCGTGTCGGTGCACGCGCGCCCCCCGGTGGACGCGTGGGTGGCCACGTGGCAGGGTGCCGGACTTCGGGGCGGGATGCTGAAGGCCGCGAACTCGCGCTACATCATCGGCGGCCGGACGTTGGAGTGGCGCACGGTCACGCGCGTCGCGGCGCGGCGCTGACGGCGCGGAAGGCGGTTGGCGGAAGGCGCGGGATCGAAGGCGCGGCGCTGACGCTGCGGAAGGCCCGGCGCCGTCCCCGATGACACGAGAGGGATCCATGAGCACGATCGTCCCCCATGCCACGTCCGCCCCGGTCCGCCTGGTGCGGAACTGGCCGCTGGGCATCCGCACCGCCCGTGCCGACGACCGTGAAGCGGTGTTCGCGTTCGCCAGGGCGACCTGGGGCGGCTGGGACTACATCGCGGGCGTCTGGGACGCCTGGGTCGCCGACACGGTCGGGACGCTCCTGGTCGCGACGGCACAGCCGGCTCCCGACGGCACGCCGCCCGCCGGGCGCGACGGTGCCCCGCTCGCGCCGGGGCGGGTCATCGCGATCACCCATCTCGCGATGCTCAGCCCCACCGAGGGCTGGATCGAGGGCATCAGGGTCGACCCCGGGGTGCGCGGCATGGACGTCGCGACCGATCTCCAGGTCGCGGTGCTCGCTGCGGCCAGGGAGCGGGGCGCCACGGTCGTGCGCTGGATCACGGGTCAGGAGAACGAGGGGTCGCTGCGGCTGGCTGCGCGTCTGGGCATGGAGCGGGTCGGCGTGTGGCGGGTGCGCGGGCGACCCTGGGGCCACGATGGCGACGGCGATCGTCCGGGGTCGTCCGGACCCGTTGCCGTGACGGAGGCGCTGGCGGGCGCGGAGCGCGACGGGATCCTGCTCCCGGTGAGCGCGGATGCCGTGTCGTGGTTCGGGCGCGTGGACGCCGACCCCACCTTCCGCGCCGGCCACCGCCTGTACGAGCACGCCTCCTGGGACCATGAGGTGCTGACACAGGCCAAGCTGGCCGACCGGATCCGCGCGGGAGAGGTCCTGGCGGTCGGCCCGGAGCCGGACGGTCGCTGGGCGATGCTGGTCCTCAACCGCACCCGGAGCCTGGCAGACGGATTGCTCCACTGCTCCCTCCTGGTCGGCGATGGCGGCCTGGCGGTGATGCTGCTCGACCGACTGGGCGGTGCTTCCGGCCCGCTGGCACGCCTGCGGCTTCCCGACCCGGCTCCGGTGCTCGACGGCCATGAGCCGGACTGGGAGCGTCTCGGGTACCACGCGAACGAGGGCCGGATGGTGATCGTGGAGCGCGCGCTGGACTGACTGGCATCCGGCCCGCGTCAGGCGGGCGGTGGGGCCGTGCGGGGCGGCCGCGGCTGGGGCGGGCACCCGGGGCGGGCACCCGGCTCCGGGCATGCCGCTCGGGGCATGCGCGCGGGGCGGCCGCGGCTGGGGCGGCCGCGGCTGGGGCGGGCCGCACGGGGCCACCCGGCTCGGGGCATGCGCGCGGGGCGGCCGCGGGTCGCCGTGCAGCCCGGGGTGCACCAACCGGTCACGGGACGCCATCTCCCGCCATCGCGTATGGTGGAACCGATGGCAGAGCGGTCCCTCCCCCCGGCGCTGCGGGATGCGGTGGCGCGCCTTGGGTCGGCGGACATCATGGTCGGCATCCCCAGCTCCCGGAACGCCGCGACGATCGGCCATGTGGTGCGTGCCGCGCAGGCCGGCCTCGTCCAGTACTTCCCGGACCTGCGTCCCGTGGTGGTGAACGCCGACGCGGGCTCCACCGACGGCACCGGACGCGTCGTCGTGGACACGGAGCCGCCCGACTACATCGAGCGCATCCTGCTCACCAGGCCGCGCAACCGACTCGGCCGGGTGAGTCTCGCCTATCCCGCGGTGGACGGCGTCAGTGGCAAGGGCGCGGCCCTGCGGGCGATCTTCCAGATGGCAGACGCGCTCGCCGTGGAGGCGCTGGTCGTGGTGGACTCGGACCTGCGCTCCATCGGCCCGGAGTGGATGGAGCTGCTGGCCGGCCCCATCCTCAAGGGCGGCTTCGACTTCGTCACGCCGCGCTACGCCCGCTTCAAGTGGGACGGCACGATCACCAACCTGCTCGCCTACCCGCTCACGCGGTCACTGTACGGCCTGCGCATCCGACAGCCGATCGGGGGTGACTTCGGCCTGTCCGGAGACCTGGTCCGGCATCTCCTCGCCCAGGACGACTGGACACCGGACGTGTCGGGATTCGGGGTGGACGCGTGGATGACCACGTCCGCGATCGCCGGTGGCTTCGCCGTCTGCGAGACCCGACTGGGGGCCAAGATCCATGACCCCAAGGACCCCGGCGACGACCTGGGCCCGATGTTCGGCGAGGTCGCCGGGACGCTCCTGCGCCTCGCCGTCGATCACGCCGACCACTGGCTCGCGATCCTCGCCTCCCACGAGGTCCCGGTCTATGGCTTCGAGCGGTTCGCAGACCCACCGGCAGTCGAGATCGACGTGTCGCGCCTGCTCACGGAGATCGTCCACGGCTGCGCCGCGGCGGGTGCCACCTGGGCGGCCATCCTGGACGAGGACGCCCTTCACGCCGTGGAGCGGCTGGTGGAGGACGCGGAGGCCGGCGAGATCCCGGACGTCTCGGACGGACTCTGGGTGCGCGTGGTCCATCGCGCGGTCCTGGCGGCGGGCACCGGGGACGTGCCGATCCCCCAGGTCGTGGCGGCGCTGCTGCCGCTCTACTTCGCGCGTGTGGCGGCGTTCGTGGAGGAGACGCGAGACCTGGATGCCGCCGCGGTGGAGGCCATCGTCGAACGTCAGGCCCGCAGGTTCGAGCTGGAGAAGCCGGCGCTCGCAGCGGCATGGACGGCCGCCCTCGGCCCGGCCGGGTCCGCGACCGTCGCGATCGGCGGCACCTCTCGTCCCGCCGGGACGGACCGCACCGCTCGTGCCGCCTGGCTCGACCGCGACCCTCGGTCCGCCGGGATCCCGGGTCGATGAGCCGCATCGCCGCGCCCACGCGCATCCTCATCCCGCTCGCCAACCCGCGCACGGCCGCGGACCTCGTGCGCATCGGGGCGTCGCTCCTGGGCCACGGTGGCGTGCTCACGGCGCTGTCGATCGTGGAGGTGGCCGAGGGCCAGCCGCTGTCGGAGGGTGCGACCCGAGCACGGCACGCCCGTCGGCTGCTCCAGCGCGTGCTCGAGTTCGCGCCGCCGGGCGTCGACCTGCGGACCGTGGTGCGCATCGGGCGGCGCGCTTCGGAGGGGATCCTGGAGGCCTCCGCGGAAGGCGGCGCGGACCTGGTGATCTTCGGCTGGGGTGGTCCGGGCACCACGAGCGGCCGCGGCGCCGTCGGGGCCACCGGTGCCGCGGGTGCCGCGGGTGCCGCCTCGCGCGGGCGACGCGGGTCGGCGGATCACGTATTCGCGCCCACCATCGACGAGGTCGTGCGCGGCGCACCCTGCGACATCGCGGTCATCAAGCAGCGGGGCATCGGTGAGGTCCGGCGCATCCTGGCGCCGGTCCGCGGCGGTCCGCATGCGGAGCTGGCCCTGGGCGTCGCCGATCAGCTGGCACAGGCCTTCCAGGCGGACGTCGACGTGCTCCATGTGGTCGGTCCCGACGTGACGCCGCTCGTCCGCGCCCAGGCTGAGCGCGCCCTCGCCACGTTCGTCCACCAGCACGGCTCGGAGCACCTGCGCCCCCTCATCGTGGACGGGCCGAGCGTCTCCTCGGCGATCCTGGGGGAGGCGGAGGCCGCGGACCTCGTGGTGATGGGCGCGACCACCACGCCCAGCGGCGGCCTGGAGGGGCCCGACTCGCCACTGTTCGGGGTGCTGCCGGAGCAGGTCGCGGCGCAGGCCCGATGCTCCGTCATCGTGGTCAAGACGCGCACCACGCCCAACCGCGCCGAGTGGGAGGCGCGCGCCGCGGTCGCCGAGACGCTGGAGGCCGCCGAGCGCGCCGCGGAGGTGGGTCGGAGCGCCGCCGCGCGCGTGGATCGCTGGTTCGGCGAGAACGCCTTCCATCACGCCGAGTTCCAGGACCTCCAGCGACTGGTGGAGCTGAAGCAGAGCCAGGGCCTCACCATCAGCGCCGTCCTGCCCACGCTCGACGAGGCGGCGACGATCGGCGACATCGTGCGCCAGGCGCGCATGGAGCTGATGGAGCGAGTGCCGCTCCTCGACGAGCTGCTGGTCATCGACTCCGCCTCCAGCGACGACACCGTCCGGATCGCGGAGTCGGAGGGTGCGAGGGTGGTCCAGCACGCCGATGTGCTGCCGCGCTATGGCTCGTATCGCGGCAAGGGCGAAGCGCTCTGGAAGAGCCTCCACGCCACAACCGGAGACATCGTGGCGTGGTCGGACACCGACATCCGGGAGTGGCATCCGCGGTTCCTCTACGGCACCATCGGACCACTGCTGGCGGAGCCCCGGATCGGCTACGTGAAGGCGTACTACCAGCGACCCATCGTCCAGGGCGGCATCATCACGGAGGGTGCCGGGGGCAGGGTCACGGAGCTCGTGGCGCGGCCGCTTCTGAACCTGTTCTTCCCGGAGCTGTCGGGCATGATCCAGCCGCTGTCGGGGGAGTACGCGGGACGCCGGGAGCACCTCGAGCAGGTGGCGTTCTTCACCGGCTACGGCGTGGAGATCGGGCACCTCATCGACCTGTCCGACAAGCTGGGCCTGTCGGGCCTGGGCCAGGTCGACCTGGACATCCGGTTCCACCGCAACCAGGAGCTCGAGGGCCTGTCCAAGATGTCGTTCGTGATCCTCCAGGCCGTCATGAAGCGGCTGGAGGAGCGCCGCAAGGTGCGCCTGTTCGCGGAGCTGGGCTCGCGGATGCTGCTGCCCCGGTCCGCCGAGACACTGGGTCTGGAGATCATCGATCTCGCGGACTCGGAGCGGCCTCCGATGGTGCGCATCCCGGAGTACCGCGCCGCGCGCGGACTGGACGGCTGATGCCGGGTCCGCTGCGGGTGCTGGTGGCCCCGGACTCGTTCAAGGGGTCGCTCTCGTCGGTGGCCGTGGCCCGAGCGCTCGCGGACGGCTGGTCGCGCGGACGGCCGGATGACGAGGTGACCCTGGCGCCCCTGGCGGACGGAGGCGAGGGGACCCTGGACGCGGTGGCCGCGACGGGCGGCTGGGCGACGCTGCCGGCCGCGGCGCGCGATCCCCTGATGCGGCCCATCGACGGGCGCTTCCTGCGCCAGGGGTCGCGGGCCATCGTGGAGCTGGCGGTGGCGTCGGGGTTGTCGCTGGTCCGGCGCGAGGAGCGGGATGCGGCCGCCGCCACGACCCTGGGGACCGGTCAGATCCTCGCGGCGGCGATCGGCCTGGGCTGCACGGACGTGGTGCTGGGACTGGGCGGATCGGCCACGACCGACGGGGGGACCGGGCTGCTGACCGCGCTCGGGGTGCGCTTCCTGGATGCATCGGGGGCCGACCTGGAGCCGGGTGGGGGCGCGCTCGACCGGCTGGCCCGGGTCGACCTGTCCGGCGTGCCCGGGCTGCTGTCGGAGGTGGCGCTGACGATCGCCTCCGATGTCTCGAATCCCCTGTGCGGGCCGGTGGGTGCGGCGGCGACCTACGGGCCGCAGAAGGGACTGGATCCAGCGGGCGTGGAGCGGCTGGACCGCAACCTGGCGCACCTCGCGGATGTGCTGGAGGCCGCCGTGGGGCGGTCCGTGCGCGATGTGGCCGGGGCAGGCGCGGCGGGCGGGGCCACGGCCGGGCTGCTCGCGATCGCCGATCGGTTCCGCTCGTTCGCGGTGCGGTCGGGCGTGGAGCTGGTAATGGAGCTGACCGCGTTCTCGGAACGGCTGGCGGCGTCCGATCTCGTGCTCACCGGGGAAGGGCGGATCGACGAGCAGACGGCGTTCGGCAAGACCGCGCTGGGGGTCGCGCGACAGGCCGCGGAGGCCGGGGTGCGCTGTGTGGCGTTCGGTGGCGGCGTGCTGCCGGCCGGGGAGGCGGCACTGCGCGAGGTGGGCTGCGTGACGGTGCCGGTCGTGGAGCGGCCGCTCACCGTGGAGGAGGCGATCGCCGCGGGCGCGGCGCCCCTGGAGCGGGCGGCGGAGCGGGTCGCGCGGCTGGTGTCGCTGGGCGGGTAGACCGGGGTCCCGGGCCTCTGTCCGGTCTGTCCCCCTCAAGCAACTTGTGATCATCGGCTCCACGCATCATGTTGTCTGTCATGCGCACCACGATCACCCTCGATGACGACGTGGCGTACTCGCTCGACCAGGCCAGCGCCTGACCGGGGCGACTTCAGGCAGGTCGTGAACGACGCGATCCGTGCCGGGCTCCGTGCCGATCAGGCGCCGTCGGCCGTTCCTCCTCCGTTCCGGGTGACACCCAAGGCGGCGGGGTTTCGGGCGGGCGTCGACCCGATGCGGCTCGACCGACTGCTCGACGAGCTGGACGAGGAGACGTTCGCCGAAGTGCTCGGCCGTCGAGCCGCCGGTCGGTGATCCACCCGGACGTCGACCTGCCCGTCTTCGCCTATAACGCCAGCGCGCCGCATCACGAACGCGCCCGCGACTGGTGGGAGGCGTCGCTGTCGTCTGCACGCCCGGTGGGTCTCGCGTGGGTGGTCATCCTGGGCTCCCTCCGGCTCGCCACGAGCAGGACCGTGCTCGTCGACCCGTTCCTGCCCACAGAGGCGATCGGCCATGTGCGCTCCTGGCTCGCGCGGCCCAATGTCGTCCCTGTGGGCCCGGGGCCCAGGCATCTGGACCTCGTGAAGGAGCTGATGCGAGGCGATCGGGCTCCAGGGCAGGTCACCACGGGCGTGCATCTCGCCGCCATCTCCCTGGAGCACCGAGCGGAGCTGTGCTCGAGCGACACCGGCAGACTGGGATCGCGCCCGCGACACGTTTCGTGGCCTGGCGGCCGTCACCGGCGGGTCTCACTAGAGCGTCCCCATCGCGGACGCGCTGATCGCTGCCGTGGCGGTGCGGGTCGGCCTGACGCTGGTGCACTACGACGAGGACTTCGAGCGGATCGCGACGATCTGCTCGGCCTCGCCGAGGTCCGCATCCGAGGTGCCCGACGTGGAGAGGGTGTCGATGGCGGCTCTCGTCCCACACGTCGTCCGACCGGTATTCCTCCACCGGTAGCCCCGCGTGCCACACGTGATCCGGGCGGTGGAACCAGGCGGTGAGCCGGCCTTGGCGGGCCCAAGGAGGACCTTGAGTCACGACCACGCCCGGTCTGGCGCTCCGTGCTACCTTGGATACCATCATGATGGCACGAACGCAGATCACACTGGATCCCGAGGACCTGCGCAAGGCTCGGCGCCGATCCAGCGAGCTTGGCATCTCGCTCGCCGCATATGTCCGTGAACTGGTGAAGCGCGACCTTGACGATCGAGGGGCCAGCGTGGCAGACGTACGGTCCCTCTTCGATGTTGGTGACTCGGGCGGTTCCGATGTGGGCCGGCACAAGGATCGATACGTGGGGGAGGCGGTCGAGGCCGGGGTCAGCCGACCGATCCGGTGACCCTGTTTGTCGACACCTCGGTGTTCTACGCGGCAGCGGACCGCTCGGACGCGGGGAATGCCGCAGCCAAGGCGACGCTTGGCTCGGGGGAGTCGCTGCTGACCTCCGATCACGTCCTGGTGGAGAGCTGGCTCCTGCTCCAGCGACGTCTCGGCCGAGCGAGTGCCGAGCAGTGGTGGCGGTCCATCCGGTCAGGAGCGTGCCAGGTGGAGTCCGTGATCGATGCGGACCTCGCGGTGGCTTGGGCGATCGGCGATGCGTACAGTGATCAGCCGTTCTCGATCGTCGACCGCACGAGCTTCGCGGTGATGCAACGCCTCGGTATCACCCGGGCCGCCACGCTCGACGCCGACTTCCGGATCTTCCGGTATGGCCCTCGGCGCGAGCGGGCGTTCGAGGTGCTGCCCGACCGCCTCGAGCTGGGAAGCGATCTGACGTGAGCCACGAGCGCCTCCGCGCTCGAGATCGGCACCGTCTCACCGGCCTCGACCACCCACAGGGTGAGGCCGACCAGCGTGTCCCCGCGTCCGATGTTGAGGATGTTGGTGGTCGGGTCGGCCGTGGTGATCGACTGATCGGCAGGACGCGCTGATCGCCGCCCGTCGCGGGGCACGTCGGCCTGACGCTGGTGCACTACGACGAGGACTTCGAGCGAATCGCGACGATCACGGGTCAGGCGCACCGCTGGGTGGTGCCGCGCGGTTCCGCCTGACCCGTGCGAGTGCCTGTCAGGACGTCGCGGACGGACTCGGCGATGGGCTCACCACCGGCTCGAAGCGGAGCGACGTGATGAGCTGGTCAAGTTCGGCGAGATCGGCGTCCGAGGTGCCGGGCACGTGATTCGCATCGATCACCCAGCGTGTGCCGTCGACATCGAGGACGTACACCGTATCGCGCTGGCCAGAGCCGTACGTGAACGGGCCGTAGTCGCTCGGATCAGCGGTGAACCATCGGCCGTAGTTCCCGCTGAAGCACGTGGCGGGATTGACATCCTCCGGAATGGACAGCTCGACCTTCTTGCCTGCGTAGCCCGCCAGAGCGACATCCGTGACCGAGGATGCGTTCTGCAGTGGCTCGTTCATCAAGGCCGCAGCGAGGTCGTCCACGGTCGGCCCGACCGCAGGTGCCAAGACACTCCCCATCCAACGGCAGGGATCGGCGTGAAGATTCTCGACCAGTTATGGAATCAGCGTGACGTCGTAGTAGCTCGGTGAACCCGCACCGGGCTGCACATCGGTGATCTCGTTCTTACCCAGGAACGTGGGGTCGATGGTGAACCAGCCGGGTGCCGGTACGGTCAGGATGAGGCGCTGGGGGAGACCCATGTCGATCGCGTAGGTCGCGCCGGCCTCGAGATCACCGACCGGCAGCGGGATCGGCGAGGGAGACGGGGTTGGAACCGCGGGCGAGGGGCTGAGCGTGACACTGGTGAACAGCAGGCCACCGCTCAGCGCCAGGATGGCGCCCAGGGTGACGAGCCGCATGGCCAAGAACATGTCGTTCGACCTTCCATGGGTGCGGGGCCGCCACGCGAGGGTCGCGGGCAACCACCGCGAGGGGATGCGCCAGGCGGGTCGCTGCCGCGTCAGGGCGGTGCGCGCCAGCAGGGCGGGGATCAGCAGGGGTGGCTCGTGCGGCGGAGCGGCCTCCGCGAACAGGTCAGCGAGGATCCGATCGGTATCGGGTGTCGGGCTGCTCATGCCGTCCGTCCTCCCGGGCTTCTCGGCGCCTGTGCATCGGCCGCGATGGCGGTGCGCATGAGCTGGGTGGCCCGATGGACACGGGACTTGGCGGTGCCGGTCGGGATGCCCAGGGCATCGCCGATCTCCGGGAATGAGTAGCCCAGGTAGTGGTGCAGCACCAGCGCCGTGCGCAGCTCGACCGTCAGGCGGGCAAGGCCGCGCTGGAGCTCGTCCCGAGGGGCGTTCAGCTGGCTCGGGTCGTCCACCTGGGCGATGGGCCGGACACGACCCTCGACCTCGCTGCGCCGACGCTCGCCACGCGCCTGGCGGTAGCACTCTCGGACCAGCAGCCGATGCAGCCAGGCCTCGAAGCGGTCCTGGTCCGGAGCGCGCGCAGGTCGCGCCAGGCGACGAACAGCGCCTCCTGGGTGGCGTCCTCGGCCCGATCCGAGTCGCGGAGGATGAGCCGAGCGACGACGTAGAGCCGACGAACCACGAGACGAGCCAGCTCTGAGAACGCCTCGTGATCGCCCGCCATCGCTCGATCCACCAGGTCCCGCTGCATCGGGCCTCCGGTGATGACGCGACGCATCTGGCCGCGCTCGCAGATGATGGGGGATCTCGGGCCCGAATGGTTCACTCGGACGGCTGATTCACGCGCCACGACTTTCTTCTCGTGGTCGACATGTCGACCGTCGGGGGCCGTGACGGCATCGGATCTGCCTCGATGCTTGCCCTCCCGGTCGACATGTCGGCCGGCGCGGGGGGTGAGCCGTGCGACCGGCCCAGGAGGCCCGGATCCCGGTCGACATGTCGACCGGTGCGGGAGGTGAGCCGTGCGACCGGCCCAGACGGCACGGTTCCCGGTCGACATGTCGACCGTGTGTTGCGGCGAGACGCGCCACGGACCGCGGCGGCCCGGATCCCGGTCGACATGTCGGCCGGCGCGGGGGGTGAGCCGTGCAGACCGCGGCGGCCCGAATCCCGGTCGACATGTCGACCATGTGCCCGCGGCGAGACGCGCCACCGCTGCCGGTCGAGCCGTTCCGCTGGCCATCGGCGGACGGCCCGGCACGGCCGCGATCCCGGGCCAGCCGTGCCATGATCGGCAGGTGACGGACCCAGCCAAGCCCGAGCCGCCTCAGTCGGCGCCGCGGACCCCGCCCGCCGCTTCGGGCCAGCCCAGGCCGTCTGCCAGACGCCGCGCGACAGATGACGCCACGACATCTGATGTCAAGACGCCCGGCTCGGCGACACCCGGCTCGGCGACGCCCGGCTCGGCGACGCCCGGCTCGGCGACGCCCGGCGCACCACCCCCGACGAATCGCCGCGGCACGGCACAGCCCGCGAGACCCCTGAAGACCCGGAACCCCGCCACCCGACGTCGGAAGCCCGCCGACCCGGCCAAGGCGTGGGTCCGCACGCTGGCCCGCACCCGCCCCGGCCTCGTCCCGTTCGTGCTTGGCGTGCTCAGCGACGCGTACGGCGTGCCCACATGGCAACGGGTCCACGACCCCACCTCCGAGCTCGTGCTCACGATCCTCTCCCAGAACTCCGCGGACATCAACGCCGAACAGGCCTTCGAGAGCCTCCGCCGCGCCTACCCACGGCAGGCTCCCGACCCCTCGATGCCCAGAGCAGCATGGCCCGGGTCGGGGGGGACCACCCCGCGCCACACGAGAACCGGCACCGAGACCTCCCCGCTCCGCACCGGCACCGACGCCGGCACCGACGCCGGAACCGACACCGGCACCGGCGCCGGCACCGACACCGGGGCTGCCCCCACCCCCGACACACCCGGTCCCAAGATCAACCGTCCCGGCTGGGGCGGCATCGGCCTGGACGACGCCACCGCCCCCGACTGGGACACGGTGGAGGCCGCCCCCATCGAGGACCTCGTGGAGGCGATCCGTCCGGGTGGCCTGGCGAACGTCAAGGCACCTCGCATCCAGGCCGCCCTGCGCACCATCCGGGAGCAGACCGGCAGCCACTCCCTGGAATTCCTGGGCGACATGCCCGCCCGAGACGCGCGCGACTGGCTCACCCGGATCGACGGCATCGGCCGCAAGACCGCCAGCGTGGTGCTGCTGTTCAGCTTCGGCGCCCCGCTCATGCCCGTCGATCGGCATGTCGAGCGGGTCAGCCATCGCATCGGCCTCATCCCGCCCAAGGCGACCGCCGATGACGCCCACGAGCTGTATCTCGCGATGCTGGAGCCAGACCGGATGTACGAAGGCCATGTCAACCTGATCCAGCACGGCAGGCGCACCTGCCACGCTCGGCGGCCCGCATGCGACAGCTGCCCCGTCGCGCCGCGCTGCCGATTCGTCGACCGCCGAGCCCCCTGACCACGGCGCCCCTGACCGCCGACCGCCGCACCCGGGAGGAGACCCCGCCATGACCACGCTCGCCCAGCTGGTCGACGACTTCCTTCAGACCGAGTACCGCCACTCGCCCACCCTGGCCAGCAGCCTCGGGCTGACCGGCTACGACGACCTCCTCGACGACCTCTCGGCGACCGCCTTCGAGCTGCGCGAGTCCGACTGGGCGGCGTTCCTGGCCCGATTCGCGGCGCTGCCGGACACCGAGCTGAGCGCGGACGAGCGCATCGACCGCGACCTCGCGATCGCGATGCTCCGGGGTCGCCTGGTCCTGGCGGAGTGGCAGGGCTGGAGGCGCGACCCGCTCGTCTACTCGGGGCCCATCTCGAACGGGCTGTTCACGCTGTTCCTCCATCGCCTGCGCCCGGAGGAGGACCTAGTCGAGGCGGCCTGCGCCCGGCTGGCGCTCGCTCCCGCGCTGCTGGAGCACGGTCACGCCAACCTGGACCCGGCGCTCGCCCATCCCATCATCGTCAACCGCGGGCTGGCCTCCGCGAGGAGCACCGCGCGCTACGTCCGCGAGCTGCTGCCCGCGGAGGCGACGGCGCCCGAGCTGCGTGATCGCCTGCGCGCCGCGGGCGAGCCGGTGGCTGAGGCGCTGGACCGCTGGGCGGCGTTCCTGGGTGCCTTCGCGAACGAGGCGCACGGGTCCTGGGTGTTCGGAGAGCAGCGCTACAGCGCCATCCTCGGGGAGCGCGAGGCCCTCCCCTATGACGCCCGCGGCCTGCGCGACCTGGGCCGCCGCGAGTTCGACCGGCTGGACGCGGAGATGCGCGCCCTCGCCGACCGCATCGCGGGTACGCCGGACTGGCACGAGGTCATCGCTCGCGCGAACAAGGACCATCCGCTCACGGAGGAGGCGATGCGCCAGGTCTACGAGGTGTGGACCGAGCGCGCCCGCGACTTCCTTGCGCACGAGGGCCTGGTCAGCCTGCCCGAGGGAGAGCACTGCGCGGTCGAGCCGTCTCCCGTGTTCCAGCGTCCCGTGCTGGGCGTCGCGTCGTACATGGCGCCGCCCGCGTTCTCGGACTCGCTCACCGGCCACTTCTTCGTGCCGTACGCACCCGACGGGGCGAGCCCGGAGGAGATCGACAGCCGCCTCGAGAACAACAACCACGGCGGCATCCCCACGACCGCCGTCCACGAGGCCTACCCGGGCCACCACTGGCACCTGGTGATGCGCCGCATCCACGCCCCGAAGCTCCGGCGCGTCCTGTCCACGCCCTACTTCAACGAGGGCTGGGCGCTCTACGCGGAGCGGGTCATGCGCGAGCGCGGCTTCTTCGGGGATCCGCTCCAGGAGCTGTATCACCTGGAGGCGACGATCTTCCGGGCCGCCCGCATCATCATCGACACCAGCCTGCACCTGGGTGAGATGACGTTCGAGGAGGGGGTCGACTTCCTCGTGGAGCGCCTCGCGATGCCCGAGCCGACCGCCCGCGCGGAGATCGGACGGTATGCCTGGTGGCCCACGCAGGCGAGCGCGTACCTCACGGGCTGTCTCGCCATCCTGGACATCCGCACGAGATGGCTGGCGAAGCGCGGACTGGGGGACACGGCCATCGCGGACCTGGACCCCGCGGTGCTGCGCACCTTCCATGACGACCTCGCCCGGAGCGGGTCGCTGCCGCCGGGGCTGGCGGCTCGGGCCATGCTCGGCGACGCGTGATCGACGGGACTCCCGTCAGACGAGTCCCCCGTCAGCGGCCCAGCAGCGAGATCGCGAGGCTCGCTCCCAGGATGCCGAGCACCGCGGCCGCGGTCCACGCCGTGCGCCGGTCATGGACTCGCGCGTGCTCCAGGGCCGTCGTCGCGATCGCGGCCACCGGCGACGCGATGACGGCATAGGTGCCCAGCGTGGCCCAGCCCCAGGACTCCAGCGCCGCCGCGGAGGCGATGACCGCACCCAGGTCCGCCATGGGCCCCCCGCCCTCCGGTCGACCGGCGAAGGCGAGCGCGAGGGCCACGCCGAAGCAGACCACGCTGAGGGTGGTGCCCACCGCGAGCGACAGGCGCGTGGCACGGCTGCCGGGGCGTGCCGGGATGCCGACCGGTGGCTGCGGCGTCACGCCTGTCCCCACGTCGCGACCTTGAGGAACATCTGGAACGCGAAGAACAGCGCGACCAGGATGAACGTGATGCGCAGCTGGCGGGGACTGACCCGGTGCGACAGCCGCGCCCCGGAGCGCGCCCCAAGGAACACGCCGAGCGCGACCGGCGCCGCGAGCAGCGGGTCCAGCTGCCCGGTGGACGTGTAGACCATGGCGCTCGTCGCGGCGGTGGCGCCGAGCATGAACGTGGAGGTCGTCGTCGCGACACGGATGGGCACGCTCATCACCACGTTCATGGTGGGCACGTTGATGATCCCACCGCCCACGCCCAGGAGCCCCGAGATGTTGCCCGCCACGTAGCTGATGGCGGACCCGAGCGGCAGCCGGGCCGCACGATAGACCACGGTCTGTCCCGTGGACGGCTCGACGTAGCTGGACCGCAGCGTGTGCGATCCGGTGGTCGCGGCGGCGTGGACCAGGCCCGCGGACCCGCGCAGCTGTCGGGTCATCTGGAGGGCCACGAACAGCAGCAGCACGCCGAACAGCAGGGCGAGCAGGCGGCCGTCCAGGAAGCGCGCCACGACGCCGCCCGTCAGGCCGCCGAGCGCCGTGGCCACCAGCAGCGTGACACCCAGGCGCCGGTCCGCGACGCCCGCGGCGATGTAGTGGCCGCTCGCCGCCACGCTGGTGGCGATGACCCCGATCAGGCTCGCGGCGATGGCGGCCTTGATGTCGTAGCCCAGGAGCGTGGACAGCACCGGCACGATGATGAGCCCGCCACCGATGCCCACGAGGGCGCCGAACCCGCCGGCACCGATGGACACGAGGAAGGCGACGAGGGCTGCGCTCACTGGACCCGAGGATACGCGGCCGGGCTCGCGGGCGTGGCGGCCTACCACCATCGTCGGTGCCCTGCCCGGCGTTCGTGCACCGTCACTGGGGATGGGTGGTGGATAGACGCGGCGCGTTCCTCGGAAGTCGTGGACAACCCGCTTGCCTTCATCGCCGGACGACGCGTATCGTCATCTCTGCCCGGAGGGGCCGACGACAGTAGCCAGGGACCGCAGGCGCGGGGCGCAAGCCCGGAGCGGAGCGGCCCGACCGCACAGCGCGGGGACGCGAGTCCCAGGCGGGGCGGACCACCGCAGGCGCGGGGCGTGAGCCCGGGCGCAGCGGGGAAGGCATCGAACGAAGGTTCATCCGGGCACCTTCGTGTGCGCGGCGGTGTCCAGACAGGGACCGCGGGCCGAGGCGGGCGCCGGGCCGCGGGCGGCGCCGGGCAGAGGCGGACGGCGGGCAGAGGCGGACGGCGGGCGGCAGGCCTCGGGCGGCAGGCCGTCTCCGCGCCCGCGTCGCACGCACACGGGACCATCCGCCATCACGCGGCTGGGCACGCCAGGCGCCGTCGATTCACAGCCGCTGGGGACACGCGGTGGACAGCCGCGCGACATCTTCGCCGACTCGTGGACAACCCGCTTGCCTCCATCGGCGGTCGACCCCTATCGTCATCCCTGCCCGGATGGGCCGACGAGAACGCCAGGATCGTCAGCGCAGAGCGTCAGCTCGGTGCGACGAGCCAAGGGCCGAGACGAAGGTTCATCCGGGCAGCTTCGTGTCCGCGGCGTCCGTCGCGCGGTGCGCTAGCATCGCGGACCATGCGTGCCTGGATCCGCGACCGCTACGGATCGCCCGACGTGCTGCGCCTGGAGACCGTCCCCGACCCGGTCCCCACCGCGGACGACGTCGTGGTCCGCATCCGGTTCGCCTCGTTCAACCACGCCGACCTGGACTACCTGACCGCGCGTCCCGCGATCTCCCGGGTGGTGGTGGGCATGCGCCGCCCGCGCATCAGGAGGGTGGGCCTGGACGCGGCGGGCGAGGTCGTCTCGGTCGGCTCCAACGCGACCAGCCTGCGACCCGGCGATCGCGTCACCGCAAACCTGACAGAGCACGGCATGGGTGCCTTCGCGGAGCTCGCCAAGGCCCCGGAACGAGCATGGCACCGCATTCCCGACGGCGTCTCGCTGGAGGATGCCGCGACGCTCCCCGAGTCGGCGTTGATCGCACTCCAGGGCCTGCGGATGGTGGGCGCCTGGCCGGATGCGTCGGGCAAGCGGGTGCTGGTCAATGGCGCGTCCGGCTGCACCGGCCCGTTCTCGGTCCAGCTGGCCAAGATCGCAGGTGCGGCCGAGGTGACCGGCGTGGCGCGAACGGCCAAGCTGGACATCGTCCGGAACCTGGGGGCCGATCGAGTCATCGACCACACGCGCGAGGACGTGTTCCGGAATGGTCGGCGGTACGACGCGATCGTGGATGCGGCCGGCAACCGGTCCGTTCTCGACTGGCTGGCGGTCCTGGCGCCGGCCGGGCGCTACACCACGTTCGGCGGCCCGTCCACGCCGCGCATCCTCCAGGGCATGGCACTCGGACCACTGCTGTCGCTGGTGGCCCGCCCACGGTCGCTGGGCCTGATGCTCCAGTGGAAGCCCAACGATGCGGCCGACCTGCGGACGGTCCTGGGGCTGGTGCGCGATGGCGCGGTTCGGCCGGTCATCGACTCGGTCCACCCGCTCGAGGCGGTGCCGGACGCCTACCGTCTGTTGGCCTCCGGCGAGGCCCGGGGGAAGCTGCTCGTCACCAACGGCTGAGAATCCCAAGAAAGTACGTTGCCTTTACAAAGTGGATGCGCGATGATGCACGCAGCCGACCGGCCGCGGACGTCGTCGAGCATCGACCCCGGGGCGCGCGGAGGAGCGCGGCCCGGGCCGCCGGCCAGACAGTCGGAAGCTGGAGGACAGGGAAAGCCCATGAATCGATCCGTCCGTTTGGTGGCCGTGGGGGCCGCCGCCACGCTCGCGCTGAGTGTCGGGAGCATCGCGTCCGCGCAGGACAAGCAGGTGATCTCCATGATCGCCGCGCAGTACACGACGGACATGCAGCCCTACTTCGATCAGCTCGCGGCGAGCTTCGAGGAGGCGAACCCGCAGTACGACGTCCAGGTCGAGGTCGTCTCCTGGAACGACATCGACCAGAAGATCAAGACCCTGGTCCAGACCGGCCAGATGCCGGACATCGCGAACCTCAACTACTTCGCGAGCTTCGCGGCGGATGACCTGCTCTACCCCGCGGACCAGATCGTGTCGCCGGAGGTCCTCGCGGACATCATCCCGGCGTTCATGGAGAACTCCAAGTACGAGGGCACGGCCTACGCGGTGCCGGACCTCGCGTCGGACCGCCTGTTCTTCTCCAACCCGGACCTGCTCGCCGCAGCCGGCGTGGAGAAGGTCCCGGCGACCTGGTCGGAGCTGCTCGCCGCGTGCAAGCAGATCAAGGAGACGACGCCGGACATCATCCCGCTGGCCATGCCCCTCGGTCCCGAGGAGGCCCAGGCCGAGTTCTTCATCTGGGCGGGCGGCAACGGCGGCGGCTACTTCAAGGACGGCGCGTGGGTCGTCAACAGCCCCGAGAACGTCGAGACCCTCACGTTCCTCAAGCAGCTCGTCGATGAGGGCTGCACCCAGGCCAGCCCGGCCACCACGAACCGCACCGACGGCGCATGGCCGCTGTTCTACCAGGGCAAGGCCGCCATGACCAACGGCGCCATCTTCCTGCCCTCGGTCATGGAGAAGGCCGGCGCGTCCGTGCCGTATCAGGTCTCGCCGTTCATCGCCAACGACGGCAAGCAGTCCGTGACGCTGGGCGTCCAGGACTACTTCTTCGGCTTCAAGAAGGACAACAACCAGGCGGGCATCCAGGGCTTCCTGACCCACCTGTTCCAGCCCGACAACTACGCCGCCTTCCTGAAGGCCGCGGGTGGCTTCCTGCCCGCGACCCTCTCGGCGGCGCCCGTGGTGTCGGCGGACCCCGCGATGAAGCCGTTCGTCGACGTCCTGCCGACGGCCGTGTTCTACCCCGGCGACCAGGCCAACTGGCCGGCCGTCCAGGGCCAGGTCCAGCAGACCATCGGCACCGGCGTCCAGGGCGCCGACCCGCAGGCGGTGCTGGACGCGATCCAGGCCGTCGCGACCGGCGGCTGATTCGCTAGCATCCGGAACACGCGCGTGGGGGTCTCCGCCGCTGGCGGGGCCCCCACGACGGTTTCCGGGGGAGCTGGACCGTGACGGACGCGCTCACCGAGCGTGACAGGGGGACCGCGACGGCATCGGCGTCCGACGCGCCTGCGCCGGCCGGCCCCGGGCGTCGACGGCGCATCGACCTGGGGCCGCTGCCCTGGATCGGGCCCGCGCTCATCCTCATCTTCGGGGTCGTGCTGTGGCCGGCCTGGGAGATGTTCCAGACCTCGCTGCTCAAGATCAGCATCTCCGGCCTGACCAAGGGCTGGGCGTTCCCCGACAACTACCAGAAGCTGCTCGCCAATCCCGAGCTGCCGGGTGTCCTCACCCGGACGATCGTGTGGGTCGTCGTGGTCGTGGGCGTCACGATCCTGCTGTCGCTGGGCCTGGCGCTGCTGCTCGATGCGCGCTACCCGGGACGGCGCCTGGTGCGCTGGGCGCTCATCATCCCGTGGGCCGCGTCGGTGGTCATGACGTCGACCATCTGGCGCTGGATGCTGGACGCCTACTACGGTGTCACGAACCTCATCCTCGAGACGTTCGGGCTCATATCGGAGCCGGTCGCCTGGCTGGGCGACGCGAGCACGTCCTTCATCTGGATGATGGCGGTGGCCGTGTTCGTGTCCCTGCCGTTCACGACCTACGTGATCCTGGCGGGCATGCAGGCGATCCCCCATGACATCTACGAGGCCGGACGCGTGGACGGCGCCACCGGCTGGCAGGCCTACCGCGCGCTCACGCTGCCGCTGCTGCGGGCCGCCCTGATGGTGGCGACGCTCATCAACGTCATCAACGTGTTCAACTCCTTCCCCATCATCTGGGTGATGACCAAGGGCGGGCCGGGCTACACCACCGACACGACCACCACGTTCATGTACAAGCTGGCCTTCAAGAACCAGAACATCGGCCAGTCGGGCGCCATGGCGGTGATCAACTTCGCGATCATCCTGGTCATCGTGGCGCTCTACCTGCGCACCGTGCGGTGGCGCGACCAATGACCGACGCGCTGACCCGCACCCCCCTGCGCAAGGCCCTCACGGCGGGCCTGGCCTACCTCATCGCGTTCCTGTTCCTGGCGCCCTACCTCCAGATGCTGCTCACGGCGCTGCGGCCCGCCGACGAGCTGTTCCAGATCCCGCCCACGTTCCTGCCCAGCCATTTCGCCTGGGACAACTTCATCAAGGTCTGGACCGAGGCGCCCGTGGGTGGGTACCTCAAGAGCAGCATCATCATCTCCACGTTCTCGACGCTCGTGGTGCTCATCGTCTCGCTGCCCGCGGCGTACTACACCGCGCGCCACCGCTACCGGGGACGGAGCGCGTTCCTGCTTCTCGTCATCGCGACCCAGATGTTCGCGCCCACGGCGCTCGTCATCGGCATCTACCGCGAGTTCGTGGGCTTCGGGTTGGTGAACTCGTACCTTGCGCTCATCATCGTGAACGCCGCGTTCAACCTGGCGTTCTCCATCTGGATCATGAGCGGCTACATCTCCACGATCCCCGTGGAGCTGGAGGAGGCCGCCGCGATCGACGGATGCGGCCGGCTGGGCACCCTGCGCCGGATCACCATCCCGCTTGCGATGCCGGGCATCGTCACGGCCGTGATCTTCACGTTCATCGCGGCGTGGAACGAGTTCGTGATCGCGCTCACGCTCACCGGCACGCCCGATGTCCAGCCGCTGACCGTGGGCGTGACCGTGTTCATCGGCCTGTACGACGTCCAGTGGCAGTACCTGTTCGCCTCCTCGCTGGTGGCCATCGTGCCGGTGGTGATCCTGTTCGTGCTCATCGAGAAGTGGCTCGTGGGGGGTCTGACGGCAGGCTCGGTCAAGTAGGCCCCGGGGACCGAGTGATGCGGACGCATGTGGAGCCAGTCGACCTCGCGGCGCCAGCGGGCCTCGCGGCGCCAGCTGCTCTCGACGGCCCGGTCGTGGCCGCGATCGACGTGGGCGGCACGACCATCAAAGGCGCGCTCGTGACGCACGACCTGCGCATCACGGCCGAGGCCCGCCGCTCGACGCCGCGCGACGGCGACCCCGAGGCGGTGGTCGATGCCATCGAGGGCGTGCTCGCGGAGCTGCGCGCCGCCGCCGGTGACCGAGCGGCGGGAGCCGTGGGCGACCGTGCGCCGGGAGCCGCAGGCGTCGTGGTGCCCGGCATCGTCGATGAGGCGGCCGGCATCGCCCGGTACTCCGCGAACCTGGGCTGGCGGGACCTGCCGCTCGCGGACATCCTCGGTCGGCGCGCCGGCCTGCCGGTCGCACTGGGACACGACGTCCGCGCCGGCGCGCTCGCCGAGCATCGACTCGGGGCGGGCCGCGGCGCGCGCGGGATGCTGTTCCTGCCCCTCGGCTTCGGCATCGCGGGCGCCATCATCGCGGACGGCCGACTCCTCTCCGCGGGCGGCTGGGCGGGCGAGGTGGGGCATCTCCAGGTGGACCCGGCGGGCGACCGCTGCGGCTGTGGGCAGGTCGGCTGCCTGGAGACCGTGGCGAGCGCCGCGAGCGTGGGCCGTCGCTACGCCGCCCGCACCGACCCGCCCACTGCTGCGGCGGTCGGCTCCCGCGAGGTCGCCGCGCTCGTCGCCGCCGGCACCGACCCCCTGGCGCAGGCCGTGTGGGACGAGGCCGTCGCCGCGCTCGCGGGTGCCATCACGACCGTGAACCTGGTGCTCGCCCCGGAGGTGGTCGTGATCGGCGGCGGTCTGTCGCTCGCGGGCGAGCTGCTCCTGGGCCCGCTGCGCGCCGCCGTCGAGGCGCGGCGCACGTTCCTGCCCCTTCCCCGCATCGTCGCGGCCGGGCTCGGCGATCGCGCCGGCACGCTGGGTGCCGCCATGCTCGCGCTGGACCTCCCGTCGCGACCCACCTCCCGAGGAGCCCCAGATGCCGCTCGTCCGCGCCCATGACATCGTCCCCGCCGCGCGCACGGCGGGTCGGGGGGTCGGTGCCTTCAACGTCATCGGCATCGAGCACGCCGAGGCCCTGGTGCTCGGCGCGGAGGCCGCCGGCACGCCGGTGATCCTGGCCATCAGCGAGAACTGCGTGCGATACCACGGCGGCCTGGAGCCGATCGCGGCCGCCACCCTCGCGCTCGCCCGTCACGCGCGCGTCCCCGCGAGCGTCCACCTGGACCACGCGGAATCCGAGGCGCTGGTGGAGGAGGCGATCGACCTGGGCATCCCCTCGGTGATGTTCGACGCGTCCCGCTCCAGCTACGCGGAGAACGTCCGGCGGACGCGCGCGGTGGTCGATGCCGCCCACGTCCGGGGCGTCTGGGTGGAGGCGGAGCTGGGCGAGATCGGCGGCAAGGACGGTGTCCATGCTCCCGGCGCCCGCACCGATCCCGATGAGGCCGTCGCCTACGTGGCGGCCACCGGCGTGGACGCGCTGGCCGTGGCGGTCGGCACCAGCCACGCGATGACCAGCCGGACCGCGTCGCTGGACCTGCCGCTCATCGCCCGGCTGCGGGCGGCGCTGGCCGTGCCCCTCGTGCTCCATGGCAGCAGCGGCGTGCCGGACGGGGAGCTCGGCCGCGCGATCGAGGCAGGCATGACCAAGATCAACATCGCGACCCACCTCAACCACGTCTACACCGACGTGGTCCGCCACTGGCTGATGATGAACCCGGAGCAGGTGGATCCGCGCCACTACCAGGGGGCCGGCCGCGCGGCGGTGGCGTCGGAGGTGACCCGACTGCTCGGGGTGCTCCGCGCCGGGTGACGGACCCGGCGGCAGAGGATGGTCCGGCGACGCCCGACGTCCCGGCGGCAGACGATGATCCTGCGGCGACGGTGGTCCGGACGCCAGGCACGACCAGGTCGCTCGGCAGCCATGCTCAGGCCGCCGCGGGCACCGGCCCCGTCTCGGCGCCGCGTCGGAGGCGCAGGCAGCGGTCGGTGTGGAACAGTCGGAACAGGCGCCCGTCGCCGGACCCGAAGGCATCGATGACCGTGTCGGTCGGCACCAGCTCCGGTCGATCGACCGCCCACGCGCGCCCGTCCGCGATCACCTCCGCCCTGCCTGCGGCAAGGACGTTGCGCACCCACTGCGAGCGCATGCCGTAGGGCAGCGCGATCACGAAGCCGTCCTCCCACGGGAGGATGTCCACCGGCGTGGCATACGCCCGGCCGCTCGACCGACCGCGGTGTCGCACGACGCCGGTGCGGACCCCCGGCTGACCCGCCACGCGCAGCTGGCCCGGGTTCACCCAGCGTCTGGACAGACCGATGACGACCCGCGTGACGGCGGGCCACTTGGCGCGCATCCCGAGCACATACACGACGCCGAAGACGACGCTGGCGACACCTGCGAGGATGACGCCCGACCCGATGAGGGTGACCGTCGGCCCGACCATGACGACCTCCTTCGACCGCCCCGACGACGGCCTGCGTTCAGATGGCGATGACGATCTTGCCGCGGGTGTGGCCCGTCTCCAGGTGGCGGTACGCGGCGGGGGTCTCGGAGAGCGGATAGGTCCGATCGATGACCGGCCGGATGCGGCCGTCCGCCAGCATCCCGGCGACGGTCGCGAGGTCCGCGCCGTTCTCCCTGGTCGTGAACACCGCGAGCCGCTCCTTCACAAGGGGATCGAGCAGCACTGCCTGGAGAATCCGGCCGACGCCGTTGAGGCGACCCTGGCCGCTGCTCAGCACGAGCGTTCCCCCGGGCGCGAGGGCACGCCGAAGGTGGCGCGGCGAGGCCGTGCCGGCGGCCTGGAGGATGACCTCGTACGGGCCGGTCGTGGCCGGATCGGTGCGCGTGTAGTCCACCACCTCAGATGCGCCGATGGCCTGCGCCAGCTCCATGTTGCGGCTGCTCACGGCGGCGATCACGCGCGCCCCCAGCGCGACCGCGATCTGGACGGCGAAGGTGCCCACGCCGCCGCTTGCCCCGATGACCAGGACACGCATCCCGGGACCCACGCGGCCGTGGTCCCGGATGCCTGGAGGGCGGTCATGGCGGCCTCCGGCACGGCGGCGGCCTCCTCGAAGGTGAGCGCGGCGGGCTTCGCCACGAGCTGGGCGGCGGGGACCGTGACGAGCTCCGCGATGGAGCCCCGGGTCCAGCCCAGCACCGCGTCACCCGGTCGGGTCGTCGTGACGTCCGCCGCCACGGCCTCCACCACTCCCGCCAGGTCCCTGCCAGGGACGGGGTGCCTGGGTCGGCGCAGGCCGGTCGCAGCGCGCACCATCAGGGGTCGACCGCGCAGCGCGAACACGTCCCCGGCGAACAGGGATGCGGCGTGGACCCGCACCAGTGCCTCGCCCGCGGCGAGACTGGGTGTCAGCCGGTCCTCCAGGCGGAGCCGCTCCGGCGGTCCGTAGGTGTCGTGGATGATGGCGCGCATGCCGGTCCCTCCGATCCGTGGTCCTACGGTGTAAGCTTACGCGTACGTCGTAAGCTTACGCATACACCGTAAGCGTTGTCAAGACCCTGGCGAGCCGGGAGACTGGGAACATGGAACGACCTCTCGTGGAGCGGCCCGCGCGCCGCCGACGAGCCCCGCTGACGCGCGAGAAGGTGCTGCGGACCGCGCTCCGCCTGGCCGACGAGCACGGCATGGAGGCGGTCACGATGCGCCGGCTGGGACAGGCGCTGCGGGTGGAGGCGATGTCCCTGTACCGACACGTCGCGGGCAAGGAGGACCTGCTCGACGGCCTCGCGGACCTCGTGACCGAGGAGTTCAGCGTCCCCGAGCCCGGCGACGACTGGCGTGTGTCCATCCGTCACAGCGCGATCTCCGTCCACGCCGCGCTGCAGCGCCATCCATGGGCGGGACCGGTCCTGGAGTCGCGCCTGCAGCCGGGTCCCACGCGCCTGCGCTATCTCGACGGGGTGCTCGCGACGCTCATGGATGCGGGCTTCACGCGCGGTCTCGCCGGCAAGGCGTTCATGGCGCTTGACAGCCACACGTACGGCTTCGCGATGCAGGAGCTGGCCTGGGTGTCCGACCCCGCCGATGCCCAGCGCCTGGCGGCCGAGTTCGCCGCTGCCCTCCCGGCGGATCGGTACCCTTCGCTGCGCGCGATGGCGCTGGCCGCCGCGGTCGGGGAGCCCGGCCTGGAGGTCGATTTCACGTTCGGGCTGGAGCTGCTCCTGGATGGCCTGGAGCGTCTGCGCCTGGCCGCCGACCCATGATCGCGAGGGACCCATGATCGACCTGTCCGGGACCGTGGCCCTTGTCACGGGCGTGAGCCGTGGCATCGGCGGGCACGTGGCGCGCGGGTTCGCCGCGGCCGGCGCGAGCGTCGTGCTCCAGGTCCGCTCCGACCGGGCGTACGGGGAGGAGGTCGCCCTCGAGATCGAGGCGGTCGGCGGGCACGCGCACGTGGTCCACGCCGATCTCCGTGACGAGGCCGCCGCGGAGCGGGTGGTCCGGAGCGCCGTCGATCGCTTCGGCCGGCTGGACGCACTGGTCAACAACGCGGGCGTCCAGCCCGTGCAGGACCTCGCCGGCATGACGCTGGCGGACTGGCGCGACGTCGTGGACACGAATCTCGGGGCCACGTTCGCGTGCACCCAGGCGGCGGCGAGGGTGATGGCGGCGGCGAGCGGCGGGTCGATCACCCATGTCGCGTCGATCGAGGGGTCACAGCCGGCACACGGCCACGCGCATTACGCGGCATCCAAGGCGGCCGTGATCATGCACGCGCGGGCCGCCGCCCTCGAGTACGGACCGCGCGGCATCCGCGTGAACACGGTGTCCCCCGGTCTCATCCACCGCGGCGGCCTGGAGGAGGCGTGGCCGGAGGGGGTGCAGAGATGGCTGCGCGCCGCGCCCCTGGGCCGGCTCGGTCAGGGGTCGGATGTGGCGGCGGCGTGCGTGTTCCTCGCGTCACCCATGGCGAGCTTCATCACGGGGCATGACCTCGTGGTCGACGGAGGGGTGTCCGCACACCCCTCCTGGTGAGCATCCGGGAGCCACATCCATGCGCCGGCGCGGCGCCGGCGATCAGGAGACCGGACCGGAATCGTTGATCCACCACTGGTGCAGGTCTTCCCGGGACACCTCGAACGTCTCCGCGACGACGGAGATGAGCAGCCGATCGTCGGTCCAGGCGAAGGACCGGGCGAGGCCGCCCACCTCGCCGCAGGCGACGCGTCCGGCCACCTGGTCGCCCAGCGACCAGGTGTTCTCGGCCGGCCACTCGCCGCTGCACGCCCCGCTGCCGCGGGTGGCGCCCAGATACTCCACGTCGTCCTGGTAGGCCGCGTCCATCGACTCCTGGTCCGGGAACTGCTGGTACATCACGGAGATGTCTCCCCCATTCACGGTCACGGTGCACAGGAGCGCGGCGCTGGCGGTCGCATCCACGTTGATGGTCGTGGGCCGGCAGGAGCCGACGAAGCTGCCGGGCACGTGCGCCGCGAGCGCAGCCTGCTCGGCGGTGAGGCCGGGTGGGATCGAGCCGACCGGCTGGGGCGTCGGAGCGGGCCCTGTCGGAGCGGGCCCCGTCGGGGCCGGGGTCGGCAGGGGGGCCACGGTCGGCGCAGGCGTGGGCAGCGGCGCCGGCGTGGGGCGCGGGGCCTCACCGCCGATGTCCACGGGTCCCGCGGACAGGTACTGCGCCCACAGATCGGCGAACGGCCGAGTCTGGACCGCCACGAACCAGGCGATCTGGTGGAAGCGATCGTCCGTCCAGATGAACACCCGGCTGCCATCGGTCGCGTCGTAGCAGGCGAGCTGGCCCACGGTGACACCGCCATCCAGGCGCGGCTCCAGCGCCGGCGTGGTCTCACAGGCTCCCGTCTGACCGGGAGTGCTGCCCTTGAACGACTCGAACGCGACCTCGAGCGAGCCCGCGGAGTCCAGCTGGCGCATCGTGAGGATCTCGCCACTCGATCCGATGGGGCAGGAGATGGCGGCCAGCTCACCGGCGAACGCGCGCTCCTTGACCGGCGTGCAGGAGGCCGGGTCCACGCCGGACCCCACGTGCGCCACCAGGATCGGCTCGAACATCGAGGACACGTCCGGACCGGGCGCGCCCGATGGGACCGGCGACGGCGTCGGGTCCACGATCGGGCTGGGCTCGGGGGTGACCCCCTCCAGCGCCGCCGTCATGTTCGCCGCCGCGGCCTCCGCGATGCGCCTGGCCCCCGGCGCGGAGCCGGGGCGGCCGCTCACGAAGACCTTGGCCGCCATCGGGCCCACGGTGAAGATGTGGTTGTTGAATGCCAGCTTGATGCCGGAGGCCTCCGTGGTGCCCTGGTAGAGGCGGTGGAGCTCTCCGATCGGCGGTTCATCCTTCTGGAGCTTGAGCTTGGAGGCGTCGCGCTCGGAGATGACGGCCTCGGCATCGCGCAGGTAGTTGCGGGCGTCCTCCTGCGTCGGGAACAGCAGGCGGAAGTCGAACACCATCAGCGGACCCGTGTCCGACGACCGCTGCCAGACCTGGGACACGATCCCCAGGCCGTTGTTGGCGTCGAACGCCTCCTGGTCGAGGTCGAAGTTCGACCCCTGGATGATGCCGTCCTGGCTGGTGAAGCCGTTCGGCAGGTCCGACTGGGCCAGCAGCGCCGCCTCCAGCTGGGAACCGACGGCCGTGTCGTCCTGGGTGAGCGCGGGGACCACCCCCCGATCCGTGGGCGCTCCGCTGGGGTCCTGGGCAGCGGCGGGGACGGCCGCCACGAGCGCCAGGGAGAGCGTCGCGATGATGAGCGAGCGCGCGAGGCCGAGTGGGCGAGCCATGATCCTGCCCTCCGCTGCAGTGCCGGTCCGATGATGCGAGGCATCGTACCAACACCCGACCCAGGTGCGGCAGTGAGGGTTCGCCCGTCAGACGCAGCCGACGCTCGCGTAGCATTGCGGGATGCGACGGGGGATGCGCTTCGGGCCCGACGAGGAACAGGGATTCGAGGCTGCCCGGCGCAGCCTGCTCGACCGATACGAGACCGATCGCCGGAACAGCCAGCCGGAGCCGGACCTGTTCGTCGCGTCACTGATGCTCGAGTATCGCTGGGGGTATGGCGACGGACGGATCGTCGACTGGTCGCGCGGGGACGTCCAGGACTTCCTGGGCGACTGGCTGCCCCGGAAGGCGACCCTCAGCCCCCAGGACATCGACGAGGTCCCGGGCGACATGCGCGCGTTCCTCGAGTGGCTGGACCGGGTGGGGCTGCTGGGCGGCGAGGCCCTGTCGCGGCTGCTCACCGCCGTGGATGCGACGACACCCGCGTTCCGGAGCGCGGCGGTGGATCCGTCACGTCGGGGGGTCGCGGGTCGCGTGGTGGCCGCGATGATGGCGGAGGGCGTGGACCCCACCGACGAGGGCGCCATCGATCGCTGGATGGCGGGCTTCAACCAGCGTCCCATCGCGGAGCGCGATCGGATCCTCGGCTTCGACCAGGGACGCCCGGATGACGATCTCGACGCTGACGACCTCGACGAGGAGAGCTGGGTCGGGGACCGCGAGCCGCTGCCCGTGGTGGAGCTCGCGCCGACGACCGAGCTGGCCGCGGCCGCGACCGCGTCGGTGACCCTGGGACGGCTGACCACGGTCACGCGGTTCCTGGCGCAGCGTCGGAAGCTGACCCAGAAGGGCCACCTGAACCTGGCCGACGGTCGAGCGCTGGCGACCGAGCTGGGGGTCGATTTCGAGGCGCGCTACGGGGACCTGGCCTGGCCGGTCCGGAGCTCCGGCGATGTGTACCTGCTGACCACGTCGTTCCGATGGGCGCGCGGCGCGGGGTTCATCAAGGTGCGCCTGGGCTGGGCATCGGCCACGGCGCGCGGCACGGCGCTGGGCAAGCGGCCGAACGAGGACTGGCTGGCGGCGTTCACCGCCTGGGTGGAGGGCAAGGTCAAGGACGAGCACGGCTCGTGGACGCACGACCACCTCGAGGAGCTGTCCCAGGATCTGCCGATGCACCTGTACCGGAGCGGGCCGCTGACGGTGACCCAGGTGGGCGATCTCGCGGTGGAGCTGTTCGACCTGGAGTACGGGCGCGGCGCCGTGACCCAGGGGGGCCTCGATCCGCGCCCGTGGCTGCGGGAGGGCATCACGACCTGGACGCTGGAGCCGCTCGTGGAGCTGGGCGCCATCACGGTGACCGACGACAGCGTGGCGCTCACGCCGCTCGGTCGGTGGGGCACGAATCGCTGGCTGCGCGCGCAGGGGGTGGATGCGCCGGTGATGGGGGAGTTCGCGGAGTCGACCGCGGAGGTGTTGCTGGCGGCCTGCGCCGAGCGGTCCCTGGAGGCCGCGGAGGCGGAGATCCGCGCCTGGATCGCCGCGCGGGAGGGCCCCGGCGTCGCGGCTCTGCGGCTCGGCGAGGTGGCCGGGGACGGCGGCGACCTGGCCCTGCTGGCTTTCCACGCGCTCAGCCTGGTCGGGCCGGAGGCGGAGCCGGTGGTGCGCGACCTGGTCGACTCGCCGGTCCGCGGCCAGGCGCTCGTGTGGCTCAGCCAGCACGGCTTCGAAGACCCCGAGACCCTGCCCACGGACCTGCTCCAGGGCATGCTGGTCGGCACGTTCGCGGTGACCCTCGATCGAGAGGGCGCGGAGGCGCTCGTGGCGCGGCTCCAGGACCTGGGTCCGGACGTGGAGCAGATCCGCTGGGTGGAGGACCTGGAGCGGGTGGACGAGGCGCGGGTCAACGACCTGCTCGCCGCGATCGGACGCCAGCATCCGTCGCGGCCGGTCGCGAAGGCGGCCCGGGCCGCGCTGTTCAAGCGCAAGGGGCTGCGCCTGTCCTGATCGGTGGGGCGGGGGGGGTCTGGGCGGTGTCAGCGGCGGGGGGCCGAGCTGGGGCTGAGTTGGGGCGGGGGGCCGAGTTGGGGCTGAGTTGGGGCGGGGGGCCGAGTTGGGGCGAGGATGGGTCGGACGTGCACGCCGACGAGGAGACGTCACGATTCACCCACGATCGATGAGGCGTCCCGCTCACGGTTCCGGTGGCCGCAGTGAATCGTCATCCAGCGATGTCACGGCTCTTGGGCACGCTCGGCGCGTCGCGGCGGCGGGTCATCACGGAGATTCACGCTCGGGGTGACGCCGTGCATGGCCGTGAAGACCCGCCCGCCGCGCCTATCAATGCGGTAGTCGCTGGGTGACGGATCGCGGGCGGGCGGGGTGCGGGCGGGCGGATCGCCGGCGGGCGGGGTGCGGGCGATCGAAGCAGCAACCCATTGGCGAGTCGAGGGCTGAGCGCCGCGTCGCCGACGACGACGTGCCGTCGCGTGACACCAGGTCTTCACGCCCGAACGCTCACGTGGCCTTGACCACCGCCTTGACGACGTCCTTCGGGCCGCCTGGACCGGTCGATGTGGCGGTCACCCGGAAGGCGCGGCTCGCGCCGTTCGCCACCCCGTTGCCCACCTTGACCTTCACCACGATCGTGCGCGAGGCGCCCCGCGGCAGGTCGGCCAGGGTGAGGGTGCCCGCGACGATGGGGCCCGTGACGTTCACCGCGCCCATCGTGTAGGTCGCCGTGAACCCGCCGCCGCTCCCGGTGGCCCGCACCTTCACGGAGTCGACCGCCCAGCCGTCGTTGGCGATGGCCACCGTGAACGTGGCCGTGGCGCCCTGGTTCCGACTGAGCGACCGCGTCTGGCCGGCCGCGTCCCGGTTGTAGCGGTCGTTGCCCAGGAACGCGCCGGTGGTCTTGATCCGCCCGTCCGGCTGTCGCAGGCGGTGGAAGGCCGCCCCGACGTGCTGCGTGCCGCCCCCGATGGCCGTGTCGATGCCGCCCACGTACAGCCGCGCGCCCACGACCGCCGCGGTCCGCAGCGCCACGGCCGGTCCGTTCGACCCGTTCGCATTCGTGCCCACGTTGCGCCACGCGGTCCCGTCGAACCCCGCCACCGAGTCGGCGCGGACGTTCCCGCCGCCATCGACGAAGCTGCCCACGATGAAGACACGGGTTCCGTCCGCCGCGACGCCGTAGAGCGTCTGGTTCGACTCCCCCATGAAGCTGGACGAGCCCAGGGCATGCCAGGAGCCGTCCCAGCGCGCGACCTTGTCGGCAGCGTCCAGCCCGGCCGCGTTGATGAAGTCGCCCACGACGTACAGGTCGGAGCCCGATCGCGCCAGACCGCGCACGAAGCCGGTGATCTGCGCCGGAGCCCCAAGCGCCATCCAGTTCGTGCCGCCGGTCCACTGGACGACGTGGTCGGCCGCCTCGATGCCGTCCACGTTCGTGAAGGTGCCACCCAGGAACAGGCCGCCGGAGCCGTCCGGGACCATCGCGTGGACCGTCCCGCCGACATCCTCGTTGCCGTCGGTGATCGCCGACCACGCGCCCGAGTCCAGGCCGTAGGCGGCGATGCCGTCCGCCTCCGGGATGGCATCGGCGTTGTCGAACGCTCCCCCGACGTACAGGGTCCGCCCGATGATCGCGAGCGCGAACACGGTGCCGATGGGCTCGTCAGAGAGCGCCTGCCACGCGGAGCCGTTCCACATCGCGAGGTTGTCCGCGTCCAGGTCGCCGCCCGCGTCGTTGAACGCGCCGCCCACGATCACCCGGCCGCCGTCCACCGCGACCGCGTTGACGTGGCCGTTCGTGATCCCCGCGCCCACCGGCTTCCACGCGCTGCCGGTCCATCTGGCGACGTAGTCCGCGGCGGGCTTGCCGCCCGCGTTCGTGAAGTCGCCGCCCAGGTACAGGTCCGATCCGGCGCGGGTCATCGCGAACACGCGGCCGTTCAGGGGATCCGAGCCGGCGGTCGCCCCCTGTCCCAGGTTCCACCAGCCCCCCGATGCGGCGGCGGCAGCCGGCGTGGCGCCGCTCACGGCCAGCACGCCCGCGATCGACAGCGTCAGCGCGACGCGTCGCCGACATCGGAACAGGACGGTCGCCATCTCGAAACCCTCCCGCGCGGATGGCACGAAGCCATCGGTGTGGGACATCCAACTCCAGTGCGGGTCAGATTGCAAGCCCCTGGCGGGTGCGGGGTGCGATGCCTGGATCTCACCCCGTCGCCACGCCACTCGAGGACCCGGATGAGCGGAACCCTCGCCCGGGGCCCGCAACCTGCGTTCGAGGCGCGACTGGACGCGCTCGCGCGCCGACCCCAGGTGGGGCGGGGGCGGCTGGTGAGTCACCAGCCAGCGATGTCACGACTCTTGGGCGCGCCCGGTGCGTCGCGGCGGCACGTCGCGTCGGAACCTCACGCTCACGGTGCCACGCTCCCGGAACCCGCGGACGTACCGACCGCGCCCACCAACGCGGTGGTCGCTGACTGACGGATCGGAGGAGGGAGGATCGGGCGGGAACCCGGCCTGGCGCGCCGAACCGGGACCGCACGCACGTCCTCCTTGCGCCCAGCCACCCCGTTCCCGGTCAGCCGGCGGCGGCCACCCACGCCCACGGCCATGGCCGCGCAGCGAAGCGGCCGGACGTGCGTGCGATCGTCAGAGCCCGACCAGGCCCCGCAGCTCGGCGGCGTCCAGGCGGCGGGTCAGATCCATCGAGACATCGTCCACCACGTCGTCGAACAGCCGCTGCTTGCGCGCCAGGATGTCCCGGATCCGCTCCTCGATCGTGTCCAGGCAGGTGTACGCGTAGACCGTCACCGGCGCCGACTGGCCCAGTCGGTGGGCCCGATCCTCGGCCTGCCGCTCGATGGCCGGGTTCCACCAGCGGTCGAGGTGGAACACGTACGACGCCGCCTGGAGGTTGAGGCCGGTCCCCCCGGCCCGCAGCGACAGCACCAGGACGCGGTGCCTCGCCTCCTCCTGGAACCGCCGGACGAGATGCGCCCGCGCCGCCTGCTCGAGCGACCCGGTGTACAGCAGCGGATCGTGGGCGGCGAGTCGCGCGGCGATCATCGCGGCCCCAAATCGATCGTCCGCGAACTGGGAGAACACGAGCGCCCGATGGCCCTGCGCGGCGAGCCGGTCGATCCGATCGGCAAGGTCGGACAGCTTCGCGGAGCGTCCGCTGACCGGGTCCACGTTGCACAGCTGCTTGAGCCGGACGATGAGTTCCAGCACGTGCCTGATGCGCAGCTCCTCCCCCAACGCGCGCAGTCGGACCAGACCGGCCACCTCGGCGCGCCGATACGCGACCGCCTGGGCGCCGGAGAGCTCCAACTCCACCTCCACCACCTGTTTCGGCGGCAGCTGCGGGAGG
Organism: Chloroflexota bacterium; assembly: GCA_034436555.1. GTDB lineage: Bacteria > Chloroflexota > Limnocylindria > Limnocylindrales > CSP1-4 > JAFMJV01. The sequence goes on along the minus strand of DAOTUU010000060.1, from coordinate 20,869 downwards.
ACATCTCCCTTCCGGCGCCGCAGCTGGACCTGGCGCTGCCGCTCCAGGAGGGCCGGGCCGGGGACCCAGCGCGGGCCGGGCTGGCCCTCCACGTGGTCCACGAACTCCATGATCGACGCGAGGTCATCGACCTGGTTCTCGAGCGGCGTGCCCGTGAGCGCCCACGAGCGCCGCCGGGACAACAGCTTCGCCGCCTGCGCCACCTGGATCTCGCGGTTCTTGATGCGCTGCGCCTCGTCCAGGATCACCAGGTCCCAGGCGACGCGTCGCGGTGGTGACCCCGGGCCGCCCGCGTCCGCACGGAAGCTCTCGTAGCCCACGAGCGTGACGTGGACGTCGGCCCGCCACTGCCACGCGCGCTCGTCGGCGCCGCCACGGATGACGATCGCCCGCAGCTCCGGCGCCCATCGAAGCATCTCCCGGCGCCACTGCACGAGCACGGCGGCGGGCGCGATCACCAGGCTTCTCTGCACCTCCCCGCGCGCGACCAGCAACCGCAGCGCCGCGATGGCCTGGATCGTCTTGCCCAGGCCCATGTCGTCCGCGAGGAGGAGCCCCGGTCGGGACAGCAGGGCCTGCACCCCCTGGACCTGGTACGGCAGCAGCGGGGCGGCCCACCGGAGGCGCGGCGCCACGATCGGTCCGGGTGCCCGGCGGTCAGGCGCGGTCGTGGTCGGCCTCGTCAGGCGCGGTCGACCCCGGCCTCGCCAGGCAGGGAATCGTCGGCCGGCGCCTCGTCCAGCTCCATCGACGCATCCTCCCCGTAGGACAGCATGAACTCGTCTTCCTGGGTGTCGATCGCGGCCCCCGGGTACAACCGGGCGAGGTCCCATTCGTGGATCCAGCGCCGGACATGCGAGCGCATCCGGCGGCTGAGCGACACCTCGCCCACGTCGATGGGCGGCGGCTCCCAGGCATAGGCTGCCGCGTGCACGCCGCGGATCCGCTCGTAGGTGAGGCGGAGCGTCTGGTCGGTGGGTGGGTCCAGGCGGAGGGCGTCATCGGTGATGATGCGCATCGCCGTCTCCGCCTGCGCCGCGATGAGCAGGTCCTCGTCGGTGCCCCGATCGCGGAACCGCGCACCGACATGGTCGCGGTCGTGCTTCTCGTCCAGGACGTTGAGCACGAAGTCATCGGTGATGGCGGCCACGACCGCGAGCCCCGGAATCGCGGCGCCCTCCACGCGTCCCAGCCAGCGGGCCAGCTGGGCGTAGGACCGGCCGCGCTGGAGAAGGCTGTATCGACCGACCAGCTCCACCTCGTCGAGCAGGATGATCCAGCCCGTGTGGCCGGCGGCCCGCATCAGTCCCGCCACGAATCGGATGCGCTGGGCGGAGAGCACCCGGCCAGGGACCTGCCGGAGCGCGAACGTCGACCCCTCGCCCACCTGTCGGAGCGCCCGCCGGACCACGGCCAGGGGCAGCGGGTCACCGGCCCAGAAGGCGCGGATCTGCTCCACCAGCTCCGGGTCGTTGTTCAGGCGCTCGTGCAGCAGGAGCGTGGCCGGGAAGATGGGCGCCAATTCGGAAGCAGGGTCGTTGGCCCAGACGAAGAAGTCGGCGTAGGCGCGCGTGTCCTGCCGCAGGGACAGCGCGATCTCCTGGATGGCGACCCCGTGCCGCTCCGGCACCACGGCCGACTCGATGGCCGACCGGAACACGCGGGCCGGATCGTATAGCGGCGTCTCCTTGCTGATGACCACCTGGCTGGTCACGAACCCGCGTGACCGTGCGCGATGCTCCAGGAACTCCAGCACGTGGGACTTGCCCGACCCGAACCCGCCCGCCACGAGCAGGCCGGGCACCGACTCGGCGCCAGCGGTCCCGTGCGACGAGCGTTCCAGGACCTGGTCGAAGCGCTCCTCCACCATGGGCTGATGGGTGCCCAGGACGCGCACCGCGTCGGCGTTCGGGACGCCGTTGCGCAGCGCCTCGATGGCCCGGCGTGCGGCCACCATGGGGATGTCGCCGGACATGGCGGTCATGCCGTCACCTGCGGGTCGGCGATCCGGACCAGCGACGACAGCGGGTTCACCAGGACCCGGTCGCGCACCTCGTCCACGACCCTGGCCTTGAGCGCCTGGTAGGCGCCGAACCCCCGTCCGGTGGGATCCTCGTCCAGGAAGCCCACGTCCGCGAGGACGGTGATGAGCAGCGACTCCAGGCGATCGGTGCTGTCGATGAACTGGCGCAGCAGCTCGTACGCATCGAGCAGTCCGGCGCGGGTGTAGAACTGGGAGCCGTCCCGGGGGTTGCGAGCGACGCTGAGGCGGCCGATGTCCAGGATCACCACCAGGCCCGGATGCCCAGCCGAGGCGATCCAGAGGAGCATCGATTCGAACACGTAGCGCGCGTTGGTGCGGCTGATCCGGGCGTGGATCTGATAGGGCTTGACCGCGCTCACGGCCCGGTTGCGACCGGTGAGCCAGTCGGTGATCGTCTCGAAGGTCGCGGATTCCTCCGGGCCCCCGCTCAGGCGCGCCAGGCACAGGTGGGTCATCGCCACGCGGAAGTCCTTGGACAGGCGGCGGTCCTTGAGCACGTTCGCGCCGATGGAGCGGCGCAGCTCCATCTGGACGATCTCGGGTGGCAGGTCGTTGGCGGATGCCAGACGCCGGAAGAGAGGCTCCGAGCCGGGGGTCGCCGGCTGGAACCCGGCGTCCGCGCTGAACCCCGCCACCACGCGGTCCACCGTATCGAGCCAGTCGATCTGGGCCGCGACCGCGAACAGGAACTGGTCGGCGAGGTGCAGGCGGGTGGTGGCCGCGTCCACCCGGGCGACCAGGAGCTCGCGATCCTCGGCGGCGGCCGCGATCCGGTCGGCGACCTCGTGCGCCGGGCCGCTGTCGATGCGCACCCCGACCTTGAGGGCGGCGCCCCCGGCAGGAACGAACTCGTCGAGGTACTCGCGGCCGAGTGCCGCCACCCAGTCGTCGGGCGCGATCGTGGCGGTCATGCCGGTGCGTCGAAGCGGAGGCCGTAGTAGGTCAGCACCTGGCCGTCCGGGGACACGAACGTGTACACGCCCTTGCCGGTCTTGGTACCGGTGCTGGCCGGCAGGGACACACGGGCCCCGCTGCGCGTCCTGGTCACGCCGCTCCGGTCCAGCAGGTACAGGTCGCGCGCGAAGTCGCTCGTGCCGTAGTCGGCGGACGAGCCGGGCATCAGGGTGAGCGCGTCATAGACGGTCGTGAGCGGCACCACCGTGCCGGGACCGCGAGTCCCCACGGCCAGCAGGTACGCCCGATGGAGGGTCTCCAGGAATCGCTCGGTCGGGAAGGCGGGCTTCTTGGTCTGGTTGGCGCGCAGCAGCTCCACCACGGCGGACGGGCGCAGGAGGGTGAGCTTCCGACGGTCCACCTTGAGCGCGCGGCCCTGCGGCAGAATGCGGACGATCGAGGGGAACGACACGAGCGCGCCGTCGCGGCGGTCGATGCGCAGGTCGCCGGCCTGGGCGGCGGACACGAGCTCCGCCTCGTAGTCGTCGCGCAGGTAGCGCTCCTCCGCATCCGGGTCGAAGGGCCACGAGGTGCGCGCGTTCGCCACTTCCTGGCGGGTCGCCTCGGACGCGGTGGCGAGGCGATCGGTGAGCCGCCGGATGGCGCCGATGTCGCCCTGGCGTGCGGCCTTCGACAGCTGCTTCGCGATGGACGCCAGCCCGGTGGCGGTCTTGGCCGTGCTGTCCGCGGCCCGCTGGACCTCCGCGAAGCCCTGCTCGAATGTGCTCACGCCGCTGACGACCTCCGTGGCATCCATGCATCCCGATGGGTCCGACCATCCTCGCGCGGGAGGACGCGCCTCGCGTGGATGGTACGGGGTGCCGCCAGCGGCTGGACCTCGGGATCGCGAGTGCGTGGCCGGCGGCCGCGAGTCGTCAGCGATCGACCACCCAGCTGTTGGGCGCCCTCGGCGCCGCCATGTCAGGCCGAGGGGGGGTGAATCCACGCTCGGCGCCGTCGCGCCGACGCCCCCGCAGACCGTCCCGGGCGCACCCAGGAGCACGCCGGTCGTTGCGTGACGAACCGCGGGGGCGGGCGGCGGCGGGCGCACCACGCGCAACCGGCCTGGCGCAGGCTGCGCGATCCGACGGTCCGGCGGCGGGTCTCGGACGCGGACGTGGACGACACGGCGGCGCCCGCGCCCGCAGCGACCGCCGGGACGTATGGTAGTCTCGTATGGCGATGGAGAAGACGACCGTGTACCTGCCACGTGAGCTGCAGCGGGCGCTGCGGGAGACGGCCCGGGCGCGCGGCGTGAGCGAGGCCGCCGTGATCCGCGAGGGGATCGCCATCGTGACGGGTGACGCCGCGATGCCGCCGCGCCCTCGGCTGCCGCTGTTCGAGAGCGGCGATCCGACGCTGGCGGAGCGCGTCGACGAGGGGCTGGCGGGCTTCGGCGAGCGATGATTCTGCTGGACACGAGCGGACTGCTGGCCGCGATCGATGCCAGCCAGCGGTCGCACGAGGCGTGTCGAGCCGCCCTGGCCGGCGCGCAGGGGCCGCTGCTGCTGTCACCGTTCGTGCTGGCGGAACTGGACCACCTGCTCGCGACGCGGGTGGGCGTCGACGCCGAGCTCGCGCTGCTCGAGGAGGTGAGCCGGGGCGCCTACCTGCTCGAACCCATGGCCGCCGCGGACATCCAACAGGCGCGGGACCTCGTCGAGCGGCATCGGGATCTCGGCCTCGGCCTGGCGGACGCGTCCATCGTGGTCCTGGCCGCGCGCCACGCCACCTGGGCGGTGCTCACCCTGGACGAGCGGCATTTCCGGGCGCTCCGCGGGCCACACGGCCAGGTGTTCACCATCCTGCCCGAGATGCGCCCCGCCTGACCGGGGCGGGGCGGGTCCTGCCGTGACGCTGCATCGGGATCTCGCGGCCTCGCGCTGGGGGACGATGTCGCTGCCTGAGCAGCTCGGCAATGTCGGGTCGGACGTGGGCCGTGCCCTGCGTGCGCGCGCCGCCGGAGATTCGGCCCGCTTCGAGCTCGCCCTGGAGCGGGCCCTGGACCTCATGGACCTCACCCTCGCCGACCCCAGGTGGGGCGGTCCGCGTCGCCGGGAGATCGCGCGGGCGCGCGAGGTCATCTGCGACCACCTCGTCGGCGACAACGAGTACGGATCCACCGATGCGACGCTGGACGCCTGGTTCATGGCGTTCGCGATCGCGGCGCGTCGGGATCGGTAGGCATCCGCGACCCGCGAGTCGTCAGCCAGCGACCCACGCGTTGTTGGGCGCGTCCGGCGGCCGGGATCGTGGGCGGGGCGGCCGGATCCACGCTCGGCGTCGTCGCGCCGGCCCGCGGCGAATCGTCCTCCAACGATGGCACGGCTGTTGGGCGCGCTCCGGGCGTCGCGGCGACCGGCCATGACGGGAGTCCACGCTCACGGTGGCCACCGTGCATGGCCGCGTGGACCCGCCCGCCGCGCCCATCTATGCGGTGGTCGCTGGGTGACGACGGACGACTACTGCGGCTGAATGGTCAGCGTCCAGTCGCAGGTCGCCAAGCCAACGGCGAATGCGCTCGACTTGACCGACCAATAGTACCGATCCGCGGGCACCGCGTAGATCTGGCTTTCGTCATTCACCGTCTTTCGCTTCGGGCTCTCGACGGAGACGTCGCCGACCCTAGAGAACAGGTCATAGTCGGCGACCGGGATGAGATATGCGTCCAGGTCGCAATCACCGGCGCCGGACTTCAGTCGCATGGCCACGGTGTAATCGCCACCCGTCAGGACGAACGGGGTGGTGTCCAACGTGTCCTTCCCGCTGCGGGTGACCGTCCCGGCCTCGGGCTCGGGTGCGTAGGCATGCTGGATGCTCTCCAACCGGATCTCCCACCGCTCACAGGTCGACAGATCGAGGTCCCAGAAGTAGCGGCCCGCCGGGATGCCATAGAGGTACGTGGCCGTCTTTCCGGCATGCTTCCTGTCGGCCTGACCCCGGACGGAGGCGGCTTCGCTGTTGTCGTCAGTCAGCCTGAGTGAGGCATTGGAAAAACATCCGAAGTCGAGGCTGGATCGATCCGTGCTCCGCGTCGCGAGCGTGGCGACGTAGTCACCGCCGGACAGCTGGAACGCCTTTGCAGTAGGCGGCACCCCTGTGTGGGCACGACCGCGCCGATGACGGCGGCGCAGATCGATGGTGGGGAGGCGTCCGCTCGTCCACGATGAGGAGGTCGTTGACGAGGTGACCCTCCAGGAGGTGAGGCTCCGGGAGGGTCGGGTGGTGGAGACGTGGTCCACCGGTGCCGATCGTGTGGCAGTGCCCGCCGGGACGCCGCGGCGCGCGTGCGCCGGGTCCACGCGGCACGGTTCGAGCAGACCGTGACGCTCGAGGAGTTCGACTTCGGCTTCAACCCCGGCGTGCCCGCCGCGGTCATCCGGGACATCGCCACGCTGCGCTTCGTCGATGCCGGGGGATCGGTGATCCTCCACGGACCCGGCGGGGTGGGCAAGACGATGGTCGCCCAGGCGCTCGGTCACCAGGCGTGTCGTCGCGGCCATGCCGTGCTCTTCACCGAGACCAGCCGGCGAAGAGCCTCTCCGGGCTTGGCCCCGCCCACGCGACCCCGAACGCGACCACCGAGGTAGGCGCCGTGGAGGAGATGGCGCGCTGGTTCCGCGAGCTCGGGGGTGGGAGATGGCCGGGGCGGCGGCCACCGCGCGAGTCCGCCTCGCGCCGATCCTGTCACACCTCCATAATGGAAGGAACGAGTAGAGGGAGAGGGATGGCCGAGCCGTGGTCTCAGGAATGGTCCCCGTTCTGGGCTGAGAAAATCAGCACGTTGCTGCTCGCGGCCCACCTGGATGGACTCGGCTGGAGGCCGCTGCTGACTGTGCCGTCGGCGGAGCTCGAGTCCGGGGCGGATCCGGCGGGTCTCGATTGGGCCCTCTGCGTAAAGGCGGTCATCCGCTACGGCGGCGCGTTCCCGAACTTCGACGACGGTGTCCGCGCACGGGAGTACGCGAGGACCGAGCCCGTCACGCCCTGGGAGCGAGAGACCATGCGACGCGGATTGCCCTCGCTCCTCGAGAGTCTCGTCCTCGAGGACAAGCAGTACCGCTACGACGGGATCTGGCATGACGACGGGGGCAACGTCGACCTCATCGCGACGCATCCCGAGCAGCGGGTCCAGCAAATCGAGGCGAAGGGACCCACAGCGGCGGGTACCAGGATCAATGCCTCGGAATCGCGTGGCTCCGTCAGGTCCCTGTTCCAATTGAACCAGACTCGTCACGGCGGGACCACTGGGATCCTAATCCCGGATGACGGTGCGGCGGCGGTCACCGGTGACATGGTCAAGACGCTGCTGTCCATCGACATCTCCGACGAGCAGCGAGCGTGGACCCTCTACCTGGTGGATGACCGCGGCCGGATCTCGACCCACAACCTCGGCAAGTTCGTCTCTGACCGTGACAAGCGGTAGAAGCGCTCCCACGGCGGCCGTCTGCTCATTCTCGGCGTCTCCGATGCGATCCCGGTGGTCCCCTCATGGCGTTGACGAAGCAAGCTCCACGAGCGAACCGTGCATCCGTCAGACGCGGGGCCCTCCACCCTCGTCGCTCCTCGGTAGCAGCCGGATTCGGAACGCTGCGCATAGGTCATCGACCGGGTTCCACCCCGCCGCGACACGCGAACGCGACGTGGCCACCTGACCGCGCCCGGGCCAAGGAATCTCGGCAATCAGGTCCCGCCAATGCTCGCCGGTTCATCCGTCGCGCTGTGTCCCCGGCAGGAACGTGAGGCCCACGCGCCCACCTGACTCGTCGACGTGCGTCACCCGTCGGTCTCGATCAGCCGATCCACCAGCGGGCGCACGATGCCGGGCCCCCGCAGGCCCGCCAGCCATTCGCCCGGAATCCCGTCGAAGCCCCAGTAGACGCCGGCCAGGCCCCCGGCGATCGCCGCCGTCGTGTCGGTGTCCTGCCCGTACCTCACCGCCCCGACCACGGCGTCCCGGTAGGACTCGGCACCGGCGAAGGCGTCCCAGGCGGACCAGAACGAGTCGAGGACGTGGCCTCGACCCTCCCGCCCGGACCACCGCTCCAGCGCGTCGAGCGCCGCCAGCAGCACGTCGTCCCCGCGGTCGACCCAGATGCGGCGCAGATCGACCCGCGCACCCGCGAGCGCGGCCGCACGATCCACCTCCCCACGCAGCAGCCGCCGCACCACCAGCGCGTGCAGCGCGCACGCGGCGCGGCACCACGGATGTGCGTGGGTCACGTTCGACGCCCGCTCCGCCTCCGCCACCAGCTCCGCGTCCGTGACCGTCCGCTCCACCAGCGCGAGCGGCAGAATCCGCATCAGCGACCCGTTGCCCAGGGCCTCACCCGCAACCCCGGCCTCCTCCGCCGGCGCGCCCGCCTCCAGCCTCCGCAGGGCCGCGGACGTGGCGCCGCCGATGTCGAACACGTTCGCGCCCGGCGCGTACGTCCCCTCTCGCCACCAGCGGAGCGCGCGCCGCCCCTGGTCGGCCGGGTCGAAGCCGGCATCCAGCAGGGAGTCGAGCAGCGCCAGCATCAGCGCGCCGTCGTCGCTCCACGTCCCGGCGGGCTGCCCGTGGATCCCGCCGCCGCGCCACACGACGTCCCCGATCGCCGACGCATCGCGGAACTCGTACGGCACGCCCAGCGCATCCCCGACAAGGTGGCCCCACACGCCGCCGGAGAGCCGCGCCGGGAGCGGGATGGCCTCGTAGTTCAGTCGGAGCAGGTCGTGAGAAGCTGTCATCGTCGCAAGGACATCCTCGCACGAACCTGTCCTTCACAGAAGGACAGATTCAGCCTCTGGCGACCGTCAGCAGCCGCATCGGGGTGGCCCTTCGATCCGCCGGCTGACGGTCACCGCTCAGACGCGGATCACGGTCACACCCGCGACGGTCGGGAAATCGTCATCCTGGGTCACGACCGGCACATCCAGCGCCAAGGCCGTCGCCGCGATCCAGGAGTCGTTCACCGGCATCCGAAGTCCAGCGTCGCGCAGCGCCACGCGCAGGCCGGCCCATGCGTCCGCGACGGCGGCATCGATCGGGATCGGCTCCAGGGTCAGCGCCGCGGTGAGCGTCACGAGGCGGCGATCGCGGGTCGCCAGATCCGCCGCCGCCAAGACCCCCGCGCGCAGCTCGCCGATGGTGATGACCGAGATGGCCAGGCGGTCGGGCAGGCTGGACGCCTCGATGGCTCGCCCGGACTCCCGCGCGATGAAGATCGACGTGTCGGCGAGCGCGCGCTCCGTCATCCGGGGAGTTCGTCGGTGGTGTCCGGCGCCAGCGCGCGGAGCTCCGGGCGAAGCCCGGCGTCTGCCTGCGCGCTCAGGATCCGCGCGGCGAAGACGGACCGGGCCAGCCATCGCGTCCGGGGCTCCACCGGCACCAACCGTGCGACCGGCATCCCGTCCACGGTGATCGTGACGTCCTCGCCGCTGGCGACGCGATCGAGCAGGGCACGGGTCTGGTTCCGCAGCTCTCTGGACGCAACCTTCGTCATGCGACGATCGTAGCACGCGTGCGACACGCCGCACCAACACCATGGACCTGTCGCCTCGACGCACCGCGACCCGGTGACATCCCCGCCGCATCCCCCCACCGTGGCCCCGATTGAGGTCGTGGAAACCATCCCCATCGCGACGGACAACCTGGAGCCCGGGGGATCGCCCGCACCCTGCGCGGCGGATCAACCCAATGCGTCACCGCCGGCCGGCTGATCACTGCCTTCTCAGTCCGGGTACGGCGGCACCAGGTCGGGGAACATCGGGTAGTGCCGCACGTTCGACGTCGCGAGCGGGGCCTCCAGGTCCAGGGCCGTCGCCCCGACGAGCAGGTCGACGGTGCCCAGCCCGCGATGACTGCGCCGCGACGCCCGACCCAGCTCGCCGGCGCGTCGCGCGATCGCCTCCGTCACACCCATCCATCGGATGCCCGCGAACAGCCGTTCCGCCGCGCCACGTTCGTGGCTGCGCAAGCCGCGCAGGATCTCCGTCCGCGTGAGTTCGGTCGCGACCATCCGTCGATCCAGTGCGGCGGCCCATTCGACCGCCGGGATGTGTCCACGCAGGATGTCGATCAGCACGGTCGTGTCCACGACGATCAGCGGGAGCGCCACCGCGCCTCCAGGTCCTGGTCCCGCCCCGGGTCCACGGCACGCTGCGCGTCCTGGAACTCCCTGCCGGACGGCAGCCGCGCGAGCGTGCCGGCTGCATCGGTGAGCGCGGCACGCTGGAGCGCCAGCTCGTGCGCATCCGTATCTGGCCCGCTGAGGTACTGCGCGACGGCCTCGCGGATCAGATGAGACGAGGTGACCCCGCGCACCTTCGCGCGACGCCCGAGTTCACGCGACTGGTCGGCGTCCAGATAGATCTGCGTCCGCTTCATGATGTACGGATCATACATCGTCTCCGCCGGTCGTCCACTGCCGGGCGAGTGGCAGGAGCGTCATGGTCTGACCCCCTGACCTGCTGCCTCGCGTGCCTGGACCTCACCGCTCATCCTTGTCAGGGGTGCCCGACGGTCGTGCGCCCGCCGAGGACATCGCGCGTGTGCTGGTCCGGCCGCTCCCGCGTCATGCGTCGAGCAGCATGGATGCGCCGGACCGCCCCCTCCGGATCCACCCCGCCCTCCACGAGCAGGCGGGATGCGGGACTCCCGGGCGTGATCGGCGCCCGGGTCGTGCCGCACGCTGGACGTCGCGAGCGGTGCCGGGAGCGGGAGCGGTGGCTCCAGCCTCATGCGACCCCCATGGCGACCGTCGACCATGACCACACCTCCAGCTCCCGTGCACGCAGCCTGCGCCATCCCGCCCGGCGCCGGCGGAGCTCCGCATGTCGATGATGACCCAGGTGCCAGTGGTCCTCCCAGCGGCAGTGATACGGCTTCACCGATCCATCCCCGTGCCGACCGTGGCGGACGACCGCGCGCGCCTCCGCACGCGTGGCGAACGGGGTCTTCGAGGTGCAGCCACGCTCCCGGAACGGCAGGTCCCGATTGATGAGGTCGCGGTAGCGGATCTTGCTCATGGGTCTCACGATCGGCCGATTCCGTGCCAGCTTGCGCGTCACAGGCGCACGCTCCACGGTGCTCGCTCGCACCGCTGCCGCGGGCGGCGATCCGACGAGCCCGGGCGGCCCGATCACCATCCCGCCAGCCGCTCCAGCGCCCGATGGGACCTCAGCGCCTGCCCGACGCGCGGGCCCGCGAATGGCCCAGCGCGCGATCCAGCTCCGCCTGGAGGCTCGTCTTGCGCTTGTGGCGCAGTCGCAGATCGGCCAGGAACGCCTGGCCCGCGCCAGGGTCGCCCGCCGCGGACTCCAGCTGCACCACCCGCAGCGCGAGCTTCGCGGCCGCCGCGTACCCGCCTCGGTGCTTGGTCTCCACGAGCGTCTCCACCTCCCGGCGGTAGACCGCGGCGGCGTCCGCGGGATGCTCGCTCGACCGGGCCGCCGCGAGCTCCAGCCAGAGGGCGCGTCGGCAGCCATGCTCCCGCGCCGTCGCCCAGGCCGCCTCGACCTCGCCGTCGGCCAGCAGCAGTCGCACCAGGATGGACGCTCCGCCGTCCGAGTTCCAGTCGTTCCAGCCGCCGACCGCGGACTCCGCGAGGCTCGCAGCGCCGCTCGCGCGCGGGTCGATGCGCGAGCGGGCGTGCTCGATCGCACGTTCCCGCCACGCCCTCTCGTCGCCGGCCAGCGCGGCATCGGCGCGCAGCCGGCGACACCGCTCGGGGTCCGGCAGCTCCACGAAGTCGGCCCACGAGAGCGCCAGCGCCTCCGCGTGGCGACCCTGGGCCTGGTATCGCTCGACCAGGAACCGCCGCAGCGGCGATCCCGGGCGATCGGGGAATGCGCGCACACCCCGCTCCGCCCAGTCGACCGCGAGCGCCTCCTCGCCGGCCTCCAGGCACACCGTGGCGATGTCCAGGAATCGGTCGCCGCTCCCCAGGTCGCGCGTCCGGACCGAGATGCGCTCCCCCAGGTCACCGGTGAGGTCGGCCACCTGGACCGCGATGGCGCTGACACGCCAGCGGCTGGGCTGGCCGGGGGCGACGCGCTCCGACCATCGCGACTCCCGCTGGCCCGGCTCCAATGCCGGCACGAACGCCCACATCGGCTCGATCAGGCGTCGATACTCGGCGAGCCCCTCCGGCCCCAGCACGTCGGCGTACGTCCTCGCGGCGCCGTGGAACGAGTCCCACTCCGACCGGGTCTCCGCGGCGAACAGGCGGCGGGCCAGGGCGACCGGGTCTGGACGGGCCGATCGGCACGCGGCCAGATGGAGATCGAACAGCCGCTCCATCACGGTGCCGACGTCCCCGTCGGAGTCATCCACGACCCCCAGCAGCTCCTCCATCACGCCGATGGCGTGCTCGGTCAGCCCGACGAGCGTGGCGGCCGTCCCCGGAGCCAGGAACCGCTCCATGCGGTCGATGACGTCGTCCAGCCCCTCCACGAATCCCCAGGCCGGACGACCTCGATCGCCGATCGGGAAGCGGACCACGTGGTCGAATGCCCGGCGCAGGTCAACGCTCGCATCCCCCGTGGAGAGGGCGGCCGTCGCCTGCTCGACCAGGCGACGGCGCAGGATGGGATCGGCCGCCGCGGCATCCAGGAGCAGGCCCGCGAGCTCGGGCGCCTCGAGGCTTCGGACCCAGGCCGCGGCATCCTCGTCGGTCAGGGTGGGGACGATGGTCGGCGATGCATCAGGCTGGTCCGGGGCCGACTCCACTGATGCGCCGGCGGCGGGGGCGGGTGCGCCGGCGGCGGGGGCGGGTGCCGGATCCGACCGGTGGGCGACCGCGAGTGCCACGACGTGCTTGCACACCTCGCCCTCGGCGCCGATGGGACAGTCACAGGTCCAGGTGAGGGAGCCGCCCTCCACGCCGAGGGTCGCCGCATAGCGCCGGGTGCCGTCCACCACGGCGGTGACGCCACCTGCGATCTCGCGCCGAGGACCCACGCGGCCGTCCTCCGCGTACGCGACGCCCCGTTCGTACGTGCGCCAGCCAGCCACACGGCGCAGCCATCGCTCGTCAAGCACGTCATCCAGGGTCGGTTCGGGGACGTCCGCCATGGGGTCATCCGACGTGGGGTGATGCGCCATGCCCGTCAGTGTGCACCCTCGGGCGACGTGCGGCTCCGGACGGAAGCGGCGGCCCGACCGGACGGAGATCAGGCGGGAGGCGCGTCGCGGACGGAGGCCACCATCGCCGCGGCGTCGTCGACGAGCTGGGTGACGGCGTGCCGGACGAACCCCATCGCGCGTGCCACCAGCGACCGGCCCTGCATCGGCTGTCCCGTGGGCGATGGCGGCGGGCTCACGCTCGGCGAGGTCGAGCGGTCGGGGCCGGCGGATGCCACGGGCGCGGGCGACGCACCCGCGGCAGGCGAGGCGCTCGGCGCCGGAAGCGGCGATCGGGTCGCCGCCGGGGTCGGTTCAGGCGTCGCCGCCGGGATCGGTTCAGACGTCGGCCGAGGCCGCTTGGTCGGTCGAGCCGTCTTCTCCGGCCCGTCCGTGCCGGTCGGTCTCCGCGGGTGGGTCTTCGCGGGCAGCTCGAGCGGCGGACAGGTCACCTGCGCCCGGTGCCCGCTGGATCCCGCGAACAGCTCCTCCACGGTCACGAACCGATAGCCCGCACAGGCATACCGCTCGATGACGGTCGGCAGGATCGACGGCGTGACCGCCGGACCGCAGTGCATCAGCACGATGGACCCGGAGCCCCCCGCCAGGGCCGCCTTGGCCACGCCCCGCGCCGTCGAACGCTGACCGGTGTCTCCGCTGGTGGTGTCCCAGAGCACGATCGAGGTGTAACCGAGACGGGCGGCGATGCGGTTCACGCGCGCGTCGGTGGAGCCGTAGGGAGGGCGCAGGAGGGGCGCCATCTTCCGGCCGGTGACCGACTCGATGACGCGCCGGTTGCGCTCGATCTCGCGGGTGATGCCCCGCTCGTCAAGCTGGCGCAGGTCCCGGTGGTTGTAGGTGTGGTTGCCGATCGGGAACCGCGCCGCGATGGAGCGCCAGGCGGCCCGGTCTCGGTACATGTACACGCCGTTGAGGAAGAACGTGGCCGGGATGTCATAGCGATCGAGCGTGTTCGCGATGTCCAGGCAGCGATCGGCGCTCCAGCCGTCGTCGAAGGTCAGCGCGATCGTGCGCCGGGCCGGTGGCCCACGGAAGACCGTCCGGACGGCCTGCTGACGGGGTGATCGGGATGCCCCCGGCGGACCGGCGACGACCGGCGCGACCGGAAGCACCGGTGCGACGATGGCAAGGCCCATCGCGATGATGAGCAGCCGGAGACCGGCGCGGCGCGGTGACCGGCGCCCGGTGCGACTCTGTGACGACACGACGACTCGACGACCCCAGGGGCGGGCGATGACAGGACTGTGCGTCGGCCCCTGGGCACGGAGACCGCCGACCCAGATGCTACCCCCATTCGCGCGGACGCCCACATCCGTGAGATCACGGAGCGGGTCACGGACCCGCGGCTCCGTGGCGCGCGATGGTCATGACGCCAGGGGTCACGACGCCAGGGGTCACGACGCCAGGGTGGACGGGTGGCCGGCGTCCGTCGGTCGTCCCGCCGGAGGTCGGCCACGTCATGCGACGCACCCGAGCAGGTCAGGCGGCCGACTTGATGCGCTTCCTGACCTTCCGGAAGGTCTGGTCGACCAGGCCCGCCGCCTTCGCGTCGAATCGGCTCCCGGCGAGCTTGGCGATGATGCCCGACAGCTCCACGTCGGCCGTCCAGTCCACGCGGGTGCCGGCGCCGTCGGGCAGCTCCGCGAGGTCCATGCGCGCGGTCCCGTCTACCGCGCCGCCCTTCGCCCTGCCCGTGGCCCTGATGGCGGCGTGTTCCGGAGGCACGCTCTCGGTGAAGGTGCAGTGCATCGTGAGCGAGGCTGACAGGAATCCCCTGCCCACCCTGACGAGCGCCTCGAACGTGCCGTCCGGCCGCCGCCTCACGGACTCCACCTTGGGCAGGCAGGGTCCGATCGTGTCCGGGTCGGTCAGGAACGCGAACACGGTCTCCCGGTCGGCGGGGATGTCGACGCTGCCCTTGAGCTTCACGGTGCCTCCTGTTGCGACGGCTCGGTCGGCATGGCGTCAGGAACCGAGCACGATGATGAGGATCCACGCCAGCGCGAACGTGACGATGGCTGCCACGGTCGCCGCCACGAGGATGAACGCTCGGTCCCGGGTGAGCCAGCCCGTGGGCGGCGGGGAGTCGCCCCGGCTCCCGGAGCCGGAGGGTGTCGTGGTCGTGCCGAGGCCGGGCCCATCCGGCTGGAGCGATGCGCGCTCCAGCTCATCGAGGTGCATCAGGACCGTCCGCGCGGCGGCGGCGAGGCGCGGGCGATCGCGGGCCGTCCGAGCCACCCACTCCACATAGCCGCGGTCCCAGACGACGACCTCGCGGATGGTCCGGCCCTGATACTTGCCGGTGCCGAAGCGAAAGGCGAACGCCTCGTCGACGGTGGGCCGGGGCGGCTGGTCCGCGGCGCCGCTGGATCGGGGTGCCGTCCAGGGTCCGGGGCGGGTGGCGCGGCCGGGGTCCGTCGCGTCCGTGGGCCGCCCGTACCGAGCAGCGGGGCCTGGGCGCCTGCCTGGTTCGGCCGTCCGCGCTCGGCGCGCCGGCTCGACCGGGTTGAGCGCATCCCAGCGCGAGCGGCGGAGCGGGTCCGCGAGCAGCTCGTACGCGTGGTTGATGCGGACCATCGCGGCCATCGCCTCGGGGCGCGCGTCGATGTCCGGATGAGCGGCTTTGGCCAGCCTCCGGTACGCCTCCTTGATCTCGGTCGCGGATGCGCTCCGGGGCACGCCCAGGATCGCGTACGGGTCATCCGAGAGCTCTGCCGGCACCTGCTCCTCGTCGATGGTGGACGCGTGGCTGTGGCGGATGGTACGAGGGGAGGCGCGGAGGGGCCAGGCGCGGCCGGCCGGTCGGTCAGCCGAGGGCCAGCCCCTCGGCCGCGGGGTTCGGGGCGATGTCCGGCTGGCGCTTCATCCCCACGGACGCCAGCAGGCCCAGCAGCCCGGCGAACAGGGGCACCAGCAGCGCCGCCTGAAGCGCGATCGGCCGCGCCTCCCCGTTGATGCGGATGATCTCCGCCTGCACGTCGGGCGGCTGGCCCACCAGGACCTGCTCCAACTGCGCGTCGCTCATCAGCTGCGCATCCTCGTCCAGGGCCGTGGCCACCTGCTGCGCCTGCTCAGGGGACAGCACCGCGCTGGATTCGGCCATCGAGGTGAACGTGAAGGCCAGGACCCCCATCATCACGGCCCCCGCCAGCGCCAGCCCGAACGACAGTCCGAACGAGCCGCCCGCGGAGTTGACGCCGGCCGCCTCGCTGATGCGCTCCTCCGAGATGGGCGCCAGGGTGTAGTTGTTGAGCTGCGAGACGAGCAGGCCCAGGCCACAGCCAGCCACGACGAGCGGGGGTGCCAGCCACCAGCCCGAGTCGGTCCTCGGGACCACCGGCAGCAGCAGCAGGATGCCCAGCGTGAGCAGCCCGAAGCCAGCCTGGATGATGACGCTCGACCGACGCCTACCGGTGCGCTTCCCGGCCGCCAGAGCGACCACGAACATGCTCAGCGACAGTGGCGCCAGCGACAGCCCGGCGCCCATCGCGGTGTAGCCCAGGACCATCTGGAGGAAGATCGGCAGCGCGATCATCGCGCCGCCCAGGGCGATCTGCTGGAGCATCTGGCCGGAGATCCCCAGCCGGAAGATCGCCGACCGCAGCAGGTCGGGGTCGAGCAGCGCGATCTGATGGGTGCGCTTGCGGCGGTTGATCCACCACCACAGCAGGGCCAGCGAGATGGCGCCGGTCGCCAGCAGGATGCCCACCGCGCCGCCGCCCTCCTCCCACACCAGGATGCCCAGCACGATGCCGCCCATGCCCAGGACCGAGAACAGCGCGCCGCCCCAGTCGATGCCCTTCGTCCCGGTGTAGGGGACGTCCTTGACCCGGCCGATGCCGGCCAGGACCACGATGATGACCACGATCTCGAGCGCGAAGCCCACGCGCCATGACAGGTAGGTGGTGATGAAGCCGCCCAGGAGCGGCCCGATGGCCGCGGCGATCGCGGCGGAGGCACCCACCAGGGCGTACACCTTCTTCTGCGCGTCGCCCTCGAAGTTGCCGTGGATGAGCGACTGCATCGCGGGCAGCAGGAGGGATGCCCCCAGCCCGCCGCAGATGGCCCAGAAGATCACGACCGGCAGCAGTGAATCGGACAGCACCATGGCCAGCGCGCCCAGGGCGTAGCCCAGGAGCCCCACCACGTACGCCCTCTTGCGCCCGAACAGGTCGCCCAGCTTGCTGCTGATGAGGATGAACGCGGCCGAGACCAGCGCCTCCAACGCGATCGCCGACTGCACCCCGCTGACCGTCGTGCCCAGGTCATGGACCACCGCGGAGATGGACACGTTCATGAGCGACGTGTCCACGACAAGCACGAACATCGCCATGGCCAGCAGCACGCCCAGGCGCAGGTCGGTTCCGGACGGGCCGGACTCCCTCGCCGTCACGACTCCCGCGGGCGTCGTCATCGCTCCCTCCACCGGACATCAGGCTGCACGGCCCGGTTCGCCGAGCATCATGCACCAGCGGCCGGTCGCGGGGCCAGCGGATCGGCGATCCAGGCGTCCCGCGAGAGCGGGGAGGGGGCGCGGCGGCCCAGCCCGCCCACCGACCCCGCCCCAGAGGCGGTGGTAGACTCCACGTCCGCGCCGACATAGCTCAGCGGTAGAGCAGCTGTTTCGTAAACAGCAGGTCCTCGGTTCAAATCCGAGTGTCGGCTCCACTCTCCCCCTCGTGAGACCGGCCTCGGCGGCGCCTGCGCGCGCCTGCACGAGGCCGTCGAGGATCACAGCGCTGGGCCGTGCCCGCCGGATGTGCGGCGCGAGCACCTCTGGCGGGGCGTCCTCGAAGTCGGCGGTCCGTGCCGCGAAGCTGGCGGCTCGAGCCAGCGTCATCGTCGTCCCTCACGGCAAGGGTCTGTGGGTGCGCGGGACCTACTCCGCGGCCGCTCCTCTGTCGTCGCCCATGACCAGGTCGGCGTTGATGGCCATGGCGGCCACGGAGGCCGCGCCAGCTGCTGCGATGACCGAGAGTCGTGGGTCCACCAGGTTGCCCGCGGCCCAGAGACCCGGGACGCTGGCCCTGGACGCCGGCATCGCGGATGCGTGGCTGACCGAGGGGAGAGGCGGGCGGGGCACCGGCATCGTCGTGTGTGCGGCAGACGGGTCGGTCCGCTGGCTCGCGGCGCCGTGATCTGAACCCGGAGTCAACGCCCCAGCGGGCGCCGCCGGCCGTCGTCACGGCGCTGACGCAGAACGCCACGTCCGACGCCTCACGCCGGCAGCCGGATGCCGCACGGCGTGAGGATCTTCTGCGCGTCCGTCCGGATCTGCTTGCCGATCTCCTCGATGGCGCGGCCCTTGGCGTCCGCCTGCCCGAGCAGCGACTGATCGCCGTACTGGAAGCCATCGGCCAGGATCCCGTACGCCTCGATCGTCGTGCCGTACAGGTCGTCGAGCAGCCTCTGGATGGGCGCGAGGCTGGCGGGCGGCTGATCTGCCGCCTGCTCCCGGCGGATGGCGTCCAGCTCGGGAAGGGCGGCGCGCAGCTCCTGGATGTAGACCTCGCGCACGCCGCGCGATCGCTCCACGCGTCGCCCGACGTCTCCCAGGCGCTCGACGCGCGCGGTGGCTCGATCCACCCAGGGCTGCATCCCGGTGCAGTCGGGCGTGGGAGCGGGCTCCGGGGTCACCACCGGCGCCGGAGTGGGCTCGGGGGTCGGCTCGGGTGTCGGCGCGGGTTCCGGGGTCACGAGCGGGGCGGGCGTGGCCGGAGCCCCGGTCGGCGTCGCCACGACACCGGTCAACTCCAGGCCCGCCAGGAGCCGGTCCACCGCGGGCACTCCGGCGAGGTAGGCATCGGCCAGGGCCACATGGGAGATGAGCAGCACGGCCGTGTCGCTCAGCCGTCGACAGTCGATCAGCTCCGCCCAGACCTGGTCGGGCTTGTCGGGCCGCGCCCAGGTGTAGCCGCCGCGAGCCCGCTCGGTGTCGCCGTCCCAGATCGGGTTACCGTCGGCATCGTTCGCCGGAGCCAGCGACTGGATCTGTCGCTCCCGGACGGCCTGGTTCAGCCTGTCCTCCCAGTCGTCCCGGCAGGCCAGGGCGTCCCCGCCGACCTGGTCGAACGCCTCCAGAAACACCGTGTTCGTGCCGTCGGACAGCTTGAGAGCCTCGACCGTGTCCGAGCCCGCGTGGTCCTGGCGCGTCCACGGCGCCGACCAGGAGATCGCGAACGGATACCGGGCTCCGTCGTATCGCTCGACGGTCGCGGGGCTGCCGGGCGCATCCGTCGGTGCGACGGTGGCCACCGCCGGGATCGTGCCGCAGCCCAGGACCGTCGCGAAGTCCATGCCCGGATGGACGACCAGGGCGTGTCCGCCGTCGGCGAGCGTGGCGAACGGCGCCGCCAGCGTCGTGGTGATGAGCGCCCGATCGGGGATGAGGCCGAGGAGCGCCACGGGGTCGACATCCAGGTCCGCGCAGGGCCCGCGGTGGATGGCGGCGCTCGTGTCGGCGGGTGGGTCCTGGACGGAGACCTGGACCGAGGTGCCGTCGGCGAGAGCGGTCAGGATCGCGAATCCCTTCAGGCCGTTGGCCCCCACCGGCTCGATCCGCACGCTGGTCCTGGCGGCCTCCTCCTGCGCCACGGCGACCGGGACGATCGCGCCGAGCGCGAGGGTGCCGACGAGACAGCCGCCGATGACGATGCGGGTGTGAGGCTGGGCGCGCATCCGTGGGTCCTCCGGCACATCGATGGATCGGGCTGGTGCGACGCCCAGCATCGAGGTCCGCCGTACCACCGACGTACCACGGAACGCAATGCTCGGTGGGCTGATAGTTGACAAATCAACTATCTTGCCTCACGATGACGACAGCCCCGGGGACGGAGCCGGGCACCAGGCGCAAGGCAGGTGGATCATGCAGTTCGGCATCTTCAGCGTCGGCGACGTGACCGCCGACCCCACCACCGGTCGCACCCCCACCGAGCACGAGCGCATCGAGGCGATGGTCGCCATCGCGCTCAAGGCGGAGGCGGTGGGCCTGGACGTGTTCGCCAGCGGCGAGCACCACAACCCGCCGTTCGTGCCCTCCTCGCCCACCACGATGCTGGGCTACATCGCCGCCCGGACGGAGCGCCTGATCCTGTCCACGGCCACCACGCTCATCACCACCAACGACCCGGTGAAGATCGCCGAGGACTACGCCATGCTCCAGCACCTCGCGGGCGGCCGCGTGGACCTGATGCTGGGCCGGGGCAACACGGGGCCGGTGTATCCCTGGTTCGGCCAGGACATCCGCAACGGCCTGCAGCTGGCGGTGGAGAACTACGACCTGCTGCACCGGCTGTGGCGCGAGGACGTGGTCGACTGGCAGGGCCGCTTCCGCACCCCGCTGACCGGCTTCACGAGCGCGCCCCGCCCGTTGGACGGTGTCCCGCCGTTCGTGTGGCACGGGTCCATCAGGACGCCCCAGGTCGCGGAGCAGGCCGCCTTCTACGGCGACGGCTTCTTCCACAACAACATCTTCTGGCCGGCCGAGCACACCCGGCGCATGGTCGACCTGTACCGCCGGCGCTTCGAGCACCATGGCCACGGGCCCGCCGAGCACGCCATCGTGGGCCTGGGCGGCCAGGTGTTCATGCGCCACGACTCGCAGGCCGCGGTCCGCGAGTTCCGGCCCTACTTCGACCACGCCCCGGTCTACGGCGGCGGCCCGTCCCTGGAGGACTACATGGAGCAGACGCCGCTCACGGTGGGCAGCCCGCAGCAGGTCATCGACCGGACGCTGGGCTTCCGCG
>DAOTUU010000059.1:0-83713 GCA_034436555.1 Chloroflexota bacterium | reverse complement strand
CCCGGATGCCGTCCTGGTCGCGGCCTCCGCGTAGCGGGTCCGCACCAGCTCGTGCAGCGCATCGGAGTCGGACAGATCGATGGTCGTCGTGGCGATGTCGATCGGTGCGGTCATCAGCGGGCTCCTTCCGCGCAGTCGTTGCGGCCCATCCGGGTCACGATGCGGTCCAGCAGGTTGGGGTGGCAGCAGACCCGGTGGCAGGCTGCCAGGCGTGCAAGTCGGGAGCGGGCGGCGTCCCGGTCGCGTTCCTGTTGCGCGACCCGGACGAGGATGTCGAGGGTGACGAGCGAGCGCCGCGCATCGTTCGTGTGGTACCGCATCCGACCCGATGCGGTCGCCCGCTTCCGGTCTCTCGCGGCCGGACTGTCGCCGATCGCCGCTCCGGAGCATGGGCGCGTGCTGCCGGTCGTCCAGCCGACGGCCTGACGACGCATCCATCCCATGGCCAGCGCATCCGACCACCCCATCCGCGCCCTGTTCGTGTGCACCGGCAACTCCGCCCGGAGCCAGATCGCCCGGGCACATGGCCGAGAACGCGGCGCGCATGCCGAGCGTATTGCCCGGACAGGGCTTGACGTCCTTCCTGTTCGTCGCCGGCCGCCGCGGTCAGCCGGGCGTCGTTCGCGTCTCCAGCCAGGAGGCGAGCAGGTCCGCCACCAGGCTCCCGGCCTGCTCGCTGGTCCGTCCCATCTCCTGGAGCGAGCCGATCACCCATCGACCGAACACGGTCATGACGACCGCGACGGCATCCTCGTCCGCCCCCAGCGGTCCGAGCGCCGCCCGGACAAGGGCATCGAGCTCTTGGTAGTACCGGGCCTCCGCCTCCGCCCAGAACGTGACGCCGCGTCCTTCTCGCTCCGAAGCGCGCCACCATGGCTCGCTCCGAGCGAAGAACGCCGACAGCTCTCGGACGAGCAGCTCCACCCGGGAGCGGAGCCCCACGACCCCGTCGAAGAGCGCCGGCGACGGCATGCGCAGCTCACCCAGGATCTCGCCCGAGACCTCGATCGCGAGGTCCGCGGCCGACCCGAAGTGGTTGGCGACCGTGCCCGGAGCCACATCGGCGCGCCGGGCGACGTCCAGCATCGTGGTCGCCGAGACACCCTGTTCCTGGTACAGCTCCATGGCAGCGGCGACGATCCGGCGCCGCGTCTCGGCGCGCTGCGACGCCCGCCTCCCGAGCTCGTACTTCCTGGGCAAGGGGTCGTCGCTCCATGATATTGACTTACTGATGCAGTCAATATAGCATCCGGCAGCCACGAACCCAGCCGGGCTGGGGCCAGGCAAGGCGATGGCAGGCGCATCGCGACCGAGGAGGAGGACGAGCGGCATGACATGGCCCGATCTCTACCCGTGGCTGCTCGCGTTCCATGTCCTGTGCGTGCTGGCGTTCCTCGCGATCCACGGCGTGTCGATGGGGGTCTGGTGGCGGGTGCGTGGCGAACGCGACCGCGCGAGGCTCATGGCGTGGCTGGCGCTCTCTGGCAGCTTCATGACCTGGACGCTGGTCTCCGGCCTGCTGCTGATCGTGAGCGGGGTCGCGGTGGGGGTCGCGGCCGGCTGGTGGTTCAACGGCCAGTGGTGGCTGTGGGTGTCCATCGTCCTGCTCGCGGCGATCGTCCTGTCGATGAACCCGCTCAACGCCGTCCCGATGGTCAGGGTGCGCCAGGCCCTCGGGATGCCGAATCTCGCGGATGCGCGTGCCGGGACGACCCCGACGCCCGCGGACGACACGACCCTCGACGCGCTCCTGCGCGACCGGCGGCCGGTCCTCGGGAGCGCGTTCGCGATCGCCGGGACCGTCGTGATCACCTGGCTGATGGAGACCAAGCCGTTCTAGCGCACACGCCCTGTGCAGGAGGAGGATCGACCATGGCGACGGGGATGCTGCCTGCGAGCGGCGCGCGACCCCCGCTGGACCTCACGCCGGTCGGCCGGGGGGCGGCGCGGGCCGCGGTCGGCCTGACCATCGGGAGCGCGGCGGGCCTGGTGATCCGGCATGGATGAGCGACGCCGGATCCCCACGACGGTCGGCACCCTGGCCGTGCGCACCCGGGGGGAGGGGCCGCCTGCCGTGCTGTGGCACAGCCTGTTCGTGGACGACCGGACCTGGGGGAGGGTGGAGGAGGAGCTCGCGCGCGACCGGCGCCTGGTGATCATCACCGGTCCCGGCCATGGCGCGAGCGGCGACCCCGGGCGTCGATACACGCTGGACGACTGCGCGGTCGCGGCCGAGGAGATCCTCGCCGCCCTCGGCGTCGACGGGCCCGTGGACTGGGTCGGCAACGCGTGGGGCGGGCACGTGGGGATCGTGTTCGCGGCGACGCGGCCGGAGCGGTGCCGGACCCTGGTCACGCTCGGCACGCCCGTCGGGGCCTACACCCGCTCCGAGCAGGTCCTGTTCCGGGTGCTCCTCGCCGTCTACCCGCGTGGCCGGCATGATCGGCTACCTCTCGGGCGGCATCAGCGGGGCGCTGCTGTCGCCCAGGACGCGCGCGGACGATCCCGAGGCGCTCGCGCTGGTGCTCGAGTCCCTCCGCGGCCTGGAGTGTCGGACCTTCGCCAACGCGATGCGCTCGATCTCGCTGGGTCGTCCCGACCTGACGCCGCGCCTCGGCGCCGTCCGGTGCCCCACGCTGTTCGTGACGGGCGGCGACCACGAGGGCTGGACGCCGGTGCAGGCGGAGGCGAAGAGCAGGCTGCTCGTGGACGGGGAGGTCGCGGTGGTGCCGGACACCGCGTACCTGACGCCGCTCGAGGCGCCCGCCGAGTCGGTCCGCCTCATCCGTGCGCACTGGGCGCAGGCCGCAGGGTGACCGTCGACCCGGCGCCGCGGAAAGGTCCGCCGCGCCAGGGCCGAGGAAGCGGGCGCGGCCGCGTTACGATCGTCATCATGAAGCTCGACCACGCCACGGCCTCGGTCCGGTCCCTGCTCGACGACCCGTCGCCGGCCGTCCTGGTGCTGCGCCGGCAGGATGGGGAGCCCATCGTCTCGCCCGTCTGGTTCCGGGTCGTCGACGACGCGGTCGAGGTGGTCGTGGCGATCACCGATGGCAAGCTCGAGCACCTGCGGCGCGACCCGTGCTGCACCCTGATGGTGTTCGAGGCGGTCCCGCCGTTCCGCGGCGTCCAGGTCCGGGGGGTGGCCGACCTTGTGCCGGACGAGGGGGCGCGGACCCGGCTCGCGATCGCGTCGCGCTACCTGGGAGCCGAGCGTGGCGCCCGCTACGCGGATCCGGCCCGCCGGCCACCCGGTGTCGTCGTCCGCCTGTCCCTCGCGGATGCGCGCGCCTGGGATCTCTCTGACAAGCTGCCCTGACGTGGCCGCGAGGCTGCGCTGACCACCGGAAGAACGCGGGACCCGGCCGCGCACACGCGCGAGGGACGACCCGCCGATCGACGCGACCGCCGAGGCTGATCTGCGCCACCCAGCGCGCGGATCTCGCGGCCACCGGGACGACTCGACGATCGAGCGGTCCCATCGTGGGGCGAGCGCGGCCGCGGGCTCCGCGACGTTCTGCGGTCGGGCGATCAGGGACGCGCGACACCGAGGGCACGTCCTGTTGCCCGACAGGCCCCGCCGGGCGGCGCCGTCAGCCGGGCCAGTCGATCGCGCCAGCGAGGTCGGCGGCGGTGATGCCCAGGAGCGCGCTCCGGTCCGCGGGCTGGAAGCCGTCCGCACCCCGGACGAACCACTCCACGGTCCGGTCGTCCGGGTCCACGATGAGGACCTCCTCCACACCCGCACGGTGATAGAAGCCGAGCTTCCGCCGGCTCTCGTCCCCGGGCGAG
Source organism: Chloroflexota bacterium (assembly GCA_034436555.1). Classification (GTDB taxonomy): domain Bacteria; phylum Chloroflexota; class Limnocylindria; order Limnocylindrales; family CSP1-4; genus JAFMJV01. Next base: position 79,921 of record DAOTUU010000059.1, on the reverse strand, counting down.
AGGACCTCCGCCACGATCGCGGCAGTGGGGTTCCAGTCATCCAGGCCGCCCTCGCGGAACCAGGCGTGGTCCGGCACCCGGAAGTCGCCCGGGCGTCCGATGTTGCAGGCCGTTGCACCGCGCAGGCCCGCGCGCCTGGCGAGGGGCCTGAGCACCCAGCCGAGCTCGTCGTCGACCTGGGCGTGCCTGCCGCTCGGCCAGGGTGCCACGTGGTACTCGCCCTCCCAGACCTCGTCGAGGCGGTCCTGGCCCAGGGCGCGCCTGCGCGCGAGCCAGTCCTCGACCGGTTGAGGCGGGTCGGTCACGAACAGCGTCCGCATGGCACCGATGATAGGCCCGTCGACTTCACTGCGGCTTACGTCGGATCCTGAACGGCGCCGAGCGCCGCATGATGCGACTCGTGCTCATGGCAGGAATCCACAGGCGACGCGGCGACGGCGGATCATCGGCCCGGGAGACCCCCCAACAAGGCGCTCGTCGCAGCGTGGTGTGGCATCGAGGTGGAGCGCCTGCGACGCTGGCTGCGCCGCCCGTAGGCGGGGGGAAGCATCCGAACTTCCGTGATGGGTCAGGCCGCCGAGGCCAGGCGAGCCGTCCTCACGCCAGGAGCGTGCGCTGGAAGAGCTGCTGCACCAGGAACAGCAGGAACGGGAACATCAGCGCGCCGACCACCCAGCGCAGCGTCTCCGGGCGCCACGGCCACGTCGGGATGGCGGCGAGCAGGCGCATCTCCACATCGAGTCCGGCGATCGCCTTCTGGAGGGGGTCCATCCGCTCCAGGTCCCCATGCTGGACGGCCTCGTGGAGCGCCCCGGCCACCGAGCGGAACTGCTGCTGGTTGCGCGCGAGAAGGCGATCCTTCTCCTCCATGAGGCGCGCGTGGACGCCGTTCAGGGGCACGGCGAACGTGGCGGCGGCGAGCGCCAGCGCCGTGACCAGCATGATCACGCCCCACGGGTCCTCCGTCGCGCTCGGCGCGCTCACGGCCAGCAGCGTCGCCGTCGCGACCACGCTGATGGACATCGCCGCGGTGAGGCGGCTGAACGCGTACAGGTGGCCGACCGCGTCCAGGCTCACCACCGCCTCCGATGCCAGGACGTCGGCGATGCCGCGCGCGATGGAAAGGACCTTGACGGCGTATGCCGAACCGATGAACGCGAGCGTCCCGAGCACGAGCGCGATCGTCACGACCGAGACCGGCGCGCTCGAGATCGAGATCTGCGCCAGCGCCTCCGGCCGTGTCGCGATGCGCCCGACCACGATGGACGCGATGACCGCTCCGAGGACCAGCGTCAGCCACGGCGGCGCGGCCGTGATCTGCGCGGCGAGGGTCGCCTGGGACTCCGGGTGCCGGAGCTGCCCAGCGCGGGCGAGCCCGGCGATCGCGTCGCGGGCGGACCGGTTGAACCGACCGATGAGGTAGAGCCACGCGCCGAAGGTGACCCCGACGGCGAGGTGGGGGGCATCGACGGACCACGCCCGCGGCGGTTCGCCGAAGATCCACTCGACGCCCGCCACCATCAGCAAGACAGCCAGTCCCGCGACGACGTACGCGACGCCCGCAGGTCCGGGCATGCCGTCGATCCGAGCCGTGAGTCGATCGGTCCAGCTTCCGCCGGATTCAGTCCCGGGCGTCATGGAGCGCACCTCCGAAACACCGTCGCACGACCCTCCTCGAGCGATCGGGGTCATGCTACCCGGCCGCATATCGCTCCGGAGCGGCGGGTGGTGGATCACCGTCCGATCACAGCCAGCGAGTGTTCGAGGATGCTGTGTGCCCTGCGCTCGCCGATCCAGGCACGACGACCCCTTGCATGGGAGGGTGGCCAGGCGTACCGTCGCGGGCGATGACACGAGACGGTGTCGGAGCGTTCGGCGGTCGCGGGAGGGGCATCGATGCGCGGACTGCGTCGTTCTTCCATGGTCGTGGCGCTGGCGATGGCGCTGGCTGCACCCGGCCGCGTGCCGCCGGTCACGGCGCAGGACGGGGGAGTCCCGGTGCCGGGCGGGCCATGTCAGGCCGATCCGACGCAGTGGTGCTACCCCACGTTCTCGCGCGGCGGCGCCGATTGGTGGGACGGAGGCGAGGGGCTCAGCTGGCTGAGCGGGGCCGACCTGGCGACCCCCACCCCTCCGGTCGAGGGTGGTGGCGGAATCCAGGTCGAGTCGGATGTCCCGTTCACGCCCGGGAGCGAACGCCTGGCGTTCTCCGCTCCGGGGCCGTCGAGCGCGTTCACCTGCGCGTCGGCCTGCCCCATCTGGAGGCTGACCGTGCTCGACCCCTCTGGCGCGGCCCCCACGCGGGTCCTCGCGCTGGGCGGAGGTCCCGGGGGGCCGGTGCTGATCGCGGTCGACGTCGGTGGCGATTCGGCGGCCGCTGCGGTGATGGTGAGCGACGGTCGCGTCGAGGGGATGCTGGAGGTCCCCGCGAGCGCGACGGAATTCGCCATCACGAACGACGCCCACGAGGGAGCGCGCGCGACCGGGCCGTTTCCGATCGCGGGACAGGGCCCACCGCCTGCGATCGCCGTCGGCGTCCGCTTCGAGGCCGACCCAGCGGAGGTGTACGCACACCTCGGCGACACGGTCACGGTCCTCGTGATGGCCGACCCGGTCGAGCAGCTTCCGGTCGGTCAGCCGACGATCGGTCAGGTCTATCTCACGCCCGACCACATGAGCCCACCGCTGCCGGCCACGGCGCGGAACCTGCCGGTCTCGGGCGCCGGACGCGTCCCGGTGGCGGAGTTGCAGGCCGACTGTCGAGATGCGGGCGGCTACGTGTTGTCCGCCCACGTCCTCGACCCCCGCGCCGTCGTCCACGCGCAGGTGTGGTGTTCGGCATTCCCTCCCGAGATACGAACGGCGCTGGGTGACGCGGGAATCTGCCCGGGCGAAGCCTGCGACGCCTTGTTCCGCCAGGGCCATCGGGACCCCATCGGCGATTCCCGGCTGGAGGACGGGACGGCCGGCGATGGCATGGACATCACCTCCTACGCGACCGTGCGACTGGGCCTCCCGGCGGCTGTCCTGCGGTCGCTCTCCAGCACGGGATGTGCCCGCGACGTGCGCGACGTGATGACGGGCCCGGCGAGGGTGTGCGCGACCCGGAGACCCAAGGGTGACCCCGTCGACGCCACGGTGATCGTGCTCGGCTTCGCGCAGCCGATCATCGGCGTGCCGGGCGTGTTCGCGGTGAACGTGAGGACGGACAGGAAGACCGGCAACGACCACAGGCCGGCCAAGAGCCGGCCCTTCGAGATGCGCGCAGGGGCGGACACGACGCTCGAGCTCAGCGCGACGCCGCGGGGCGAACCCGTGGTGGCGTCGGTCGACCCGGACGATCCGGCGAGGCGGAAGCCGGCCGGCGCGACGCTCATCCAGGGCGAGCGCTTCCTGATCTGGATCATCACGGACAAGGGCATCGAGTACCTGCCTGTGGTCGCGACGCTCGAGAGCGGCGGGCGGGTGAGCGTCGACGCGCCGGGTGATGGGTCCGCGCAGGGTGCCAGAGTCGCTGACGGGTACCTGGTGCCGACCAGCGAGTCACGCGATCGGCCGTAGACCGCCAGCCGGCGAGTGACCCTGGCGGGCCGCCCGCCCCGCCGTCACCACCCTCCGCCCTGGACCTGGAATCGGGCTTGCGGGCGCGACTCACGATGTCGATACTCAGCGCCCAGCGGCGGTATTCCCCCTTGCCGCCCCATCGAGGGCCACCATCATGCGCTCCCTGCGATCGGCCGCGACGCTGTCGTCGGTCGCGGTGCTCGCGGCGAGCCTCGCGACCGCGCCGGGAGCGTCCGCCCAGGATCCTGGCGTCGGACCAGCCTGCGCGATGGTCACCGCGGACGAGGCGAACGCGATCTTCACGGGCGCGAACCTGGTGCTCGCCGACAACTCGTCCGGGTACTACTGCAGCTTTGACGGTGCCTTCAACCTGACGATCTCGGTGATGACCGACACCGACCTCGCGGAGGGGGTCGACGGCTTCGGCGAGGGCGAGGCGGTGACGGTGGCGGGTGGTCCGGGCTGGTTCCAGGAGAGCAGCGGCAATCTCGCCGTGCCGGCGAACCGGTCGGTCGTGTTCATGAACGGCTGGGGCAGCGCGGACACGGGGGCGGAGATGCTGGCGCTCATGTCCGGCCTCGCGGAGCTCATCATCCCCCGGATCCCGCCAGGTCCCGACCCGGCCGTGGTGGAGCAGCTCACGGCGCTGCTGCCGTCCGCCGTCGCGCCCGACACGATCGCGGCGGTCCCGGGCTGGTATCTGGTGCCGGTCGGCGATCTCGGCACGCCGGAGCGCCAGGCGCTCCAGGGACTGCTCGCCACGCAGGGCCGGACGACGACCGACCTGGTGCTGGTGACCGGGTCGGACGGATCCGGCGGCGGCGTGTACCTGGCGCATGTGCCTGGCGTGGATCCATCGGCACTGGTGATGCTGCTGCTCAATGCGATCATGCCTGGCGCGGCCGCCGCCCCGGTCTCCCTCGTGGACATCGGCGGACGACAGGTCACGCGCATCGAGACCCAGCCGCCCGTGTTCGCGTTCGTCCTGGGGGATGCGGCCGTGTATGCCTTCGGCTCGGAGGCGTTCGTGCAGTCGCTGCGGGAGCCCACCCCGTGATCCGCCCGACCGGCCTGCTGTTGCTGGCGGCATCGATGGTGTCGTCGGTCGTCGCCCCCGCCTCAGGGGTCGCCCAGGCCCAGGGGTCGCCGGTCCCGTCGGCCGCCGTCGGCCTGCCGCAGGATGCGTGTGCCCTGGTCTCCACCGACGAGCTGTCCGCGATCGATCCCGCCGTGACCCTGACGCTGGCCATCGCCACGCCCGGCGCCTGCAACTACGCCGGGAGCCCGCCGGACCGGCCGTACGCAGGGGCATACCTCACCATCGGCCCGAAGCCCCCCTCGCTCGCGGACGTGGCAATCCCGGGTGACGTGCGCGACGTGCCGGTCGGGAGCTTCGACGGCCGTGTCGGCACGCGTGACGTCATCGTCTCGGTGGGGCCGTGGCTGCTGCGCATCAACGGCGTCATCGCGACCGCCGACCCGGCTGCCTGGCTGGTCGCGGCGGCGGCCATCGCGGCTCCCCGGCTCGCGGCGCTCGCCGCCTCCGATGCGCAGGGGCCCGTCTGCGCGCGTCTCGGAGGCGCTGCGGTGCAGGCGATCCTGGGCGCCCCGATCGGGAAGGTGATGGGCACGGGCGACAGCTGCGACTGGAGCACCGGCGACGCGTCCGCCGACCAGCCGAGCTACGTCAACGTGGAGGCCCGCGTGGGGACCGGCGACCTGGAGGTGGCGGGTCTCGCGTTCAAGGAGTTCGAGGACGTGGACGTGGCCGGTCGGAAGGGCGCCTGGGTGCCCGAGGAGCGGCGGCTGTTCGTGGAGACCGGCGCCGGCGGCCTCGTGACGGTCACGTTCCTGGCCGCCCCCGACGAGGTCGCGACGCGCGACCACGCGATCGCCCTGGCCGCGGCCCTGCTCGAGGCGGGGGCGGCCTGACACCGGGCGCCTCCCTGACATCGGCCGCTTCGTAGCTCGACGGGACCGGCCGGTCGCGAGGAGGGTCGGACGCGCCCCCTGGATTGCCGCCCGTCACGCGGGCGACGAGCGCCTCCAGTTCCCCGATCTCGGCGCGCAGGGTCTCGATCCGGGCACGCCGGCACTCGTGCTCCTGCATCTCGGTTCGCTCCAGCGACTGCATCGCGTGCTCGTTGGTCAGCCGAAGCTCCCGGATGCGCCGCGCATAGTGCGACCGAAGCTGCTGCTGCAGGTCGCCCAGCAGCGCCACGAGTCGCCCGTCCACCTCGAATCGGACGTCATCGATGAAGTCGGCCAGGAATGCGCCAGCGTCTCGCCGTCGATCGGCGAGCGCTCGATGGCGCGCATCGACGATCTGCTTCCCGCCGCGCGCCAGCGCCACGCCGACGACGGCCGGTCCCACGATGGCGGCCCCCAGCAGCGATCCGAGCAGGCCCACCATCTCGAGGCCCACGGTGCCCAGCGATGCGGCGAACAGCGTGGCGCCCGCGTACGCCCCGACCTGGCCGAGTGGTCCGGCCGGACATCGCGAGCCGAGACCGGGCTGCGCCACCCAGAGTGACGCGACGTCGAAGCGGCCAGAGGCGGCGTCCGCCGCCTTCGGGAGCGCCTCGGTGTCAGAGAGCGCATCCGAGATGCCCGCCGCGACACGGGTCGCTCCATCGGTCACGGCCATGAAGGCGTCCCGGACGACCGCGGCGACCGACGCCTGGAAGCGCCCGCCGAGCTCCGGCCAGGAGCCTGCGGGGTCGACCCGGTCCACCTCGTCCCGGGCATCTCGCAGGCACTGGCGGAGGCCCGCCTGGAACGTGAAGCCGACCCGGCCCCTCAGGTCCTCGAAGCCTGCATCGAGCTGGGACGCCCAGTGCGAATCGGCCGCGGACAGCTCCGCCAGGCGGTCCCTGACGTCGTCGAGGCGTCGGACGATGCCTCGGGCGTGCTCCGGATGCTCGATGGCCGCGAGCTCGATGGCCAGCGGCTCCCGCACCAGGTCGATGATCGCCGCGACCTCGGCCGCGGCGGCAGCCCCACCCGCCCGGCCGGGCCGGTCAGCCGCCTGACCCACGGCCTCGAGCAGGAGCTGGGTGAGGGCCGGCACGCCGCTGGCATCCGAGAGCGTCCCGTCGCCACGGCGCGCGACCTCGCCGAGGACGGAACTGACGGCGCAGGGCTCCAGGTGCATGCCCGCGGCGCGCAGGTGGTCCCGATCCAGCGTGACGATGCGTCGCCAGTCCGGATACATGTCGATCTTGGTGACCACGACGAGGACAGGTGGCCCGGCCTGGACCGCCCGGGAGAGGAAGGCGAGCTCGGATCTCGTCAGCTCCGCGGAGGCATCGGTCACGAACACGATGACATCCGCGATGGGCAGGAACGCCAGGGTGGCGACGGCGTGCGCCGCGTCGAGCCCTCCGACACCCGGCGTGTCCACGAGCGCGATGCCACGCTCCAGCAGGTCGTGACGCAGGCCGACCTCCGCGAGCACCACGTCGTCGGGTCGGCCGCGGTCCTCACGCTCGACCACCCAGCGTGTCACCTCGCCGGGACCCGCGGCCTCGGTCACGACCCCGCCGTCCGAGCGGCGACGGACCGTCAGGCTCGGCGCGCGGTCGTGCCTCACGACGGTGACCGCCGCTGTCGCCAGGTCGTCATCGACGGGACAGGCGGTCTCGCCCAGGATCGCGTTGACCAGGGCGCTCTTGCCCTTCTTGAACTCGCCGACCACGCAGACGAGGGTCTCCGCGCGGTCCGCGCGCCACATCACCTCATCCAGGCGCACCAGCAGGTCGTCGCGCCCGTGCGCCGTCACGCGCCTCCGAAGCGACACTCCGACGTCCTCGGGCACGGCCCCGTCGAGGACGCCCGCCGACGTACCATGTCTCCTGGCGCCGTCGTCCATCCGATCGTGGCCCCCTGCGGTCGCTGCGACCGAGTGTAGCGACCCAGGATGGGGGATGGGGTCGCCACCGGCTGCGGCACCGGCTCAGACATCCGTCCGCGCACCGGCATCATGTGGCCGTCATCACGCCGTCGGTCGCGCTAGACTCGGGGTCCGGCACCCGGGGAGAGCGCGCCTGGGCGCTGCCGATGGGGGACGGATGGCCTACTCGCTCGGGGTCGACCTGGGGACGAGCTACTCGGCCGCGGCGACCATGCGCAGCGGGCGGCCCGAGATCTTCCAGCTCGGGCAGCGGACCGCGTCCATGCCGTCGGTCGTGGTCCTGCGCGCGGATGGCGAGGTCCTGGTCGGAGATGCCGCCGAACGGCGGGCGCTCGCTGAGCCGACCCGGACCGCCCGTGAGTTCAAGCGTCGCCTGGGCGACCCCACGCCCATCATCCTGGGAGGGACGCCCTACGGCGCGGAGGCCCTGCTGGCGCATCTGCTGAGCGCCATCGTCGCCCGGGTCTCCGAGCAGCTGGGGGAATCCCCGGCGTCGATCGTGGTGTGTCACCCGGCGAGCTACAGCGCCTACAAGATCGACCTGCTCCAGCAGGCCGCGCGCCTGGCGGACGTGGGGGAGGTGTCCCTGATCACCGAACCCGAGGCGGCCGCGCTCCACTATGCCATCGAGGAGCGGGTCCCCATCGGGGCGGCGGTGGCTGTCTACGACCTCGGTGGCGGCACCTTCGACGCCTCGGTGCTGCGCACGAACGCCGATGGATACGCGCCCATCGGGCGTCCGGAGGGCATGGAGCGCCTGGGTGGCAGCGACTTCGACGAGGCGGTGTTCCGGCATGTGCTCGACTGCCTGCGGGAGGCGCGACTCGAGCCGGACCCGCGCGATCCGGGGATGCTGCCGGCGCTCGCCCGCCTGCGCGAGGAGTGCCGTCGGGCGAAGGAGGCGCTGTCGTCGGACACGGACGCGACGATCGCGGTCCCCCTCCCGGGCGTGTCCACCGAGGTCCGCCTCACGAGGGCCGAGTTCGAGGGCATGATCCGCCCCCGGATCCTCGAGACGATCGCGACCCTCGCGCGCGCCGTGGGCAGCGCCGGACTCGACATCGGCGCGCTCGACCGGATCCTGCTCGTGGGCGGCAGCTCGCGGATCCCCCTGGTGGCCGAGATGGTCCGCGAGGCGACGGGCCGACCGGTCGCCCTCGACGCGCATCCGAAGCACGCGATGGCGCTGGGCGCTGCCTTCTCGGCTCGGCAGGACCTCGCGACCGTCCCGAGTCGGATCCGGGCGGGTACCGCGGATGAGGTGCGCGGGACCGGTGGCGGCGCGCCCGAGAAACCGGACCATGGGCTCGGGGATCATGGCTCGGCGGCCCCGCCAATCCCGAACGCCCTCGATGCCGCGGCCGCCCCGGCTGCCCTCGACGCCCCGGCCGTCCGGCCCGGGGCCACCCTGCGTCGACCGGGTTGGATCGCCAGGGCAGCGACGGAGCGGAGGGCGCAGGTCCTGGTCGTGATCGGGATCATCGCGCTCGCGCTCATGGCGGCCGTGGTCAGCATCGCGGCACTCGGTGGCGGTGCCGCCCGGACCCCGGAGCCGCGACCGACACTGGCGACGGGTCCTGCACCCCGGCCGGTGGCGGTGCCCGCGCTGGTGGGCCTGCGCGAGGGCGCGGCCCTCTCGGCGCTGGAGTCGGCCGGCCTCGTGCCGGGGACGCGGAGGACCGCCTTCCACCCCGCGGCGCCCGCGGGCGAGGTCATCGACCAGTCCCCGCCGCCGGGCGCGGAGCTGCTGCCCGGCGGGGCGGTCGGCTACACCGTCTCGGGCGGACCCCGGCCGGTGGCGGTGCCATCGGGCGTTCCGACCTCCCCCGCCGGGTCCGGAGAGCCGTCGTGAGCGTGGTCGCAGGGGCATCGCCGGGATGAGCGGGACGGACCTGGGCGACCAGGTGCGGCAGCTCCTCCTCGACACGCGCCGCCTCGCGTCGGGGTCGGGCCTGGAGTCGGAGGCCCTCGCGCTCGCGGAGCGCTTCGAGGAGCCGCTCCGCGTCGCGATCGCCGGTCGGATCAAGGCGGGCAAGTCGACCCTCCTCAACGCGCTCGTCGGGGAGCGGCTCGCGGCGACCGACGCCGGCGAGTGCACCCGGGTCGCGACGTGGTATCGCCATGACCTGGGCTACCGTGTCACCGCGCGGCTGCGTCATGATGGTCGTCAGGACCTCGGATTCCACCGGCACGACGGCACGCTCGAGATCGACCTGGGCGGTCTCCCGGCCGACGCGGTCGACCGGATCGAGGTCGGCTGGCCGTCGGGCAGGCTGGTTGAGCTGGTGCTCATCGACACTCCCGGGCTGGACTCCGCGGATGCTCGGGGACCCGCGCGCACGACCGAGGCGCTGTTCGACGATGGCCGGGACGGCCCGGGCGAGGCCGACGCGGTGCTGTACCTGATGCGCCACCTGCACCCGACGGACACCCGGTTCCTGGAGACGTTCACCGACCGATCGATCGCCTTCTCGTCGCCCATCAACGCCATCGTCATCCTGTCCCGGGCCGATGAGATCGGCGCGGCTCGGCCCGACAGCCTCGAGTCCGCCGGACGGGTGGCGGCGCGCCGTGCCACGGACGCCCGGGTCCGCGAGCTCGCATCGGGCGTGGTGCCCGTGGCGGGGCTCCTCGCGGAGACGGGAGCGACCCTCCGCGAGCAGGAGTTCGCGTGGCTGCGGGTCATCGCCGTGCTCCCGGTCGCTCGACGCGAGGCGCTGCTGGTGAGCGTGGATCGGTTCCGCGATCCGCTGCTGTGCCCCCACGACGCACCCGTGGCCGAGGAACTGCTGCGGCGTTTCGGCCTGTTCGGCCTGCGGGTCGCCGTCGACCGCATCGCCTCCGGAAGGATCCGCACGGCCACGGAGCTGTCGGAGGAGCTCCTGGAACTGTCGGGCATCCGCCAGCTCCAGCGCCTGCTGGCCCAGCGATACCTGGCGCGGACCAGGGCGCTCAAGGCCCGGACCGCGCTCGCGGGCATCCGGTCGATCGCGACCCGCCTCGAGCATCGCGGGGCGCCGGGTGCCCGCGACCTGGCTGGCGCGGTCGAGCGGCTGGAGATGGCATCACGCGAGTTCCTGAGCCTGCGCCTGCTGCACCTCGTGCTGAGCGGCCGCGCGTCGGTCAGCGAGGCCGAGCGAGAGGAGGTGGAGGGTCTGTGCGGCGCCGGAGATCGCGCGGCACGTGCGGGCCTGCCGTCTGACGCCTCACCCGACGCGGTCCGCGCGGTCGCGCTGGCGGGCGTGGAGCGCTGGCGGGAGCGGTCGGCGGATCCGAGGTGCGATCGGCCCACGATCGAGGCGGCCGAGCTCGTCACGAGGCTGTACGAGCAGCTCTACTCCGACACCGCCTGAGCTGAGGCGGACGGCTGTCCGCCCGACGCCTGGCCGCCGAGCGGACACGACCGACATGCCCCGGGCCGGCGCGTCCGATTCGGGCCCCTCAGCGGCCCGACCCGACGGGAACGGGTCCGGGCGTGTCCGGATGGGCCTGCCAGCGGCCCGACCCGACGGGATCCGGTCCGGGCGCGTCGGTCATGGCCGGTGAGCGGACACCGCGGCGGGCAGGGCGGCGCGGGGCGGCGAGCGGCGTCCGGCGTACACGGGCGGCGTCCGGCGGGCGGCGGGCAGGGCGGCGCGGGGCGGACCCGGCGGCGTCCGGCGGGCCGCGGGCGGCGGGCGGCGACTGGGTGTCAGTAGAGCGGATAGGGAGCCGGCGAAGGGGCCGGTCCGGCGATGGGTGATGCCCCGGGGGTCGTCATCGCGATGTACACGTCGGCGACGGACATGCCCGCGCCCGCGTCGGCGAGCACCGCGATGCCGGTGTAGCCCGACCCGCCCACGGACCCCAGACCGATGACGAGCTCCGCCGCGGACCGCATCGGTCCCCCGATGTCGCCGCACGCGATGATGACCTCCATCTGCTCGTACGACAGGTGCACGGCGACCGCGTGGTCGGTGGCGATGAGCTCCGACAGCGTCCAGTCGGAGGTCGACCGGGACGATTCCACCGCGATCGCGCCGGGCGAGCCGACCGTCACCCCGACGCTCCGGCTGACCTCCGTGAGCGGCCCCACGATGGGGCCGGGGATTGGACATCGGCCCGTGTGGATGTGGGTCGGGTGCGACCAGTCGGTCGGGTCTCCGGAGCCGTGCTGCGCGGTCACGCCACCTGATGCTGCGATCGCGATCGCCAGGACGAGGAGCGGCGCGGCGCGCACGCCTGCCACGGGCCAGTGCATCCCATACCTCCGCGAGTGACGCCTCGGATGTGAATGTTCGACCGGGGGCTTCGGGGGGTGATCCCCATGCGTCGTGGAGTCTAGCCCCGTCCGGTCGTCGTGGCCTGCTCCGTCGCACCGACGGCCGACTCCTCGCGACCCGCCGCCACGCTGGCGACGATGCCGAGCGGCAGGATCATCACGAACGCCACGATCGCCCCCGCCACACCGGCCACGGCGGCGATGGCACCAGCGATGGGCAGCAGGAACGGCCGCGTCCCCAGGTGGACCAGCGTGTGGACGGACATCACGCGCCCGCGCAGCGCGTCCGGCACGGCCGCCTGGATCGCGGCCGTGGCCGACGCGAACACGACGCCGTAGGCGACGCCGAGCACGAGCGAGGCGGCGAGGAGCATCGTCAGCGTCCCCGCCGCCGCGACCCCCACGGCCGCCACCCCGATGCCGACGAGCGAGACCGGCAGGACCCGGACCGGTCCCAGCAGGTCGTAGAGGCGGGTGGACAGCACCAGGCCGACCGCAGCGCCCGCGCCGAGCGCCGCCGCCACGAGCGCCGCGGACCCCTCGTCCGGGTCCCCCGCGCCGGCGGTGAGGACCGGCGCCAGCATCCGCACCACGTCCAGGATGGGCACCGACACCGCGACCACCACGAGCATCATCGAGACGCGTCGGTCCGACCGGATGTAGCGGCCGGCACCGCGCAGCTGGTCCACGACCGAGCCCGCGACACCCGTGCCCGCCCTCGCCGGGAATCGCAGGCGCAGGACCACGATCGTCAGCCCGAGGTAGCTCAGCCCGTTGAGCGCGAAACCCAGCGCCGGCGCGCCGATGGCCATGCACCATGCAGCGACCAGTGGCCCCGCGAGCTGTCCCAGCACGAAGCTCAGCGAGTTGAGGGCGGTGGCCTGGGGAATCTCCTCCTTGGGAACGAGCGCCGGGAACACCGACGACAGGGCGGGCTTGGAGAGCGCGTAGCAGGTGTACATCAGGAACGCCCCGATGCCCACCGCCTCCACCGAGCGGATGCCGGCATGGACCGCGGCCGCGAGCGCGAGCGAGGCCGCCAGGGCCGCGAGATGTGTCACGACGACGATGCGCCGGCGGTCCCATCGGTCGCTGACGACGCCCGCGGGGAGCGTGAACAGCAGCAGCGGCAGGAAGGATGCCGCACCCAGGATGCCCAGCGCCGCCGCCGACCCGGTCCAGGCGTAGACCACGATGGTCGACAGGACGAACTGGAGCCATGTGCCGGTGTTGGACGCGAAGCCCGCGATCCAGAACGCCGCGAAGGGCCGGTGGCGGAAGGTGCGCATCCGGTCGTCCGCGCCGTCAGGCGGTGACGCGGATGGGGGACACCCGCACCAGGTGCTCCGAGAACCATGCGAGCATCTCGTCGCGGATCGTCTCGAACTGGTCCACGTACGCCCGGTAGTGGGCAGAGCCAGGCAGGATGACCAGCCGCTTGGGCTCGGGCGCCACGCGGAACATCTCGCGCGAGTGCTCGCTGGGCACGACCGCGTCGTGCTCCACGCACACCCAGAGCATCCGGCGCGCCTCCGGGGCGAGACGGCGCGGCGCGTAGTCGATGATGGCCCGCGCGTTCATGAGCGGCGTCCGGGTGGGGATCTTCGCGGGGTCGAGCGGACCCTTGACCGTGGTCGAACGACGCTCCGGCGTGGGGATCTGGATGTCCTCGTTGGGATGCACGAGCGTGGGCTCGCCGCCCAGCACGATGCGGCGGGCCTCCTCGTCCAGGCGGTCGAGCAGCTCCTGCCACTCGTGGCGCCGGCGCATGGTGCGCAGGAAGTCGGCGCCGTCACCCACGCCCGAGATGGACACCGCGGCGCGCACCCGGCGGTCGACGCCGTCGATCCAGGTGGCATGGCCGCCCCCGAAGCTGACCCCCACGAGGCCCAGTCGGGACCGGTCCACCTCCGATCGCGTCTCGAGGTAGCTGAGTCCGGCCCTCAGGTCGTCGGTCTGCATCCGGGGGTCGATGACGCCGCGCGGGCCGTCGCTGTCGCCCCATCCCCGATAGTCGCTCAGCAGGACGCCGATGCCCGCCTCCACGAGCGCCGTGACGTACGGTTGGTAGAACGCGGCCTGGCGCGTGCCGGAGTAGCCCGGGCAGAGCACAACGGCGGGCGCCGGGGCGGTCGCCTCCGGGAGGTGGAGCCAGCCGCGGACGGTCGATCCGTCGGAGCGGTACTCGACATCCTCGCGCTGTCGCATCGCGATCTCCCGTCGCGCTCGATCCGGTGCACGGCCCGTGTCCAAGGGTCTCTGGATCGTGTCCACATGCTATCGTACTGAACGCAGGCCGTACCACCTTGTCGCCATCTCCGAACCTGTCAGGGGAGGTCCGAAGGAATGCGCATCGGCATCCTGTTGCCCCATTTCGGGCCCCAGTGCAACCACGACCGGCTGATCGGGCTGGCACCGCACATCGAGGAGCTGGGGTTCGCCAGCGTGTGGGTCCGCGACAACGTGGGGTTCACCGGCGGCCATGCGTTCGAGGCGCGCGGCGATGCGTTCGTCGATCCGTTCCTCACCCTCGCCGCGATCGGCATGCGCACCCGCCGCCTGGGTCTGGGCACCGCGACGATCATCCCCATCCGCCCGCACGCCATCACGGCACAGCTGGTCGGGTCGCTCGCATGGCTGGTGCCGGGCCGCCTGACCCTGGGTGTCGGCGCCGGCAACGTGCCCAAGGCCTTCGAGCTGTCCGGGATGCCGTACGAGCGGCGCTACGACCTGGTGCGGGACATGGTGGGCGTGCTCCGCGCGACGGCCGTGCCCCACGCCGACTACGAGGGCCCCACGGCCTCCCTGCGCGACGCGACGATCGCGCCGCACCCACCGGCGGACCTGCCCATCTGGTACGGCGGGTCCACCAACCAGTCGGTCGACCGGGCCGTGGAGTACTGCGACGGCTGGATGCCCGGCCGCTGTCCGATGCCCGTGTTCGACGACAAGCTGGCGCGGCTGCGGGACCGCGCGGGCGAACGACGGATGGCGGTGTCCATCGTGCCGGTCGTGTCCATCGACAGGGACCGCGAGACCGCGGTGGCGCGGGTGAACGTGGCGGGGCTCCTGGCGGAGGCGCGCGAGCGACCCGCCTGGGTCAAGGCGGGCCCCTTCGACACCGCCGACAGCCTCGACGGAATCCTGCTCGCCGGGAACGCGGAGGACATCGTGGAGGGCCTGAGCCGGTTCAAGGAGCGCGGCGTGGACGAGCTGGTCCTGGACTTCCGGCTGCGCATGGATGCGTACGAGGAGGGGCTGGAGCGTCTCGCGGCGGACGTGCTGCCGCGTGTCTGAGCCGGCGCGCCGGCCGGGGCTCCATGCGGACCTGATCGTCGAGAACGCGCGGGTCCACACGCTCGATGCCCGTGACTCGGTGGCGGGCGCGGTCGCCGTGCGACAGGGTCGGATCGTGGCGGTGGGGGAGCGGTCCGTCCTGGCGGACCTCGCCGGGCCGGGCACGCGTCGCCTGGATGTCGGGGGCAGGACGGTGCTGCCCGGGTTCATCGACGGCCACACCCACTTCCAGAAGGCGGCCATCGCCCGACGCCTGACCATCGACTTCCTGGAGCTGGCGCCCGCCACCCTCGCGGACGTCCTGGAGCATGTGCGGGCAGCCGTGGCGGGCGTGGCGGCGGGTGCCTGGGTGCGCGGCGATGCGCTCGATCCGCGCAGGCTCGCCGAGCGCCGCTATCCCACGCGCTGGGAGCTGGACGCCGTCGCACCCGACCACGCCCTGGTGCTGATCGGCGTGGGCAACCACACCATCGCCGCCAACAGCCTGGCGCTCTCCCGGGCGGGCATCGACCGGACCACGCCGGACCCGCCGGGCGGTCGGCTTGACCGCACCGTCGACGGTGAGCCCACGGGCGTGCTTCGGGAGCTGGGCAAGCTGCGCCTCGATCCCAACCTTCCCGACTCGGTGCTGCCGGGCGTCACCGACGAGCAGCGGCTCGAGGCGGTCGCCGACGGATTCGACCACCTGCTGCGCGCCGGGATCACGAGCATCCATGACATCGTGATGGACCCCCGCGAGGTCGGCGCCTACCTGCAGCTGCACCACGAGGGCCGGCTGCGCCAGCGCGTCCGGTTCCTGGTCCGGGGCCACGAGGCGCGCACCTCCCTGGACCAGGTCATCGGCCTGGGGTTGCGCCACAGCCTCGGTGACGCGTGGCTGCGGTTCAGCGGCGTGAAGCTGAGCATCGACGGAGGCTGCGGCGAGCGCAACGCGGCCACCCACGAGCCGTACCCGGGCGAGCCCTCGAATCGGGGACTGGTGCGCATCCCGCAGGATGTCCTGGACGACCTGGTGGACCGCGCGCATCGGGCCGGCATCCGCCTCGCGGTCCACGCCATCGGGCCGCGCGCGGTGGACATGGCGCTCGATGCGTTCGAGCGGGCGTTCGCGGCGACCGGCCGAGGAGACCTGCGGCATCGCGTGGAGCACGCGTACCTGCCCCCGGCGCGAGGCCAGCTGGAGCGCCTCGCTCGATCCCGGCTGCTGGTGTCCACGCAGCCGGCGTTCTTCTGGGAGGGGGACGGCTGGACCAGCATCTGGTCGGTGGAGGACCTGCGAGACGCGCTGCCGCTCCGGTCCATGGCCGCGGCCGGGGTGCGGGTCATGGGTGGCACCGACTACCCCAACGTCCCGATCGACCCGCTGCCGGGGCTGGCGGCCACGGTCGACCGGATCCAGCGCGACGGCACGCGCCTGGGGCCGGACCAGGCGATCGACATGCGCGCGGCGCTCCGTCTCCAGACGACGATGGCCGCGTGGGGCGGCTACGACGAGGACCTGCTGGGCTCGCTCGAGCCGGGCAAGGCGGCCGACATGGTCGTGCTGTCCGACGACCCGCTCGAGGTGGAGCCGGCTGCCGTCCGGGAGATCTCCGTGCTCATGACCATCCTCGACGGCGAGGTCGTGCACGACGCGGGGTGACGTCGTGGCGCCGGGTCAGCCGCCGATGCGGATGTTGATGGTCTTGACCTGGGAGTTGGCGGCGAGCTCCTCGGCCGAGAACTCGGTGCTCGTGCCGCTGTCCTTGTAGCCGCCGAACGGGACGCCGATCCAGCGCTTCTCCACGTCGTTGACCCAGATGTAGCCCGCCTCCACGGCGCGCGCCATGCGCAGCGCGGCGTCGAGGTCGTGGGTGTAGATGGCCGCCGTCAGCCCGTACTCGGAGGCGTTGGCCATCGACAGCAGCTCCTGCTCGGTGTCCCAGGGGACCACCGACAGGACCGGCCCGAAGACCTCCGTGCGCAGGATGGACAGGCTGCGGTCCAGGTCCGCGAGCGCCGTGGGCTGGAAGAAGAAGCCGTCGCGAAGGCTCTCTTCGTCCACCCGCGCGCCACCCACCACCACGCGCGCGCCACCCTCGCGGGCCTCGTGGACGAGCCGCTCCACGCGGTCCCGATGACCGGCCGTCACGAGCGCCCCGACCTGGGTCGCCTCGTCCTCGGGATCGCCCGGTCTCAGGGCGCCGAGTCGATTCCCGATGAGCTCCAGGAAGCGCGCCAGCATGGACCGGGGCACGAACGCGATCGACGTCGACCCGCACGACTGACCCAGCACCTTGTACAGGTTCATGCCCTCGACGGCGGCGTCGGCCGCCTCCTCCGCCGACACGTCCGGCATCACGATGAGCGGGTTCTTGCCGCTCAGCTGGAAGCCCAGCCGCTTGAGGTGGCCGCTGGCCGCGGCATCGGCCTGGATCCGCAGCGCGGTCGCCGTGCTGCCCGTGAAGTTGATGCGGCGGACCGCCGGATGCTGGACGAGCGCGCGGCCCGTGTCCGCCCGCCCCGGCACCACGTTGAACACCCCCGCCGGCAGGTGGGCGGCAGCGATCTCGGCCAGCAGCAGGCCCGACAGCGGGGTCTGCTCCGCCGGCTTGACGATGACCGCGTTGCCCGCGACCAGCGCCGCGCCGGTGCGGGCCGTGGCGAACATCGTGGGGTGGTTGTAGGCGGTGATGACCCCCACCACCCCGTAGGGCTCTCTGATCGTCAGGTGGAGATGGTCGGGCGTGGCGGGGATGGTCCGGCCCCCGGCCTCGAGCGCCAGGCCCGCGAAGTAGCGCAGCGTCTCCGCTCCCTTGCGGGCGCCGAACCGGGTCCAGCGGATGGGATGGCCGCCGTTGCGCGAATCCAGTCGGGCAAGGTCGTCCGCCGCCGCGTCGACCGCGTCCGCGAAGGCGCTGACCGCCGCGACCCGCTCCGAGGCCGCCAGCGCGGCCCACGCCCGGCCGGCCGCCTGCGCCGCCTCCACGGCCATCGCCACCTCCGCGGGCGACGTGTCCTGGACCTGCGCCAGGACCGAGCCGCGCCCCGGCCGGTACACGTCGTACGTGCGCTCCGGCGTGCCATCCCACGGTCGGCCACCGACGTGCATCACGCGCGGGTGGGTCTCGATCATGTGTCCCTCGGGCTGCGATGTTCCGGTCTGGATCGGATCGTACACTTGCGGAGCATGTTTGGCTCCGATCTGATCGTCCGCCAGCTCGCCCGCATGGGCATCGATCGGCTGGCCCTCAACCCCGGCGCGACGCTTCGCTGGCTCCATGAGTCGCTGCTGGACGCGGGATCGGGCGTGCGGCCCATCACCTGTCTCCACGAGGGGGTGGCGGTCGGCATGGCGCACGGCTACGCCAAGGCGGCGGGCCGGCCGATGGGCGTCGGGCTCCACGACACGGTGGGTGTCCTCAACGCGGCCCTGGGCACCTACAACGCCTGGGTTGACGCGGTGCCCATGCTCATCCTGGGCGGCGTGGGCCCCCTCGACGCGACGCTGCGGCGCCCGTGGATCGACTGGGTCCACACGACCACGGACACGCCCCGACCCATCCGTGACTCCCTCGTCTGGGCGGACACGCCGACGTCCGTCGCGGCGGCTCTGGAGTCCCTGCGGCGCGGGAACGCGCGGGCCCGGAGCAGCCTCGCGGGGCCCGCCTACGTCGGTCTCGACCAGCCGATCCAGGAGGCGACCCTGGCCGGGGACGTGCCTTCGGTCCAGCCCGCCATCGAACCCTGGCGCGCCGGTCCCGACCCGTCGGCGGTGGAGCGGGTCTCGCGGATCATGGCGGAGGCCCGGCGCCCGGCGATCGTGCTGGACCGGCCGCTCGGGGATCTCCCCGCCCGCCGGCTCGTCGCCATCGCGGAACACCTCGGGGCGGCCCTGGTGGAGCTGGAGGGGGGTGCCTCGGTCCCTTGGGGCCATCCCCTCGACC
This sequence comes from Chloroflexota bacterium, assembly GCA_034436555.1. Lineage (GTDB taxonomy): Bacteria > Chloroflexota > Limnocylindria > Limnocylindrales > CSP1-4 > JAFMJV01. Next base: position 60,960 of record DAOTUU010000059.1, on the reverse strand, counting down.
GCTCGACGGAGCACCGTGCGGCCATCGGGGCGGCGGACGTGCTGCTGCTCATCGACGTGCGGGACCCGGGTCTCGTGACGGGCGGGGATTTCCGGGATGACCGGCGGGTCCTGGAGGTCTCGGCGTGGCCCCTGCGCGACGCGTCCTGGATGGTGACCGCGTCATCAGCGGCCGTGACGGAGCGGGTCGTGGCGGAGCCGGGTCTGGCCATCGACGCCCTCGCGGCCGCCCTGGGCGCGCCGACGGCCACCGCGCGGCCGGCCGCCCCCGTGCCTCCGGCCGCCCGCAGGCCTGACACCGGCGCGGTCAGCGACGGGGCGGCGCTCGACCGACGGTCGATCGCGGTCGCCGCCGGGGCGAGCCTGCCGCTCGAGCGGGTGGTCGTCGCGCACGGCGCCCTGGGGGGTCACGCCCGCGCCCAGCTGCGCCTCCAGCGTCCGTCACAGTACCTGGGTCGGTCCGGTGGCGAGGGGCTGGGGTACGCGCTCCCGGCGTCGCTGGGTGCCGCCCTGGCCCATCGCGGATCCGACCGCGTGGTCGTCTCGTTCCTGACCGACGGCGACACGCTGTACCTGCCCCAGGCGCTGTGGACCGCCGCGCACGAGGGCATCCCGCTTCTGGCCATCGTGGACAGCAATCGCAGCTACGCTCGGGACGAGCTCCACCAGCGACACGCGGCGCAGGCGCGTGGCCGGGACCCGGAGGTCGCCGCGCGCGGCGTCCGCCTGGACGACCCTCCGATCGACCTGGTCGGCCTCGCCCGGTCGATGGGCGTGGAGGCCGGTGACCCGGTGACCAGCGTGGGTGAGCTGCGCGCGGCGCTGGCCCGGGCCCTGGACGTGGTCGGCGGCGGGTCGCCCTTCCTCATCGAGGCCCGGACCGCTGGCTGACCCGCCGCCTCGGCCGCTCCCGGATCCCGGCGTCATCGGGCGGATCCACCTCGAGACCTCGGGCGCGGGCGACCCCGCGCTCGTGCTGCTGCATGCGAACCCGTCGGACGGCAGCATGTGGTCGTCCCAGGTCGCCCACCTGTCGAGGTGGTTCCGCACCCACGTGCCGGACCTGCCGGGATACGGCCACTCCGACCCGCTCTCGGGCCCCGTCACGATGCCCCGGCTGGCGGATGCGCTGTGGCGCGCCGTGGACGGTGCGGGCGGTCGACGGGTCGTCATCGCCGGGGTCTCGATGGGCGCCGCCCTCGCCTTCCACATGGCGCGGCTGCACCCGGACCGCGCCCTTGCGCTCATCGTGTCGGGCATCGGCCTCACGCCCGACAAGGCGTTCGTCGCACGACGCATCGAGGGCTACCGGCGCGACGGCATGGCCTACCGGTCCGTCCACCTGCGCGACGGCCATGCTCCCGGTTTCCTTGAGACACCGTCCGGCCGATTCGCGGCGGAGGTCGCCCATGCGCGTGGGTCGCTGGTGGACATCGCCTCGGTGATCCGCCTGTTCGAGGCATACGGCGCGCCCGACCCGGACGGCCTCTACGCGCCGCCCTGCCCGGTGCTCATCATCAGCGGGTCGGCGGACTACGTGCATCCCCGCTCGCGGATGCTCCACGAGCACATCCCGGGATCCGAGCTGGTGGTCCTCGACGGGGCGGGGCACGCCTGCAACGTGGAGCAGCCGCTCGCCTGGGACGAGGCCGCCCTCGCGTTCCTGCGGCGCCGCGTGGGCATCCCCTGACCGAGGCTCTGGTCCCCGGCGCCCGCGGTCCCCGAACCGCTACCCGCGGCTGTTCGCGGGCAGCCAGGCGGTGAGGCGGCGGTCGAGGCGCTCCACGAGCCACACCACGGCGAACGCGACGACCACCACCAGGACCATCACCGCGAGGACCGTCTCGGCGTCGAAGTTGCGTCCCGCGGTCATGATCACCCCGCCCAGCCCCACCACCGCCACGAACATCTCGCCGTTGACCATGCCCTTCACGGCTCGCCCGGCGCCCAGTCGGATGCCCGCCATGATGAGCGGCGTCGCGGCGGGCAGGACCACCCGGCGCAGGACGAACCGGTCGCCCGCGCCGTAGGCCTTGGCCATCTCCACGAGGTTCCGGGGTGCGCCGCGCACGGCCTCCGCGGTGGTGATGATGATGATGAACGTGGAGTACAGCACGATGACCCCGATGATCGTGATCCGGTTGAGCCCGAACAGCACGAAGAAGATGGGCGCGAACACCAGCGAGGGCGCGGTGAGCATCGCCCGCACGTAGATGTCGAGGGCCAGGTCCACGCGTCGGTAGAGTCCCATCAGCACCCCCACGCCCAGACCGATGGCGAGCGACACCGCGAAGCCGATGACGAGATTGGACAGGCTCGCCACGATGAACCCCTGGATCTTGGGGTCGACCAGGAGCTCCGCGAGCCGGGCCAGCACCGCGCTCAGGGGCGGGAAGACCGAGACGGCCAGCGCCCGACCGAGGATCTCCCAGGCCACCAGGCCCACCAGCAGCGAGATGGGGCCCACCAGGCGCTCCCAGCCCTGCAGCCGCGCGCCGCGGCGGATCGGGCGCATGTCCGTGATGGCCTCGGCGGTCCGGACGACCGCATCGTCGCCGCGTGAGCCGGGCAGGCCGTCGGGCGCGCTCGGGCGCGGGGTCGTCCCGGCCTGGTCACCCGGCGAGGCGGTCATGCGCTCAGCACCTGCATGCCTCGCAGTCGCTCCCACAGCTGCGAGGTGATGCGGGCGAACTCGGGAGACGCGCCCAGCTCGTTGATGTGGATCGACCGGGGGCGGGTCAGGGGCACGTCGATGATCTCGTCGACCTTGCCGGGCCGGGCGCTCATGAGCACGATGCGGTCGCCCAGCAGCACGGCCTCCTCCATGGAGTGGGTGATGAACACGACCGTCTTGGGCGTCTGCTCCCAGATCCGCAGCAGCTCCTCCTGGAGCAGCCGCCGGGTCTGCTCGTCGAGCGCGCCGAAGGGCTCGTCCATCAGCAGCACCGAGGGATCGACGGCCAGGGCGCGGGCCAGGCCGACCCGCTGCTGCATGCCCCCGGACAGCTCGCCGGGCAGTCGGTCCTCGAAGCCCTTGAGGCCCACGCGCTCGATGAGCTCGCGCGCCCGGGCCTCGCGGCTCGATCTCGGGTCACCCCGGATCTCGAGCCCGATGGCCACGTTGGACAGCACCGTCGCCCACGGCAGCAGCGCGAAGTTCTGGAACACCATGGCGCGCTGCGGTGATGGCCCGCGGACCGGCACGCCATCGACCAGGATCTCGCCCTGGTCCCAGGGGACCAGCCCCGCGATGTTCCGCAGGAGCGTGGTCTTGCCGCAGCCGGAGGGACCCAGGATCGTCAGGAACTCGTTGTCATGGATGGTCAGGTCCACGTCCCGCAGCGCCTGCACCGGGAGCGCGCGGCCCCTGCCTGCGAAGTACTTGCCGAGGTTCTTGATCTCGATCATCGGGTGCCTCCGGGCGTCAGCGTGCCGAGCGGGTGTCTGGAGCGGCCTTGGCGGCCCGGATCACTCACGGATGCCGGCCATCGACGCCCACGGCGTCAGGCGGCGCTGGAACCAGTCGACCACGGCCAGCAGCGCGAGCGCCTCGATGACCACCAGCACCACGACGCCGTACAGCTCCGCGAACTGGAACCGACTCTGATAGCGCAGGATGAGGCCGCCGATGCCCACCGACACCATCACCAGCTCCACGATGACCATGCCGGTGACCGCGCGGCCCAGCCCGATGCGGATGCCCGTGAGCACCGCGGGCAGGGCGCCCGGCAGGATCGCCCGCTTCCAGACGCCCGCCTCGCTGGCGCCGAACAGGCGGACCATGTCGATGAGGGTGCGGTCCACCTGGCGGACGCCCGCGCGGGTGTTCACGACCACCATCACGACGGAGAAGGACCAGACCACGATGACCCGCGATGCCAGCCCGATGCCGAGGGTCATCATGAGCAGCGGGATGATGCCCGCGAGGGGCGTCACCAGCAGGATGTTGAGGTAGGGGTTGACGGCGCGCTCGGCGAGCGGGAACCGGCCCGTGAGCAGCCCCAGGGGGATGCCCAGGGCGACCGCGAGCAGGAAGCCCAGGACCATCGCGACGTTGCTCGCGAGGAACGCCTCCCACACGACCGGGGACCCCAGCTGCTCCACGATCGCGACGAACGTCTCGGTGAACGTGGGCACGAAGATGCCCCCGGCGTACATCGCGTACAGCTGCCACACGAGCGCGAACACGCCGAAGGCCAGCAGCCGCAGGAACCAGCGCGAGTCGAGGAGTCTGCCCAGGGTCGCGGACATCCGGGTCCTCCTGTCTGAGCGTGCCGTCAGAGACGGGCGATCGGGCGGCCCGGCGGGCGTCGGGGGCCACGCGGCACCCGACGCCCGTCACGGGCGATCGGTCACTGCACCCCGATGCGCGCCAGGGCCGCGTCGAGGAAGGTCCGGTCGAACACCTGCTCGGGCGTCAGGCCGGGCTCGACGCCGCCCGCGTTGGTCACGAAGTCGATCGTGAACTGCTGCTGCTCGGGCGTGATGCCGCCATTGGGGTCGTACATCTGGAGATCCGCGTACGCCGCGACGGAGGCGTCGACGCGCGCCGGGTCGGTGTCGGGCAGCACCTCGAGCACGCGCTGCTTGAAGTACGCCGGGTCGGCGTTGAAGCGCCGATGCTGCTGCAGCAGCGCCTCCAGGAACGCGGTCACGGTGTTGGGGTTGGCCTTGGCCCAGTCGATGTTCGCGTACACGGGGGTGAGCAGCAGATCGGGCAGCGTCTCGGCGAAGCTGGTCAGCCGGTGGAACCGGTCGCCGGCCTCCGCCTCGAGGGCGATCGCGTCCGGCATCTCGATGGGGCTGGCGTCGATCTCACCGGCCAGCAGCGCCGCGTAGCGGTTCTCGGAGCCCGGCAGGATGATGTAGTTGGGCGTGATGCCGGGGCAGTTGTCCGCGATCCAGTCGCGGACCATGAACGTCGCGGGGCTGCCCTCGCTGTGGATGGCCAGCTTGGCGCCGTCGAGCTGGGCGCACTCCGCGATCTCGGTCTTGGAGTAGAGCGTCCACTCGTTCTTGATGCGGGACTGCACGATGCGCACCGGCAGGCCCTGCTGCGCCGCCAGCAGCACGCCCGGTCCCTGGCCGCTGGAGATCTGGAACTCGCCGCGGGCCACGCCCTGGAGCTGGAGCTCGCCGGCGCTCAGCTCGGGCGTCTCGATCTGCCAGCCCTGCGAGTTGAGGTCCGCGACCGTGGACAGGATGCCGACCGTGGACAGGCCCGGCCCGCCGATGGCGAGCTTGAACGCCTTGGTCTCGGGCGTCAGGGGCGCCAGCGACCCGGCCGGACCGGCATCCGGCGACTGCGCGACGGCGACGCTCACCTGCGCCGCCAGGACGACGGCCGCCCCGAGCACCGAGAGCATCCGAGTGGTTCCTGACCGATTCATCGCTCGCCTCCTCGTCAATCCCGTGGACGTCCGCGAGCAGCGGCATCGGCCCCGGCTCGCCAACCCCACACACAACGGATACAAAGACCGCATCCGTGTTTCCAGTCTACGAACCTGCGGATACGGATGTCAACGATTCGGCGCGGATCCTCCGGCCGCCGCCGCGGATGCGGTGCCGTGGGATGCCGGCGGCGACGCGAGGACCCGCGGCAGGCCGACCCGGTTCACGACGGCCGCCACCAGGAGGATGACCGTCGTGAGCCAGATGGCGCCGGTCGCCCCCAGGTGTTCCAGGCCCCAGGCCAGCAGGATCGGGCCGATGAGCGCCCCGGAGTCCACCGAGAACCGATAGCCGCCCAGCGCGCGCGAGCGCTCCGCGGGGGTCGTCAGCTCCGCGACCGCGGCCGTCTGGGAGCTCGAGAAAAAGTCCGCGGCGCCGACCACCGCGGCGACCACGAGGAACATGGCGACGTCCGTCGTCCACAGCAGCAGCAGGTCGCCCACGGCGAGGCAGGTCAGCCCGATGACGATGACCCGGCGCCGGCCGACCCGGTCGCTCAGGATGCCGCCGGGCGTCGCCACCAGCAGCCCGAACAGGGCCATCAGCCCCACGCCCAGGGCGATGGGACCGGCCCCCAGGCCCAGGACCGCGGCGCCGTAGAGCGGGATGAGGGTGTTGCGGAAGCCGTGGCGGTGGATGTGGTTGGACACGACGCCCGCGTAGAGCGCGCCCAGCCCCACGGCCCGCCGACCCCTGGACGGGAGGTCCAGCGGGGTGGCGGTCCCGCGAGGCGTCCGCCGGGTCCGGACGTCGAGGCTGCGGAGGGCGGGCAGCAGGGTCACCGCGCACACCGCGGTCGTGACCGCGGTGACCAGGAACGTCGCGCGCCATCCGAACGCGATGCCGACCAGCCCGCCGACCAGGGGGAACACCGCGATGCCCGTGTTGTTCGCGATGTGGATGAAGCTCATGACCCGGCCGCGCATCGGGCCATCGGCGGCGTCGCTCATGCCGCTCAGCACGACCATCGCCACGATCGCCACGCCGAAGCCCGCGACGGCGCGCGCGACGATGAGCACGTCCACCGTGGGGGACCACGCACCGATGGCGGCCGACACGAACAGCGCGACGATGGCCAGGCCGGCCAGCCGCACCCGCCCGACCCGGTCGGCCAGGAACCCGGACGGCAGGTCCACCAGCAGCCGTGACAGCCCGAACACGGCGACCACCAGCCCGGCGGTCGTGAGCGAGATCCCGAACTCCTCCTGGAGCTGGGGGAGCAGCGGCGTCAGGATGTTGCCCGACGAGGTGGCCGCGAACATCGCCACCGCGAGCTGTCGGGCGGCGGCGGGGATCCGCTGTCGAGGCGGGGTGATCGACTGGGTCACGACCCGGCGTCAGGCTCCATGTGGTGTCCAGGTGACGGGAGTCGGCACGGACGCGGGCCCCGCTCGATGGGTGTGCCGATCAAGCCGGGGCGACCCGGGTGCGTGGACGACGGTGCCCCGCCCGGCTCCGACGGCCGGATGTCAGACGATACGCCCATCGCGACGCCTGCGGGCCGAGGCGCCGACGGGGGGCACGGCCGGAGGCGCGCGACCGGCCTCGGGCCGGTAGAGTCATCGGACGATGGACGAGACCCGCATCGACCGCTGGCTGACCGCGGTGCGGCTGGCCAAGACCCGGCCGGCCGCGACCCAGCTGTGCGACGGCGGCCATGTGCGCATCAACGGCCGGGACGCGAAGGCGTCGGCCCGGGTCAAGGTGGGCGATCGGGTGGAGGCTCGCATCGCCGACCGCGACCGGGTCGTGGAGGTGGTCCGGGTGATCGAGGCGCGGGTGGGCGCGCCGGTCGCCGCGACGTGCTACATCGACCACAGCCCGGCGCCGGCCGTCGAGCCGCTGCCGCCGGGCATGGAGTGGACGCGCGGCGCCGGTCGGCCGAGCAAGCGGCTGCGGCGGGAGCTCGACCGGATGCGGAGGGGCGGCGGCGCGACCTGGTGACGGTCCCCCCGGACGCCCAGGCCCCGGACGCGGACGCCCAGGCCCCGGACGCGAGCGCTCAGGCCCCGGACGCGAGCGCGCCGCGCACGCCGCGCGCCACCTCGAGCTCCTCGCGCGCCGGGACCACGAACGCGCGCACGGCGCCACCGCCCGCGCCGATCTCCACATCGGCGTCGCCCGCGGCGGCATCGTTGGCGGCCGGGTCCAGGCGGATGCCCAGGAAGCCGAGGCCCTCGGCGGCCATGCCCCGGACCGCCGCCGACCGCTCGCCGATGCCACCCGTGAAGGCGATCGCGTCGATGCCCGCGAGCGCCGCCGCCATCGCCGCGATGCCCGCCCGGAGCCGGTGGATGGTGACGTCGATGGCCAGCCGCGCGTCGTCCCTCCCGGCGGCCGCGCCCTCGAGGATGGCCCGCATGTCGGCCGTGCCACCCAGGCCCAGGAGACCCGACCGATGCTCGAGCCCCTCGACCAGCTCGGTCGTCGGCATGCCCTGCTCGGTCGCGAGCCACAGCACGAGGCCTGGGTCCACGGTCCCCGAGCGGGTCGCCATCACGAGGCCCTCGAGCGGCGTGAACCCCATGGTCGTGTCCACGGAGCGGCCGCCGAGCACCGCGGCCAGCGAGGCGCCGGCGCCGAGGTGGCAGGTCACCACCCGCAGCCCCGCGTCACCCGTCCGCCCCACGAGCTCCGCGACCCGGCGCGACGCGTGCGCGTGCGACAGCCCGTGGAACCCGTACCGGCGAAGTCCCCAGCGCTCCCGCCAGGCCGCGGGCAGCGCGTACGTGGCCCGGGCCGCGGGCAGCGTGGCGTGGAACGCCGTGTCGAAGCAGGCCACCGCGGGGATGTCGGGAAGCGCCGCCGCGACCGCCTCGATGCCGGCGAGCGACGGTGGCTGGTGGAGCGGCGCGAGCGGTGTGAGATCGTGGAGCGCCGCGACCACGCCATCGGTGAGCACGACCGGTGCGGTGAACCGGGTGCCCCCGTGGACGACCCGGTGCCCGATCGCGTCGAGCGGACCGAACCCGGTCACGGCCGCTCCGAGCGCCGCCGTCCCGACCGGGCCGCCGGGCAGGTCCGTCGAGGCGACGACCGCATCGGCAGGGTCGAGGACCCGCAGCTTGAGGCTGGACGATCCCGCGTTGACGACGAGGATCCGTCGGATGGTCAGCCCGGCCACGTCCAGCCCGCGACCTCGGGCAGGTCCTCGCCCTCGACGCGCGTGTACGCCCGGGCCTCGATCCGCTTGTCCAGCATCAGCTGGCGGACGTGGCCGGCGCGCGATCCGAGCCCCGGCACGCGGTCGATGACGTCGAGCACGAGGTGGTAGCGGTCCAGGTCGTTGAGCATCACCATGTCGAAGGGCGTCGTGGTGGTGCCCTCCTCCTTGTAGCCGCGGACGTGGATGTTGGCGTGGTTGGTCCGGCGGTACGTGAGCCGATGGATCAGCCAGGGATACCCGTGGTAGGCGAACACGACCGGCTTGTCCGTGGTGAACAGCGCGTCGAACTCCGCGCTCGACAGGCCGTGGGGGTGCTCCTTGTCATCCTCGAGGCGCATCAGGTCCACGACGTTGACGAAGCGCACGCGCACCTCGGGCAGGTGCCGCCGCAGCAGGTCCACCGCCGCCAGCGCCTCGAGCGTCGGGATGTCGCCCGCGCAGGCGATGACCACGTCGGGGTCGGCGCCCGAATCGGTGCTCGCCCAGTCCCAGATGCCGATGCCCCGCGTGCAGTGGAGGATCGCCTCGTCCATGGACAGCCAGTTGGGTGCCGGCTGCTTGCCCGCCACGATGACGTTCACGTAGTGGCGGCTGCGCAGGCAGTGATCCGCGACCGACAGCAGCGTGTTCGCGTCGGGCGGCAGGTACACCCGGATGACGCTCGCCTTCTTGTTCACGACGTGGTCGATGAACCCCGGGTCCTGGTGGCTGAACCCGTTGTGGTCCTGGCGCCAGACGAGCGACGAGAGCACGTAGTTGAGCGACGCGATGGGCCGCCGCCAGGGCAGGTCGCGGGTGACCTTGAGCCACTTCGCGTGCTGGTTGAACATCGAGTCGACGATGTGGATGAAGGCCTCGTAGCAGTTGAACAGGCCGTGCCGGCCGGTCAGCAGGTACCCCTCCAGCCAGCCCTGGCACTGGTGCTCCGAGAGCACCTCCATGACCCGTCCGCCGGGTGCCAGGTGGTCGTCGTCGGGCACGGTCTCGGCCATCCAGGCGCGATCGGTGACCTCGAACACGTCGCCCAGCCGGTTCGAGGCCGTCTCGTCCGGTCCGAACAGCCGGAAGGTCTGCCGGTTGCGATCGATCACGTCGCGCAGCCAGGACCCCAGCACGCGGGTCGCCTCCGCGGTCGTCGCACCGGGCGAGGGCACCTCGACCGCGTGGTCGCGGAAGTCCGGCAGGTCCAGGTCGCGCAGCAGCAGGCCGCCGTTGGACACCGGGTTGGCGCTCATCCGCCGCACGCCCGCGGGCGCGAGCCCGGCGATCTCGGCGCGCAGCCCGCCCTGCTCGTCGAACAGCTCCTCGGGTCGGTAGCTGCGCATCCAGGCCTCCAGGATGGCGCGGTTCCGCTCGTTCGTGCGGACCTCGCCCATGGGCACCTGGTGTGACCGCCACGTCCCCTCGACGCGATGCCCGTCGATCTCGCGGGGCCCAGTCCAGCCCTTGGGCGTCCGGAGCACGATCATCGGCCAGCGGGGTCGGTCGGTGACGGCGTCCTCGCGGGCGCGCCGCTGGATCTCCCGGATCTCCGCGACGACCGCGTCCATGGTCGCCGCCAGCTGCTGGTGGACGGACTCGGGGTCATCGCCCTCGACGAACCACGGGTGGTGGCCGTAGCCCTCCATGAGCGCGGCGAGCTCGTCGCGCCCGATCCGGGCGAGCACCGTGGGGTTGGCGATCTTGTAGCCGTTGAGATGGAGGATCGGCAGGACCGCCCCGTCGATGCGCGGATCGAGGAACTTGTTGGAGTGCCAGCCGGTGGCCAGCGGGCCGGTCTCGGCCTCGCCGTCGCCGACCACGCAGCACACCAAGAGGTCCGGGTTGTCGAAGGCCGCGCCATAGGCGTGGGACAGCGCGTAGCCCAGCTCCCCGCCCTCGTGGATGGATCCCGGCGTCTCGGGCGCGACATGGCTCGGGATGCCGCCCGGGAACGAGAACTGGCGGAACAGCCGGCGCAGCCCCTCCATGTCGCGTCCGACGGACGGGTAGACCTCGGAATAGGTCCCCTCCATCCAGGCGTTGGCGACGATGGCGGGCCCCCCGTGCCCCGGGCCGATGACGTAGATCGCATCCAGGTCGTCGCGCCTGATCACCCGGTTCAGGTGGGCGTAGACGAGGTTGAGACCCGGGCTCGTGCCCCAGTGGCCCAGGAGACGCGGCTTGACATGTTCCGCTCGCAGCGGCTCGCGCAGCAGCGGATTGTCGAGCAGGTAGATCTGGCCGACCGACAGGTAGTTGGCGGCACGCCACCACGCGTCGATCCGGTGCAGCTCATCGGCGTCGAGGACGGCGCCGGCGGGCGCCATGGTCGCGGTCATCGGTGATCTCCCGGTACGTTCCGGTCCAGAGTACGCGTCCGGGGCGAAGGACCGCGCCGCAGCCCGGTCGCTCAGCCGCAGCGATACGAGATCGCGAAGGCCCGACTGTCCGACGGCCGGCTGCGGCCACCCGGACCGATGGCCCGGACCGTCCAGCCGTAGCTGCGGCAGGTGGCCAGCTCCCGCGGCGGCGTGAAGGTCCGGCGATCGCCGCCCACGGTGCGCTCCAGGACCACGGCCCCGTCGTCATCCACGATGCGCACCACGTAGTCCGTGGGCTGGCATCGGGGCTCGCGCCCATAGTCCCAGCTGAGCGTCGGCGGGTTCTCCGCGGGCGTGTCCACCAGGTGGAAGTCGGGCGGTGACTGGAGCGCCGGCGGCGGCGGGACGCAGGGTCGCGGAGTCGGTCGCGGGGTGGCGCGCGGCGTCGCCCGAGGCGTGGCGCGCGGGGTGGACCGAGGCGTGGCCCGAGGCGTCGCGCGAGGCTCGGGGCGTTCGGTCGCCCGCGGTGTCGCGCGCGGACGCACCACCTGGACCACGGCCAGGGCGGGAAACCCGCGCCTGCCCTCCGGATCGACCCCGGTGACGACCAGCACATGTCGACCCAGCGTCGGCGTCCGCCAGGCGAGTCGAGCCGACGCGAGGACCGGAGGCGGTGCCGTGTCGGCGCGATCGGGTTGCGCGACCGAGACGATCGCGCCATCCACGACCAGTTCCAGGCGGACGATGCCGTCCGGGTCGGTGGCGTGGGCGAGCACCTCGACAGGACCGCGCGAGACGCGTGCGCCGGTCAGCGGCGTGTCGATCCAGGCGCGCGTGGCCGACGGCTGCTGGACCGCCGGCAGGTTCGCCGACGCCAGCGCCAGCAGGATGTCGCCCAGCGTCACGAGGACGACGACCAGGACGGCCAGCAGCGTGCTCATCCGCCGGTCTTCCCGGCAGGCAGCGTCACGGGTCCCACGGAACTGGTCGGGGCGCAGTTGCTGGACACGCTGAACGTCAGCTGGGCGCCCTGCTGAAGCAGGACCCATGCCCGGTTGGGATTCGCCAGCGCCATCTGGTAGTGCCAGTACTCGAACGAGTCCTTCGACTCGAACCAGGTGGCGTAGTCATCGAGCCACAGCGTCCGTGTCACCGACTCCCCCGGAGCGAGCTGGGGCAGGGTGACGGTGGCCGGGACGAGGGGGGTGCCCTTGACGTCTCCGTGGGCCGTGACGACCTTGCCCGCCACCAGCTCCTCCCATTGCCAGTCGGCCAGCGCCGAGGACAGCGAGCCCGAGATGGAGCACACCTCGGGCTGGACCGGGTCGTCGGTCCGGGTCGCCGTGATGGTCAGGGTGGGTGGCTGCCACTGGCCGCGAGGGTCGGGGGCGAACAGCACACCCGGGTACCCCTTGCCGGTCGCGCTCGCGGCCGCCTCGCTGCGCGCGGCCTCGACCTGCTCCACGACCTCGTCGATGGCGAGCGCGACCAGGTCCTGGCAGTCCTTGAGGTCGCCGCTGATCGACGAGCCCGCCGAGGCGACATCGCAGGCGAGCGCGATGGCAGGGAACTGCTCGGCCGCGTTCTCCACGATGAAGGTCGCCAGGTCGCCCTTCAGGGCGCCCATCGTGGAGGAGAAGTCGGGGATCGAGGGTGGCACGCCGAATCCGACGGCCACGGCATCGAGCGCGATGTTGGCCAGTCCCTCGCAGACCGAGTCGTCCGCGATGGCCTGGCAGGGCACCGCGGTGAGCATGGCCGACACGACCTGCTGCTTGATCCAGGCATAGGACGACGAGACGACGTCCCACACGTCGGTCACGAACTCGAACGCCGCCTCGAAGGCATCCAGCAGGCTCCACCCGTCATCGTCCGGCGGGTCCGGGCAGAAGACCCTGCCGACCTTGTAGGTCCATGGCCAGGTGGCGGGTGGCTTCTGGTAGTCGTCGGTGAATCCGGTGACCACGGCACAGCCGGTGTACTTGGGGTTTGCGGGCGTCGGCAGCGTGAACGACCAGGAGATCTGGAGCGCGCCCGGGTTGGAGGTGCAGGTGTCACACGGCTGCTGATCGATCGAGATCGGCGTGTCGGGCTCGGCGACGCTCAGGCGCACGACGTTGGACGGCGCCAGGGGTGTCGTGCCGGCCAGGGGCACGACCCGGACATAGAACTCGCCCACGAAGGCGACCGGGTTGGACACCGGGATGGACTCCAGCGCGAGCTTCTCCACCGGGCCCAGCGCCTGTGAGACCGTGCCGGGCTTGGCGGTCGGCGCGGGCGCACCGGCGAGCCACGGGTCGCCCAGGATGACCGGCTGCACGTCCTGCGCGCCCGTGACGGCCTGCGCGACGTTCCCCGGGTGCTCCAGGTACAGGCTGAAGTCGAGTGTCGCCTCGCCGCTGGTCGTGCCAGGCGGGACCGCCTCCGACCACAGGTCGATGGCGAAGGGCGGTGTCACATCCGTGGTCTTGCCCGGGGGGTAGGGCAGCACCTGCCAGATCAGGGATGTCACGCCGGTCAGGTCGGTCTTCCATGTCAGCGTGCGCATGATGGGCAGGCCAGCGGGCGTGGTGGGGAAGGGGAGCGCCCCAGCGCGGGCCACGACGGGCTGGAATTCGCCGCCGCCCCTCCGGACCAGGATGTCCAGCTCGGTGACCAGCTCGAACCCCAGGATGTCGGACAGGCCCAGCTCGACCGGACGCACGAACCCGGGTCGCCGCGCCTCGACCGGGTCCGGGGCGCTCGGGGCCCGCGCTCGGGACATGCGCAGCCGACCCCTGCCGAGGTCCACGAGCCGGTTTCCGGCCCAGCCCCAGGCCTCGGCGGTGAGCTCCTCTCCGGTGAGCCGGGGCAGCAGCGGCCCGAAGTCGAGGACGCCGCCGTCCGCCGTCGCGAACGCCCGGGGGTCCGCCGGGACGCGCACGGCCGGGCCGCCATCGACCTGCAGGTAGAGGTAGCCGCGGTCCACCGACGCCGGGACCCGCAGCCGTCCGTCCACCAGGCGCACCTCGCCGGACCATCCGTGCCGGCCGCAGGCGGCCGGGACGGCGAGCGAGACCGGGGGCCCGAAGACCTCGGTCCGCGCCTCCGCATCCGACTGCGTGATCAGGTGGAGACCGGGGCCGACGGGCAGCTCGACCAGGTCGACGCCGTCCTCCGCGCCGATCGTCGCGACCCGGGCGAAGGCCGTGGCGTGCGGCGCCAGGTGGTGGATCGCGCTCTGGTGTCCGTCGATCGTCGCCGCCGGACGGATGCGGATCCGACAGCCCACCACCTCCACGCCGGGGAGCGGACCCTCGTCTGCGGCGGATGCGGCGCCGGTGCCGGGCCGGCCGTCCGGTCCGGGCGCGGTCGTCGGACGGCCCGTGCGCCCGGCGCGGTCCACGACCCGGAGATGGATCGCGTTCGACTGCGCCACGCTGCCCGACGCGTCCCGACCGCGCGCCAGGAGCACCGCATCGCCGGGCGCGTCGGGTGTCCAGCGCCAGCCGATCGCCACCTCGGCGTCGTCGCCGCTGACCGGCAGGTCCGCCACCAGCTCGTCGCCCGCCCACAGCGTGACCTCGATGACCGGCTGGACTCCGTGGATCCGGACGGTCACGAGCTGTGGCTCGCCCGCCGGCACCACGCGGGGGGTGCCGGGGATGTCGATGCCGACCGACAGGCTCGCGGTCGGCTCGGCCGCTCGGTCCTGGCCGGTCACGCCCGCGGGGCCCGCGACGAGGATGAGCCCGACCGATGCCCAGACCGACAGCCACGCCCGGAGGCGGGCGACACCCGCGCGGCGCGATGGGCGAGGCGCGTGAAGCGAGACCCGGTCTGGCGTGTCCATCGCTCAGCCCCCAACACACAACCCGTGGCCGGCGTGGTGACTCTACGGGCCGGGACTTGGCGATGTCAACGACTGGACGCCACCCCGCGGGCATGCGCCTGACCGCCTGGTGCGGCACGGACCGGATCGCGGCTGGATCCGCCCAGCCTGGGGCGATCGGACCGTCCAGTGTGCGGCTGATGCACCACCGGGCGGCCGGCCGCGCCCAGCGTCCCATCCACCCGCCGGATGGTCCGCCCGACGCACAGAATCGCGGCCCGGTGTGCAGCATGGGTCTCCTGGCGCACCGATCGACCGACGGGGCCTCCCCCGTCCGCCCGGTGGTGCGCCCGGCGAACCGGGCGCGGCCGACCGCCGGTGTGCAGGCTGGTCGGCATCGACGGGGGGCGGGGCGACGACACGCTCGAGGGCGGTGGCGGTCGGGACGTGCTCAACGGCGGGCGCGGACCGGACGACCTGCATGCCCGCGACACGGCCGCGGATTCCGTGCTCGGCGGGCCCGGTCGCGACGAGGCGACCGTCGACCGTCGCGACACCGTCAGCGGCGTGGAGACGGTGCACCGGTAGCCGCCGCGCCGTGGTGACCCTTCGCACGAGGATGCGCCACGAGCGGGCAGCACCGGCGCGCTGGCCGCCCGCGCCACAGCGCGGACCTACAATCAGCCCAGGGATCGACGATCGCCCGGCTTGTCCGGGCGATCGCTCTTGTGAGGCGGCGCGACCGGCGCGCCGGCCGCGATCCCGGGAACGACATGGGGGGCATCCGATGACCAGCTCGACCACCGACGGATTGCGGATCGTGATCCGTCTGCCGCACTGTCGCTGCCTCGTGAGCGTGGATGCGGTGGCGCAGGTCGCGGAGACCGCGGAGCGCCTCGGCTTCTGGGGCGTCTCGGTCGAGGACCACGTCCTCGCCGACCGGCGCGAGTGCCCCAACCCGGACGAGGCGCAGGGGAGCGCGTTCCTGGAGTCGCTCCAGCTGCTCGCCTTCGTGGCCGGACGGACGCGTCGAATCCGGCTCATCACCGGCGTCCTCCAGCTGCCCTACCGCCATCCCATCCTGCTGGCGAAGGAGACGATGACGCTCGACAACATCAGCGCCGGCAGGCTGGTGCTGGGCGTGGGCGTGGGCGCGCTCCGGGGCCGCAGGGAGGCGGAGGGCGTGGACCTTCGGGCGTACCAGTCCATCGCCACCCGGGAATACGACGCGTTCGGCATCACCGGCAACCGCGGCTCCATGACCACGGAGTACCTCGAGGCGCTGACCGCGATCTGGACCGACGAGAACGCGTCCTACCACGGACAGCACGTGAACTTCGACGGGCTGGACATGTTCCCGCGGACGGTCCAGCAGCCCCGTCCGCCCATCTGGGTCGGCGGCCGCTCCCCAGAGGCACACCGGCGCGTCGCGCACCTGGCCGACGGCTGGTACCCCAGCCAGGCGTCTCCGGACATGCTGCGCGAGGGGAGGCAGCAGATCCTGGAGCTGGCCGACAAGGCAGGGCGCGCGATCGTCGACTTCGGGCCGCAGAACGAGTGCTACATCCGGCGCGACGACGCCCAGGCCCGCGAGACGATGCGCCGCTACTACAACCGCTTCACCACCGAGGAGGCGCTCTGGGGCCAGACCTTCGCGGGGAACCCGGAACGCGTCGCGGAGCAGTTCCTGGCCTACCGCGACGCCGGTGCCACGTTCGTGGACCTGCGGCCGGTGGGCGTCAGCCTGGAGGACCTGCTGGAGCAGCTCCACCTGATCGCAGAGGAGGTCATTCCGGCGGTCGGCGGGCAGCTGACGCCCGCCTGACAGTCGCGGCGCCGGGCGGCCGCCCCCGCCCAGCCGCGGCGCCGGGCGGCCGCTCCCCGCCCGGCCGCGCCCCCGCCCGGGCGCGCCGCCGCCCGGCCGCATCGTGCGGTCGGGCCCGTCAGGCGATGGGCGGCGCCGCCTTCACGATGTCCAGCAGGACCCGGAAGTCCTCCGCGTACGTGCCCGCGGCGAGCGCGGCGGCGCGCGCCAGCTGCTGCACCCGGAGCGTCGCCTCGAGGATGGCCCCGGTGCCACGGTCGGCCAGCGGCACGCCCCGGACGCCCTCCGGCGGCTGTGGCCCGATCCACACCGCGACCGCGCCGAGCGCCCGGACCTCCCGGGCGAGCAGGCCCATGTAGGTGACATGGGACGGCCCGGACGGCCCAACGTCGATGACGACCACCGCGTCCCCCGGCCGGACCGCCTCCACGGGTCCGTGGCGGAACGTGGAGACCGAGGCGCCGACGGCGGGCCGGATGACCTTCTCGTGCCACAGCAGGGACGCCGCACCCGCGATCCCCTCGCCCGCGCCGAACCCGACCGCCCAGGTGTGCGCGGCTCGGGCGAGATCCCCGCCGAGGGCCGCGCACGACGCCCAGTCCTGCACCACGCCCCGCAACCTCGCCTCGAGCGCGGATCGGGCGGCGTCGCCTGTCGCGAGCGCGCCGCCCAGGGCGAGCAGGGCGGCGACCGTGGCCAGCTCCGACTTGGTCGCGGCGCCCTTCTCCTCCTCGCCGCAGCGGACCTCGACGACGGCGGCAGCCGCACCCGCGAGGGGAGTGGCACCCGGCCGCGTCACCGCGACCACCGGGCGGCCCGCGCGCCGCGCCTGCTCCGCGGCCCCCACCGTCTCCGGACTGCTGCCGCGGTAGGAGATCGCGACGATGACGTCCCCGTCGGCGAGGACCTCGCCGTCCACGCCGAACGCCACGGCGGACGCCTCGCGCACGAGCACCGGGCGCTCGTCGCCCTGGGCCCGTCGGGCGGCGCGCCAGGCCGGCACCGCAGCCTGCGCCATGACCAGCGACGCCCCGGTGCCCACGATGACGGTCCGTCGCGCGCCGTCCAGGAGGCCTCGCGCGACCCCGGGCGCGGCGTCCAGGGCGGCGAGCGTGGCGGTGACCGACTCGGGCCCCTCGGCCAGCTCGCGGCCCATCCGGTCGGGCCCGTCGTGCGTCGCCGAAGCGAGCGCGTCCGAGGGCGCGTGCGAACTCGCGCCGGACACCCCGTCCGGACCGTCTCCGACCATCATGACCTCCCTCAGATCTCGGCGTGGACCATGGTGCGGACCGGTCCCGCGCCCAGGTGCGCATGACGGTCGCGTCCGTCGCCCGCGACGTTGAACGTGCCGAACAGGAGCCCGGGTGCGGTGTGCGCCCAGGCGAGCTGGAGCGCCGCCGCGATGGCGCCGATGACCGTCCCGTCCGGTCCCAGGGGCGACGTGGTCACGCGCGGCGCCGCGAGCACGCGCCCGCGCAGGAACCCCTCGATGCGATCGATGTAGGGCGCCATGGAGCGACCCACGGCGCCGTCGAGCACGATCACCGCGGGGTCCGCCACCACGACCACCCCGATCATGACCATCGCGACGTGCTCGATGAGCTCCTCGATGACGCGGGTGGCCGTCGCGTCGCCCTCCTGCGCGGCCTCGAAGATGCGGCCCGTGGTGACCGGCTCCGCGAGGACGGCGTCACGGGCGCCGGCGGGGGACAGGTCCGCGAGCAGCTGTCGGGCGCGTCGCACGAGGGCCGGAGCGCCCGCGACCGCCTCGAACGCGCCGCCCGGCGTGGGCGGGGCGTGGAGCGCCGCGCGGTCCGTGACGAAGCCGCCCAGCTCGCCGCCCGCGTTGTGACGCCCCTTCAGCAGCCGGCCGCCGCTCACGATGCCGCCGCCCACGCCGGTCCCGATCGACAGGACCGCGAAGTCGCGCAGCTGCCGCGCCTCCCCCCGCCAGGCCTGGGCGAGCGCGGCGAGGTTCACATCGTTCTCCACCGCGAACGGGATCTCCACCTGCTGCGCCAGCCTGGGCAGCAGCTCGAACCCCTCCCAGTCCACCGCGGGCCCGCTCGTCCCCAGGAGCGTCTCGGGGTCGATCGTGGCGGGCACGCCGATGGCGAGCGCCCGCGCGGGCATGGCCCGGTCCTTCGCGATCGCGCGCAGCGTGGAGACCATCTCCAGCAGCGTGTCGAAGGGCCGTCCCTCGCCGTGGGTGGGCCGCACGTCTCGCTCGATGATGTCGCCGCCCAGGTCCGCCACGGCGCCGCGGCAGAGCGTGCCGCCCAGGTCCACCGCGAGGACGCATCCCGCCTGCCGGTTGAAGGACAGGTGCACGGGCGGTCGTCCGGGACCGGTGCGTGCCAGGCGGTCCTCCACGATGGCCCCCTCGGCGAGGAGGCGCCCCACGATCCGTCCGACCGTGGACGGCGCGAGACCCAGCGCCCGGGCGATCTCCGGCCGCGTGGTGCGATCGTGCTCTCGGATGTGGTCGAGGACGAGGAACTCGTTGACCTCGAGCATCTCGTCCTGGTGGAGCGTCAGGATGGTCGTCTCCGCAAGGATGTCAGCCAGCATAGCAAGGGATGTCCGCACGTTCTCGAACAGAATAGTTTCGCCGCCGACGCAACTATGGTAGTGTAGCACCGCGCCGCGTGCCGGGCTGAGACCCGGAGGACGCGGTGGCGACGGGGAGAGACCGTGCGATACGTGCTCGGCATCGACAGCGGCGGGACCAAGTACCTGGTCAAGGCCTGCGCCCTCGATGGCTCGGTGCTTGCCGAGCACACCGGTGACCCGGCCGCCCACTATCGGCTGTCGCGCGACGAGCTGCTGCGCCGCATCGGCGAGAACATCGACGGCTGCCTCGCGCGGTTCGGCGGACGACGGGAGGACTGCGAGTACCTCGTCTGCGGCACCACCGGCATCGACGCCGAGAGCGACCGGGAGGTCGTCACCGCGATCTACGCGACCCTTCCCGGATTTCGATGTCCCACGGTGTGCGTGAACGACGCGGAGGTGGCGCTCACGGCGCTGACCGGCGGCACGGGCGTGGTGGTCATCGCGGGCACCGGGTCGGTGGCCTTCGGGCGGAACGCGCGCGGGGAGACTGCCCGAAGCGGCGGCTGGCCGGTGTGCATCTTCGGCGACGAGGGGTCCGGCACCTGGATCGGCTACCGCGCGCTGCACCACCTGTCGCGCTGGTTCGATGATCGCGTGCCGTCGTCCGCGCTCACCGACCGGCTCCGTGACCGCCTGGGCCTGGAGCGCCGCGAGGACCTGATGGCCATCTGCATGCGCATCGAGCGAGTCGCCTGGGAGGATCCCGGGCTGGCGGGCATCGTGGACGCCGCCGCGGAGGACGGGGACCCGTGGGCCGTGGAGATCATCCGCGAGGCATCGGCGGAGACGGTCGCGCTCGCCGAGTCCGTGATCGGCAAGCTGGCGCTGGACCAGGAGCCGGGTTTCAAGGTGGGTGCGTGGGGGAGCGCCATCGTCCAGAGCGGGCTGCACTTTCGCTTCTATCGGGAGCGACTCGAGGCGCGCCACCCCGGCGTGCAGGTCCTCATCGCCGATGTCGACGCCGCGACCGGCGCCTGTCGGATGGCCCTCGCCGCGCTGGAGGGCGCCGCACCCCGCCCCGGCCGACCGCCCGTCCCGGCCGACCGCCCGTCCCGGCTGACCGCGAAGCCCGCCGGACCCGTCAGCAGGCCACGCGCCAGATCACCTGCTCGCGCTCGCCCACCGTCACCCTGATGTACCCCGCGAGGTCCTGGTCCAGGGCCTCGTCGCCCGTGTCCACGGTGAGCGGTCCAACGAGCGCGTGGAGCTTGTCGAGCGTGGCGATCACCACGAGGCCATCCCGGCCGACGGCGCGGATGACCTGGGGGCTCAACTGCTGGTTGCCCCGACCGAAGATCGACCCCTGCCCTCCGATGACCGTCACCACGAGGCGGGCACCACGGCCAGGCACGGACGCGAGGATGGACAGCAGCTCCCGCTCGGCGACGTCCGTGGCCACGAGTCGGCCGCGGTGCACCACGTCGACCCCCAGCAGGGTGGTCGGGAGCCCCAGCTCCTCGCCCACCGCGGCCACCGTGGAGCCGGGGCCCAGGATCCACCAGGCATCGGGATCCCGGGCCATCTCCGCGAGCACCCCGAAGGCGACGGCCCGGACGGTGGAGGGATCCGACCGACCGCCCGCCTTGGCGCGCTGCACCAGGTTCCGCACGTAGGGCACGCGCAGCACGCCGTGCAGGCGGGTGATGACCCGGCCCTCGCGGAAGCCCGCCTCGTCGATGTCCATCACCTCCATGGGCTCCAGGCGGACCCGATCGGTCACGAACGCCCGGGCCAGCTCGCCTGCATGGCGGGGCGTGGTCGCGAACACGCTGGAGTGGATCTTGACGCCCGCCGGGATGCCCACCACGGGCACCGCATCGCCGACGGCCGTGACGATGTCCCGCGCCGTGCCGTCGCCGCCCGCGAACAGGAGCAGCTCCGCGCCCCACGCCACGAGATCGCGCGCCGCGCGGCGCGTGTCCTCGCCGGTGGTCCGCGACGAGCCGATCTCGCCCAGGACCAGCGGGTTCAGGCCCGCGGCGCGAGCCTCGTCGGCGCCCATCTCCCGGGGGTACGTGGCGATCGCCACCATCGGGGCCACCGCGGCCAGCTCCCGGAGGGCGTCCGTGGCTCGTGACGGGGCCCGCGGCACCGCGCCCAGCGCGAGCGCCCGCTCCACCACGTCCGCGCCGTCGCTGCCCTTGAGGCCAACGCGCCCGCCGATGCCCGCGAGCGGATTGACGATCAGGCCGATCCTGCGCGTGCGGGCCGGACGGCTCTCGCCCTCAGCCATGCATCCGCCGCCAGGTGCGCCACGTGAACGGGACCTGGGTGAGATCCTCGTAGTCGTGCACCTCGCGGTGGATGATGCTGCGATGGGGCGCGGTCGTCACGATCGTCGGATCGCGGTACGCCTCGGCCGAGATCTGGTGGAACGCCTCGGCGAACCGGTCCAGGTCCGCGCGCGACTGTCCCTCGGTGGGCTCGGGGGTCACGGGTTCCGGGATGATGCGCGGGCTGTGGCTCTCGAAGTACGGCGCGATGCCGAAGTCCGCGAGGCGATAGTTGACGTCCGTGGTCGTGACCCCGGTGTCCGCGTGGAGCTGCTCCAGCGAGAAGCGCGCCTCCTGGAGCTTGCGCCGATCCGGCCAGGCGATGGTCACGCCGGGGACATCGAGCAGCTTCCCGATGAGGTAGTTGTTGTTGATGACGGCCCACTCGGATGCGGCGCGCAGCCCCTCGGCACCCATCGCGAGCACGTAGGCGTAGGCCTTGAGCACGTTCAGGACCATGCCGTGGAACATCCCGATCTTGCCGATGGTGTGCGGCAGGTCGTGCTCCAGGCGGTAGCGCTCGCCGTCGAACGTCACGATGGGCACCGGCAGGTAGTCACGCAGGGCGCGGGTCACCGCGACCGCGGAGGCCGCCGGTCCGTACCCGCCGTGGGGCGTGGAGAACGTCTTGTGCAGGTTGAAGTGGACCATGTCGGCGCCCAGCTCCGCGGCCCGCACCCGGGTCATGACCCCGTTGAAGTTCGCCTGGTCGAGCGACACCAGGCCGCCCGCCTCATGGACCATCCGGGAATACGTCGCGATCTGCGAGTCGAACACGCCCGTGTCATAGGGTGCGGACACCATCATGCCCGCGGTGCGCTCGGAGATCGCCGCGCGGACCGCGTCGACGCCCAGGTCCCCCGTCTCGGGGTCCGGGTACAGGCTGATGACCCGGTAGCCCACCGCCGACGCCGTGGCCGGGTTGCAGGGATGGGACACCGCGCACGTGATGATCTCGTCGCGGTGGCCCTCGCCGCGGGCGAGGTGGTAGGCGCGGATCATGTTCGCGTCCGTGAACGCGCCGTGGCCGCCGCCTCGCGGCTGGAAGGAGACCTCGTCCATGCCCGACAGCTCGCACATCCAGTCGCGGAACCGGTACATGATGGCGAGCAGGCCCTGCATGTCCGCCTCGTCCTGGAGCGGATGGAGGTCCCGCATCTCCGGCATCCCGGCCAGCTGCTCGCTGACCCGCGGGCTGTACTTCATGGTGCAGGTGCCCACGCCCGCGCTCACGCCGGAGTCGTACCCGAAGGTCATCTGGGAGCAGCGCAGGAAGTGGCGCAGGATGGTGGGCTCGGACACCTCCGGCAGGGGAGGCGGCGCGTCGCGCCGGGCCGCGGCCGGCAGCATCCCCACCACGTCGCCCACCGCATCTGCGATCTCCGGCTCCACGGGCGGCAGCACGTCGTTGGCGATGCCGGGCGTGGACTGCTCGTAGAGCGTGGGCTCGTTCCACTGGACCGACCGGTAGCCGGTCTCGATGAGCGCGTGCTCCTGTGACGGGGTCATCGGACGATCTCCTCGAGCGCGCCGACGAGCCGTTCGATGTCGCCGAGCGTGTGCTGCTCGGTCACGCAGTAGAGCGCGACCTCGCCCAGGTGCGGGAACTCCCGGGACACGTCCTTGCCGCCCACGATGCCCCGCTCCCGCAGCGCCGCGTGGACCTGGTCCACGGTGCGCCCGGTGCCGTCGAACCCGACCAGGAACTCGTTGAAGAAGGGTGCGGCCAGGACCGGCGTCCGGACGCCCGGCAGGGTCCCCAGGCGCCGGGCCGCGTAGGCCGACTTCTGCATGTTGGCGCGGCCCAGCTCCACCATGCCGCCCGGTCCCAGCATCGCCAGGTGCACCGCGACCGCGATCGCCATCAGGAACGAGGAGGACCCGCTGAACGAGCGCGCGGATTCCCGCTCGCCGTAGAAGATCGACTCGAACAGCGCATGCCAGGTGTAGGCGCGCTCGCCGGGAACGATCGTGGGCAGGATGCCCACCATGAGCATCGGCAGCGCATGCACGAACCGCCGCTCGTTGCGACACGCCAGGATGCCCAGGCGGGTGGCGCCGCCCGCGAGCGGCAGGCCCAGCGGCTGGCCGTCGCCGCACACGATGTCCGCGCCGTAGCGTCCGGGCGGCGCCAGGACGCCCAGCGAAGCGGGGTTGACGTTGACGATGAGCAGCGCGCCCGCCGCGTGCGCGATCTGCGCGATGTCCGCGCAGCCGGTCTCCACGCCGCCCAGGTAGCCCGGGTTCTCCACGTACACCGCGGCCGTCCGCTCCGACACGCGCGAGCGGAGCGCGTCCAGGTCCAGCGTCCCGGTCCGCTCGTCGGCGTCGAGGAACCCGATCTCGTACCACCCCGCGGCGTAGTTGCGCAGCACCGCGAGGCGGTCGGGGTCGATGAGGCGGGGCACCAGCAGCTCCCGGCGCCCGGTGATGCGCGACGCCATCGCGATCGCGTCGCCCGCTGCCGTCGACCCGTCGTAGACGGCCGCCCCGACGACGTCCATCTCGAGCAGGTCGGCCATCATGCTCTGGTACTCGAAGATGGCCAGGAAGCGACCGTGGTCGGTGACCTCCAGGCCGTGGTAGGAGGTCAGGAACTCGGAGCGCCCGATGACCTCGCGGATGAGCGCCGGGGAGTAGTGCGGCCAGCAGCCGGCGCCCAGGAAGCTGAGCAGCTCCCCGGTGGGCCGGTTCTGGGCCAGGAGCGAGGAGATGGTCCGGGCGACCTCCGCCTCCGAGAGTCCGCGTTCCGGGAGACGGAGCGTCCCCGAGAACCGGACCTCCGGCGGGATCTCCTCGTAGATCTCATCCACCGATCCGACACCGATCTCGGCGAGCATCGACTGACGCACGCCGGGAGCCGAGTTGGGGATGAACCGGTGGACCAGATCGGGCATCGACACACGTCCTTTCGTGCCCGCCCGCGGGGGGCGCAGGGGCGGAGGCGGGGGTGGGGCTGGGGCGGCGCCGGGGCGGGCGCGGGCGGAGCGGGGCCGGGGCGGCTAGCCCGCGTCGACATCCTTCTTGACGTACTGACCGCCGAGCATCGTGGTCAGATGGAAGATCGGGCTGTCCACGCGCCGGATGACGAGCGGACCGTGGCGCATCCCCTTGGGCGCGAAGATGAGGCAGCTCTGGGTGAGGATGTACTGCTCGTCCTCCAGCCAGAACTCGATCTCGCCGCCCAGCCTGGTCGGATCGTGGGGGTCGCTGCCGAAGAACCCCACGATCTCGTCGTGCTCATGGACGTGCGCGGGGTAGTTCTGGTCCGGCGTGGCCTTGAGGTACCACAGGCAGACCATCTGGGATGCGCCCTCGACCACGTTGCCATCCAGCCAGGAGACGAGGGTCTCGGACTCGTCGAGCTCCTTGGGCCGGGTGCTGCTGATGTCGGGGGGCAGCTGCACCCCCGTGACGATGTGCTTGCGATAGCGCTGTCCGGTCATGTGGGCCTCCGTGGGTGGGGATCTCTCGAGGGCTGCCCGTCGGGCAGTCCCGTCACAGCGCCAGCAGGCGGCGCAGCCAGGACGTGCGTGCCGCGAGAGCGGCGCGCGTGATCTCCGCGTCGGGCATGTAGATGTCGAAGCCGTGGCAGCCGCCGCTCCAGACGTGCAGCTCCGCCTGGCCGCCGGTCGCCCAGATGCGCATGGCGTAGTCCACGTCCTCGTCGCGGAACAGCTCCGCGGACCCCACCTCGATGAACGCGGGAGGCAGCCCCGACAGGTCCGCGGCGCGCGTCGGCGCGGCGTAGGCGGGCGCCGCGGCGCTGAAGGCGAGATCCTCGCCCAGGACGCACGCCCAGGCGAACAGGTTCTCCTCGCGGGTGCAGGTGCCGATGCCGTCGTACTGGAGGCTCGCGACGGTGGTGTTCGCGTTGTCGATCATGGGGCACAGCAGCAGCTGCCCGGCGATGTGCGGGCCTCCGCGGTCCCGCGCCATGAGCGCCACGGCCGCCGAGAACGCGCCGCCCGCGCTGCCGCCCATGACCACGATGCGTGCCGCATCCACGCCGAGGGCGGCGGCGTTCCGCGCGAGCCAGGCCACGCCGGCGTAGCAGTCCTCGGCACCGGCGGGGTAGGGGTGCTCCGGCGCGAGGCGGTACTCCACGGTCACCGCGACCACGCCGAGCCGGTCCACCAGGTCCACCATCCGGGGCGTGTCCCAGGACCGGTGACCCTCGATCATGCCGCCGCCGTGGATCCCGTAGAGCGCGGGCATGGGACCCGCCCCCTCCCGACCGCGCGGACGGAAGACGGTCACCTCGATGTCGGGCGCGCCGTCCGGGCCCGGGATCACGCGGTCCTCCCAGTCGATCGCCCGGTCGCCGATGATCTCGTCGATGGTGGCCGCCGGAAGGGCCACGCCGGCGCGCCGGAGCCCCTCTCGCGAGACGGTCGGGGCGCGCTCCACGGCCATCCGCTCGATGACCGGCAGGATCTCGGGATCGAACGGCACGGGTGGCATCGTCGGCCTGCCCGATGCGGTCGGCGTGGTCATTTGGTGAACCCCTGGCTGAGCCCGCGGATGAACTGGCGGGAGAACGCGGTGAACAGGATGATCAGCGGCAGCGCGCCCACGGTGAGCGCCGCGAGCAGCGCGGGCCAGTTCTTCTGGAACTGACCGGCGAACTGCTGCGTGCCCAGCGTCACCGTCTGGGTCGCCTCCCCGGGCGCCAGGATGAGCGGGAACCACAGGTCGTTCCACATCGGCAGCATCGACACCGTGGCGACCGCGGCGATGGCCGGCCTGACCAGCGGGAGCACCAGCCGGAACGTGCGGAATTCGCTCGCGCCGTCGATGCGGGCGGCGTCCTTCAGCTCCCGAGGCACCGTGCGGAAGGACACGAGCATGATGGCCACCGCCACCGGCAGGCTCATGCCGGTGTACACCAGGATGAGCGCGAGATGCGTGTTGAACAGCTTCCAGCTCACCATCATCTGGAGCAGCGGCACCGTCGCCAGGCGGATGGGCACCATGACCCCGATGAGCAGGAACCCGGCGATGATGGGCGCGAGCCTCACCCGGTATTCGGAGATCGCGAACGCGCACATGGCGCTGAAGGTCAGCGTGAGGACGAGCGACGCGAGGGTCACGATGAGGCTGTTGCGGTAGTACGTGCCGAAGCTCGCGTCGGAGAGGACGGCCTCGTAGCCCTTGAGGCTGAACGTCTCCGGCGTCGGCGGCGCCAGGGGCCCGCTGAAGATGGACATCGTGTCCTTGAACGAGTTCATCACGATGAGCACCACCGGCACCACCGCGATGAGCACGGCCACGATGAGCACGAGGTGTGCCCCGATCGACTCCAGCGACCGGCGCGGATGGCGACCGGAGAAGCCCTTCCCGGAGGAGCGGCGGGGCGCGCGCCCGACGGTGGTCATGGCATCACAGCTCGTGCGACACGGCGCGTCGCTGGACGATCAGGAAGTACCCGGCCGTCACGATGAGGATGAACGCGAACACGGTGGTCGCCACCGCCGCACCCAGGTTCGCGTCGCCCACGACCGCCTCGTGCCCGTAGAACGTGCGGTAGAAGAACGAGCCCAGGATGTCGGTCGCGTAGTTGGGACCGGGCGCGATGCCGCCGAGCGCGAACACCATGTCGAAGCCCACGAACGTGAAGATGTAGGTGAGGATGACGTTGAGGCCGATGATCGGCGCGATGAGCGGCAGGCGGATGCGCCGGAACGTGCTGAACGACCCCGAGCCATCGATGCGCGCCGCCTCCAGCATCTCGTCGGGGATGGCCAGCAGCGCCACGTAGAAGAACAGCATCGGCACACCGATGTACTGCCACACCGACAGCAGCGACACCGTGGTCAGGGCGGTCTGCTCCTTGCCCAGCAGGGGGTAGTCCACGAGGCCCCACAGCGGGTTCAGGAGGAGCCGCCAGATGAATGCCGTGATGACCACCGACAGGGTCGCCGGGATGAACAGGAGCGTGCGGTAGATGCCCCGGCTGCGCCGGATGGGATCGGAGGTGAGCACCGCGGCCAGCAGCAGCGCGATGGGCAGCTCCACCACGAGGTGGATGAGGAAGTACTGGATGTTGTGGCCGAACGCCCGCCAGAACGCATCCGAGATGCCCAGGCCCGTGAACAGCCTGACGTAGTTGTCCAGGCCCACGTAGTGCTGGACGCCGGTCCCCAGCTCCTCCCGGAACAGGCTCAGGCTCAGCGTCGCGACGAGCGGGTAGATGACGAAGGCGACGTAGAACAGGAGCGCCGGCAGGGAGAACAGCAGCAGGTAGCGGTAGCTCCGGAGCGACCTCACGACGGCCTCCGCGAGGTGCGTCGCGGGGCGGGGCAGGACATGGCCGACCTGCTCCGCCCCGCGCGCGATGAACTACTGTGCGGGCGGCGTGTAGGACGCCTCGAGCACCTCCTGGAGGTGCGCGGCCACGTCCGCACCGGTCATGGACTGGTCACCCATGAACGACTGGAGCGTCGCCTGCTTCTCAAGCTCGAGCGACGGGGTGCCGGCGCTCAAGCGGTCGATCGACAGCCGGGGCGTCCAGCCCTTGGCGCTCTGGGCGATGTCCTGGATCTCCTGGGCGAGCGCGTTGGTGACGGGGGGAGGGTCGTTGCGCAGGCTGTAGAACCCGGGCAGCGAGTTGGTGAAGATGTCGATGAACTCGTCGCTGGCCAGCCAGTCGGCGAACTGCTTCGCCTCGTCCGGGTGCTGGGAGTTCGCGCTGACGCCGATCGCCATGTCCGGGTGGACCTGGACGAACAGGTCGTCGCCGGCAGCGGGCAGCGGGGGAGCGAACGCGCCCACGTTGACGCCGTTGGCGCCCGCCTCGTTGATGCTCCACGAGCCGGTCGGCCAGACCCCGGCGCGACCCAGCGAGAAGAGCTGCGTCTGGTCCGCGTAGGTCAGGGCCTCCTGGCCATCGGGAAGATAGGGTCGCATCGCGCCGAACGCGTCGAACGCGGCGACGAAGTCGGGGTCGGTCAGCTTCTTGGTGCCGTTGAGCAGGCCCTGGCGGCCCTCCTCGCCGCGCCAGTAGTTGGGACCGAAGGTGTCGATGCCGATGCCCGAGAGCACCCACGCGTCGGCGGACCCATACGCGAGCGCCTCGTACTTGCCGCTGTCCTTGATGGTGGCCAGAGCCGCCAGGTACTCCTCCTGGGTCGTGGGCACCGCGATGCCCAGCTCCTCGAAGATGTCCTTGTTGTAGAACAGCACGCCGTGCACGGCCGCCATGGGCATGCAGTAGACGTGGCCGTCGCCGATCGACCAGGCGTCGAAGCGGTCGGGCTCGAACTGCGCGACGCCGGCGAGGTCGTCGAGCTGCGCGAAGTACCCCTTCTGGATGTTCGCGCGGGTCACCTCATACGGGCGGCAGGTGATGAGATCGCCGCCGGTGCCGCCCTTCATGCTGGCATCCACCGCGGCGTCGTACTCCGTGGTCGCGGTGGGCGCGTACTTGATCTTGATGTTCGGGTGGCTCGCCTCGAACGCGGGGATGATCTTCTCTTCCCACATCTGGGCGTCCTCGACGCGCCAGCTGTTCAGGGTGAGCGTGACCGGGTCGTCGGCGGCGACCGCCAGCGGTCCGGCCAGCATGGCCGCCACCACCGTGACGGCGGCCGTCGTCCAAGTCTTGGTTCGCACCATTCTCCTCCTATCGCTGTGTCATCGGTGTCATGGGCCACGACCGTGCCGTTCGCTGTCGCGTATCTCCTGCTCGCGCAGGCTCCGTCATGTGCCCCTCCAGTCCCTTCGACGCGGTGCTGCAGCGGATCCACGGCGACCGTAACATAGTTTCGCCGCCGACGCAACTATATTCGGGGCCCGGCTTCGGATGGCGGGTTCGACCTGTCTGAGGGTCGTGGCCCGCCCCGTGACCCCCTACCGATGCACGGTCAGCAGCACCCGACGCCGGCCGCGGCGCCGGCGGGCGATCGATCCGGCACAGCTGCTCCGACACCACGGTCGCGCCCCCTGGTCGAGGATCACGGGCCAGTTGTGGCGTCCCGTATGCTGCGCGTCATGGACCGCATCATCTCCACCCGCCCGCGTCGCTCGTTCGCCGTCCTGGCCCTCGCGCTGCTGCTCGCCGCATGGATCGGATCGGTGCCGGCTGGTGCGCAGTCGCCATCGCCCGGGCCATCCGTCCCGGCAGCGGCCAGCCCTGTCCCCGGACCGTCGATGTGTCAGTCGGCGGCGGATCTGCGGCTGTACCTGGGGTTCGTGCGCGCGCAGACGGTCAGCGAGGACGGCCTGGTCCCCATCCTGGTGGGGGTCGCGGCGTCGATCGCGGAGGCCGATCGCCTGCTGGGTCTGGTGAGCGAGACCTACCGTCCGCTGGTCGGCGAGCTGGCGGCATCGCTCCGGGAGCTCGGCATGACCACCCGGGGCATCCGCGACGAGGGCACCATCGGCGCGGGCCTGGCGCGGCTGGGGGAGGCGATCACCCGCGTGGGGCTGGCCATGGATGCGCTGTCGGTGGCCCTTCGCGAGCCGTGTCCGGACGCGGCGTCTCCCGTGCCGTCGGTGGCGCCGGCGTCGCCTGTCGGCTGATCGCTCGCGGTTGCGGCACCACCTCGGCCGCTCGGCCCGGTCATGCGCGCCCCGGCCCGGTCATGCGCGCTCCGGCCCCGCCGTCGGGTCATCGCGACCGGTCGTCCAGGCTGTCCGAGCGACGCCCGGTGCTACTTCATGCGATAGGTGATGCGGCCCTTCGTGAGGTCATAGGGAGACAGCTCCACCCGGACGCGGTCGCCCGGCAGGATCCGGATGAAGTTCTTGCGGAGCTTGCCGCCCAGATGCGCGCTGATGGGCATCCCGTTCGGCAGCTCCACCCGGAACTGCGCGCCGCGCAGGGACTCCATCACCGTCCCCTCGACCTCGATCGCGTCTGCCTTGGCCATGGTCCCACCTCCTGGTCGCCGGTTCCTTCCCCTGCCGGGCGGGCGACCGCCATCGTTGGTGGGGGCTTCGGGCTGAGCCGAAGGCTGGCACCCGCGGTCGGGCGGGCACGCTCGACCGGCAGGACGGGTGTCCGCACGCGGGGCTGTCGCATATTCTGCCGCGCGTGCGCCGTTCGTGCACGGGCAGCCCGCGCTTGACGCGACGGCCTACGCTCGCCGTGACAGTCGGGCGCAGGCTCCACATCCGAGGGCCGCCCGCCCGGGACAGGGAGGCCACGATGTCTGCGACCGCACCGCTCGACCGCCCCGGCGCGCTGGCCGGAATCGGCGACACCCCCGTCGTGCGCCTGGCCACGCCAGCCGACAGCGCCGAGATCTGGGTCAAGCTGGAGAGCCACAACCCGACGGGGTCCTACAAGGACCGCATGGCGCTCGCCATGATCGAGGGGGCCGAGCGTGCCGGTCGGCTGCGTCCCGGCCAGACCGTGGTCGAGTACACGGGCGGCAGCACCGGGTCGTCGCTCGCGCTCGTGTGCTCGGTGAAGGGCTACCCGCTGCGCATCGTGTCGTCGTCCGCCTTCGCGCCCGAGAAGATCCAGACGATGCGCGCCCTCGGGGCGGACGTGGAGCTCATCGACAGTCCCGAGGGCATCACGCCCACGCTCATCCCGACCATGCGCGCGCGGGCGGCGGAGATCGTCGCCGAGACCGGCGGCTACGCCACGGACCAGTTCAACAACCACGACATGGTGGACGGGTATCTCGGGTTGGGCCGCGAGTTGCTGGGGCAGCTTGACGGCCGGATCGACGCGATCGCGCTCTACGTGGGCACCGCCGGCTGCTTCGTGGGCACATGCCAGGCGCTCCGGGAGGCGCTCCCGGCGATCCACCGGGTGGCCGTGGAGCCCGCGGAGTCCGCCGTCCTGTCGGGTGGAGCGGCGGGCACCCATCGCATCGAGGGTGGTGGGATCGGGTTCGTGCCGCCGCTGCTGTCAGCGGACCTCATCGACGAGGTGGTCGCCATCCCCACGGCGCTGGCGATGGAGACGGCCAGGGGCGTGGCCCGCTCGGACGGGATCTGGTCAGGCCCGTCGACGGGGGCGAACATCGCGGCCGCACGACAGGTGGCGGAGCGCATCGGGCGCGGCGGTCGTGTTGCCACGGTGGCCGTCGATTCCGGGCTCAAGTACCTGGGCGGCAGCCTGTATCGCTAGCCGGAGGCGCCTGCCGCGCCGATGGTCGGCCCTGCCGCGCCGATGGCCGGGCCTGCCGCGCCGATGGCCGCTCGGAGGCGGACACCCAGGGCGCCGAGGGCGCGCTCCGCGACGATGCCGACCGGCGGCAGCACCACCAGCCAGTAGCCGAAGCTCGCCCAATGGTCCAGGAACAGGACCGTCACGAAGATGAGGGCACCCGTCAGCACGGCCGTGGTCCAGCTGCGCACGAACAGGGCGGCGACCGCCATCGGCAGGGCGAGGACACGGAGCGCGGGCATGTCGAGCGTGTTCTCCGACCGCGGGTGGATGGAGCGCGCCATCTCCACCGACTCGAGGAAGGATCGGGGACCCCAGGCCACTCCCGGGAGCCAGGCGAGCGCGACGCAGCCCAGCAGCACCACCGAGGTCCCGATGCCGCCGAAGCCCATGAGGGGAGGCACCCACGCGAGGGCGTACGGCTTGATGCCCGCGCTCAGGGCGACCAGCAGCGCGCCCGAGATGCGCCGCCGCTCCAGGAGGAGCAGCCCGCCCAGCAGCAGCATCGCCGGGACCTGGTCGTTGATGCCGCACACGCCCAGCTCCGTCCAGGCGACCCACGCTCCCAGCAGCGCGATCGTCAGCAGGGCGCGCTGCCAGGCGAGGATGACCAGGATGCCGGCCATCGCGGCGACCTCGCCGGGCACCCCGGCCAGCGCGGTGACCGCCGCGAGCGGCCCGTACGGATAGGGGGCGCCGGGGGGCACGGACTCCGGGTACCCGAAGCCCCACGGGCTGCCGCCACCCGCGATGACGCCGAGCGCCGCGCGGCTGACCGCGAGCTGGTCGCAGGTCTCCGGAACGCCCATCGTGACCACCCGCAGCCACGCGCACGCCGCGGCCATGACCAGGCCCAGCAGCACCGGTCGCCGGAGCGCCAGCAGCCCGACCGGGATCGCGGCCAGGGCGACCCATGCGGCGGGTCCGCCGCGCGCCTGCTGGGACACGCCGGCGTCGAGCAGCAGCCAGCTGAAGAGGGCCCACGCGATGCCCGCGTGGAGCGGCAGCCGAAGGGCC
Source organism: Chloroflexota bacterium (assembly GCA_034436555.1). GTDB lineage: Bacteria > Chloroflexota > Limnocylindria > Limnocylindrales > CSP1-4 > JAFMJV01. Next base: position 28,373 of record DAOTUU010000059.1, on the reverse strand, counting down.
CGGGCGAGGCGCTCCCGGGCGCGGGAGCCTGCCGGCGCGCGCCGGGTGGTCGTCGCCACCAGCCGATCGGCCGTCCGCGATGCCCATGTCCCCAGGGAGGGCAGCCGGGCGGGCAGCGCACGTGCGCCGGGCGGGGTCGTCATCGGGCGCATCGTCGCAGATTGCCGATGGCCTCCTGCCGACAGGGTGGTCCGGCAGGGTGGTCCGGCCGCCTCACCAGAGCTGTGGCTTCGCCACCATCAGCCAGCCGATGACCAGGACGACCCCGATGGTGACCCAGGTGTAGATCGCGGTCCGCCTCGCCGCCGCGCGGTAGGCCACCGAGGTGGGGTCCTGCTCGGCGGCGGCAACCTGGCGCCGGAATGCCGGCGCGAACCCCGCGATCGCGAACACCACCACGGCCGCGTAGAGGGCGATGGCGAGCTGGATCCAGGCCACCGACAGGCTGAACCAGCCGAGCCACAGCATCACCAGCCCGGTCAGCAGCACGACCACGTAGCTGGGGGTGGCCAGCCTCCGGTCGAGCGCGCGGATCGTGCGCAGGACCCACGCGAGGTGTGCCGGGTCGCGCTCGGCGCGCGCGATCCAGAACGCGTAGGTGACGTTCGCCCCGACCGCCACCACCGCGGCGACGATGTGCAGCAGCTTCCAGAACATGACCCAATCCATGCCCGCTAGCCTACCGCGAGACACTCGCCATCAGATCGAATGCCGCCGCCGTGGCGCCGCGTGCGTCGGTGCCGGCGGACGGGCGATCGTCAGGGGGGACGCCGCGGACGGTCCGGCGATGCCATGGGGCGCACGGCGGATGGCTCCGGCCGGTCGCTCCGCGGCCGGCCTCAGGGAGCGATGACGCCCGGTCGTGTCGCGGGCGGATTCGTCCCGAGACCCACCGGGCATGCGACACCCGTGCCGTGGTCGGGGCAGTAGCCGCGCGGCTTCTTGGCCAGGTACTGCTGGTGGTAGGCCTCCGCGAGGAAGAACGGCCCGGCCGCCTCGATGTGCGTGGTGATCGATCCGTACCCGGCCCGCGTCAGCTCGGCCTGGAAGGCATCGCGGGTCCGCTCCGCCGCGATGCGCTGCGCATCGTCGGTCCACAGGATGATGGAGCGGTACTGGCTGCCCACATCGTTGCCCTGGCGCATGCCCTGGGTTGGATCGTGATGCTCCCAGAACCGCCGCAGCAGCTCCTCGTCGCTCACCCGCGCCGGATCGAACACGACCCGCACCACCTCCGCGTGGCCGGTGTGGCCGCTGCAGACCTCCTCGTACGTGGGGTTGGGCGTGTGGCCTCCGGCGTAGCCCACCGCGGTGGAGATCACTCCGGTCACGGACCAGCACGCCTTCTCGGCGCCCCAGAAGCAGCCCATGCCCAGGACGAGCGTGCGCGTGCCGGCGGGCCACGGCCCCTGGAGCGGCGTGCCCAGGACCGCATGGCGGGCCGGGACGGGCATCGGCGTGGCACGCCCGGGCAGCGCATCCTCGGCAGAGGGGATGCTCGCCGCATTCCGGAGGGAGAAGGACATGCGCAGAGAGTAGCGCGCATCCGCGACCAGCTCGTGACGCGGATCGGCTAGACTCCGCCGATGCCCACCAACCTCCAGCAGCTGTACCGATTCAATCGCTGGGCGAACCGGCGCGTCGTGGACGCCTCCCGGACGCTGACGCCGGAACAGCTGGCGACCGAGTGTGCGGGCACCTACGGCGCGATCTGGCCCACCCTCGCGCATCTGGCGTCGGCGGAATCCGGGTACACGCACCGCCTGTCGGGAGAGCCGCGCATCCTCGCCTGGCGCGAACCGGAGGCACTGCCCGCGCTGGAGGTGATCGGTGACGCCCTGGATCGGAGCGGCTCCCGACTCGTGGCACTCGCCGCATCGCTCGCCGACGATCACATCGCCGCGTTCACCACGCCCGATGGCGAGGCGGTCCGGCTGTCCGGCTGGATCCTGCTGGCCCAGGCGATCGACCACGGGCGCGAGCACCGCAGTCACGTCACGACGATCCTCACCCGGCTCGGTGTCACACCGCCCGACATCGACGTATGGGCGTACGCGGAGTCCGGCGCCGCTGACGGACCAGACGCCTGATCGGAACCTCGATCAGGGGGCGGCGTCCGGCAGGGGCTCCAGCGATGGTGGCGGCGTGGGATCGGGAAGCTGGAGCGTCTCACTGTCGCCCGGCCCCACCTCGATGGCATCGAAGCGCGCCACCGGATCGGTGAGCACGACCACCGCGTAGGTGCCCGGCGGGACCGGGACGCCGGTGCCGCCCACGGTGCCGCTGGCCACCTCGTTGCCGGCCGCGTCCAGGATGCGGAATGGCGCGCTCACCGCGGTCCGGATGGAGCGGCCGAGCTGCTCGGCGTCTCGGGCCGCGAAGAACGATCCGTTGCCCAGGCGCGCCCATCGCCTCAGCTGCTGGGTCGCCTTCTTCGCGTCCACCTGCAGGCCCACGATGTTCAGGCGGGCGTCGATGCCCCGCCGGCGCAGGTCGCGGATGGCCGCCGCCGGATCCTCGCCGCACAGGTCGGGATGAGGCCAGACCTCCTCGGAGTCCGTGATGAGCAGCACGATGCGCGTCCCCGTGGACCCGGCGAGGTCGTCGGGGACCGCGCGCAGCGCCTGGCCGAGGGGTGTGTCCGCCTCCTGGACCACGTCGACCGCCTCCACCCGCGCGACCACCGACGCGGCATCGAGGGGAGCGAGCGGGGCGACGAGGTTCGTGCCGCACACGTCGTCGGCGTCCCCCAGGACCCGGACGGCGAGCGGAGCGCCCGCCGGGAGCTGGTTCGTGACGAGATCCGTCAGCACCCGCTTTGCGAGGACGATGCGGGGCTGGCCCTTGATCGCCTTGAGCATCGACCCCGACGTGTCGAGGATGATCTCCAGACCCACGTCGGGGGACAGCGCGGCCACGCCGTCCTTGGGTGCGGTGACGGTGATCGTGCCCGGCTTGCGTGAGGCGGGCGGCTTCTCGCGGAACGCCGTCGCCACGTCCATCCGGTAGCTGGCCGGACGCCGCAGCCAGGTGGCCAGTCGATCGAACGCGCGGTCCATCTCGCCGTGCGATCGGGCGTACTGGTAGAAGCCGTTCGCGACCATCGCCCAGTCATGCATGTAGCCGCTTGACACCGCGGGCGCCCCGGTGGCGGCGACCTGCACGGCCGCCACCATGGGCCGGACGGCGCCGAAGATCCGCCACAGCTCCGCCTGGCGCGGGAAGGAGCTCGTCTCCGCGTCGGTGACGACGAGGATGGCCCTGGCGCCCTCGCGCGCGGAGAGCGCGGTCGTGGCCTCGATGAGGGCGGTCTCCGCGGAGGACGACCCGCCTGCGCCCACGTATCGACCCACGGCGTCCTGGAGCGCCCACGGATCGTCGCTCCAGTCGTCGAGCAGCGGCTGCTCCTCGAACGGCACGATGCGCACGAACTCCTCGCCCGGCGTCACGTCGGCGGTGAACGCGCGGATGGCCTGGTAGATGTAGTCCAGGTATGGGCCCAGGCTCCCGCTCGTGTCGAACGTGAGCACGATGGACGACGGGGGCTGGCGGACCTCGATGCGGTACGTCTCGCCCGGGTCGACCTCGGCCGCGTAGCGGACGGTGCCCGGGCGGTCGCCGGGGGAGAACAGCATGGGCACCTGGAGGCCATCGGCGTCCGTGAGCGTGAGCGCCACGCCGACCAGCGGCCACCCGGTGACCGTGACCTCGAGCGTGTTCTGGTCGTCGGGAACCGTGACCTGGTACCAGTCGACGTCGGTCCGGGTGCCCATGCGGCCCGCCGTCGATGCTCCGGGCGCCAGCGTGGTGGCCGTCTCGGGCGTGTCATCGTGGTCCGGCGGCGAGGGTGGCACCGACAGGTCCGGCGGCTCGAGCCACTCGCGCGGACCGACGGACATGCCAGCACCCCATTCCCCGACCGCCGAGCGGTAGGCCGCATCCGTGGGGCGCTCGATCGCCCGGATCGTGGATGGCGGGTCCCACGGGCTCCAGGCCTTGCGAGGACCCGACCCGGTGAACCGCACGTAGCGGGCCCACGTCGGCTCCGGGAACACGAAGGGACTGACGGTGCCATCCGCCGCGCGATCGAGGGTCCACGTGCCGACCGATGTCCAGGGCCCCGCCGCGCCGTCGAGCGACAGAGCGACCTCCAGCCTGGTGAATCGCTGGCCCTCGGTGGAGGGCACCGGGTCGACCCACTCGAGCGATGTGAGCTGGGCTGCGCGGGCGTCTCGGAACCCCATGGCCCACGACACGCTGGTGGCGGACTCCAGGGACAGCTGCACGAAGTCGGGCGCCTCGTCCAGCCATGACGGGCCGGTCTGCTCGTCCGCGGCCTGCGGCTCCATCCATGCCACGTGGCCACCGGCAGCGGGCTGGGCGAGGTCGATCCGGGCCAGCGGCATGAACCCGGGTCGCGCGATCACCTTCCACTCGCCCAGCACGACCCGAGCGAAGCCGCCGCCATGCGTGCTCGTGATCCGCAGCCGGGCCTGGGTCGCCTCCACCGGCGCGGGCAGCACGAACCACTGGTCCGCCATGAGCGTGGTCAGCTGGACCGTGGCGGCACTCTGCCATGTGGAGCCGTCGGAGGTGAGCAGCAGCTCGACATCCAGGGGCGCGTCCCCCGGCAGCGCGTCGTAGCCCTGCGGGTTCACGGCGAACGCGACGACGGGGATGGGGGCGTCACCCGCCAGATCCACCCTGAGGTCCACCGGCAGCTCCGCGACCGGCCGCGCAAGCCCCATCCCGGTGTGCGCGAAGCCATCGTGCAGCTGATCCTCCATCGCCTGGTCGTACGCGGGAATCGTCGTCGCCCCCAGGGCGAGGGCGGCGACGTCAAGCCCGCCCAGGACGGCATCCGGGACGGTCCAGGCCTGGTGCGGCCGGAGCGGATCGGTGTCCGCGCGTGGCGTGATGACCGTCGCGGCAGTCACCGCGCCGCCGTCGTCTCCACGGGCGCGCGCGGTGATCCGGACGGGCTCGTCCGCCCAGGCGTCCGGTGCGATCGCGATGGCCACGCCGACCGTCCGGGTCTCGCCCGGCCCGAGCGCCACGGACGCTTCGGCGGGCGTCGCAGACCACCCGAAGTGGCTGGTCGCGACGTCCAGGGTGAGCGAGACCGCCTCGTCGCCCTGGTTGGTGAGCAGGAGGTCCGCGGACGTGGACTGGCCCGCGGCCCAGTACGCGCCCACCTCGGCCGCCTCGGGGACGAGCGTCATGGAGACCGGCGGCGGCACCGGGTCGGCGTCCGGCTCCAGGCCGGGCGCCGAGATGCTGAGCGTGTACGCGCCGATCGCGCCGCTCACCACGAGATACCGCGGCACGAGCCCGCTGGTGCCATCGGTGGTGGCCGCGAGACCCGCGGCATCCCAGGACATCGGCAGGTCCGTCGTGCCGTCGCTGACCCGGACCGACGAGATGGAACCGGTCAGCGTGATCGTGAGCGGGGTCGTGGGGTCCAGGGGCGGCAGGCGATACCAGTCGAGTCCATCGCCGTCGGGAGAGGTGCCTGTCAGGGACAGCGAGGGGGGGACCGGCTGGGCGGTCTGGGGCGTCAGGTTCGGCTCCTCGTCGGCTCTCACCGGGAACGGGTCGCCGCGCTCCAGGCGGAGGCGATACCGCCCCAGGCTCGGCTGGTCCGGCCGCAGCTGCACGAGGTAGTCTCCGGGCCCCACGAGCAGCTCCAGGCTTGACGCGACGCCGGGCGTCCGGGGGTGCACCTCGCCGATCGTGCTGGACCCCGCATCGATCACCTCGATGCCCACGGAGCCGTCCATCGGTGGTTCCGCCACAAGCGTGACTCGCTCCTCGCCGGCGAGCGTGAATCGGAAGAAGTCCACGTCCGCCGTGGACGGAAGGCGCCCCACGACATCCGCGCGTCCCAGCCGGTAGGGCTGCGCGAAGCTGGGCGAGTCGTTGGATTCGCGCTCCTGGTTCGGGTCGGGCGGACCGAGCGGCGTCACCGTCAGGACGTAGTCCCCGTCACCCTCCACGCGGAACCAGTGCCGCCCCGGCACGAGATAGAGGTCGGTGAGCGTGGCCGCGCTTCGATCCGCCGCGACCGAACCCTCCGCGTAGGTCATCCAGTCCGGCCTGATCCAGGCCAGCCGGGACACCTGCGTGCCGCTGAGCCGGACCTCCCAGAGCTGCGCGTCACCCGCCACATCCAGGCTGAACACGTCCCTGTCCCCGATGGTCGCCAGTCCGCGCATGGCGATCGACGGGTCGAACGGGGTGGCCATCGACGGCTCGTCGTTCGGCTCCTGCTCGAAGTCCGGCACCGGATCGGCGATCGTGTCCAGGCGCAGCACGTACGGGTCATCCGCCGACGCATCGCCGCCCACGGTCACGAGGTAGTCGCCCGGCGCGAGGACCAGCGACCGCAGGGCGACCGCGCCGAGGCCGTCCCGGCACTGGATGTCCAGCCCGTCGGCCGTGCCGAGGCACAGCGTGCGCCGCAGGTCACCGCCCCCCAGGAGCTTCAGGTCGCGCAGGATCCGAGGGTCCGCGGCGGGGATGGTGAGCCGGTATCGGTCACGGTCGCCCGCGGGCGCCAGACGGCCGCGTGCGGTGCCCGTCCCGGGATCGAAGGCGATCGCCCTGGAGGTGGGATCGTTCGGCTCGGCGTCACCGAGCCTCGGGCCGAGGGTCGTCGTGATGGCGTATGGCGATGGTTGGTCGGGGCCCCAGAAGACGCCCAGCAGCCAGGTGCCCGGTCTGAGCTGCAGATCGGGCAGCATCGCGTACCCCAGCGCGTCCAGGCCTGCGGTTGCGACGTCCTCGCCGTCAGGGTCCCGGAGGGTCATGGTGACCGGAGAGCCCACGACCCCCTGGAGCGCGACCTGCCACGCCTGGTCGGCAGGCGTGCCGCCCACATCCCAGGCGTACCAGTCCCACGAGCCGCTCGCATCGCCCGCGATGGCGGTCTCCCCGGCGATCGGCGTGGCGCTCGCGGCGTCGTCGTTGGGCTCGACCTCCGTGACCGCGGCGAGCGGGGACAGGGGCTCCAGCGAGAAGCGGTAGTCGAGCGAGGGGAGGGTCCTGCCATCCCCGGCGTCCGACCTCGAGATGCCCAGGATCAGCGTGCCCGTCGGCAGCAGGACCGGGTCCGTGGCCACGGGATCGGTCGCCGTCGGCGGTGCGGCGACCTCCAGGACCTGCGGACCGGCGATGATCGGGCTGATGCCCGGCTCGCTCGCGATGGTGAGGATCTTCAGCCCGGTCAGCGCACCCGGGACTCCCTGGACGCTGACGCGCCAGGGTGTCGCCGCCGCAGCCTCCGGGAGCTCCCACCGGATGAGGTCCTGGTCCTGCGAGGGCAGCGTGCCCTCGAGGCAGAACGGACCCGAGACCACGGGCGATGCGTCCGGGGTGTCGTTGGGCTCCGCCTCCCGCGTGCACGTCACCGTCCCGTCCTGGGCCGTGACGCGCTGGACGGCCGACACCGCGGGCACGAGTGCCACGAGACAGGCGAGCATCGCCGTGGCGCTGCGACCGAACCTCACCCAGACCTCCTGACGCGGCCCCCCGCGACGCCATGCTACTCCCGCCGAGGCTGATGGACCACGCCCGGCGCCGCGGGCCAGGGCGGCATGATACCGAACATGCGTTCTATTTGATCCCAGAGACTGGCCCCTGCCCGCGTGCGATAATCCTCCGGCGCCGACCTCCGGCGTCCCCGACCACCCAGATCACGGAGGAGCCCGTGTCCGCGACCGGCCTGTCAGCCGACCCCGCCGAGTACCAGCGTCGCCTGCAGGAGCAATCCGACGAGCAGATCGACGCATGGACGACGGAGCTCCTGCGCGACATCTCGATCCGGAAGGGCGTCCTGCCGGTCCTCGACGAGTTCCGGCACGCGACGCACCTCGACGACACGGCGGTGCGCCGGGCGTTCGTCAACGGGGGAGGCGCCCCGGCGACCGTGGGCCAGACCGCGGATGGCCGGCTGATGGTGCCCGCGACGTCGCTGCGCTACCTTGTCCCCGGCGTGCGCCGGTCCCATGCCGACGCGCGCGACCGGCTCATCGGCTACCTCGTGGCTTCGTTCGAGGAGCTCGTCTACATCTGATCGGCCATCCGGGCGCCGCGGCCCTCCGGACAGCGTGATGCCCCCCCGGGTGACCCGGGGGGGCATCTTCGTGTCCGCTTCTGGGCTCGTCAGATGGTCGTCTTCGGGTCTCCGGACCGGACGACCGCGATCGCGTTCTCGAGCTTCAGCTTGGCGATCGTGAGGTACTTCGCGAAGTTCTGACGGTCCGTGGTGGACGCGCCGCGAAGCGCCTCCTGCTCCCGGATGACCAGGGACAGGTCCTCCAGCGCCTCCGCCAGACGGGTCTTCGCCAGTTGGAGCGCATCCTCGCCGGTGGGTGGCTGGGACGGCGGGGTGGCATCGGCCCATGACCCCACGACCTCTGCCACCGGCGTCGCGGGTGACTCGCCCGGCTCGTCGGCGACATCGCCGTCCGTGACCGGGTGCTCCCGGACGGGACGACCCTCGATCCGCTCCCGCAGCTTGACCAGGCTCAGCTCGCCCCGGGCGACCTGCTCCGCGAGTCGACGGCGTCGCTTCGGGTCGTCCACCTTGAGCAGCTCGTACGCGTGGGACAGCGTGTCTTTGCGCAAAGACACGAGCTGCTTGATCTCCGATGGCGCATCGGCCAGGCGCAGCCGGTTCTCGATGTAGCCCTTGTCCTTGCCCAGCTTCTGCGCCAGCTTGCGCAGGCTGTAGCCATGCTCGGTCGTCATGCGCTCGTACATCAGCGCCTCGTCGAGCGGCGAGAGATCCTCCCGCTGGAGGTTCTCGATGATGGCGATCTCGAGCGCGGTCTCGTCATCGATCTCGTCCACGATGGCGGGGATCTCGCGGAGTCCCGCGATGCGCGCGGATCGCCAGCGGCGCTCGCCGGCGATGAGCTGGAAGCGACCGTCAGGGGAGGGCCGGACCAGGATCGGCTGGAGCACGCCATGCTCCGTGATCGACGCCGCCAGCTCCTGAAGCGACTCCTCGTCGAAGGTCAGGCGCGGCTGGTCGGGGTTGGGATCGATCCGATCGACGGACACGCTCCGCACGCCCATGACGCCCCGGCGGTCGGCATCGGTGGACAGCAGGCTGATGATGGCGGGGGAGAGCTGCTCGCGCTCCTCGGAGAGCCGGCTGCGCGCCTGGCTCCGGAAGTCGGGTCTAGCCAAGTTCGATCACCTCCCGGGCGAGGCCGCGATACGCGCGCGCGGCCTCAGAGTTCGTGGCGTACGAGGTCACGGGCCGGCCCACGAGCGGCGCCTCGCCCAGGCGCACGGTCTGCTTGACCATCGTCTCGAAGACGTGGTGGTCGCCCAGCTCGCGCAGCTCCTCCAGCATGTCCCGCCCCAGCAGCGTCCGGGCGTCGTAGAACGTGGGCAGCAGGCCCAGGATGCGCAGGTTGGGGTTGAGGCCCTTGGCGCGGATCTGGGTGATGACCGTGTTGAGGGCGGTGAACCCCTTGAGCGCGTAGTACTGGGTCTGCACCGGGATGATCACCGAGTCCGCCGCGACGAGGGCGTTGATGGTCAGCAGCCCGAGGGTCGGCGGACAGTCGATGATGATGAAGTCGTAGTGGCCGAACGCCCACTCGCTGAGCGCCTCGCGCAGCACCTGCTCGCGACCGATCGCGCTGAACAGCTGGTTCTCGGTCGCGGAGAGGTCGATGTCCGACGGCGCCACGTCGATGCCGGACGTCTGCGTCGGCAGGATGACATCCTGGGCGTGGACCTCCGGATTGACCAGGACATCCGCCATGGACCGCTGGATGGTGCGCGGGTTGAGGCCCAGGCCGACCGTCAGGTTGGCCTGCGGATCCATGTCGACGCACAGCACGGTGTAGCCCTGCTCGGCCAGCGACCCCGCCAGATTGATGGCCGTGGTCGTCTTGCCGACTCCGCCCTTCTGGTTCGCGATCGCGATGATGCGTGCCAAGTCGACTCCTTCGAGGTGCTGGTTGTGGGCCACGCCGGGTCCCCGGCGCCATCGAGTGCGCCCAATCCTACCCCGGACGACTGCTCGGGCCGCGCAGAGTTTTCCACACTTCCGTGGACAAATCCACCAGATCTGTGGATAGCCCACCCGCGAGGCCACAGCGCCGCCGGTGCCACGGTACGATTCGGCGGCCCCCCTCCCCATGAGTCCGCGTGAGAGGACACCGCCTGTGCCGACCAATCGCGAGCAGATCGACCACCTTCTGGAACTCCGCGCCAAGGCCCAGCTGGGCGGCGGCGAGCGGCGCATCGAACAGCAGCACGCGAAGGGCAAGCTCACCGCGCGCGAACGGCTGGACCTGCTGCTGGATCCGGATTCGTTCGTGGAGTTCGACGCCTTCGTCACGCATCGGGCGACCGACTTCGGGCTGGACCAGCAGCGGATCTTGGGTGATGGCGTGGTCACCGGGCACGGCACCATCGACGGCCGCCTCGTGTTCGTGTTCAGCCAGGACTTCACGGTGTTCGGCGGATCGCTCTCGGAGGCGCACGCGGAGAAGATCTGCAAGGTGATGGACCTGGCGCTGTCGGTCGGCGCGCCCGTCATCGGGCTGAACGATTCGGGCGGTGCTCGCATCCAGGAGGGAGTCGTGTCGCTGGGCGGCTACGCCGACATCTTCCTGCGCAACACGCTCGCCTCGGGCGTGGTGCCTCAGATCTCGCTGATCATGGGGCCCTGCGCGGGCGGCGCGGTCTACTCGCCGGCCATCACCGACGTGACCATCATGGTCGAGGGCACGAGCTACATGTTCGTCACGGGTCCCGACGTCGTGCGCGCGGTCACCCACGAGGCGGTCGACCGGGAACAGCTGGGTGGTGCGTCGATCCACACGCAGGTGAGCGGCGTGGCGCATCTCGCAGCTCCGGACGAGGGCGCCGCGCTCGCCTGGGCGCGCCGCATCCTGGGCCACCTGCCGCAGAACAACCTGTCCGACCCGCCGCGCGTCGCGAGCGCCGACCCGGTGGACCGTCGGGACCCGGCGCTCGATTCGGTCATCCCCGACGAGCCCACCCAGCCGTACGACATGCACGAGGTCATCGACCGCATCGTCGACGACGGCGAGTTCCTGGAGCTTCAGCCCGCCTGGGCGGCGAACATCATCATCGGCTTCGCGCGCCTGGATGGTCGGAGCGTGGGTGTGGTGGCCCAGCAGCCGTCCGTCCTCGCCGGGGCCCTGGACATCGACGCCTCCGACAAGGCGGCGCGCTTCGTGCGGACCTGCGACGCGTTCAACGTGCCGCTGTTGACCATCGAGGATGTGCCCGGCTTCCTGCCGGGTGTCGCCCAGGAGCACCGGGGCATCATCCGCCACGGCGCGAAGCTGCTCTACGCCTACTGCGAGGCCACGGTCCCGAAGGTGACCGTCATCACGCGCAAGGCCTACGGGGGTGCCTACGACGTGATGAGCTCCAAGCACGTGCGGGGCGACGTCAACCTCGCCTGGCCCACGGCTCGCATCGCGGTGATGGGCGTGGAGGGCGCGGTCAACATCATCTTCCGTGACCAGCTGGACAGGGCCACAGATCGTGCGGCAGAGCTGCGACGGCTGACCACGGAGTACGAGGACACCTTCGCCAACCCGTATGTCGCGGCAGGTCGCGGGTACGTGGACGACGTGATCGTGCCCTCGGAGACACGTCCTCGGGTCATCGCGGCGTTCCGCATGCTCGAGGGAAAGCGCGACCGCAATCCGTCGCGCAAGCACGGCAACATCCCGCTGTGAACGGAGGTCCTGTGTCTTTGCGCAAAGACAGTCCGGCCGTGGTCCGGCCGGCGCCGTCCCACCCGGCGATGCCGCGCCAGTCCGGCTCCCGATGACCCGGTCCGGACGTCCCTTCGACCGCGTGCTCGTCGCCAATCGCGGCGAGATCGCGATCCGCATCATGCGCGCGTGTCGCGAGCTGGGCATCGAGACGGTCGCGGTCTACAGTGATGCCGACCGCCGCGCGCGCCATGTGCGCTACGCCGATCGCGCCGTGCGCATCGGTGCGCCGCCCGCGTCCGAGAGCTACCTGCGCGCCGACCGGATCCTGGAGGCGGCGCTGGCCACCGGCGCCCAGGCCGTCCACCCGGGCTACGGGTTCCTGTCGGAGCAGGCCTCGTTCGCGGAGGCTGTGGAGGGCGCCGGCATCGCGTTCATCGGGCCGAGCCCTGCGACCCTCGCGTCACTGGGAGACAAGCTCGCGGCCCGTCGGTCCGCGACGCGGCAGCAGGTGCCCATCGTGCCGGGCACGTTCGAGCCGCTGCCCGCGGACGACCCCGCGTCCATCGAGACGATCTCCGCCACCGCGGAGCACATCGGCTATCCGCTGCTGGTCAAGGCGGCCGCGGGTGGTGGTGGCAGGGGGATGCGTCGGGTCGACGACCCGGCGGACCTGGCCGCGGCCGTCGTCGCCGCGGCTCGCGAGGCGCGCCAGGCGTTCGGGGATGGGGCGGTGTACCTCGAGCGTTACGTCGAGGGCGGCCGCCACATCGAGGTCCAGCTGCTGGGCGACACCCAGGGCCACATCGTGGCGCTGGGCGAGCGCGACTGCTCCACCCAGCGACGGCACCAGAAGCTGGTGGAGGAGGCCCCGGCGCCGGGTCTCTCGCGCGAGCAGCGGATCGAGGTGCATCGGCTCGCGGTGCAGGTCGCTCGGTCGGTGGGGCTCCGGAACGCCGCCACGGCGGAGTTCCTGTTCAGCCGCACCGGCGCGTTCTACTTCCTGGAGGTGAACGCGAGGCTCCAGGTCGAGCACGGCGTCACGGAGCTGGTGGCCGACCTTGACCTGGTCCATGAGCAGCTCTGGGTCGCGGCCGGACATCCGCTGTCCGATGCCGCGCTGGCCGCCGCCGCGACGGCGGCGGATCCGGTGCGTCATGCGGTGGAGCTGCGCATCAGCGCGGAAGACCCGTCCCGGGGGTTCGCCCCCACGCCCGGGCGGATCACGCGCTGGCGCGAGCCTGCCGGTCCCGGGGTGCGCATGGACTCCGGCTTCGAGGAGGGCGCGACGGTGAGCGGCGACTACGACCCGCTGCTGGCCAAGCTGCTCGTCGTCGCGGCGGATCGGACGACCGCCATGGCACGCGCCAGCCGCGCGCTCGACGAGTTCGAGACGGGCGGCGTCCAGACCACCATCCCATTCCACCGCTGGCTGCTCGCCCATCCCGACTTCGCGAGCGGCGACGGCCTGCGCACCGACTTCATCGACCGGACCTGGGACCCCGGCCCGCTGCGCGAGGCCGCGGCGCGCCGAGCGATCGACCTGGTCGCGGCCGAGATGGCCGCGGGCACCGTCGCGCGGGTCGCGATGGACGCCCGCGAGGGTCATGTCGGCCCCCGTCTGGGAGCCGGTCTCGACGGCTGGCCGCGGCCCGCCAACCCGGATTGGGCGCACGCGGGGCGCCGAGAGGCGACGGAGCGCTGGCCATGACACCGAATGACGCCCTGCGCCTCACCGTGGCCGGCGCGGACGAGATCGTGGTGGATGTCGCGTCCGCCGCGGCGGCACCGGACGGAGGGCGGCGACCCGAGGTGCGCGCCATGCCACCGACGGCGGCCGACCGCGCCGACGGGCGCCGGCGCTGGGAGGTCACCGTCGACGGATGGGTGTTCAGCGTGGGCGTGGAGTCCGCCCGGCGCGCCATCCTCCGCGAGCGCGCGTCGCAGTCCGCGGCCGTGGGCGGTTCCACCGGTCGCGCCGTCGTGAGCGCCCAGATCCCGGGCCGTGTCGTGCGGCTGTGGGTGAGCGAGGGAGATGCCGTGGAGAAGGGCCAGCGGCTTCTGGCGATCGAGGCGATGAAGATGGAGAACGAGGTCCGGTCGCCGCGTGCGGGCACGGTCATCGGAGTGAGTGCCGCGCTGGGCTCGACCGTGGAGCTGGGTGACGAGCTGGTCACGGTGGGATAGCCCTTCCGGCGTCGGGTATGGTCTGTGCCATGAGGTGCCGACCATGACCCGATCGACCGACCCCGGGCGCGACCGATGGCGCGCCACCGCGCGCGCACAGGCGCTCGCCGAGAGCCAGGAACGGCAGGAGCGGTTCCTGACCACGTCCGACATCGAGGTCGCCGACCTCTACACGCCCGCGGACGTGGCGGACCTGGATGAGGACCGCGACCTGGGGCGACCGGGCGAGTACCCCTTCACGCGCGGGGTCCAGCCCACGATGTATCGCGGTCGGCTGTGGACGATGCGCCAGTACGCGGGGTTCTCCACCGCCGCGGACACGAACCGGCGCTTCCGGTATCTCCTCGAGCAGGGCCAGACCGGACTGTCCGTGGCGTTCGACCTGCCGACGCAGATGGGCTACGACTCGGATGCACCCCAGGCGGAGGGGGAGGTGGGCCGCGTGGGTGTGCCGATCGCATCGCTCGAGGACATGGACGTCCTGCTGGAGGGTCTGCCGCTGGGCGAGGTGAGCACGTCCATGACCATCAACGCGACGGCCGCGATCCTGCTGGGGTTCTACGTGGCGGTCGCGGACCGTCGCGGCATCTCGCGAGCCATGCTGTCCGGCACGGTCCAGAACGACATCCTCAAGGAGTACATCGCGCGCGGCACGTACATCTACCCGACGTCGCCGTCGATGCGTCTGGTCACGGACATCTTCGCGTTCTGCGCCCGGCAGCTGCCGCGCTGGAACACCATCTCCATCAGCGGCTATCACATGCGCGAGGCGGGCGCCACCGCGGCCCAGGAGCTGGCGTTCACGCTCGCGGACGCGATCGCGTACGTCGAGGGGGCGCGGGCGCGCGGCCTCGACGTCGATCGCTTCGCCGGCCGCCTCTCGTTCTTCTTCGCCTCCTGGAGCGAGCTGTTCGAGGAGGTGGCCAAGTTCCGCGCCGCACGGCGCATGTGGGCACGCATCATGAAGGAGCGCTTCGGCGCCACCAACCCGCGCTCCATGATGTGCCGTTTCCACGTCCAGACGGCCGGGTCCAGCCTCACCGCCCAGTCCATCGACAACAACGTCGTGCGCACCACCCTCCAGGCGCTGGCGGCGGTGCTGGGCGGCACGCAGAGCCTGCACACCAACTCCCGTGACGAGGCGCTGGCGCTGCCGACCGAGGAGTCCGCGCGACTGGCGCTGCGCACCCAGCAGATCATCGCCCACGAGGCCGGGGTGACGGAGACCCCCGACCCGCTCGCGGGCAGCTACTTCGTGGAGTCGCTGACATCCCAGCTCGAGGCGAAGGCCACGGCCTACCTGCGGCGCATCGACGAGATGGGCGGGGCGATCGCGGCCATCGACGCGGGCTTCCAGCAGCGCGAGATCCAGGACGCCGCATACCGGGTGCAGCGCGAGATCGAGACCGGGCAGAAGGTCGTGGTCGGCGTCAACCGCTTCCAGGATGGCCGATCGGTGGCCCCTCCGCTCCAGCGGATCGACCCCGCCCGCGAACAGGAGCAGGCGGCGCGCGTCCGCCGGCTGCGCGAGACGCGGGATGTCGCGGCCTGGTCCGAGGCGATGGGACGGCTCGGCGTCGCAGCGTCCGGCACGGACAACCTGCTGCCGCCCATCATCGATGCGGTGAAGGCGCATGCCACCCTCGGCGAGATCGCGGACCGGCTGCGGGCCGTGTGGGGCGAGCATCGAGAGCTGATCACCGTCTGAGTCCGCCGCCTGTCTTTGCGCAAAGACAGGCACCCGACACCGGAGGCGTCATGCCCGTCATCCCATCCGGCCTGCCGGCCGAGCTGCGACGCATCGGTCGCATCCATCACGTCGCCGTCATCGTGCGGGACATCGAGGCGTCGCTGGAGGTCTACCGGGATCTGCTGGGCCTGGAGGTGGAGACCGTCCTGCCCATCGAGTCCGATCGCGTGGTCATCGCCTTCCTGGGTGTCGGCGAGTCGCGCATCGAGCTCGTCCAGCCCACCGATGACGCGACCGGCGTCGCCCGCTTCCTGGCCGCCAAGGGGGAGGGGTTCCATCATCTGTGCCTCGAGGTGCCCGACCTGGCCGCGGTCCTGAACGACCTCTCGGCGCGCGGCGTGGAGCTCATCGATGGGGCTCCCCGCCGGGGTGCCGAGGGCCCCGTGGCGTTCCTCCATCCGCGCGCCGGTCGCGGCGTGATGGTGGAGCTCATCGAGGCCCCGGGTGGTCCGGCGTGGACCGCGCTCGGTTACCCTGTGCCGCCGGATCGGCGCTGACGGCACGAGGACATCGCGCCACGGTGCCGTGGCATCCAGCGGAGGACGCCCGTGGAGGCTGTCAGTGTCGTGTTGGCCGCGGTCGGCCTGGGGACGGTCGGCCTGGGGCTGATCCACCTGGTCATCCCGCGCCTCATCGACGTCGAGCGCGCGATCCCGGACCCGGTGCCTCCGCTGCGCCCGCTGCCCATCGTGGGCAGCCGGTATCGGACGCGCCGCCAGGACGTCCTCGGCGTCATCTGGGTGTCCAACAACGCCGCCTCGTGGGTGCTCCTGACCCTGGGTGTCGCGGACCTGCTGGCGGGCCGATGGCTGGGCAGCGACCCCGGCCGGCTGCTGGCGCTCTGGGCGGTCGGATGGTGGCTGGTCCGCGCCGGCTCCCAGCTCGCCTTCGGTCACCGGACCGGGGACTGGCTGCTCGCCGGCGTCTTCCTGGGGGCGGCGGGCGCGCACGCGTGGGCGGTGATGGTGTGACGCCGAGTGGCGCGTCGGGCCTCGATGGCCACCTGCCCGGATCGGGGCCGTGGATCCTGGCGATGCGCTGGAGCGACCTGCTGTTCGCGCACTGGCGGATCTCCCCGGAGGAGGCGCGGGGGATCGTGCCGGCGCCGCTGGTCCCGGAGCTGCACGACGGGTCAGGCTGGCTGGGCGTGGTGCCGTTCCTGATGTCGCGGGTGCGGCCCCGGCTGCTGCCGCCCGTGCCGCCCATCAGCCGGTTCCCGGAGCTCAACGTGCGGACCTATGCCACGTACCAGGGGCGGCCGGGCGTGTGGTTCCTCAGCCTGGATGCGGCGGGGCGCCTGGGGTGTCGGATCGGCCGCGACGCCGCCGGGCTGCCGTACCACCACGCCACGATGACGATGGGCGTGGACGGCGAGGGATGGATCGACTGCCGCTCGGCCCGAAGGATCGGCACCGCGGAGTTCCAGGGTCGCTATCGCCCTGTCGGCCCGGTCCGCCCGGCCAGCGAGCTGGAGCGGTTCCTGACCGAGCGCGATGGACTGTGGTCCATGCGTCGGCCCGGACGCCCCGAATGGCTGGCCATCCGCCATGGGCCCTGGCCCCTCCAGGATGCCCGGCTGGAGCTGGCGGTCCAGTCGATGACCGCGGCCGCGGACCTGCCGATCGACCGGCCGCCGGACCATCTGGCATTCAGCCGCAGCATCGACGTGGTCGCCTGGAGACGTGCGCGCCCCTGACCGCCGCAGGAACCGCCGCAGACGAGACGACGCCGCGATGGCTCGTGGCCGATCGCGGCGTCCGGGTCGTGCGCGCCCTGCGGGTTCCCTCGCTCGGGTCAGTCGGGACCGATGCCCGCCTCACGCAGCAGCTGCGGGATCTGCGTCGGCGACTCGGCCACGCGGATGCCGGCCGCCTCCAGCGCCGCGATCTTGCCCTCCGCCGTGCCCCCGGAGCCGGAGATGATGGCGCCCGCGTGACCCATCCGACGTCCTGGCGGCGCCGTGCGGCCGGCGATGAAGGCGACCATGGGCGTGTTCGGGATGTTCGCCTGCTTCCAGGCTGCGGCGAGCTCCTCCGCGTCGCCGCCGATCTCCCCCATGAGCACGATGCCTCGGGTCTCGGGGTCCGCCTTGAACAGCTCCAGGATGTCGATGAACGTGGAACCCGCCACGGGATCGCCGCCGATGCCCACGCACGTGGACTGGCCGATGCCGGCGTCCGTCATCGCCTGGACGACCTCATAGGTGAGCGTGCCCGACCGGCTCACGAGGCCAACGTGGCCCGGCCGGTGGATCGATCCGGGGATGATGCCCACCTTCGCCTTCCCCGGGGACGTTGCGCCGGGGCAGTTGGGTCCGACGAGTCGGGCGCCCGCGCGGTCCACCTCCGCGACCACCTTGAGCATGTCCAGTGCGGGGATGTGCTCGGTGATGCAGAAGATGGTCCGGATCCCGGCGCCCACGGCCTCGAGGATGGCGTCCGGCGCGCCCGCGGGCGGCACGTAGATGACCGTGGTGTTGCCACCGGTCTGGCGGACGGCCTCGGCGCAGGTGTCGAAGACGGGCACGCTGCCGTCCATCACGGCCTGGCCGCCCTTGCCGGGGGTGACGCCCGCGACCACGTTCGTGCCGTAGTCCTGCATCTGGGTCGCGTGGAACAGGCCCTCGCGTCCGGTGATGCCCTGGACGATGAGACGGGTGTCGTTGTCGACGAGGATGCTCATGGGATCAGGCCTCCACCGCGCCGGCGATGGCGACGGCCTTCTGGACCGCCTCGTCCAGGTCGCGTGCTGTCTGGATGTCGCCGCCCGCGGCCGCCAGGATCTCCGCGGCAGCCTTGGCGTTCGTGCCCACGATGCGCACCACCATGGGCACGTCGCGCTCCTGCATCGAGCGGGCCTCCACGAGCCCACGGGCGACCTCGTCACCCCGCGCGATGCCCCCGAAGATGTTGACCAGGATGGCCTTCACCGACGGGTCGGCGAGGATGAGGCGCATCGCCGCGGCCACCTTGTCCGCACGGGCGCCGCCGCCGATGTCCAGGAAGTTGGCGGGCGATCCGCCCGCGCGCTTCACCAGGTCCATCGTGGTCATGGCGAGGCCGGCACCGTTGACCATGCAGCCGATGGTCCCGTCCAGCCGGATGAACGACAGGCCCAGTCGGCGCGCCTCGATGTCGACGGGGTCCTCCTCGTCCAGGTCGCGCATGGCCTCGACATCGGGATGCCGCCCCAGCGCCGAGTCGTCGATGGTGACCTTGGCATCGAGGCACTGGACCGAACGCGTCACGCTGCCGTCCGGTGTGACCGACCGCACGATGGCCAGGGGATTGACCTCCACGAGGTCCGCGTCGTTGTCGATCATCACCCGATGGAGGCCCTTGGCGATCGCGACCGCCTCGCGCAGGTGGTCGCCGAGGCCCAGCGCGAACGCCAGCTGGCGTGCCTGCCAGTCCAGCAGGCCGAGATGGGGGTGGGCGTGGATCCGCACGATCGCCTCGGGGTTCGTCTCCGCGAGCGCCTCGATCTCGACGCCGCCCTCGGCGGACCCCATCATCAGGATGCGCCTGGCGCCCCGGTCGAGGACCGCCGCCAGATACAGCTCCCGCTCGATCTCCGCCGCCGGAGCCACCAGCACCCGTCGCACGGTGATGCCCTTGATGTCCATGCCCAGGATGGCGGACGCGACGGCCTCCGCCTCCGCGGGCGAAGAGGCCAGCTTGACGCCACCCGCCTTGCCGCGGCCGCCGACCAGCACCTGGGCCTTCACGACGACCTGGTTCACGCCCCTGGCGGCGTAGGTCTCCGCATGCGCCCGCGCCTCCTGGGGGCTGGTCGCGATGGACCACTCGGGCACCGGCAGACCGGCGCGCGCGAGCAATGACTTGGCGTGGTACTCCTGCAACTTCACGGGCGCGCGTGACCTCAAGATGATCGAGACGTGGGGTTGGGGACGGGCCGGGTGGTCAGGATAGCGCAGCGACGGACCCCGCCGTGGAGTAGCATGCTGGACGGGGGTCCTGTCCTGCGGGCCCGGCCGGGCGAGAGGCCCGGCGGCTTCGGGGCCACGGTCTGACCGGTCCGCCCCGCACGACGGAGTGCTGATGCGTCGCTACCTTGGCCTGATGTTCACCTACCGCGGCCGTGAGGGGTCGTGGGCGCATGTGTTCCACCGCATCAGCGGCGTCGGCGTGTGGCTGTTCATCGTCCTGCACGTCATCGACATCTGGCTCGCGGGCAGCAATCCGGCCGCCTACGACGAGATCCTGGCGTTCTACTCCAGCCCGCTGGGACGGGTGATGGAGGTGCTCCTGGGCGCCGCCCTGCTGTACCACGCGCTCAACGGCATGCGCATCCTCATCATCGACCTGTGGCCCTCGATGACGGTGCACCACCGGAAGCTGTGGTGGGCGTCGTGGATCATCTTCATCGGCGTGGGCATCCCGGGCGCGCTGCTCATCCTCAAGCCGCTGTTCGCACCGAGCACGCCGGAGACGGGCGCCGCGCTGCTCCGACTCGCGGGGGTGCTCTAGATGGCGCGCATCTCGCCCATCACGCGGGGGCGCGTCAAGCCCCAGGGCAACCGGGTCGAGACCTGGGCCTGGTACGGCATGCGCATCACGGGCGTCGCCCTGTTCGTCCTCGCGCTGAGCCACTTCAGCATCACCCACTTCATCTTCGACCCGGCCCATCAGACCGCCGAGTGGATCGCCCAGAACCGCTGGAGCGAGATGTTCTGGCGCTCCTTCGACTGGCTGATGCTGATGTGCGTGCTGGTCCATTCGTTCCTGGGCATGCGCACCGTCATCGGCGATGCGCTGGCGCCCTCGCGAGCGCGCACGGTGACGCTGTCCGGCCTGTACATCCTGGGCCTCATCCTGTTCGTCCTGGGCTCCATCGTCGTGTTCACGATGCCGGGCGTCGGCGGCGCCGCCTGAGCAGCGACCCGTGACGGTTCCAACGATCCGGGTCGCTGCCGCACCCGCTGTCACCCTGCGCCCGGAGGCCCGCTGACCATGGCCGAGACCCTGACCCTCTCCACGCCCATCCTGACCCACGAGTTCGAGGCGATCATCGTGGGCGCCGGGGGCGCCGGCCTGTTCGCCGCGCTGGAGCTCGCGCGCGCGGGCGTCAAGGCGGCCGTGCTCACGAAGCTGTACCCGACCCGCTCCCACACCGGCGCCGCCCAGGGTGGCATCTGCGCCGCCCTGGGCAACCAGGAGGAGGACCACTGGGAGTGGCACATGTTCGACACCGTGAAGGGCGGCGACTACCTCACCGACCAGGATGGCGCGGAGATCCTGGCCCGGGAGGCGATCGACCGGGTGATCGAGCTGGAGCACATGGGCCTGCCCTTCAACCGGACGCCGGACGGGCGGATCGACCAGCGGCGCTTCGGGGGCCACACCCGGAACTTCGGTGAGGGCCCCGTCCGACGCTCCTGCTTCGCGGCCGACCGGACCGGCCACATGATCCTCCAGACGCTGTACCAGCAGTGCATCAAGAACGGCGTCCGGTTCTTCGACGAGTACCACGTGGTCGACCTGGTCGAGGCGGAGGGCGGCATCGGCGGGGTGGTCGCCTATCGCATCGCGGACGGCGAGCTGCACCTGTTCCGCGCGGCGGCCGTGATGATGGCCACCGGCGGGTTCGGGCGCATGTTCAAGGTCACCTCCAACGCCCACACCCTCACGGGTGACGGGGTGGCGCTGGCATGGCGCCACGGCATCCCGATGGAGGACATGGAGTTCTACCAGTTCCATCCCACGGGCATCGTGGGCATCGGCATCCTGCTCTCGGAGGCGGCGCGCGGAGAGGGAGGGTACCTGCGCAACCGCAACGGCGAGCGATTCATGCAGAAGTACGCGCCCACGCTCATGGAGCTGGCACCCCGGGACATGGTCAGCCGGGCCATCTACCTGGAGTGTCGGGACGGCCTGGGCATCGACGGCAGGGACTACGTCCATCTCGACCTGACCCACCTGGGCAAGCAGGTGATCGACGAGAAGCTGCCCGACATCACCGAGTTCGCGCGGGTCTACCAGGGCATCGAACCCATCACCCAGCCGGTGCCCATCCAGCCCACCGCGCACTACGCGATGGGCGGCATCCCCACGGACACGGACGCGCGCGTGCTGCGCGACGAGCACAACACCGTGGTTCCCGGGTTCTACGCCGCCGGCGAGTGTGCCTGTGTGAGCGTCCATGGGGCCAATCGCCTGGGCACCAACTCGCTCATCGACCTGCTCGTGTTCGGCAAGCGCGCCGGGAAGAGCATGGCGGAGGACGTGCGCGGCCAGGCGCTGCCATCGATCGCGCGGGATGCCGCCGAGCCGGTCCGCGCCGAGATCGAGGGCCTGCGGGGTCGCCAGGGGGGAGAGAGCCCGGCGCGCATCCGCGAGGAGCTGGCCACCGTGATGATGGAGCGATGCGGCGTGTTCCGGACCGAGGAACTGCTGTCGGGCGCCGTGAGCAAGGTCCGTGACCTCAAGGCGCGCTACCAGCAGGTGCGCATCCAGGACAAGGGCAGCGTGTTCAACACGGACCTGCTGGAGGCGCGCGAGCTGGGCTACATGCTCGACTGCGCGGAGGCGACCACCGTCGCGGCGCTGGCGCGCAGGGAGAGCCGCGGGGCGCATGCGCGCGAGGACTTCCCCGAGCGCGACGACACCGAATGGCTCAAGCATTCGCTCGTCACCAGGACCGACACCGGCCCCCAGCTCCGCTACAAGCCGGTGGTGGTCACCACCTTCCAGCCGAAGCCGCGCGTCTACTAGGCCCAGGGAGAGACATGCAGGTCCAGCTGCGCATCCTGCGCTACGACCCAGAGCGAGACAAGAAGCCCCACTGGGAGACGTACGCGGTCGAGGCGGGTCCCATGGACCGCGTCCTGGACCTGCTGCACGCCGTGAAGTGGCACCAGGACGGCAGCCTGACCTTCCGGCGCTCCTGCGCCCATGGCGTGTGCGGATCGGATGCCCTGCTCATCAACGGCCGCAACCGCCTCGCCTGCAAGATCCGGGTGGACCAGCTGGGCACGAAGATCTCCGTCGCCCCGCTTCCCGGGCTGCCGGTGGTCAAGGACCTCGTGGTGGACATGGAGGACTTCTTCGCGAAGTACCGCTCCGTGATGCCCTACCAGGTGGATGACGGACCCATGCCCGCACGCGAGCGGCGCCAGTCGCCGGAGGACCGGGAGCGCTACGACGACACCACCAAGTGCATCCTGTGCGCCGCGTGCACCAGCTCCTGCCCCAGCTTCTGGGCCCAGCCCTCGTACGTGGGGCCGGCCGCGATCGTGAACGCGCACCGCTTCATCTTCGACACGCGCGACGCGGGCGCGGATGAGCGCCTGGAGCTGCTCTCGGACGCGGACGGCGTATGGCGCTGCCGCACGGTGTTCAACTGCACGGACGCCTGCCCGCGGGGCATCAACATCACGCGCGCCATCCTCGAGGTGTCCGGCGCGATCGTGGAGCGCAGCTCCTGACCGCGGCCCACGACGCGGCCGCGGCCGCCGAGGATGAGCTGCCCCGGCCGGTCGTCCCGCGCCTCGTCATCCGCACCGACGGCGCCTGCCGTGGCAACCCCGGTCCCGCGTCTGCGGGCGCCGTGCTCATCGACGCGACGGCCCCCGGCGCGGACGACCCCGACGCGCTGCCGGTGGCGGTCATCGCGCGCCCCCTGGGCATCCGGACCAACAACGTGGCGGAGTACGCGGGCCTGGTCCTGGCGCTCCGCGAGGCGCACCGGCTGCAGGCTCGCGAGGTCGACCTGCGCCTGGATTCCAAGCTCATCGTGGAACAGATCAACGGGCGCTGGCGGGTGAAGGACGCCAAGCTCCAGGGTCTGTTCGCGGAGGCCGTGCGCCACCTGGGCGGCTTCCGGCGCTGGAAGGCCACCCACGAGCCGCGCGCCCGCAATCGCGCCGCCGACGCCCTCGCGAACCTCGCGCTGGATGACCCGGACGGGGCGGCCCGCCTGGAGCGCCACGTCCGGGAGCGCTCGCTCGGGGTCTCCGACGAGCGGTGAGGCACCAGGGGGTAGACTCCGGGTGCCAGCGAGATGGCCGGATGGTCGCGGACGCCGGCGGAGCGATCCGTCCGACGCCCGAGGAAAGTCCGAGCTCCGCGACGCAGGGTAGCGGGTAACACCCGTCCGCCGTGAGGCGAGGACCAGCGCCACAGAGACGAGTCGGCGCCGGCCGCGAGGCCGGTCGCCGGGTGAAACGCGGCAAGCTCTACCTGGTGCAAGGCCAAATAGGAGAGCGCGCCCGGGCTTCGGCCGGGGCAGGGGTGCGTCGCCCCGCTCTCGGGTCGGCCGCTCGAGGCCGTGGGTGACCGCGGTCCCAGATGGATGACCGTCGCCGTCAGCGATGACGGTACAGAACTCGGCTTACAGGCCATCTCGCTGGTCCAGCCTGCCGCCATGACCCGGGGTGCCCCGCGCGGCATCGGGCGCAGCCCCCGAGTCCGGGCGCCCGATCCCCGGTTCAGTCCTCGTCCGGGCGGAAGATCCCCGTGGCCGCGCAGCCGTCACAGATGGCGCGGGCCGACGCGAGGTCGCCCAGCGGGCGCCGCGTCTCCCGATCGGGGTAGAGACAGCTGACCGCATAGGCCGGTTCGGACCGGCGGGTCGCCGCCTGGCGCAGCTCCATGAGCCGGAACGTGCAGCGCCGCAGGTAGCCCCCGTTGGCGGGCACGGGCGACAACAGCGGCAGCGGCGGACGCGCAGCCGGCGTCGGCACCGGCGGCGTAACGGCGGGCAGGGCCATCGCCTCGGCGATCGGGGTGGCGGGGTCGGTTCGGACGAGGGCCATGGGAATCGACGGGCCCCAGGGTGGCGGCCGTTGTTCCAGGGGACGGGAGACCCCCTGGTGCGGGCGGTCATCACCCTACGCGGTGCGCTCCGGTGGGCTCCATGGCTCTCTGGTACCAGCGCCCTTCCCCCGGACAGGGGCTGCCTCGACCGTCGGCGGGCGCCCGCGTGGCCGTCCACATCCCCGAAATCACCGCTTGACGGACGCCGATTCGTGCGCCAACATGCACCGAAGTGGCGCGAAGTGGCGCAAAGTGGGGAACACGGGGGAGCCTGAGGCATCACTCGGTCGGTAGGGACCGGGCGGTGGGGAGGGGGAGCCGTTCTCTCCGATGCGTCGGTGGCGAGCCCGGAAGTCGGAGCAGAGCAGCCCAGGGTGTTCACCGGTGAGTACCACCACGTGGTCGATGACAAGGGACGGGTCGCCGTCCCCGTCCGCTTCCGCGCGGATCTGGCCGGCGGCGCCTTCGTCTCAAGGTGGCTCGACGACTGCCTGGCGATCCACCCTCGCGCGGCCTGGGATGCGCTCGCGGCGAAGGTCGCCACGCTGCCCATCACCGACTCCCGCACCCGCTGGTTCTCGCGCTTCATCTTCGGCCAGGCGTTCGACTTCGAGCTCGATCGCCAGGGGCGCCTGGTGCTCCCGGCCGTGCTGCGCGAGGCCGCCGACCTCGAGGGCGACGCCGTCGTCGTGGTCGGCAGCCGGGACCACCTGGAGCTGTGGTCGCCCCGTCGGTGGGGCGCCTACAGCGAACAGATGGGCGACCCCGACGTGCTGGCGCAGCACCTCGAGGGTCTGGGCATCTAGCGCCGCACCACATGAGCCCCCGGGGTCCGGGGAGACCGCCATGAACGGTCACTGATGGAAGAAGGGCACCTGCCCGTGATGGTCGAGGAGGTCATGAGCGCTCTGTCGCCCGTCCCAGGCAGCTTCCAGATCGACGCGACCGTGGGTGGCGGAGGGCACTCCCTCCGGATCCTGGGGGCCGCCAGCCCCGGCGGCCGGCTGCTCGGCATCGATGCCGACCCGGCGGCCATCGAGCGCTCCCGCGCTCGGCTGGCCCCCTTCGAGGCACAGGTCACGCTGCGCCAGTCGAACTTCGAGGCGATCGGCGAGGTCGCCCGGGAGACGGGATTCGCCCAGGTGGACGGGATCCTGATCGATCTCGGGCTGAGCTCCCACCAGCTCGCCGACACCCATCGAGGCTTCGGCTTCCGGACGACCGGATCGCTGGACATGCGCTTCGACACAACCCGGGGCGTGCCCGCGAGCGAGCTCGTCGCGACGCTCGACGCGGGCGCGCTGGCGGACCTGTTCCGGCGCAACGCCGACGAACCCCACGCATGGCGGATCGCCAAGGCCATCGTGACCGAACGGTCGCGTGACTCCATCGACACCGCCGATCGCCTCGCCGCCGTCGTGGAGCGCGCCGTGCCTGTCCAGCCTGTCGGCCGACGTCGCATCCACCCCGCGACCCGCGTCTTCCAGGCGCTCCGCATCGCGGTGAACCGCGAGCTGGAGGTGCTGCCCGCCGCGCTCGCAAGCGCGCTCGAGCTGCTGCGGCCCGAGGGTCGCCTGGTCGTCATCGCCTATCACTCGCTGGAGGATCGGATCGTGAAGCGCTTCGTGGCCGCCGAGCGTCGCGGCTGCACCTGCCCGCCGGCCGTGCCGGTGTGCGTGTGCGGTCGGACACCGCGGCTCGCCCCCGTGGGACCGCAGCCCCAGGTCCCCTCGGACGCCGAGGTCGCGGCGAACCCGCGCGCCCGGAGCGCACGCCTGCGCGCCGCCCGGCGGCTCGCGGCATGAGCCACGGCAGCGCTCGTCGACGCAGCTACGGTCGACGGCAGCGGGACCTGCGTGACCGCCGCGACGCCGGCCTCGTGATCGACCTCGAGGGACCCGCCGCCTGGGCCCGCGGAGACTCGTGGGACCCACCCGCCCCCGTCGGGTCCGACACGCGGGGGCATCGCCCCGGAGGGACCGCCTGATGGCGGTCCAGCCCGCCCGGCTCCGCCCGGCGGACCTCGGCGTCCTGCCGGTCCCGCAGCGCGTGCGACGACCACGGCGGACGGGCGATGACGCCCACGTCTCGCGTGTGGCCGCGCAGCGACCGGGCCCGGTCCCCGTGCGCGCCGCGTCGGTCCGCGCGGTCGTCAGCCGGTCGGCGACGCCGCGCCCCGCGACGGCGCGCCCCGCGACGGCCCGCGCGAGGACGCTGCATCCGGCCGTCGCCGTGGTGCGCGGCGCGGCCACGCCCTGGTCCATGGTGGACGCGCAGGTCCGGCGACACCTGCGACCCTCCGCGATGCTGCTCGCCACGCTCATCGCCGCGACGATGCTGGGACTCGTCTATGTGACCCAGATGCTGGCGGTGCAGAACGCCCGCTACACCGTGGACCGCCTGCTCGCCGAGCGGGTGACCCTGCAGCGGACGCTCACGTCGCAGGAGGCCGCGGTCGTCCAGTGGGGCTCGGAGGCACAGGTCACCCAGTGGGCCCAGCGCGAGGGCCTCGACGACCTGGGTGACGCCATCCGCGTCCAGGCTCGCTGAGCGTCATGCTCGGCCGCACCGACCACCGGGGTCGGACCCTCCTGCTGATGCTCGTCCTCGCGGTCCTGGCGGCCGCGGTGGCGGCGCGCCTGGCGTTCTGGCAGGTGCAGCGGGGCCCGGACCTCCGCTCGGAGGCGATCTCCCGGCTGCAGCGGCCCACGGACATCCCCACCGAGCGTGGTCGGATCCTGGACCGGAACGGTCAGACCCTGGCGCTCACGGTCTACCTTGACCGGCTCGTCGCCTATCCCAGACTGCTCGTGAACCCCGACAGCGACGCGGTCACGGCGGACAACCGGGCAGACGCGCTGGAGGCCCTGGGCGAGATCCTGGACCTGGACACCGCCGGGCGGGAGCGGGTGCGCCGGCTCCTGGACGATGGGACGGCGGAGTACGTGGTCATCGACCGACAGCTGACGGAGGCGGAGAGCGCTGCGGTCCGTGCCGAGCTGGCGAGGACCGGCGACGATCGGCGCCTGCGCGCCGTCGGCCTGGAGCCGCAGCCGGTGCGGATGTACCCCCGCGAGGGGGGCGAGCCGGGCACCACGCTCGCGAGCCATCTTCTGGGATTCGTGAACACGAACGGACGCGGCGCCTACGGCATCGAGGAGCGCTACGACGCCGCGCTCGCGGGCGTTCCGACGCGGGTGGAGGCCGCGCGCGACCCATTCGGTCGGCTGCTGGGCAGCAGCGCGACCATCCTGGAGCCGGGTCGCGCGGGCGCGGACATCCGCCTCACCATCGACGCGGGCCTCCAGCTGCAGCTCGAGAAGGAGCTGCTCGCGGCGCGCAACACCGACGACGCGAGACGCGCGAGCGCGCTCATCATGGACCCCGAGACCGGCGCGATCCTGGCCTGGGCGTCGGTGCCCGGCTACGACGCCAACGACTACGCCGCCCAGTGGCTGCGCGACCGGGACGCGTTCCGCGACCCGATCCTGAGCGGCAGCTACGAGCCCGGCTCGGTGATGAAGATGTTCACGGCCGCCGCGGCCCTCGACGCGAGGCGCATCACGCTCGACCGGCGGGTGCGGGACAGCCGGGCGCTCGAGTTCCCGCCCTACACGGTGCGCAACGCCGACCACCGCTCGATGGGCCAGCTGGCGTTCCGGGACGTGATCGCCTACTCCCGCAACGTCGCCACGGCGCGCACCGCGGCGCGCCTGGGCCGCAGCGTGGCCCGCTCGTCGGCGGTGCTGTATCGGATGTGGACGCGCCTGGGCCTGGGCCTCCGGACGGGCATCGACCTCGCGAACGAGGAGGTCGGCATCGTGCCGGACCCCGCGAGGCACCCCTGGGCGCCCATCGACCTGGCCAACCGCAGCTTCGGGCAGGGCGTCTCCGTGACCCAGGTCCAGCTCGCCGCGGGCTACGCCCCGATGATCAACG
>DAOTUU010000058.1:0-25476 GCA_034436555.1 Chloroflexota bacterium | reverse complement strand
CGGCGCAGGTTCTCGATGTGGACAGCGCCGATGAAGCCGCTGCCGATGACGGCGGCGCCGATGTCCGCGAACCTGGGCACCGTGATCTCGCCCTCCTCCAGGTGCCGACGCGATCGTCTGGGGCCCGCGTCGGCCGCCCGCTGATGCTACTCCGCGTGCCTCCGCGCGACGCGATCGATGCGCGATCGATGCGCGATCGGCGGTGCTCGGACGGAGCGTGTCCCATCCATTTCCGCCACGGCGAGCCCTCGGGCGGCTGCACCGCGGCGCGCATGGGTCGGCGGGCGACGTGGGCCGGTGCCGGGCTGCCAGCGGTGCCCCGGCCGGTGCCGGGCCGCCAGCGGTGCCCGCGCCTGTGGCCATGCCGCTCGGGGCATGGTCCGCCCCCAGCCCAGCTGACCGCCGCGATCCAGCCCTCCGGGCCCCGCCCCGCGCCCTCCGGGCCCCGCCCGAGGACCATCCGACTGCTACCCTGTGCACATTGCTCCACGGTGAGCACAAATGTGCAAGGAGGGACACGATGAGGATGAACGCACGGACCGCGGCGGTCCTGGCAGGAGCCGCGGCGCTCGTGACCGTCTCGGTCGCGCCGGTGGCGGCGCAGTCTCCGAGCGCGGGTGAGCCGGTGCGCATCGCGCTCGTCCGCCAGCTCGCGGAGGGCGACTACTTCCAGCTGTGGCAGGCGGGCGCCGAGCGACAGGCGGCGGAGCTGGGCGTGGAGCTGTCGATCTCCAACGCCTCGGGCGACAACGCGAAGCAGGCGCTCGACCTGGAGACCGCGCTGAACGCCGCCCCGGACGCGATCATCGTCGATCACGGGTTCGCGGAGACGATGGCCCCGGCCGCCAAGCTGGCGCTGGATGCTGGCGTCCCGGTGGTCGCGTTCGACGTGAACCTGGACGACGAGCGTGCCGTCCAGCTGGAGCAGAGCGATGCCGACATCGCGCGCCTCGGCCTGGAGCAGCTGGTCGCGGACACCGGTGGCACGGGCGACGTGATCTACGTGTACGTGGCCGGCTTCGCACCCCTGGACCGCCGGAATGCGGTGTGGGAGGAGGTCAAGACCGCCAATCCCGGCCTGAATCAGGTGGCCCAGATCGGTGCGGTGAACGACTCCACCGCCTCCACCGTGGCCGACCAGGCGAAGGCGGCGCTCCAGGCGAACCCGAACGTGACGGCGATCTTCGCGCCCTATGACGAGTTCGCGAAGGGCGCCACGCTGGCCGTCCAGGAGCTGGGCCTCCAGGACCAGGTGAAGGTCTACGGCGCGGACATCTCCACAGCGGACATCGCGGTGATGACCGAGTCCGGCAGCCCCTGGGTGGCCACGGTCGCTGCCGACCCGTCCAACGTGGGCGCGGTGGCGGTGCGTGCCGCCTACCTCAAGGCGATGGGCCAGGATGTGCCCGCATCGGTGATCGTGCCGGTGGCGCTCATCACGCAGCAGAAGCTGCTCGACGGCGGCGTCCAGAACATGGAGCAGCTGTCGGCGGCCGTGCCGGAGCTCCAGACCCCCGACCTGCTGCCCGTCGCACCCTGACGGTCGATCCCGCAACGCAGGCCCGAGTCATGGATCGACCCGCCCGTGACGGCGTCACCGCCGTGCTCTCGGTGCGCGGACTGTCCATGACGTTCGGGGCCACGCGCGCCCTGGAGGAGGTCGATTTCGACCTGTTCCAGGGCGAGGTCCTGGGGCTCATCGGCACCAATGGCGCGGGCAAGTCCACGCTCATCAAGGTGATCTCGGGCGTCCATCGGCCCACCGCCGGTCGGCTGTCCGTGGATGGCTCGCCGGTGACCCTGGCATCTCCCCTGGAGGCCTCGCGCGCAGGCATCCAGACCGTCCACCAGCAGATCGACCAGGGCGTCGTGCGGGGCATGTCCGCCGCCGAGAACCTGGTCCTCGATGCCTACGCCGACGGGTCCATCGCGCGGTTCCTGCGGCGCGGCGCCATCCGCGCCAGGGCGGCGCAGGTCGCCGATGCGATGGACCTTCACGTGGACCTGGACGCCCCGGTCGAGTCGCTCAGTCCGTCCGATCGCCAGCAGATCATCATCGCCCGGGCGCTCGCGCGTGGTCCCCGGGTGCTGATCCTGGACGAGCCCACGAGCACGCTCTCGACGCACGAATCGGGGCGCCTGTTCGATGCCGTGCGCCGGCTCTCCGCGCGGGGCGTGTCGATCATCTACATCTCCCACTCCATGGCCGAGATCGAGGCCCTGTGCGACCGCGTCGTGGTGCTCCGCGACGGCCGTGTCCGGGGCGACTACCGGGCCCCCGTGGAGCGAACCCAGCTGGTGGCCACGATGCTGGGCGATCTGGTGGCCCTGGGCGCCGATTCGTCGCGACCCTCCGGGCGCGACGGCGAGGTGGTCCTGGACATCCGCGACGTGCCCGCCCTGCCCGACGGTGTGCCCCTGCGCCTGCGCGTGCATCGAGGGGAGATCGTGGGCATCACGGGCCTCATCGGTGCCGGCAAGACGGAGCTGCTGGAGCAGGTGTTCGGGGTCCGTCCGCTGCTCGGCGGGGAGCTGCGCCTGCTCGGTCGCGCGTTCCTGCCGGGTTGCCCCGCCGATGCGGTCCAGGCGGGCGTGGGCCTGGTCCCGGAGGATCGCGCGAACCTGGCCCTGATTCCCGAGTGGAGCGTGACCCGCAACATCACCCTGCCCTTCCTGCATGCATACGGACGGCTCGGCCTCATGCGCGGCGCCGCGGAGCGATCGGTGGCGGCCGGCTTCGTCCGCGACATGTCCATCCGGTGCGCAGGCCCCGATGCGCCCATCGGCTCGCTCTCGGGCGGCAATCAGCAGAAGGTGGTGGTCGCGCGCTGGCTGCAGTCGTCGAGTCCGCTGCTGCTGCTTGACGAGCCATTCCGGGGCATCGACATCGGCTCGCGCCAGGCGATCGTGGGACACCTGCGCCGGCAGCGTGACCGCGCCCTCGTGGTCGCCTCGTCGGACCCGGAGGAGATCATGGAGGTCGCGGACCGGATCGTGGTCATGGCGGGCGGCGCGATCGTGGGCGAGCTGGCCACCGCCGATGCGACGACGTCGCGGCTGGCGAGCCTGATGGCCGGACAGGCGATGGCGGCATGAGCGACCCCAGGTCGCCCGCGGACGCGCACGGCGGTCGGCAGGCTGCCCCCGGGCCCGCCCCGGTCCCCGCCCCCGCACCGGCGCCCGCCCCGGCCCCCGCGCCGGCCCCCGCGCCCGCCCAACCCGACCGCGGGTTCGACGCCCGCTCGTTCGTCTACCGCTATGGGCTGCTGGTCGTCCTGGCGGGCCTCATCGTGTTCTTCGCGGCGACCCAGCCCGCCTTCGGCACCACCCGCAACGCGCTCATCGTGCTCCAGTCCGTGGCCATCGTGACGATCGTCGCGCTGGGCGTCACCGTGTCGCTGGCGGCGGGTGGGTTCGACCTGTCGGTCGGCTCCAACGTGGGCTTCGTGGTCATGGCCACGACCACCGTGATGGTGGTTCTGGGGCTGCCGGCGTGGGTCGCGGTCGTGGCGGGCATCGCGGGCGGCATCGCCATCGGGCTGTTCAACGGCGCGCTCATCGTGAAGGCGCGCATCCCCGACCTGCTCGCGACGCTGGGCACGATGTTCGTGGTCATGGGTCTGACGCTCATGATGACATCGGGCGAGTCGGTGGCGCCGGGCATGACCATCGACCGACAGGGCACCGTCGCGCCCGGCCGGGTGTGGGAGGACTTCCTGTGGCTGGGCCGGGCCAAGGTGCTGGAGATCCCGGTGCCGGTCATCGTGATGGCCATCGTGGTCGTCGCCGTGGTCGTGTTCCTGGAGCGCACCCGGTGGGGCCGGATGCTGTACGCCATCGGCGGCAACCAGGACGCTGCGCGACTCGCGGGCATCCGGGTGGAGCGGATGCGCGTGCTCGCCTACGTCGTGTCGGGTGTGCTCGCCGCGACCGGAGGCATCCTGCTCGCGGCGCGCCTGGGTCGCGGCGACGTCGGCGCCGGGGACGCGTTCCTGCTGGAGTCCGTCGCCGCGGCGCTCATCGGCTACGCGGTGCTGGGCGCCAACCGGCCGAACGCGCTGGGCACATTCGTGGGCGCCGTGTTCGTGGGCGTGCTCATCAACGGGCTGACCATGATGAACTTCCCGTACTACACCCAGGACTTCATCAAGGGCGCGCTGCTCGTGGCGGCCCTGGTGATGAGCTTCTCCAGCCTGTTCCGACGAGGCATCCGACGATGACCACCCCGGCCTACCAGATCCTGACCACCGCGAGCGTGCCCGCCTACGTCGCATCGCGGCCCGACCTGGCGGCGCTGGTGGACGCGTCCACGCTCACCGTCCGCGAGATCGGCGACGGCAACCTCAACCTCGTGTTCATCGCCCAGGACGCGTCTGGCCGCGGCCTGTGCCTCAAGCAGTCGCTGCCCTACGTCCGCCTGGTGGGGGAATCGTGGCCGCTCACGCCCCACCGCGCCTCCGCGGAGGCCCGCCAGTACGAGGCCGCGGTGCGCGCAGCGCCGGAGCTGGTGCCGGCCTGGCACGGCTTCGACGCCGACCGATTCGTGCTCGCGATGGAGGACCTCTCGGACTGGACCGTGTGGCGGACCGCGCTCAACGCGGGCGAGATCCATGAGGGAGTCGCGGGCCAGATGGGCGACCTCGTGGCGCGCACCGCGTTCGCCACGTCCGTGTTCGGGATGCCCATCGAGGAGGTCCAGCGAGCGGCCGCCGCCGCCGTGAACCCGGACCTGTGCCGCATCACCGAGGACCTCGTGTTCACCGAGCCATATCAGGATCATGCGCACAACTCGGTGGCGCCGGGGGTGCTGCCGGAGGTCGCCCGGCTGCGCGCGGACGAGCGCCTCATCGCCGAGGTGGGGGGACTCAAGCTGCGCTTCGTGACGGTGGGCGAGGCGCTCATCCATGGCGACCTGCACACGGGATCGGTGATGGTGCGCCACACGGGCGAGGGGACCGCCGCGCGCGGCAAGGCCATCGACGGCGAGTTCTGCTTCTACGGTCCGGTCGGCTTCGACACAGGCGCGCTCATCGCGAACCAGCTGCTGGCGATGGCGCGGGCCAGGCTGCTCGGGCGTCCGGAGCCCTTCCAGGCGTGGCTGCGGGGTCTGCCGGGCGAGACGTGGGATGCGTTCGAATCGGGCATCCGGCGCGCCTGGCCGCGCCGCGCGGATCGGTTCCTGTCGGATGGTGCCCGGGAGGCGTGGCTGGCGCAGGTCTGGCGGGACACGCTGGGCTTCGCGGGCTGCAAGGCGATCCGGCGCATCGTCGGGCTGGCCAAGGTGTCGGACATCCAGACGCTGCCCCCTGAGGAGCACGTCGCCGCGGCCACGATCGTGCTCCGCACGGCACGCCGCGCGATCGTGGAGCGCCAGGCGGTCGCGAGTCCCGCGGACCTGCTGGCGATCCTCGACGAGGTCACCACGGAGGTGCTCCCATGACACCCGCCGCCGATCCGGCCCGAACGAGCGCTCCCCCGCCCAGCGTGGCGTGGGTGGACGGAGCCGTGGAGATCATCGACCAGACCCGCCTGCCCGGCGAGCTGGTGGTCATCCGGCTGGCCACGCTCGACGCGGCCGTGGACGCGATCGGTCGCCTCGCGGTGCGGGGAGCCCCGGCCATCGGGGGCTGCGGGGCGCTGGCGGTCGTGGTGGGCCTGGACGAGGCCGCGCCGCAGAGCACGGCAAGCGCGCGCGCCGCGCTGGAGTCGGTCACCGATCGGGTCGCCGCCGCGCGACCCACCGCGGTCAACCTCGCATGGGCCGCGCGGCGGGTGCGCGATGCGGCGATGGACGAGGCGTCGCCCGAGGCGATCCGCGACCGCGCGCTCGCGGAGGCGCTGGCGATCATCGACGAGGACCGCGCGGCGTGCACCCGGATGGGCGAGCACGGGCGGGCGGAACTCGGGGCGGCCAACCGGATCCTCACCCACTGCAACACGGGGCGCCTCGCCACCCTGGGCTGGGGGACCGCGCTGGGCGTGGTGTATGCGAAGCAGGCCGCCGGGGATCCGGTCACGGTCTATGCCTGCGAGGCCCGGCCCCTTCTCCAGGGCGCGCGCCTGACGGCCTGGGAGCTGTGCCAGTCGGGCGTCCCGGTGACGCTCATCCCCGACAGCGCCGCCGCATCCCTGCTCCACTCGGGACGCGTGGATGCGGTCATCGTGGGGGCCGACCGGATCGCGGCCAACGGGGATACCGCGAACAAGATCGGCACGTTCTCGCTGGCCATCGCCGCGCGCCACGCGGGCATCCCGTTCTACGTCGCCGCGCCGGGGTCCACGTTCGACCCCGACACGCCATCCGGTGACGCGATCGTCATCGAGGAGCGCGCTGCGGACGAGGTGCGCGGCTTCGCCGGCCGGCTCACCGCGCCGGCGGACGTGGCGGTCTGGAACCCCGCCTTCGACGTCACGCCCGCGGACCTCGTGACCGCCTGGATCACCGACGCGGGCGTGCTCCAGCCGCCCTTCACCACGCGACCCGGCATGCGGGACACCCGCATGCCATGACCATCACCGGGAGGGAGCCGATGGCATCCACCACGCCCGACGCCTGGACGCAGGATGCGTCCGCGGTCGCCGCCGGCATCCGCCGGCGTGTCCTCGAGCACGTCCTCGCGACGGGCGAGGGGTACCTGTCCCAGGCCTGCTCATCGGCCGAGATGCTGGCCGTGCTCTACACCCGGGTCCTCGACCTGGCGCCGGTCTCGGCGCCCATCCGGCCGGGGCCGTTCAGGGGCGTGCCCGGCAGGTCCAACCCGCACCCGGCCACCGGTGCCGCCGTCCATGGCCCGACCGGGCCAGACCGGGACCGGTTCATCTTCTCGCCCGCCCACTACGCGCTGCCGCTCTACTGCGCGCTCATCGAGGTGGGCCGGCTGGACGAGGCCTCCCTGGCCGACTACAACCGGGACGGCAGCACCATGGAGATGATCGGAGCCGAGCACTCGCCCGGGTTCGAGCTGACCACCGGGTCGCTGGCCCAGGCGCTCAGCCAGGCCGCGGGGATCGCCCTCGGACGCCGCCTCCGCGGCGAGCACGGACGGGTGTTCGTGCTGCTGTCCGACGGCGAGCTCCAGGAGGGCCAGACCTGGGAGGCGATCGCGGCCGCCGCGTTCCACGGGCTGTCCTCGCTGCGGGTGATCGTGGACGCGAACGGCCAGCAGTGCGACGGCCTCATCAGCTCGGTCGCCTCCATGGAACCCATCGTGGACCGGATGATCGCGTTCGGGGCCTCCTGCGAGGAGGTCGATGGGCACGACCTGGTGGCGCTCCACGCCGCGCTCCAGGCGCCCGCCGACCGCCCCCGCGTGGTCATCGCCCGCACGGACCCCACCCGAGGCGTGCCGCTGCTCGCGGAGCGCGCGCCGCTGCTCCACACGCTGAGGCTCCAGGGGCCGGAGGACCGGGCGCGCTACCAGACCGCATACGAGGCGATGACCCGATGACCGCATCCACCGTCGAGACCGTCGTCCGACCGCACGTCCAGAACTTCATCGACTGGGCCGCCGACAAGCCGGAGGTCGTCGTGCTGTCCGCGGACCTCACGAACTCCGCGGAGGTGGGCCGCTGGCGTGACACCTACCCGGACCGGTTCTTCTCCGTGGGCATGGCCGAGCAGAACATGCTGAGCATGGCGGGCGGTCTCGCGCGCGAGGGATACACGCCCTGGATCCACACGTTCGCGGTGTTCATCTACCGGCGGGCGTACGACCAGCTGGCCATGTCCGTGGCGTACCCCAACCTGCGCGTGCGGATGGTGGGCTTCCTGCCCGGCATCACCACGCCCGGCGGCGTCACGCACCAGGCCATCGAGGATGTGTCGATCCTGCGCGCGACGCCCAACATGACGGTGCTCGAGACCGGCGATGCGACCGAGGTGGAGTCGGTCCTGGACGTCGCCCAGGCGGTGGATGGCCCGGTCTATATCCGGATGCTGCGCGGCGTGATGCCGCGGCTCTTCCCCGCGGACGACCCGATGCGCCTGGACCGGGTGCGGGTCCTCTCGGACGGCACGGACGTGACGCTGGTCAGCGCGGGGATCGTCACGGAGGACGCGCTGCGGGTGGTGGCGGCCCTCGGGGAGCGCGGCGTGGGCGTGCGCCACCTGCATGTGTCCACGCACAAGCCGTTCGATGACCCCGCGATCCTGTCCGCGCTGCGTCACGCGGGTGCGGGCGTGGTCACCGCGGAGAACCACGTCATCACGGGCGGTCTCGGGTCGGCGATCGCGGAGCGCATCGCGGAGGCAGGGCTGGGCGTGCGCCTCGTGCGGCTTGGGCTGCGCGACACGTATGCCCACGGCGCCTCCCGCGCGTACCTCGCCCGTGAGCTGGGTATCGACGGCCCGGCCATCGTCCGTGCCATCGGGGACCTGCTGGGTCGCTCGTTCGACATCGATGAGGCGGAGCTGGCGCGCACCCCGCTGCGCTCCGGTGGTGCGACGGAGAAGGCGGACCAGCTGTGAAGGCGGACCAGCGGTGAAGGCGGACCAGCGGTGAAGGCGGACCAGCGGTGATCGGGCCGGTCACGCTCGCCGCGTCCGGCTCCCGGTTCCTCGCCACGTACCACCTTGCCGGCACGGAGACCGAGGCGCGGGAGCGTGCCGAGGCGATCACCGTGGAGCAGACCATCGAGTTCCCCGCGGACCTCATCGCAGACGACGACATCCGACGCCACGTCATCGGCAGGATCGAGCGATTCGCGGAGCTGGCGCCGGGCAGGCACGAGGCGGTCGTCAGCTACGCCGTCGAGGTCACCGGGTTCGAGCTGCCGCAACTGCTGAACACGGCGTTCGGAAACTGCTCGCTGTTCCCGGGCGTGCGCCTGGTGGGCCTGGACCTGCCAGCCGACCTGCTCCAGACGTGGCGCGGGCCCCGGTTCGGCGTGGTGGGCCTGCGGGAGCTGGTCGGCGCTCGCGAGCGACCGATGATCGCGACCGCGCTCAAGCCCATGGGCCAGGACCCATCGATGCTCGCCCGGATGGCGGCTGACCTCGCGGCCGGCGGACTGGACATCATCAAGGACGACCACGGCCTGGCTGACCAGCCGTGGGCGCCGTTCCGGGAGCGCGTCCGGGCCGTCGCGGAGGCGGTGGCGGAGGTCAACCACCAGTTCGGACGACGCGCCGTCTACCTGCCCTCTGTCAGCGGACCGGCCGAACAGGTGCTGGAGCGGGCGGAGCTGGCGCGGGACGTCGGCGCTGGGGGCCTGCTGGTGATCCCTGGCCTGGTGGGGCTGGACACGATGCGCCGACTGGCGGGGGACGACCGGATCGGCCTGCCGGTTATGGCCCACCCCGCGTTCCAGGGCTCCTTCGTGACCGACGAGCGGGGCGGCATCGAGCACGGCCTGCTGTTCGGCACGCTGGCCCGCCTGGCGGGCGCGGACCTGACCGTCTTCCCGGGATACGGCGGCCGATTCAGCTTCAGCCGGGACGCATGCGCCTCGATCGTGCGCGCGTGCGCCGCACCGCTCGGGGAGCTGCGGCGCGCATCGGCCACGCCCGGTGGCGGGATGACGCTCGACCGGCTGCCGGAGCTGCTGGACTTCTACGGACCCGACAGCACCCTGCTCATCGGCGGCAACCTGAGCCGCGGAGACCTGCGGGCGAACGCGGCGCGGATGCGCGCCGCGGTGGAGGACCGTGCCGAGCGACGCGATGCGACTGAGGGCTGAGACGGACGCATCGGGGAGGGGCGGCACGGACTCGGGCGGGGGCGATCGGCGCGACGCCCCGGACTCGGAGCGTCGGGGACGACTTGTCGAGATCGCCTGGCTGCATCACGAGTACGGCCTCACCCAGGAGGCCATCGCGAGACGACTGGGCATCTCGAGATCGACCATCAGCCGTGCCCTGCGAGATGCGGAGGAGCTGGGCATCGTCCAGGTCACCGTCACCGAGCCGATGCCCCGCGAGTGGGATCTCGCGGAGCGCCTGGGGGCCCGGCTGGGCGTGGCGGCGCACGTGGGCTCGCGCCCGCCGGGCGAGGACTCCGCGGCGCCGGAGGCTGTCGCCGCGCGCGCCGCGGCTCGCCTCATCGAACGGATCGTGGCATCGGGACACCTCACCATCGCGACGAGCTGGGGCCGCACCCTCGCGCTTGCCGCAGGGTCGGTCCGCCGTCGCCGGACGGAGGGGGTGGTGGTCGTGGACGCCGTGGGGCACGCGGCGGGTGGCGCCATCGCGCCCGCCCTCGATGTCTCGCGCACCCTGGCGCACGCGCTCGGGGCCAGCGCCGTCCATCTCGCCTCGCCGGCCTATGCGGATGCGGCCACCCACGCGTTCCTGACCGCCACGCCGCCGGTGCAGCGCACCCTGGAGCTGGCCCGACGCGCGGACGTGGTCCTGACCTCGGTGGGCGTCGCCGGTGTCGACTCGCTGCTGGTCCGCGAGGGGCTCGTGGATGGCGCCACGATGGCGTCGCTCGTCGCCCGGGGCGCCGCTGGAGAGGTCCTGGGCCAGTACATCGACCGACACGGCACGCCCATCACCGACCCGCCGCTGCTCACCGTGGGCCTGTCGCTGGGGGACCTTCGGGACGCCCACCGCGTGATCGCGGTCGCGGCGGGGGAGCGCAAGGCGGACGCGCTCATGGCGGCGGCGGCCGGCAGGCTCGTGACCGAGGTGGTGGTGGACGACCGGCTCGCGACAGCGATCCTGACCCGCTGACTGCCGACCGCCGACCGCCGGCCGCCGACACCGGGCCGCCGACACCGGGCCGTCAGGCGCCGATCGCGACGATTGACCGCCGACGCCGACCCCCGACCGATCATCCCGGCGACGGCAGTGATCAGGGGACCCCCCCGCGGCTATCCCCTGACCGCGATCACCCGGTCGCTGAAGTCGCCCGTGGCGGGGTCCTTGAGGATGAGCTTCTCGCGGCCGTCCGGCAGCAGCTCGCGCTTGATGACCACCTGGCCCTCGTGGGTCTCGGGCCGGATGGCGATCCGCTCCGTCGTGCCCCCGCGCCATTCGAACAGCTGGACCGGCTCCCATGCCCGTGTCCTCGCCGAGCGGTAGCAGGCGTCCATGACCGCGTTCACGACGTAGCCGTCGTAGAACGTCTCCCGCGGCGCGCGGCCCTCGTCCATCGCCCGGAACATGTCCGTGAACATGTCCACGTACCCCAGCTCGGAGACCTCGTCGCCGACCGGGAACAGCCAGCCGGCGCTCGTCTCCGCCTTCTCCGCCACGTAGCCGCCCTGGCCGCCGGCGGTGAACATCTCGAACCCGGTGCGCAGGAAGTGGTTGAGCCAGATCGTGCCGTGGGTGCCGGCCACCTCGTCGCGCAGGTCCATGCCGCCCCGGAACGTCCAGCTCACCTCGAACTGGCCGATCGCGCCCGACTCGAAGCGGATGAGCGCGATCGCGTTGTCCTCATCGTCGATGGGGTGGACGAAGGTGTCCGTGACGCACATCACCTCGACCGGGCGGTTGCCCTTGCCCGTGAAGTTCCGGATGATCTCGATGCAGTGGCAGCCCAGGTCGATGATCGGGCCGCCGCCCGTCAGCCGGCCGTCCCAGAACCACGAGGAGTGCGGGCCCGGATGCGTCTCACGGGAGCGGACCCAGGTCACCTGGCCGATGGCACCGTCCTCCACCGCCTTGATCGCCTTGAGCGTCTTAGGGGTGTAGACGAGGTCCTCGAGGTACCCCGCGAACACGCCCGCCGACTCCACCGCGTCCAGCATCCGCCGCGCCTCCTGCGCGGTCCGACCCAGCGGCTTGGTGCACAGCACCGACTTGCCCGCGGCGGCGACCCGCTTCACCGCCTCCTCATGCAGGTGGTTGGGCAGGGCGACGACGACGACATCGGTGTCGGGGTGGTCGATGGCGGCCTGCATGTCCGTGGTCGACTCGGGGATGTCCCAGCGGGACCGGAACGCCTCGCCCCGCTCCGGGGATCGGGAGTAGACGGTGCGCACCCGGTCGGCGCCGCGCTGGCCATGCAGGGTCATCGTGTAGAAGTCGCCGATCAGGCCGGTGCCGAGCAGGCTGATGGAATGGGCACGCATCGATCGTCTCCCTTGGATGGTGAGGCGCGGATTCTACAGTGTGCACCCCGCCGTCCACACCACGTGGCGAAATCACACGTGACGTGGCGAAATCACACACCACGTGGCGAAATCACACATGACGTGGCGGGCGGGACGTGGCGGCGGGACGTGGCGGCGGGACGGGGCGGTACGCGACTGGCCGTCGCCCACGGCCCACGCCCTCACCCGCCACGCGCGATCGGCCGCCCAGCGGCCAAGGACGCCCCACCGGGCCCTCGACCGCGATGATCCTGGTCGCTGTGCGGACCATCCTGACCGGACACGCCGATTCGGTCCATGGGGCGGCCCGGATCGACGTGCCGCATCACGCCCCTCGTCGGTCTTGGCCGGTGAGCGGCCCGCCCCCGGCCGGTGGGCCCCGGCCGGCGTTGGCGTGTCACGTTGACCGATAACCGCGATCGCGTGCGCGGGGCGCCGCGACGGAGGCATGGGCCGTCCGCATGACGGCGCCCACCAGGCCCCAGTCGACGACGGGCAGGTCCAGGCGCAGGCCGACCCAGCCGCGCCCGCCGACGTACGGGGGCCGGAACACCTGGTCCGGGTGGCCCTCGATGAGCAGCTCCTGCTCGCCGGGCGCGGTGGCCGCCCACACGGCCACGCGATCGTCGTCGTGGTGGTCGGCCATGGTCGCGAACTGCCGTCCGTTCGCCGCGAACCACGCGGCCTCACCGTGGCTCAGGCGCTCGGTGACACCGGGCAGCGCCAGGCACGTGGCGCGGACGCGCGCCGTCACCGTCGGCGTCATCGAGCCACCTGGCCTTCGGCTGCCGCCGTCCGACGTGCCCGAAACGCCTCGCAGCCAGGGTGCCGCGATCGCATGGCCCTTCCTCCCCGCTCGTGGTACGGGACTGGTACGCCCGGTACCGATGCTCCGGCACATCCCCGCGGCTCATGCGGGTCCACCGAGCGGAGGATGAACCATGGAACCACCGATGAGGGCGCGTCTACCGCGCCGGCTGGCCGTGATCGCCACGGCCGGCGCCCTCGCCGCGTCAGCGCTGATCGTGGCACCCGTCGCGCCGGTGACGGGCCAGACGTTCATCTGCTCCCCGCTCGCGGTCAAGCCGGGCGGCATGGGTACGAAGGCGTTCGGGCGGATTCGCGTGGAGTGCATCGCCGACAACGTCCCCTTCGAATACCAGATCCAGCTCTGGGAACGTGACAACGGTCCCGACCAGCGGCTGTCGAGCACCGGCTGGCGGTCGGCAGTGGCGAGCAAGAACGCGCCCTTCGTCGCCTCCGGCCCGTCGGTCAAGTGCCAGACGGAGGCGGGGAAGGAGGAACTCTACACTCGGATCCGGTACCGCTATGGCGGTCCGAGCGAGCAGCCGTGGCCGTGGATGTCGTCGGCGGCTGTCACCGGCCGGACCTGTCAATAGGCGACCCTACGCAGGCGCGGCCAAGGCTGCCACCAGCGCGGCCGCGCCCGTCTCGATCGGATCGCCGTGGCCCACGAGCAGCGTCTCGAAGGGGAGCCCGCCGAGCTTCGCGATGGAGCGCATCGCCTGGTCCATGTCCTGGGTGAACCGGGTGGGCGGCGGCGCCGGGGCCCCGGCATCGGTCACCAAGGCGTCGCCCGCCACCAACAGGCCGCCCACCGGGTCCAGCACGCTGATGCTGCCCGGGGTGTGACCGGGCGTCGTCACGACCTGCAGCCCGAACACCGCGTCGCCGTCCGCGACCGCGACCAGCGGTCGGGGCACCATGATCGACGCGGCGTCCTCCGCCCCGGCGTACCCGATCGCTTCGGGGGCCAGTGTCAGGACGTCCGCCGCGCTCCCGGCGTGGTCGGCGTGGTGGTGGGTCAGGATCAGGTGGCCTACCGCGGACCAGTCAAGGCCGATCGTGGCGAGGGAAGCCGCGATCGCGTCGGCGCTGCCGTCGGTTCCCGTGTCCACGATGGCCGCCTCACCGCCCCGGACCAGGATGTAGGCGGACACGAAGCCCAGGTCCACGCGCTCCCAGTCGACGCCTGGGCGTGGTGGTCCACCGGGCGCGGTCGATCCGCTCGGGGAGGGGATCGGGACGGAGGACGCCGCGGGAGAGGGTGAGGCTGCCGCCGCGCGACGTGCGGCCACGCCCGCGAGCGCCAGC
The DNA here is from genome assembly GCA_034436555.1 of Chloroflexota bacterium. Classification (GTDB taxonomy): domain Bacteria; phylum Chloroflexota; class Limnocylindria; order Limnocylindrales; family CSP1-4; genus JAFMJV01. Next base: position 11,322 of record DAOTUU010000058.1, on the reverse strand, counting down.
GCGGTCACCCCCCGGCCGAGGTCCACGATGAACGTGCGACGCTGGATCGGGCGGGACGTGGCGGCGGGACGTGGCGGCGGGACGTGGCGGCGAGACGTGGTGGTCTCTCCCGCACGGCGGTACCACCGGGTACCCCATCCGGGTGGTGGAAGCGCGGGTGCGCGCGCGCGAGCATCGCCATGTGGCAGCGACCGAGCCGTTCACCGCCCCGCCGAGCCCCTGGCCGACACCCCGCCGTGGAGTCCATGTCGGTCGGCGCCTCCACCTCCAGCGCACACCGTCGGGCTATGCGCTCGTCGTGGACGTGCCGGGCGTGGTCGCGGCCGCCCTGGACCCGGCCAGCACCGCTGCTCCGTCCGATGAGGCGCGGGCCGCGGGTGCGACGCAGGAGAACGTCGGGTTCGCCGTCGTCGTGCGCAACCGGCGCTTCATGTCGCTGTGGTTCGCGCAGATCGGCTCGCAGCTCGCCGCGAACATGGCGCTCTACGCCCTCACGCTGGTCGCATTCGCGCTGGGCGGCGCGAGCTCCACGGCCGTCAGCCTCCTGTTCCTGGCGTTCCTGGCGCCCGCGGTGCTGTTGTCGGCGCCTGCGGGCGTGTTCGTCGACCGGTTCGACCGACGCACCATCCTGCTGGTCACGAACCTGGTGCGGGCCGTGGCGTTCACGCTCATCGTGGTGTTCGCCGACCAGCTGCCGTTCATGTACCTGCTGGTGATCATCACCGCAACCGCGACCACCTTCTTCATCCCGGCCGAAGCCGCGATGATCCCGCGCGTGGCGCCCCAGGAGCAGCTGCTCGTCGCGAACGGCCTGTTCACGTTCACGCTCCAGGCGGCGTTCGCGGCCGGGTTCGCGGTCCTGGGCCCGCTCGTGGTGAACATCGCCGGGCCGATGCCCACGATCGCGATCGCGGCGGTCCTCTACCTCGTGTCCGCGGCGCTCTGCCTGCCGCTACCGTCCGCGAAGCCTGATCGCGCGATCGCCCGGCGCAGTGCGCGGGCGGAGTTCGCCGAGGGCCTCTCGCTTGCGCGCCGGGACCCCAAGGTCCGCTGGCCCCTCATCCTGTTGGGCTTCACCGCGTCGCTCATCGGTGTCGTCGGGGTGCTGGGGCCGCAGGTCGCGGTCCAGCAGCTGGGCCTGTCGGAGCAGGAGTTCGTGCTCCTGGTGCTGCCGATGGCGGGTGGCCTGGTCCTGGGGATCGCGCTCATGGGGCCACTCGCCAAGCGACTCTCGCATCGGCGCCTGGCCGAGCTGGGGCTGGGGGGCCTGGCGCTCGGACTGCTCGTGCTGGCGTTGCTGCGTCCCGCGGCCGACCTGCTGGCGGGGGTGCCGCGCGCCCAGCTGATGATCGCGATGCCGGTGGCGGTGATGATGGGCGCGGCCTACGCGCTCATCGCGGTGCCGGCGCAGACCTCGCTCCAGGAGGCGCTGCCCGACGCGGTGCGTGGCCGGGTGTTCGCAGTGCTGAACCTGCTCATCAACGCCGCGTCGGCGATCCCCATCGTGATCGTCGGGCCGGCCGCGGACCTGGTGGGTGTGCCAGTGGTGATCGCCGCGTGCGCGGTGGGGACCGTCACGGTGGGAGTCGCGTCCTGGTTCTCACCGAAGGCGACGGCGGTCGCCTCCGAACCCGGCCCGGCCCGGCAGGCCGTCCCGGGCTGACCGGGGCTCGGGCGCCGGTGGGTCAGCGCGTTCGGTCGGTCAGGATGATGGGCGCCCCGGCGGTCACCGCGATCGTATGTTCCACGTGCACGCCCCGCGTCCCGTTCTCGGAGCGGATCGTCCAGCCGTCCTTGTCGAAACGGATGCGGTCACCGCGTGCGAAGAACCACGGCTCGAGCGCGAGCACCAGCCCGGGCTGGAGCGCGGGTCCCTTGCGCGGCAGCCCCTGGTTGGGGACATGCGGGTCGCCGTGCATCGTGCGGCCCACGCCGTGCCCCCCGAACTGCGTGTTGACCGCGTAGCCCGCGCCGGTGATGGCGGCGCCGATGGTGGCCGACAGGTCGCCCAGCCGGTTGCCCGGGACCGCCGCCGCGATCGCCGCGGCCAGTGCCCGCTCGGCCACCTCGACCATGCGCACGTCCTCGTCGCGGGGCGTGCCCACGAAGCAGGTGATCGCGGAGTCGGCGACCCAGCCGTCCACCTCGGCGGCGAAGTCGAGGCTGACGTTGTCGCCGCCCTTCAGCTTCTGGTCGCGCGGCAGGCCGTGAAGCACCGCATCGTTGACCGAGGTGCACAGGACCTTGCCGAACGGCATCGCCCCGAAGGAGGGGTGGTAGTCGATGTAACACGAGGTGGCGCCTCGCTCCCGGATCATCTCGTGCGCGATCCGATCGAGCTCCAGGAGGTTGATGCCCGGTCGGACGTGCCGTGCCAGCTCGGTCAGCACGTCCGCCACGAAGCGCCCCGCGGGACGCATCGCCTCGATCTCCCGGGGGCTGCGCAGCTCGATCACCCCCGGATGCTAGCGGTCCTGCCGTCCCGGGCGCCAGCGCGGGCGCAGGACCGACCCGACCCTGGATGTGCGCACCCTCGCACGTGACGACGCGGAGCTGACGCGTCACGGCATCCCCGTCGTGGCGGACCTGCCGGGCGTGGACGCGTCCATGCTCCGGAACGCACGCCACCCGATCCACGCCGCCGCTCCCGCGGTCGACGCGAAGATCGCCATCGGCGGGAGCATCGGCTCCCCGGTCTCGACGGTCTCCACCACCAGCATGGCAACGATGGCGATCGCCATCGCCACGGACTTCACCACGACCACGGACGCCAGCAGATAGCCGACCGGCACGCGGCGCCACACGAGCACCGACGTGAAGATCCCCAGGGGTACCAGGAATCCCAGGTCCATCGCCTGGACCACGAGCGTCGTCGCGCCGTCCAGGGCATCCACCGTCGTCGCCGTCAGGTTCGTCGCGACCATCGGCAGCCACATCGCGGCGAGCAGCAGTGCCATGAACGCACTCAGGCCGGCCACCGCGTGCCGGGGAAAGCGTGCCCGCTCCACACCGCCTGCCAACGCCTCCAGGTCCACCGTGGACGCGAGCACCACGAGCGCCGATCCGGCCAGCGCGAACGTGCCGACATACACCGGGAACAGGGGTCCGAAGGCGAGCAGCATCGCGTACTCCAGCCCCTGGTAGAGGAAGTACGCGAGAAGGCCGGCCGCCAGGAGGCGTGGCCGCAGCGCGCCACGCCAGACACCGGGGAGCGTGAGCAGCAGCGCGGGCGCCGCCAGGAGCAGCGTCACCGCATCCCAGCCCACGCCCTCCGACGCCACCCGCAGCCCGTTGAAGCGATACGGTCCGTCGGTCACGACGTCCACGAACTCGCTCCGGATCGTGGTGAATCCGATCGTGGCGAGATCGCCGCGCAGGAACACCCCGCATGCGGCCCCGATCGCCGCCAGGAGCGCGACCAGCAGCGAGAGGCCCACGGCCAGTCGGGACGCCGGGCAGGGGCGCGCGACGGACGCGTGCGCGACGGACGCGTGCGCGACGGACGCGGGCAGGGACGCGATCGCCAGATCGGGTGTCGTCTGGGGCCCGATGGGACCGGCAGACGGCGTGACGGAGAAGGAGCCGTTCATCGGGACACCTCCGGAAGCGTGTCGAGCCAGCGGAGCAGCAGCCGGTGCAGCTCGGCCAGGTCGGTCGGGGAGAGGCCGTCGAAGATCGCGGCCAGGAAGCGGGCGCCCTGGGCCCGCGTCTCGGGGGAATCGAAGGTCCGGGCGACCAGGGGGGTCGGGTGGAGGCGGAGTGCGCGTCCGTCGACGGGGTCAGGCGCCAGCGTCAGGTAGCCGCGCCGCTCCAGGCCCGCGGCGATCGCCTTGATGTTCTGGCGTGACGAGCCGTAGGCCGCGGCCGCCTCGCTGAGCGAGAGTGGCCGACCAGCACGCGTCACCACCGCCAGCAGCAGCCACTGTCGGGACGTCAGGCCCATCGGCGCGAGCAGCGCGTCCATCCGGCTGCCCAGATGCCCGACGAGCACGAACGCCGATCCGAGCAGCTCCGATTCCAGGCGCAGCCGATCGGGGTCGGGCGGGACGGCGGCAGCGGTCAGGTCCATCACGATGCGTAATGTCTTACGTATCGTCGGGCGCGACAAGAGCCGAACGGCCCGGGCCGTTCCTGGTGCCAGACAGCGACCATCGCGATGGTAGGCTCATGCCATGCGCATCACGACCGACGCGGCAGGACGGTCCGTCGTCCCGCGTGCCATGCGGGAGCGGATAGGCCTCCCGAGGCCCGCGGACGTGGAGATCGAGGTGGACGGCGCCGCCGCATTCAAGGCGACACGCGGACTGCGCCTGGGCCTCGCGGGACATGCCTGGTACGAGACGTTCTCGGTCCTGACACGGCTTCCCGCGGATCAGCGTCGGTCGCCGCACGAGGTGGTCCGCGCCATGAGGCGGGCATTCCCCGAGACACGGTTCCTGGGCCCCCAGGCGGCGGCGAGCCTGAGCCTCGAGCTCGCCGACCTCGGCATCTCGGGAGGATCGGTGTACGACGCGCTCGTGGCCGCGACGGCCAAGGAGCACGACCGACCGCTCCTGACCGGGGACCGTCGGGCCCGGGCGACGTACGACGCCCTGGGCGTCCAGGTCCGCTGGGTCGGTCCGCCGTGAGCATGTCGCGACGCTGGGACGTCGTGATCGTGGGCGGCGGCTCGGCGGGGTGCGTGCTCGCGGAGCGCCTGTCGCGCGACCCTGGCACGCGCGTGCTGCTGCTGGAGGCCGGGCGTCCGGACTGGCGCTGGGACGTCTTCATCCACATGCCCGCGGCGCTGACCTACCCCATCGGCAGCCGGTTCTACGACTGGAGGTACGAGTCGGAGCCGGAGCCGCACATGGGTGGCCGGCGCATCTACCACGCCCGGGGCAGGGTCCTGGGCGGCAGCTCCAGCATCAACGGCATGATCTTCCAGCGCGGCAACCCGCTGGACTACGAGCGCTGGGCGGCGGACCCGGGCATGGAGACCTGGGACTTCGCGCACTGCCTGCCGTATTTCCGGCGCATGGAGGACGCCACGGCCGCCGCGCCCGACGATCCGTTCCGGGGTCACGGCGGACCGCTGACCCTGGAGCGCGGCCCGGCCACCAACCCGCTGTTCGAGGCGTTCTTCCAGGCCGCGGAACAGGCGGGCTTCCCGCGCACGGACGACGTCAACGGCTTCAAGCAGGAGGGCGTGGCGAAGTTCGACCGGACGATCCGGCGCGGCCGGCGCTGGTCGGCCACGCGGGCGTACCTGGACCGGGCGCGCGGACGCAAGAACCTGGAGGTGCGCACCGGCGCGCTCGTGACGCGCGTCCTGTTCCACGGCGGGCGCGCCACGGGCGTGGAGGTCCGCCGTGGGCGCGGCGCGGCGGAGCGCATCGGGGCGGGCGACGTGATCCTGTGCGGTGGCGCCATCAACTCGCCCCAGACCCTGCTGCTCAGCGGTGTGGGGCCGGCCGCGGAGCTGGGACGCCACGGCATCCCGGTGGTCGCGGACCTGCCGGGCGTGGGGGAGAACCTCCAGGACCACCTGGAGGTCTACATCCAGCACAGGGCGTCGCAGCCGGTGAGCGTGCAACCGTCCTTGGACGCGTGGAAGAAGCCCTTCATCGGCGCGGCGTGGCTGTTCCTGCGGCGCGGTCCGGGCGCTACCAACCACTTCGAGGGCGGCGGCTTCGTGCGCTCCAACGAGGACGTGGCGTACCCCAACCTGATGTTCCACTTCCTGCCGCTGGCGATCCGCTACGACGGCTCCAAGCCGGAGGGCGGCCACGGCTACCAGGTGCACGTGGGGCCGATGTACTCGGACGCCCGCGGGTCCGTGCGACTGCGGTCCGCGGACCCTGCCGCCAAGCCGGAGCTGCGCTTCAACTACCTGTCCACGGACCAGGACCGCCGGGAGTGGGTGGAGGCGATCCGCGTGGCGCGGCGCATCCTGGGGCAGCCGGGCCTGGCGCCGTACGACGCGGGCGAGGTGTCGCCCGGGCCGGCGGTGGAGACCGACGAGCAGATCCTGGACTGGGTGCGCCGCGACGCGGAGACCGCGCTCCACCCCTCCTGCACGACGAAGATGGGCACCGGGCCCGACTCCGTCATCGACCCGCTGACGATGCGGGTGCACAGCCTGGACGGCTTGCGGGTGGTGGACGCGGGCGTCTTCCCGTACGTCACGAACGGCAACATCTACGCGCCCGTGATGATGGTCGCGGAGAAGGCCGCGGACCTCATCGCCGGCGACACGCCGCTGCCGCCGGAGCCCGTGCCCTTCTACCGCCTCCGACCGGACGAGGCGACCCTGCCATCCTGATGCCGTCGTGCGGCGACACGACGCACCACATCGGGACGGGCGCGGTACGCTGTGCCACGGCTCTCACGACGGAGGACGGATGTCCCACCGCGCAGTCGTGGCAGGCATCGTGGTGGAGGCAGCCGTGCGTCGCGTCCGTACCTTCCGCAGGCCTGTGGCCGCTCTTCTGGCTGCCATGATCCTGGCAGCGGGACCGGCGACGGTCCTGAGTTCCGGCCGGCCGAGCGGAGCGCTGCCGCTGCCTCCGAACGCGCAGCCGGGCGGCCCGTCGATCCCGCTCGCCAAGACACCCGCGGCCACCCGGGCGGCGTTCGCGGGCGTCGGCCTGCTCGATGCCATCTCGACCTGCACGGCCGTGCTCATCCGGCCCGGGGAGGGTGAGCCACCGCCTGACGCGCCGGCCTTCGCCCTGACGAACGCACACTGTGCCAACCTCCTCGACACGAGCACGGTCTTCCAGGACATGCCCCTCGAGGATGGCGGCGCGACGATCCGGTTCGGCACCACGAAGCGCGGCGAGCCGATCGCGACCGCGTCGGTGGCGGCGATCCGGTGGGCGACCATGAAGGGCACCGACCTCGCCATCCTGGAGCTGGCCGAGCCCCTCCGGAAGCTGGAGTCGATGGGCGTCGTCGCCTACCCCATGGGAACGCCGCCCGGGCCCGGTGCCAGCGTGACGGTCGTGGGCGGCCCCACGTCGGTCGAAGGCGGTGACCGGATTCTGCGCCTGGCCACGTGCACGGCCGCGCCCGCGGTCGACCTGATCGAGCACCATTGGGCCTGGTTCGGCTTCCCGGGCAACGACTGTCGCGACATCCTGCCGGGCAGCTCGGGCTCGCCCGTGTTCGACACCGCGACCGGGGCACTGGTCGGGCTCATCAACACCACCACCCAGGGCAGCGACGGGTTCTCCGACTGTTCGCTGGGGCGGCCCTGCGAGGTCACCGCGGATGGCGTCCGCAGCGTGACGGACAAGAGCTACGGGCCGGCCCTCGATGGGTTGGCGGGGTGCTTCTCCGACGACTGGGACTTCACCGGACCGGGAGGCGCTTGCTCGCTCGATCCCGGCGTCGGGGTGATCGCGACGAGCTGGACCCTGGCGTCCAACCCCGGCGCCACCACGGTTTCGGGCAGTTGGACGTCACCCGCCACGTGGCAGGCTGACCTCCAGGGAACGCCCGGCGTCGACGCCATCCGCACGGCGATCGGGCGAGCGGGCCAGATCGACTGTCACGACCCGGCCGTGTACGGCGAGGCACAGGCCCTGGTGCCCGGGGCGCTGTTCGACCCCCCCTTGCCGGAGGAGTCCGGTCACTGGCTGATGTGCGCCCTGGGCGGACCCGCCGGCGGCGCCGACGCGGACTGGCAGTCAGTGCGGAACCCCACGATCCTGCCCACGGTCATCGACCGGACGCCACCGCTCATCGACGTGGAGCTGCTGGTGCACGACGTCGGTGAGGCCTGGTTGGTGGATCTCGTCTTCCGGGCGCCGGAGCTGCAGATGTTCGACTGGAAATGGGGTCCTGCGGACAGCACGGACTGCGACGATCCCGACGGGTATGCGGCGTACCAGGTCTTCCCGGTGGACCTCCCCTTCGAGGATGCGCCCACCCGGATGTGCGTCATCGGCTACGACCACGCCACGAACCGTTCTCCCACCCTGGACCAGGTCCTGACCCCGCCGTAGCGAGCACCATCTCGTCAGCGTCCAGCGCCGTGGTGTACGGACGGGGGCACGTCAGACGTCGTGCATCGCCCGACCGTCGCGCTTGTCCCTCAGAGCAGGCCGGTCTCCCGGGCGACGTGGATGGCCCGCGCGCGGCTGTCCGCGCCCAGCTTGGTGAAGATGTGGACCAGGTGGCTCTTGATGGTCGCCTCGGTCACGAACAGGGCGCGCGCCATCTCCTTGTTGGACGCACCGGTGGCCAGCAGCCGGAGGACCTCCAGCTCCCGCTCCGTGAGCCGCGGGAGCGTCGTCCGCATCCCGCGGACGACGCGCGTCGCGAGCTCCGGGGTGAGGAACATGTCACCCCGCGCAGCGGTGCGGATCGCATCGACGATGGTGGTGGGCGGCACGTCCTTGAGGAGGTACCCTGCGGCGCCCGCCTCGATGGCCCCCAGGATCTCCGCATCCCGGTCGTAGGTGGTGAGGATGAGCACGGCGGGCGGCCGGCCCAGGGCGCGCAGGGCGGCGGTCGTGGCCTCGCCGTCCATCCCGGCACCGAGTCGAAGGTCACACAGCACCACGTCCGGCTCGATGTGCCGCGCGAGCGTGATGGCCTCTTCTCCGGTGGCGGCCTCACCCACGACCTGGATGTCGTCACGACCGTCGATTACGGCGCGCAGCCCGGCCCGCACGACGGGGTGGTCATCGACGAGGAGGACGCGGATGGGCACTACGGCTCCTCGATGATGGTGTGGATGGGCAGGCAGGCGGAGAGCGCGGTCCCCTCGCCCGGGGTGCTCTCGACGTCCAGGTCGCCGCCCAGGTCGCGCAGTCGCGAGCGCATGAACCCGAGGCCGTAGCCAGGGCCGGCGGTGGCCGACGAGGCCTCCCAGGCGACGACGTCGAACCCCCGGCCATCATCGACGATGTCGAGCCGGACCGAGTCGCCGCCATCGATGAGGCTCACGACGACCCGCCCAGCCCCAGCGTGCAGGCGCACGTTGGCGAGCGCGGACTGCGCGGTGCGCAGCAGGGCGGCCTCGACGCCGGTCGGGAGCGCCGGCAGGGACTCGTCCACGTGCAGCTCGATCTCGATGCCGGTCTGGTCGCGCAGCCGCTCGAGCATCCTGGACAGGGCTGCGGCGAGCGCATCGTCATCCAGTTCCGACGGCGCCAGCGCCGCCACGATGCGTCGCACGTCGGCCAGGCTGTCCTGGGCGAGGGTCTCGACCTGGCCGAGCGTGCGGCCGGCCTCGGCATCGCTGGTGCGCTCGGCCGCGGCATGGGCGAGCAGCCGGATCGACGAGAGCCCCTGGGCGATCGTGTCGTGGATGTCGCGTGCGAGCCGGGTCCGCTCGGCGATGGCGCCCGAGTGACGCTGCGTCCGGGCGAGCTCGTCCTGGAGGTCGGCCATCTCCGCCTGCGTCCGCGTGAGCGACGCGACCAGGCGTTCGCGCTCGGTGGCATCCCGGAGCAGCTCCAGGTAGCCGCGCGAGATCACCAGGGCGAAGACCCCGCCCACGAACGGCCCGACGAGATCGGCGAGACCGGTCGTGCCGCGGTGGAGCGCGGGCGCGACCGCCACCACGAGGAACACGGCACACGAGAACCCGATCGCCCACCAGGCGGAGAGCAGGAGCCCCGCCAGCAACCACAGCAGGAACGCGAGCCAGACGAACGCCGCGGAGACCCAGACGGACGCGACCCAGACGAGCGTGAGCCCGACGAGCCACCACCGGGCGACCCGGGGCTCCGGCATCCGGGAGCGCAGGATGCTGCCTGCGGCGTACCAGCCGAGGAACACCAGTCCAGCGGCCACCGCGGCCGCCGCCGAGGTGCCATCGGCGACCGCATGCACGGTGCCGATGACGGTCAGCGTGACCGCGATGCCATGCTGGGCGACCCGCATGGCGCGAGACACGAAGCCCGCGCGCCCTCCGGGGTCGATGACCTCAGCTGGTGGCGGCAGGGTTGGCATGGTCCTCACGCATCGTCCGTCCGTGGCGCACCGGAGCCATCCGCGGCCACCAGATGCGGTCGCCCAGCACGCCGAACAGCGCGGGCACGAGCACCGTGCGGACGAGCAGGGTGTCCACGATAACGCCCACGCCCACGATGAGGCCCAGCTGGCCCAGCGTCACCAACGGCAGCACCCCCAGCGCGGCGAACACCGCGGCGAGCACGATGCCGGCGCTCGTGATGACGCCACCCGTGTGCGTCACCGCCCGGACCATGCCCTCACGCGTCCCATGCACGTCCGCCTCGGTCCGCGCGCGGTGGACCAGGAAGACCGTGTAGTCGATGCCCAGGGCCACCAGGAACAGGAAGGCGAGCAGGGGCACCTGCAGGTCGAGGCCGCCCTGACCGAGCAGCACCCGGCTGAGCCAGGCCCCGGCCCCGATCGCGGCGAGGGCGCTCAGCAGGTTGACCATCAGGAGCACCGACGGGGCCACGACCGATCGCAGCAGCACGAGCAGGACCACGAAGCTCACCGCCAGGACCAGAGGCACGACCAGCAGGAGGTCCCGCTGGTTGGCCGCGCGCGCGTCCAGGTCGGTCGCGACCGCGCCGCCCACCAGCGCCTGGGCGCCGGGCACCGCGTGCGCGAAGCGTCGCACCTCGCTGACCAGATCCAGGCTCTCGGGTGTTCCGGGGGCGTACCGCCCGGTGACCATGATCCGGCTGACCGCGCCGTCGTCGGTCACACCCGTCACGTGCGCCCGCACGACGCCCTTGACACGGGACACCGTGTCCACCACCCGATCGGCCGCGGGTGTGGCCGCGACGACGAGGATGGGCTGCGCCTCGCCCGGCGGGAAGTGCGCCGCCAGGACCTCCAGGCCGGCCGCCGACTCGGAAGGGACTCGGAACCGCTCCACCTGGCTCAGGCCGACGGAGGCACCGATCAGGCCCGAGGCCATGACCAGGAGCATCGCCAGGCCCGCGCCGAGGCTCACCGACGGCCGGCGCATCACCCGCGACGCCATCGCGTGCCAGATCCGCCCGTCACGCGCGCCGCTGCCCGGTCGGGGGACGAACGGCCAGAACACGCGGCGGCCGCAGATCGCCAGGAGCGGCGGCAGCGCGAACAGCACCGCGCCCAGCGCGATGAGCAGCCCCACCGCGGAAGGGACGCCCAGGCCACGGGTCCCGGGGGTGACCGCGAGGACCAGGGTCAGGAGCGCGAGCACCACGGTCAGGTTGGACGCGACGATCGCGGGCACCGTCTTGCGCCACGCCCGGCTCAAGGCCAGCCGATGGTCGTCGCTGACCAGCAGCTCCTCCCGGTAGCGGGAGATGAGCAGCATCGCGTAGTTGGTGCCGGCACCGAACACCAGCACGCTCACGATGC
>DAOTUU010000057.1:0-51172 GCA_034436555.1 Chloroflexota bacterium | reverse complement strand
TGTCTCGGCAGGCGGCTCGGGCGCGCCCGGTGGAACTCCTGGAACTGGTGGGCATCCCGAGCGCCGCCAAGCGCGTGGATGACCACCCGCACCAGTTCAGCGGCGGCATGCGCCAGCGCGCGATGATCGCGATCGCGCTCGCATGCGACCCGGCGCTGCTCATCGCGGACGAGCCCACGACCGCGCTGGACGTGACCATCCAGGCCCAGATCCTGGCGCTGCTCAAGAGACTGCGCGCGGAGCTGGGCATGGCGGTGCTCATCATCACCCACGACCTGGGCGTGGTGGCGGGCTTCGCCGACCGGCTCGCCGTGATGTACGCGGGCCGGCTCGTGGAGATCGGCCGCACCGAGGAGGTCCTGGCGTCGCCATCGCATCCCTACACGGTGGGCCTGCTGCGATCGCTGCCGCGCCTCGACCGACCGCGACAGGCGGCCCTCACCCCCATCGAGGGCTCGCCGCCGGACCTCGCCGCCGACATCCGCGGCTGCCCCTTCGCACCCCGGTGCGCGTGGCGGGTGGATGACTGCTGGCGCGTCAACCCGCCGCTGGACACGGCGCGCGCGGCCCGAGCGGCCGCGGTCCCGCGCGATCTGCATCGCGTCGCGTGCCACCACCCGCCCACAGCCGAGGAGGCCGCCGCCGGCCGCCCGCTCCAGCCGGGCGTCGCTCCGGCGCCGCCGCCGATGGCCACGCCCGCGGGCACCCGGGCATGATCCAGCCACCCACGCCCACCGACGCGGTCTCGGTACCCGCGCCGGCCGGCCTGCCGCACGAGGGCCCGCTGCTCGACGTCCAGGACCTCCGGGTCTACTTCCCCATCACCAGCGGCGTGATGCGGCGCCGGAGCGGCTGGGTGAAGGCGGTGGACGGCGTGTCGTTCACCATCCGCCGCGGCGAGACGCTCGGCCTCGTCGGCGAATCCGGCTCCGGCAAGACCACCATCGGCCGGACGATCGTGCGCGTCACGACGCCCTACTCCGGGCGCTTCACGCTCGACGGAGAGGACCTGCGCGGCCTCGACGGCGAGGAGCTCCGACGCCGCCGGCGCCTGTTCCAGATGGTGTTCCAGGACCCCTATGCGAGCCTCAACCCGAGGCAGACGGTGGGCGACATCCTGGCCGAACCGCTGCGGGTCCACGGACTGGCGAGCGGCAGAGCCCGCAACGCGCGGGTCGCGGAGCTGCTCCGGCTGGTGGGCCTGGATCCACGGTTCGTGGAGCGATACCCGCACGAGTTCTCGGGCGGTCAGCGCCAGCGCATCGGCATCGCCCGGGCACTCGCCGTGGAGCCCCAGCTGATCGTGTGCGACGAGCCCATCAGCGCCCTGGACGTGTCCATCCAGGCGCAGGTCATCAACCTGCTGGAACGCCTCCAGCAGGACCTGGGCCTGACGTACCTGTTCATCGCCCATGACCTGGCCGTGGTCCGCCACATCGCCGACCGGGTGGCGGTGCTGTACCTGGGCAAGATCATGGAGGTCGCGCCGTCGGACGTGCTGTACGACCGGCCGCTGCACCCCTACACGATCGCGCTGCTGTCGGCCGTCCCGGTGCCCGACGCGGTCGCCGAGCGGTCACGCCGGATCATCATCCTGTCGGGCGACATCCCGAGCCCCGTGGATCCGCCGTCAGGCTGTCGATTCCACACCCGGTGCTGGCTGCGGGAGCGCCTGGGCAACCCCGAACGCTGCGCCACCACCGAGCCGCCGCTCGCAGCCACGCCGGAGTCGCAGCCCGACCAGGCGGTGGCGTGTCATTTCACCGCGGAGCTTGCCGCCGAACGACCGGCTGCCACCCTGCCGACGGCGCACGCGACGGCCGTGCCGGGCGCGGCGGACGCCGCCTCCACCTGAGACACCGGCCCGGCGCACGACGCGGCAGCGGGCGCGTGGAGCACGGGGCGGGCCACCCGGCGGCAAGACTACGCGGGCGTGATCGTGACCATCCAGCGGCAGTCCGCGTTGGTCTGGGCCGAGACGGTGTACTGGCCGCCCTTGAGGTTGTTGATCACCTTCTCTGGGTCGACGATGAGCCCGACGCTCTGGCCGGTCGAATCGGCGAGGGTGATGAACGGCATGACCTGGGTGGAGCTGCACGCGGAGATGCGCACCGTGGCGGAGCCTGCGGGCAGCGCGAAGGGCACTGACTGGTAGCGGCCGACGCCCACCACGGTGACCGTCGTGCCATCCATCGTCACGCCGGGTGACATCGAGGGCCCGGCCGGGGCGGGCGTCGCGACCGGCGCGGGCGCGGTCGTGGGCGTGGGCGTGGGCGTGGGGGACGCGCTCGACCCGCAGGCGGCGACGGCGGGCAGCACCATCGCGGCGAACACGAGGACGGAGGTGAGCGGCGCACGTCGAGTGCTCATGACTTCCTCACGGTTCGGGGGTCGATGGCGTCGCGGAGCCCGTCGCCGACGAAGTTGACACCCAGGACCATCAGGGTGATCGCGATCGCCGCCGGCACCCACTGCCACCACATCGTGTTGAGGACCACCGGGCTGGTCGCCTCGGTGATCAGGTTTCCCCAGCTCGCCTCCGGTGGACGCACGCCGAGGCCCAGGAACGACAGGCTCGACTCCAGCAGCACCGCGGTCGCGACGCCGAACGTCGCCACGACCGTGAGCGGCCCGAGCACGTTGGGAAGCATATGCCGCAGCAGGATCTCCCGGTTGGGCACGCCGACCACGCGGGCGGCGGTGATGAACTCCGATTCGCGCAGCACCAGCAGCTGGCCGCGCACCAGGCGACACGTGATGGGCCAGCCCAGCAGCGCGATGACCGCGATGACCGATCCGATCGACGGTCCCACCACCGACACGAACACGATGATGAGCAGCAGCGGCGGGATGGACAGGATGGTGTCCGTGAAGCGCATGATCCCCTGGTCCAGGCGACCGCCGTGAAACCCGGCGAGGAGGCCCAGGGCGACCCCGATCACGAGGTAGATTGCGACCGCGCCGAACCCCACCGCCACGGACGTTCGGCCGCCGTAGAGCACCCGGGCCCACACGTCGCGGCCCGCCACGTCGGTGCCCAGGGGATGCAGCGCGCTGGGGGGCTGGCGCGCGCCCGTCGCGAAGTCGATGCGGTTGGGGTCCCAGGGCGTCAGCAGCGGCGCCGCGATGGCCATCACGATGATGACCGCGACGACCACCAGGCCCACCACGGCCAGGCGATGCCGCACGAACCGGCTGGCGGCCGCGCGCGTGGGCGAGACGTGATCGGCGATGACCACCTGGGTGACGCCGGACAGCGCGTCGATGGGCACGACACCCGCGCCCACCGTGGCACCCGCGGCGGTGGTGGGCGCCTCCGCCGTCGCACCCCCCAGGACGACGCGGTCCGGCGTGGATCCCTCCGTCATGCCTTGCCCATGTTGTAGCGCACGCGCGGGTCGGCCACGGCGTAGGCGATGTCCGCGATGATGTTGGCGATCAGGACGGCGATGCCGGTGATGAGGATGATGCCCATCATCAGCGACGGGTCGCGCGCGTCCGCCGCGTTCACCGCCAGCTGGCCCATGCCGTTCCAGGCGAAGATCTGCTCCGTGATGACGGCCCCCGCGATGGCCTCCGGAGCCAGCCACGCGATGATCGTGATGATCGGGATGAGGCCGTTGCGGAACGCGTGGCGCAGGATGACGTGGCGGCGCACCAGGCCCTTCGCGCGGGCCGTGGTGACGTACTCGCTGTGGAGCACGTCCAGCATGGCCGCCCGGGTGTAGCGCGCCAGCGGCGCGGCGTTCACGATGGCGAGGACGGCCGCGGGCAGCAGCAGGTGGTGGAGGGCGTCGGGGATGTCCGAGCGGCCATAGCTGTGAAGCATGCTCGTGGGCACCAGGCGCAGGTTCACCGCGAACACGTACACGAACACGAGGCCCAGCACGAACACCGGCACCGACGCCAGGAAGACGGTGATGCCGTTGAGGGCGTAGTCGGTCTTGGAGTACTGCTTGACCGCGCTGATGACGCCCACGGGGATCCCGATGAGCACGGCCAGGACGAGCGCCGTGATCATCAGGTACAGCGTCTGGGGCAGCCGCGACCCGATCTCATACGCGATGGACCGATGGGTGCTGATGGAGTAGCCCAGGTCACCCTGGAGCACGCCCCCCAGCCAGCGCAGGTACTGGTGGGGAAAGATCGGCTGGTCGAACCCCAGCCGGATGCGCTCCTGCTCCAGGATCTCCGGGTTCGAGGCGAGGTTCGCCAGGACGTCCGGGTTGAGCGATGACGTGAGCGGATCGCCGGGCGCGAGCTTGAGCGCGACGAACCCGATCAGGGTGATCCCGAGCAGGACCGGGATCGCGATGAACAGGCGGCGGATGATGTAGGCGCCCACCGGGCCTCCTCAAACCAGGTGCGGGAGGCGACCGGTGGGCGCGTTCACCAGCCGATCGATCTCGACCGTCCGTCCGACCTCAGTCGGCGTACGTCCAGTCCAGGATCTTCTGGAACGACTCACGCTCGTTGGGGTAGATGGTGAAGCCGCCACCGAGCCGGTCGGAGTACACGTGCAGGTAGTTGGGCTGCCACAGGTAGATCTCGGGCAGATTGTCGTTGAGGGTCATGCCGAGCTCGGTCAGGACCTCCGTCTGTGCGTCGCCCACGGACGAGGCCGCCTTCTCGAACAGCGGGTCGTACAGGGCGCACTCGCCGCGCTCCTCGCTCAGCTTGAACTGGAGCGAGCCCAGCCCGTCGCAGTCGTAGTACTGCTGCGACTGGTACCAGCCGACGCCCTCGCTGCCGCCGAACGACAGGTAGATGTCCCAGTCGTCCGTCTTCTGGATGAGGTCGGAGTAGCCCGCCGTGGGCAGCGGGTTCAGCTCGACGGTGATGCCCAGGCTGTCCTGGATCGCCTGCTGGAGCGCGGGCGCCGTGACCGTGAAGTTGGGGTCGTCCGCGAGGAGCGCCATGCGCACGGTCTTGTCCCCCCACGAGGACTCGGCGAGCTTCGCCTTGGCCGCCTCGGGGTCGTAGTCGTAGTGGTTGATCTTGTCCAGCAGACCCGGCACGGTGTTGAAGCCGGGCGGGATGGTGTAGTTCAGGGTCGCCAGGCCACCCAGCACCGAATCGATGATCTGCTGCCGGTCGATGGAGTATGCGATCGCCTGGCGGAAGGCCTTGTCGGTGTTGTTGTGGTTGAAGTTGATGGAGAAGATGCCCACGCCCGGCACGTTGAGCTGCTTGAGCCCGGGCGCGTCCACCAGGCCGGGACCCTCGGCGGGCGGCACGCGGATGGCCAGGTCGAGCTCGCCCGCGGCGAGCTGGGCGACGGTGACGTTGGAGTCCTGGATGCGGTAGTCGACCTCCTTGATCTCGGAGTCCTTGCCCTTCCAGTAGTTCTCCTTGGCGGTGAACCCGGCGCCGGTCGCGGAGATCGAGGTGGTGATGTCGTACGGCCCCGAGCCGACCACCGCGTCGGCGACGCCCAGGCAGAAGTCGCAGGTCTCCGCCTCGGCGGCGGTCAGATCGCCCAGGATGTGCTTGGGCAGGATGTAGTAGACCGCACCGGCGATCCGGCGCAGGAACGTGGAATCGGGAGCCGCGAGGGTGATCTCGACCGTGTGATCGTCGATCTTCTTGACGCCGCTCGGGATGTCCGTCGTGCCCACGACGTCCGCGCCCCCGGCGACACCCTGGAACGCCGCCACGCTGAGCTGCTTGAAGGCCGTGGGGTTCTGGTTCGCCCAGGCGATGGTATAGAGCACGTCGTCCGCGGTGACGGGCTGGCCGTCACTCCAGACCGCGGCCGGGTTGAGGTGGAACGTGTAGGTGGTGGCGTCCTCGGACACCTCCCACGACTCGGCGAGATCGGGCAGGATCGTGACCTCGTCGCTGTCCACATCCACGAGGGTGCTGAACAGCATGTCGGCCATGATCTCCTGGTTGCCCGTTCCCAGGCTGACCGGGTGGATGCTCGGCAGGAAGTCCGACAGACGGGCGACCCGCAACAGGCTGGGCCGCGCATCCTGGGCCATCACGGACCCCGCCGCCGGCACCACGAGGGCCGCCGACAGGGCCAGCGCGACACCCGCGCGCATCGCCGGAGCTCGAACGTGCATGCGATCCTCCTCGATGGCAGCGACCGCGCGGGATCGGGGAATCCGGGGGACGCGGGGGCTGCTGGGACCCGTATCGTGCAACCGTGGCGCGCCTCGTGTCAATCAAGTGAAGCGTGGGTGCAATCGGGGCGCACTCACGGCGCACTCCCGTGCCGGGCACCCGCGTCGGCGCACGATGTCGCATCATCCGTCCATGCCCACGTCCAAGGTCGCCACGATGCGCGACGCCATCGCCCAGCTCGTGCGTGACGGGGACTCCGTCGCCATCGAGGGGTTCACGCATCTCATCTGCTTCGCGGCGGGGCACGAGCTCATCCGCCAGCGGCGGCGGGACCTGACGCTCATCCGGATGACGCCGGACGTCATCTACGACCAGATGATCGGGGCGGGCGTGGCCCGCAAGCTCGTGTTCAGCTGGCTGGGCAACCCGGGCGTGGGCGGGCTGCACGCCGTGCGTCGCGTCACGGAAGGGGCCCATGCGTCCCTGGAGCTGGAGGAGTACAGCCACTTCGGGATGGTCGGCAGGTACACCGCGGGCGCCATGAAGCTTCCCTTCTTCCCGCTCCGCTCGTACTTCGAGACGGACCTGCCCACGGCCAACCCGCTCATCCGGCCCATCCGCTCGCCCTATGGCGAGGACCTCGTGTACGCCGTGCCGCCCATCCACCCGGACGTCACCATCGTGCACGCCCAGCGCGCGGACGCGGAGGGCAACACCCATGTCTGGGGCCTCACCGGATGCCAGAAGGAGGCCGCCTTCGCGGCGGACCGGGTCATCGTGGTGGTGGAGGAGCTGGTGGCGCCCGACGTCATCCGGGCGGATCCCAACCGGACGCTCATCCCGGGGCTCATCGTCGATGCCGTGGTCGTGGAGCCGTATGGCGCGCATCCCTCCTATGCCCAGGGCTACTACGATCGCGACAGCCGGTTCTACGTGGAGTGGGACGCCATCAGCCGCGAGCGGGAGACGCTGGATGCGTGGCTCGACACGTGGGTCCACGCGCTGCCTGACCGCACCGCGTACCTGGAGCGCCTCGGCCCCGAGGTGATGGAGCGCATCCGGCCCACCGGATCGGCGCCGTCGGGCTCCGTGGAGTACGGACAGTACGCATGACCGCCGCGGACCCCGTGCCGATCCCGACGGGGGCGTTCTCACGCTCCGAGATGATGATCGTGGCGGCCGCCCGGGAGCTGGCGGGCCAGCGGGTGTGCTTCGTCGGCGTGGGCCTCCCGAACATCGCGGTGAACCTCGCCAAGCTGACCGTCGCACCGGACCTGGAGCTGGTCTACGAATCGGGCGTGTTCGGCGCCCGGCCCGCTCGACTGCCGCTGAGCATCGGCGACCCCACGATCGTCACCGGGGCGACCGCGGTGACGGGCATGCTCGATCTGTTCGCGCTGTACCTCCAGGGCGGGCTCATCGACGTGGGCTTCCTGGGCGCGGCGCAGATCGACCGCTTCGGGAACATCAACACCACGGTCATCGGACCCTACGACCAGCCACGGACCCGGCTGCCCGGCTCGGGCGGCGCCTGCGAGATCGCCATCAACGCGCGCCGCGTGTTCGTGGTCATGCGCCAGTCCGCGCGGTCGTTCGTGGAGCGCATCGACTTCCGCACCTCGCCGGGCAATCTCGGCGGCGCGGAGGCGTCCGCGCGCATCCGGGCGGAGCAGGGCTGGATGGGCAGCGGGCCGTCGGTGGTCGTGACCGACCTGGGCATCTACCACTTCGATGAGCACGGGGAGATGCGCCTCGATTCGCTCCACCCCGGCGCCACGCTGGACGCCGTCCGGCAGGGCATGGGCTGGAGCGTGCGGGTCGCCGACGCCCTGGCGACCACGCCCGAGCCGACGGCGCAGGAGCTGCGGCTCATCCGCGAGCAGCTGGACCCCGAGGGGCTCTACACCCGATAGCGCCGCGTGCGCATCCGGTACCACGGATCACCCCCACCGGGACCACCGGTGAGCGGTCCGGGGCGGCCCGCCGCCGCACCATCGAGGCATGGCCATCGACCGCCTTCCGGATGTGTTCATGCCCGGCCCGCCTCCCAGCCTGGACGATCCGATGGAGCGGCCGGCGGCGCCCGGCGTGGTTCCGGAGCGGATGGCGGTCGCGCCGCTGCGCCCGATGGAGCGCGCGTGGCTGCTGGCCTGGCGGACCCAGCTGGATCCCCGCCTCCACGCACCGCTTCCAGCCGTCGCCGTCGTGAGCCACCTGGTCCGCGAGCAGCCCGATCCGTCGGGCGTGCGCCTGCCCGGATCGCGGTACCTGCCGGGCATCGGCGAGACGCGCGCGGGCGGCGTCACCGATGACGCGCCCGACCACCCTGCCCCGCGGTCGATGGGCATCGCGCCCGCGCACCCGCACGGCGTTGCGCGACGGACGGCGGAGGTGCTGGCGGTCCTGTCGGCGTGCCTCGACCCGGCCGAGCGTCGGCCCGCGGGCCACGCGGTGCGCGCGGCCTACCTCGCGTCGCGCCTCGCCGCGGAGCTCGAGCTGGGCGACGAGGCCCGCTCCGACCTGCTCTACGCGGGGCTGCTGCGGGACGCGGGCAGCACCGGCCTGGAGCCCGCCGATGTCGAGCCGCCGGTCGAGACACGCCGCCGCGGGCATCACCGCGCAGGCGGCATGGCACCCACGGGCACAGCGCACTCGGCAGGGCGGGCGGCACCCCATCTCTCGCGACCGGACCGGGCGGCGGCGCTCGTGCGCGTGCTCGGGCTGCCCGCGGGCGTGATGGAGGCGGTCGCGTCCGCCGAGGAGCGGTGGGATGGCAAGGGGCCGCGCCACGAGCGTCGGACCGCGGTGCCCATGGGCGCCCGGGTCCTGCGGCTCGCGGTCACCGCCGCGCTGGCCGCCGCCGCCCCGAGGGCCACGCCCGAGACCATCGCCCGTGCCCTCCGCCGGGAGCGAGGCAGCATCCTCGATCCGGCTCTCGTGGACGCCGCGCTGGACCTGGCACGGGGCGGACTGTGGGCGGAGCTCGGATCGCCCGCGCTCACGAAGCGGATGCTGGAGCTGGAGCCGCTCCACCGGGAGCGCCAGAGCGACGAGGCGGGGCTCGATGCCATCGCCGGCGCGTTCGCGGATCTGGTGGACACGCGCACGCCCGCGATGGGCCGGCACGGTCGGCGGGTGGCCGAGTTCGCGGCCCGGACGAGCGCGGCGCTGGGCCTGGAGCCGCGCGTGGCGACCGACGTGCGCCGCGCCGCCCTGCTGCATGACCTGGGCAAGCTGCTGGTGCCCATCGCCTACCTCGAGAAGTCCGAGCGGCTGCTGCCCCACGAGAAGCAGGTCATCGACGAGCACGCCCGCCACGGAGCGGCGGTGCTGGAGCGCTCGCGCGTGCTGGGCGGCCTCGCGCCGCTCGTCGCGGGTCACCATGAGCGCCTGGACGGCACCGGTCGCCTGCCCACGCTCGTGGACGACGACCGGGAGCTGGGCGCGCGCATCATCGCCATCGCCGACCGCTTCGAGGCGATGACCGCGGACCGGGCCTACCGGCCGGCGCTCTCCCCGGGCCAGGCGTGGCAGGAGCTCCACGCGGAGATCACCGAGCCGCTCGCGAGCGTGGCGCTGCGGGTCATGGAGCGGACCATCGGCAGCGGGCGAGCGGCGGGCTGACGTCGAGGCCGCGCGCGGGCGCCCCCGCCCCGCGACCGGCCCCCGCCGGACCCGCCCGCCAGCACAGGCGTGAGGCCGCTCACCTGGGGGCCGGTCGCCCTCGGGTCAGACGGTGCGCCGGCGCATGATGAGGGCGATGCCCAGGCCCACCAGCAGGATCGGCCAGAGCACATCCCAGCCCGCCGGCATCAGGTCCCCGACCGCGGCCAGGCCGAAGATGACCATGACCAGCCCGACCCACAGCGCCCAGGCGCGTCGGACCCGCTGGAGGCTGCCGATCACCCACGCCGCGATGAGCGCCGCGCCCACGAACAGGGGCGTCCAGCCGTCTCCCGCGAGGTAGCCCAGCTCGGTCGCGATGCGCGACGCCGACCAGGCGCCCAGCGCGAGGGTGGGCAGCGTGGCACCCACCCAGCCACCCAGCAGCCATGCCGCACCGAACGCGACCGCGAGCGCCGCCAGGAGCAGCGACGTGAACGTCACGCCGGGCAGCAGCTGCTGGACCAGCAGCGCCACGCCCAGGATCACCAGCAGGATGCCCAGCCACGAGCAGCCGCCGCGGCCCGACGTGGTCCAGGTCCACGACTGCCATTCGGGCCCCGTGTCGCCGCCGATGCTGCGCGCCGTCCACGCCCGGAATCCGCCCGTCTCCACGGGACCGCTGACCGGATCTGGGGGTCGGGACTCGGGCGGCCGGGACTCGGGCCGCCTGGAGGGGTCGGTCATGGTGCAAGGGTACGCCGCTCGCGACGTGTCCGGCCGCGTCGTCTGGGCATGTCCGGCCGCGTCGGGGCAGGTCCGGCGGCGGCCGGCCATGTTCGGCCGCGTCCGCGGCAGATGCGCCGGTCAGGCGTCGCCCGGGTCGTCCGGCGGAGACGTGCGCGCCGGAGACGTGCGCGCCGGTGCGCCCATCCACACGGACCCATCCGAGAATCGCTCCGACTTCCAGATGGGTGCCCGTGCCTTGAGCTCCTCGATGGCGTAGCGACACGCCTCGAATGCCGCGTCACGATGGGGCGCGGCGACCGCGATGACCACGCTCGCCTCGCCCAGCGGCACGCCGCCGGTCCGATGCACCATCGCCACGCGGCTGACGCCATGTCGGGCGACGATCTCGTCGGCGACCTGATGGAGGACGGCGACCGCCATCGTCTCGAACGCCTCGTACTCCAGTCCCTCGACGGCGCGCCCGGCGTGCCGCGCGGCCTCCGCCTCCTGGCCAGGCGCGGGCGTCCCCGGCGAGGCGCGCGTCTGACCCAGGAACAGCACCACCGCGCCGTCCGCGTCGGTGGCGACCGCACGCCGGAGCTCCGCGAGCAGGCGGTCGTCGAACGGCGCCTCGGACAGCTCGATGCGCCGGTACGGCGCTCCTGGAGAATCCTCCGCGCCGCCCGCGACGGGCGGGATGAGCGCCAGCTCGTCCCCCGCGTGCAGCACCGCGCCGGCATCCGCGTACACGCCGTTGATCGCGTAGCGCAGCGTCGGTCCGGCCGGCGCGAGGATCGGGTGGAGCGTCGCGAGCGCGGCGAACGCCGCCTCCACCGTGGACCCCTCGGGCACCTCCAGCGCCAGCGCCCTGACGCCCAGCTGCTGTCGCTGCATCGCGAACAGCCGGACGCGGACGGTCAGCACGGGTGTCCGAGGAGCCGCGCCGGTCGTCGTCTCGTCCATCGCGACGCGATCAGACCAGCAGCCCGGTGCCCACGGCCAGGCCCGCCGCGACGATCGTGGAGGCGAGCACCAGCGTCAGCTCGATGTACAGCAATCCGGTGGCCGACTCCATCGACCGCGTGAGGGCGGTCTTGTAGGCCATCACGGCGAGCGCCAGGGGGAACAGGATGCCCACGACCAGGCGCAGCCAGACGAGCGCGGCATTGGAGCCGGTCAGGGCGCTGAACGGGGGTCCCGCGGGGAGCCCCGTGGCGACCCACACGAGATACAGCAGCAGCTGGACCACCAGCGCCCAGCACAGCAGGCGCGTCGTGAGGATGAGCGGCTGCTCCGAGATGCGCGGCGTCACCAGGTACCAGTGGGCGAGGATGACCGCGGCCACGGAGCCGCCCGTGACCGCGGAGAGCGCCAGGAGCTGGACCAGGAGCGGCACCCCCTCGACCGGATCGCCCGCCCATCCGAGGGCGGCCAGGACCATGGCCCCCACCCCCGCCAGCACGCCCAGGCTCCCCAGCCACAGGGCGCGATGGCCCCGCAGCATCCGCGCTCCCGCGACGAGCGCGAGCACTCCGAACGCGGCGACCGAGGCGGACCGAGTTGGATCGACCGCGTGCGCGGCCTGGATGTGCAGGTTCGCGGGCTCCGGCAGGCTCGTGTCCAGAAACCAGACGAGGACCCCGATGACGCCCGCGGTGATCGCCGTGAAGCCAAGGAACCCGCGCGTCGCGTCGGTCGCCTGTCGGAGCAGGACGGCGAGGGCGAGCATGCCCAGACCCATGCCCAGGAGCAGCACCCAGCTGATGTAGGCGAGGCTCTGGGTGATCGTCTGCGTGTCCATCAGCGGCGAGTGTACGGGGCGGGCCCGCGATCGCACCGACGCCCGGGGCAGACGGTCGCCACACCGAGCCGATCATGCCCGCGACCCTCCCTGGGGGACCATGCCCGCGGCCTGCACGCCGACCTGGTGCTCGGACGCACCACCCGACCGCGCGACCGTGCGCCCACCGAACCGCTCCGAGCCTCCCCGGACCGCGACCCACCCGACCCGGACTCGCCCTGCGGTACCTCCGGGGATGGTCCGCCTGACGGGTCGTCGCGGCTCGGACGTTCTGGGACCGTCCGAGCCGGGTCGGGCATCCATGCCGAGCCTGACGGCCCGACAGGCGGCCGTGCGTGACGCGACGACTCGCGGGATGGTCGGGGGGGCAGAGGTCGAACATGGGGTCCGCCGCGCACCGTCCGCGGCTCCGCGCCAGGAGCCTGGTCCCCCTCGCGGTCGTGCTCGCGACCCTGCTGGCGCTGGCGCCCGCGGCCCGCTCCGGCACGCCGGCGCAGCGGGTGCTCGCCGCCGACCCGTTCGACCGGGTGGTCACTCGTGGCTGGGGTGGCGGAGCCACCGACTACGCCTTCCCGGCAGGCTCGGCCGGGTTCGCGGTCGACGGCGCGACCGGGACGATCGCCCTGGCCGGCGATGGCGGTCGGCGCGTCGTGGAGGTCGCCAGGGTGGCTCGCCGCGACGTGGACATCCGCTACCGCGTCACGCTCGGCGCGCTGCCGGTCGGTGGTGTCCTCCAGCTGGTCACGAGCGCGCGTCGGACCGACGACGGTGAGGTGCGGACACGGCTGACCATCCATCCAGACGGCAGCGTCACGGTCGCCGCGTCACGGGTCAGCGGCGGGCGCGTCCAGCCGCTCGGGGGCACCCTGGCGGCGTCCGGCGTGGTCGTCGGGCGCGGCACGCCGCTCGAGGTCCGGATGCGCGTGGTCGGCACCTCGCCGACCATCATCGGGATGCGCGTGTGGCCGACCGGGTCGCGGCAGCCGAGGACATGGCTGCTCCTCCGGCGCGACCGCGCGGGCATCGTGGTCGGTCGTGGCAGGGTCGCACTGCGGGTCCGCGGCGTCGGGACAGGAGCGTCACCCTTGACCGTGCACCTGGACGACCTCACGGTGCGTGCCGTGCGGCCGGGCGACCGCACCCGGCCGAGGCCGGCACCCGAGCCGACGCCGACTCCCACGCCCGAGCCGAGCCGCGAGCCGACGCCGACGCCCCGACCCGAGCCGAGCCGCGATCCGACGCCGCCGCCCCGGCCCGAGCCGAGCCCGACGCCGGACGCGCCGGTCCTGGACAGCGTCGGCGCGACCGTGGCGCGGGACCGGTTCCAGCGCGTGGTCGACACCGGCTGGGGTGGATCGGGTGGCGACGACGCCTACACCGTCTCGGGTCGGACCGACGACTACTCCGTCGATGGCGAGGCTGGGATCCTGCGACTGGGCACGGGTGCCACACGCACGGCGACCCGCATCGGTGCCCAGGCGCGCGACATCGACCTGACGTTCCGGGTGCGCATCGACCGGCTTCCGGTCGGCGGGTCGATCTACGCCTACGGCATCGCGCGCAGGCAGTCCTCGGGCGCCGAGTACCGACTCAAGACGCGCATCGATCCGAATGGCGGCATCCACCTTCAGGCGACACGACGCGTCGACGGCCGAGAGACGGACATCGGCCGAGAGGCGCACGTCGAGGGGCTGGTGGTGCGACCGGGCATGGACCTCGCGGTTCGTGCGCGCGTCACGGGGCGCTCGCCGACGGTGCTGAAGCTGAAGGCATGGCCGGCGCGGGACGCCCAGCCCAGGGGATGGCCGTACGTCGACACCGACGAGCGACCCGAACTCCAGGCCCACGGGCGAGTCGGGCTCATGGCGTATGCCGGAGGGAAGGTGGCCAACGGCCCGGTCACACTCGCATTCGACGACCTGGAGGTGGAGGTCGCGAGCCAGGATCCGGTGCCGGCGACGCCCAGGCCCGAGCCGACGCCCGAGCCGACGCCCGAGCCGACGGCGACGCCCAGGCCCGAGCCCACGCCCGAGCCGACGGCGACGCCCACAGTCGAGCCGACGCCGGAGCCCACAGTCGAGCCGACGCCCAGGCCCGAGCCCACAGTCGAGCCGACGCCCGAGCCGACGCCCATGCCCGAGCCCACAGTCGAGCCGACGCCCAGGCCCGAGCCCACAGTCGAGCCGACGCCCGAGGCGACGCCCAGGCCCGAGCCGACGCCGGAGCCGACGCCCGAGCCCACAGTCGAGCCGACGCCCGAGCCGACGCCCATGCCCGAGCCGACGGCGACGCCCAGGCCCGAGCCGACGCCGGAGCCGGGCATGCGGGCCACGTATCACGTCGCGGTCACCGGCGACGACGCGGGACCAGGCTCCGCGGAGGCACCCTGGCGCACGCTCCAGAAGGCGGCCGACGCGGCGCCATCCGGCGCGATCGTCCTGGTCGACCCGGGCACCTACGTCGGATTCACGGTTCGCCGCAGCGGCAGCCAGGGTGACCCGACCATCTTCCGGGGTGTCCCGACGGGTCCCCGCCCGGTGCTCGACGGCTCGCTCGGCGGACGCGTGGACGTGGTGCGCCTGGCGGGCGTCCACGACGTGCGCATCGAGGGCTTCGAGATCGTCGCGGCCCAGGGCGGCTCCTACCAGGGTGCGGGGGTGAGGGTCGACTCCGGGGCCGACCGGATCGGGATCATCGACAACGTCATCCACGACAACCGCAGCTACGGGGTCCTCAGCCACAGCTCGACGCGGGTGACCATCCGCGGCAACGAGATCTTCGGCAACGAGCAGGGCATCGAGATCCGATACGCGGGCGAAGGCACGCGCATCCTCGACAACCACATCCACCACCAGGACCGGATGCTGCGCAACACCGTCGGCGGCAACGACGACTCGGGCGCATCGGGCATCGGCTTCGTCCGCTCGACCGGCGACGTCATCGCCTCCGGCAACCGGATCCACGACAATCGCGCGGTCAGCCACGACTACGGCTGGGACGGCGGAGCCTTCGAGATCTACGGCGCCTCGAACGTGACCATGGCGGACAACGTGGTCTGGAACAACGAGAACGTGCTGGAGACGGGCACCGACAGCGGCCTCGCGTGCGCCGACAATCGTTTCATCCGGAACGTCGCCTGGGGCGGCGCCACGGCCGGCCGGAGCTATGGGATGTTCCTGCGCTGCGCGGAGCGGATGCTGGTCGCCAACAACACGCTCGTGGACCTCGATGGCTTCGCGTTCTCCCTGGGATCTGACTCGAGGACCTACAGCGGCCGGACCGATGGCCTGCGGATCGCCAACAACATCATCGACCTGACCGGCACGGGAGCCAAGGTCTACGGCCTGGTCACATGGCTGCCCGGCTCCGCCCGCATCGACGACAACCTGGCACGCACCAGCGGCACGTTCGCGACCCTCCCCGACGGGCGGCGCACGTCCAGCCAGACCACGTTCAGCGCGTGGACCGGATACGACCGCCGCGGAACGGACGCGGATCCCCGGTTCGCGGACCGTGACGGACGGGACTACGCGCTCCGCGCCACCTCCCCGGCCATCGACGCGGGCGTGATCATCGATGACGTCAGCGACGTGTACTCCGGCGAGGCTCCTGACCTCGGGGCGCTCGAACGCCTCGAGTGACCTGTGCTCATCGCAGGTGGTGCGGGCGCGCGACGCGAGTGGTACCAGGGTCATGGACAGGCGTGGTACTTCCGGCTACCGTCTCGCCGACGGCCGCCGTGACGACCCGGGAGCGAGACCCGGGAGCCGAGTTCGCCAGGGCGGCCATCCCTCACGTCACGCCCTGCCGCGTGACGGCACCCGTCGGGGTGACGCGGTCCGGATGACCCAGACATCCGGGGTGCGGGAGGTGCGCCACGGTCGCGTCCCGGCCGTCGGAGCAGCCGCTTCCTGGTGTCGGTCCGAGAGCCTCCCTGCCCGGAGGCGACGGCCGCACCCGGCGCCCGGGGCCGAGCGACCCGGGCGCCACCCCGATTCTCGGACGTCAGGCGGACGCTTCAGGCGAACGTCAGGCGTCGGTGCGCGCCGGGTGCCGGAACAGGAAGTCGGTGACGTAGGCGTCGTCGGGCCGTCCGCGGCCGAACCCGTCCCCGAGGTGGGCGAGCTGGTCGCGCTGGACGTCGAACTCCCAGATCGGCCGCTCACCGACGCCCCGGCGAAGGACCGCGCCTTCATACCCCAGGGCGGCCAGCCACTCGAAGGTGGCCATGACGGGCAGTTCGCGGTGTCGCTGCTCCACCTCCACCAGGAGCGTGGGCCGGTCCCGGCGCAGGCGCTCCACGGCACCCATCAGCATCGCGTGCTCGTGTCCCTCGACATCCACCTTGATGAACGCGAGGCGCCGCGTCTCACCGGCCAGCGCATGGTCCAGGGTGTCGATGCGGACGGGCACCGAGTCGTGCGCGACCTCGCTTCGGATGCCCTCGCTGGACAGGCTGGACATCGCATCCACCCGGCGCCCATCCGCGATCGGACGCAGCAGGGCCCCCTCACCGGTGTGATCGGAGAGGGCGAGCGCATGGATGGTCACGTTGGCCCGACCGCCCAGCGCCCTGCGCAGCACCGCCAACCCATCGGGGTTCGGCTCGAACACGTGCACCTGGCCGGTGGGCCCGACGAGCGAGGCGAGGCGCCGGCTGTAGACACCCCGGTGCCCTCCGACATCCACCACGGCGCCGCCGCGGGGCACCAGCCGATCGAGCGCCACGATCGACGGCTCGCCGCGCCAGCGCTCCCGGAGGTAGAAGGCATGGGCGGCGGCGCCGGGGGCGATCCGGAGCGTGCTGCGCGTCAGGTCGTCGATGAGGCTCACGATCTTGGGGCTCCTGCCGGCGAGGCACATTCGTCGGTCGCGTCGGTTCGACCATCGGCCTGAAGGTACGGTGCGGAGCGGTGACCTGGCGGTGAGTCGAACGTCCCGGCACGTATGGGACCATGTCCGCATGCGTCCCCCCGTCGCGCTCGTCACGCCCAGGTATCACCCCGCCATCGGCGGTGTCGAGCGCCACGTCCAGGCGCTCGCGGGCGAGCTCGTCCGGCGCGGGGTCCCGGTCGAGGTGCTCACCACGGACCCGTCGGGCGGGCTGCCCTCCCAGGAGCGGCTGGATGGCATCCTCGTCCGTCGATTCCCCACCCTGCGCGGCGACGCCCGCTACTTCATCAGCCCGGTCCTGGCCCGCTGGCTGTGGCGACACGCGAGCGCCTATCGCCTGCTCCACGCCCACAACTACCAGTCGCTGGTGCCGCTGGCCGCCGCCATCGGCGCGCGCGGCCGCCGTGTCCCGCTCGTGGTCACGCCGCACTACCATGCGGCGGCCCACACGCCGATGAGCGCGCTGCTGCATCTCCCCTACCGCCTCGTCGCGCGCCGGATGCTGCGCCACGCGGGCGCGGTCATCGCGGTCTCGGCCGCGGAGCGCGGCTGGCTCGAGCGCGACTTCGGCGACCTGCCGCTGTTCGTGCTCCCCAACGGGGTCGACCTGCCGCCCGCGGACAGGCAGGTCGATCCGTTCCCGGCCCGCGTGCCCGGCGAGCGCACACTGCTGTCAGTGGGACGCCTGGAGCCCTACAAGGGGGTCGCCCGCATCGTGACGGCGCTGCCCCACCTGCCGGACGCGCGCCTGGTGGTCATCGGCGAGGGATCCGCCTCGGGCGCCGTCCGGGAGACGGCGGTCCGCCTGGGCGTCTCGGACCGGGTCCAGCTGGCGGGTCACGTGACCAGCGAGGACCTTGCCCGCTGGTACGCCACGGCGGACCTGTTCCTGACGCTCTCGCGGCAGGAGGCGTTCGGCATGACGGTGCTGGAGGCGGCCGCAGCAGGCGCCCCGGTGCTGGCATCCGCGATCCCCGCCCACCGCGAGGTCCGGTCGTTCGTGGCGGATGGGCGCATCGCGCTCGTCGAGCCCGACTCCGAGGGCGAACGGCTCGCGGCGGCCATCACCGAGGCCGCGCGCATGGGCCGCTCCGTGGATCGCACCGGGTGGCGCCTGCCGACGTGGGAGGCCATGGCGAGCGGCGTGATGGCGGCCTACGCCGAGCTCCTCGACGAGCCGCTGGGCGGTCAGTCGGGGGTGTAGACGACAGACCTGCCGTCGGGGGCCACCCAGCGCCCCTTGAGCTTCCCCGTGAGCACCTGCACCAGGTCCAGCGTGCCGTCGGGGTCGTCGAACGAGGGCATGGCCACGGTCACCGGAGCGCCGGCGCGGGCCGTGGACTGCCCCGAGAGCGTGATGGTCCGGTAGCCCGCGACACGGCCGTCCGAGACCTCGTAGGCGCGCACCTTCGCCGGGAGCGTCACGCTTCCGTCGCCGGGCCTCGGCGTCGCCGGCGGCGTCGCGGGCGGCGGCGGGACGGTCGGCGCCGGCGTCGGCGTCGGCGTGGGCGTCGGCGTGGGCGTGGGCGGGACGGTCGGGGCGGGCGTGGGCGTCGGCGTGGGCGTGGGCGGGACGGTCGGGGCGGGCGTCGGCTTCGGCGTGGGCGTGGCCGTCGGTGTCGGAGTCGGAGTCGGAGTTGGCCTGGGCGTGGGCGTGGGCGCGGGGGTCGACGTCGGAGGTGGCGTGGGCGACCGGGTCGGCTTGGGCGTCGGCACTTGGGTCGACGCAGGCGTGGGCTCGGGCGTGGGGGTCGGAGCCCTGGTCGGCTCGGGGGTCGACGTCGGATCGGGCGTGGGCGACGGAGTCGACCTGGGCGTGGGGGCCAGGGTCGCAGTCGGCATCGCGGTGGGCGCGGGCGCGCCCGTGGCCATGGGCGTCGGCCGGGCACTCCCCTCGGCGAGCACCTCGGGCGGGTTGACCAGCATGCCCAGGCGCGCGATGGCGGCCACGCTGAAGGCCATGACCATGAACACGGTCAGCACGTCGAGCACCTTCATCACGCGGCCGTTCCCGCGATGCCCGGATGCACGCAGGATCTCCCGCAGCACGAGCAGCAGCAGCAGGATCGCGGTCCAGACGACGCCCACGAGCACGATTCGGTCGGAACTCATCGGGGGCAGCATCCCGCCGCCGGTGTCCCCAGACAACTGAACCGAACGGCGGATGGGACCAGCCATCAGTACCCCCGCCGGTGGCGATCCGGTACGGGGTGCCGACGCGCACCGCATGGGAGATCGTTCCCGTTGACCGGATCGGCGGTGGGCTCCATCCTCGATGCCGTGGGTGCCCGCATCCCCGTCCGAGTCCGAGGCGGCGCGGTCACCCCACCACGTCCCAGGAGGTCGGTGGCGCAGCGATGCACCTCCGGGCCCGGGCTCCTGGAGCGCCCGTCGCCGGAGGCCCATCGGCGTCCGACGGCCGGGCGGTGGAGTCCAGCCCCGACAGCAGTAGCGGTGTGATGCTCGAGACCATGGATCGGGCCCGACTCTCGGGCCCCGCGGCCACCCCCTCCCCCGACCAGGCGCTGCGTGAGCTGTACGTGGTCGGCGGCCAGCAGCGCTCGCTGCGCCCGATCCGCGCCCACTTCGGCGACTGGTACGAATACCAGAAGGGCGTGGTCGTCAAGGTCGACACGCGCGACGGCCGAGCGACCCAGGTGGCTGAGCACATCACGCCGCCGGACGCATGTCCGCCGGAGGACCCCGCCATCCTGTACAAGTCGGGCACGCTCGTCGGCGACCGGCTGTATCTCACCACCCAGACCGAGGTGCTGGTCTACCGCGTCCCGTCGTTCAGCCTGGAGCACTCCATCTCGCTGCCGTCGTTCAACGACGTGCACCACGCTCGTCCGACCCCCGACGGCAACATCCTGGTCGCCGTGACGGGTCTGGACATGGCGCTGGAGATCGGCCACGACGGCCGGGTCATCCGCGAGTACAACGCGCTCGACGTCACGCAGCCGGTCTGGGGCGATCGATTCTCACGGGACATCGACTACCGGCGCATCCCCACCACCAAGCCGCACCTGGCCCACCCGAACCACGTGTTCCACCTGGGCGACGAGCCGTGGGCGACCCGGTTCCAGCAACAGGACGCCATCTCGCTCGTGGACCCATCGCGGCGCATCGACATCGGCGTGGAGCGGCTCCACGACGGCATCGTGTACGGCGACCGGGTGCTGTTCACGGCCGTCAACGCGAAGGTCGTCATCGCCGACACGCGCACGCTCCAGGTGACCGAGGTCATCGACCTGATGTCGATGCACGAGAAGGACCTGTTGCTGGGCTGGACGCGCGGCCTGCTGCTCGACGGTGACCGCCTGTGGGTCGGCTTCTCGCGGATGCGCGCCACACGCTTCCGGGACAACGTCGCCTGGGTCAAGAACGGCTTCCGGCGCTGGCTGGGCACGCACGTCGCGTGTTACGACCTGACCGAGCGACGCTGCCTCGCCCAGATCGACACCGAGGAGGCCGGCCTGAACGCGGTCTTCGGGATCTACGCCGCGGGCTGAGGGCGGCCGGCCCGGGATTCCCGCCGGCACGCGCACGAGCGAGGGACCCGCCCGGTCACATCGGGGGCGTGATGCTCCAGGGCGGCACGACACCCAGCAGCTCGCTGACGCGCGCCACGTCCGGCGCGTAGACCTCCTCGAGCAGGCGCCGGATCGTCTCGTCCATGACCGGCTCCGCCGCCTGTGACACCGGGGAGCGGCCGCGCAGCGCATCCAGCCATGACCCACGCCCGCGTGTCCCCGAGTGGGGGGCGCGCGACCCGGCGACGACCATCGGCGGCAGCAGGCCGACATCCAGTCCCAGCCAGTCGACGATCTCCGAGGCGGCGGCCTGTGCGTGGGGGTCGAGCGATTCATGGAAGCCGACCCAGACCCGACCGCGCCCGAACCGGTCCAGGTATCGCCCGAGCGCGTCGGCGTAGAAGCCGGCGCCGAGCACGACCTGGTCCTGGCCCCACCGGCCGGGCCGGGCGAGCTCGTCCCGGATCGCCCGCAGGAAGCCGCGCCGCTCCGCGCCCGCCGCCCGATCCGCACGGTGGTGCGCCCACGCCCGCTCCACGGGATCGCGCAGCAGGATGACGATCCGGGCGTCGGGATTGGCCGCATGGATGCGGCCGGGCGCCTCGGTCGACCACAGCGAGCTGGTGCTCGCCTCGGCCGCGACCATCGACGCCGGGATCGTCGCGAACAGCGATCGGTAGGCCTCCGGGTGGCTGACCACCGGGACCTGTCTGGCGAACCGGCGCGACGGCTGGATCCCCGCGAAGAAGTGCGGCTCGACGGGATCCGAGAAGCCGATGCCCGGGTGGCGCGCGAGCGTCGCCTGGAGACGCGCGGTGCCCGCGTGCGCGGCGCCCACGAGCAGCAGGTCGGGCCACCGCCCGGAGACGCCCGGCGAGGTGTCGGACGGCGTGGGCGACGGACCCCTGGGGACGCCCCGCGACATGCGTGACGGCGTGCCGGACGATCTGCCGGACGCGGCGGGCCCGGTCACCCGGCGGCGACGTCCCGACCGCGAAGGACCGGCAGCAGCCGGCGCGTGAACGTGATGGCGGCGACGGAGCCCTGGGCCACCAGCCAGCCGATCGCCACGCCGGTGAGCCCCGAGACCGGCAGCAGCAGGGCGCCCACGCCCAGCGTGAGCAGGGACGTGGACGCCTGGATCGCCAGGATCTCCCGGCCGCGGCCCGCGACGCGCGCCATGGCGAGCGCCAGGGCGTTGACGGCGAACGGCACGAGGCCCAGGCTCGCGATGCGCAGCAGGTCGGTCGCGTTCTGCGCATACGCCGGACCGAAGATGCGCAGGATGACCGGTGCGAGGACCACCACGGCGAGCAGGATCGGCCCCAGGACGCGGGCCATGTGGAGCAGCACCCGCCGCAGCTGCGCCCCCGGGCGCTCGCCCGCGTGGACGGTCTCCACGGTCATCGATGCCGCCATGTTGGTGGGGAACAGGTTGAGCGCGATGACGACCGACCAGGCCATCGCGAAGTAGGCGCCCTGCTCCGGCCCGGCGATGGCGACGACGAGGACCGGCACGAGCGTCGTCGAGGCGAGCGCGAACAGGGCGCCGACCGAGTCGGCGGCGATGAAGCCGAGCACGGTGCGACGCTCCATGGCGATGGTGCGCTCCGGCGCGGCGCGGGCGTGGCCGGGCAACCAGTGGCGGAACAGGACCCATGACACGATGCCGACCGCGACGATGGCGGGCACGACCCAGGCCA
Organism: Chloroflexota bacterium; assembly: GCA_034436555.1. Taxonomy (GTDB): domain Bacteria; phylum Chloroflexota; class Limnocylindria; order Limnocylindrales; family CSP1-4; genus JAFMJV01. The sequence continues at coordinate 28,841 of DAOTUU010000057.1, read as the reverse complement.
CGACGATGCCGAGCGACGGCAGGACGGACGCCACGACCAGCAGCAGCCCGATCTTGGCGACGGCGTAGGCGCCGTTCTCCACGGGCACCCAGACGGTGCGGCGCAGCCCGGCCAGGACGCCGTCCTGGAGGTTGAACAGGCTGAGGGCGATGGTGGCCAGGGCGAGGAACGCCAGCCCGGCCACGCTCGCGACGCCCTCGAGCGCCGTCCACGGAGAGCCGAGCGCGATGGCCAGGCCGTAGATCGCGAGCGACGCGACACCGCCCGTGGCGATGGCCACGAGGTACGCGTGGCGCACGAGCCTCCCGGTGGACCCGCCCGCCTCCGGCACGAGCCGGATGAGCACCACCCGCAGGTTGAGCTGGGTCACGCCCGAGACGAACAGCAGCAGCGAGGTCAGGGCGGCCGAGAGGCCCACGACCTCGACGGCGTAGAGCCGGGCGGCGAGCCCCCAGAACACCAGTCCGAGCCCGCTCGACAGCAGGTTGCTGACCACGAGCGCGTAGGCGTTGAGGTAGAGCGGCGTGCGCACGTGGCCCACGGCGGAGCGGATCGCCCCGTGCATCAGCACGACGACCCCGCCGCGGTGGAGAAGCCGGGCGGCATCGCACACAGGCGGGCCACCAGTACGTCGCCGGCGGCGTGGGTGCGCACCTCCACGACTCGCGCCGCGTGGGGCGTCAGGGCGGCGTCGGTGGCGGCGCGCGAGTCCAGCGTGCCCCCGGGGTCCACCGGTGCGTCCGCGGCCGCGCGATCGTAGCGACGGGCGGCCAGCATCGCTCCCGCCAGGCCCCGTGTGTGGCGGACGCAGCCCGGCAGCGCGGTCGCCCGCTCGCGCCAGGACCGCCGGCGCAGCTCCGCCCAGGCGCCCGACACGAACCGCTCCGCGATCCGTCCGGCGGCGGCCGTCCCCGTGGCGGCGTCCATCCGGACGATCAGCTCCGCACGGGCGAGCAGCGGCTCGGTCCAGCCGAGATGGACGCCCTCCACGATCCATGCGTCGCCGGCGAGGATCGCGGCGACCAGCGGCGCTCGCTCGTCGGGCGTCCGGATGCGGCCGGTGCCACCACCCACCCGGGCCACCTCGTCGAGATGGATCACGGGCAGTGCCAGCGCCGCGCCGAGCGCGAGGGCCAGCGTGGTCTTGCCCGCGCCCGGTCCGCCGATGACATGGATGCGCCGAGGCCTCTCCACGCCCGGGAGGCAGGGCCATCCATCCGCGCGCGCCCGGTGGACGGAGGGCGGACGCGCGACGGTCATGCGATCGCCCGCGCCGGACGCGCCGAACCGCCCGCCAGGGCGATCGCAGCGCCGTAGAGCGCCTCGAACCGCTCCGCCACCGTGGCCGCGGTGAGCGACTGCACGGTCCCCGCCCCGGCTGCGCCGAGGCGGGCCGCGAGCGCGGGGTCATCCAGCAGTCGGGCGATGCCGTCGGCCAGGGCCGCCGGGTCGCCGGGTGGCACGAGCAGGCCCGTCTCGCCGTCGCGGATCATGTCGGTGTTGCCACCCACGGCGGTCGCCACCATCGGCCGACCGCGAGACATCGCCTCGCGCACGACGCCCGGCAGCGGATCGGGCCACACGGATGGTGCGATGCCCAGCGTGGCGCGCTCCCACGCCGCCATCACCACGCGGTGCGGGACGTCCGACAGCACCGTGACGCCGTCGGGGAACGCGGCGGGCGTCTCCGACCAGCGGGTGCCGATGCACACGAGCGGCGGCGCGCCCGCGGGCCGGGCGGCGAGCCGCCGCCACGCGTCCAGCAGCACGTACAGCCCCTTGGCCCGCTGGAGGGCGCCCACGAACAGCAGGAACGGCCCGCTCGGCAGGCGTTCCAGCAGCGCCCGGTCCGCGGCGTCAAGGACGGGCGCGGGGCCGACGGCGAGCGGCACGACGTCGGGGATGACCGCGAGGGCGGGTCGCCAGCCTCCATCGCCCGCCAGCACGTCGCGCTCCACGGTGGACGCCACGAAGGAGCTGACGCTGTGGATCGCCTTGACCGTCCGGCGCAGGAGCGGCCGGCCGGCGCGCACCCCGCCCACGGCCGCGAGGGCTCGCGCCGCCCCGTAGTGGTGGCCCGCGCAGGAGAGGCATCGCGCGAGCGCCGGACCGTCGCACAGCGTGCGCCCCTCGCGCAGCAGGTTGCGCGTGGCGCAGGCATAGCCGTAGTCGCGCACGCTCAGCACGAGCGGCACGGACGTGTCGGTCGCGACGGCGGCGGCCGCGCCATAGCCGATCCAGCCGCTGGCGTGGATGGCGTCGACGGGGCGCTCGCGCATCATCGCGCGGAGACCCAGCACGAGGCGCGGGTCGGGCACCGGTGGCAGGAATCGGCGCGCAGGGTCCGTGCCGCCGAACGGGAGCGCCGCCGAGAGCGTGTCGAGACGGTGCACCTCGACGCCGCCGACGGTCTCCCGCGGTGGCCGTCCGGGCATCGCGGTCGTGGCCACCCGGACCTCGTGACCGCGGCGCAGCAGCTCCTCCGCGAGGAGCTGCATCTGGCGCTCGGCGCCGCCGATGAACGGGTGGTAGAAGTCGGTCGCGAGGATGAGCCTCACGGGGTGCCGGCGCTCGCCACGGTCGCGCGCACGCTGCGCAGCGGCTCGTCCCCGGCGGCGGCGTCGGCGTGCCACAGCCGGACCTCGACGACGCGGTCCCCGGCGGCACGCCCGGGCAGCTCGACGGTCCGGTCGGCCGTGCCCCCGTCCGCGACCTCCACCTCCAGCGGATCTCCCAGCCGGCGCCCGTCGACCGTCACGACCAGCCGGTACGTGGCATCGGTGCCCTCGTGGTTGGCCACGCCGACGCGGACGGCGCGGTCACCCTCGGCAGGCAGGAGCCACAGCTCCGCGAAGCGCGGCTCGGGTCCCAGGGCCACACCCGAGCGCGCCATCACCAGGGCCACCATCACGAGCAGGCCCGACGCGACGAGCATCGCGGCGGCCCAGGGCGAGAGCGCCGCGCTGCGATCCACGGCGCTCGCGACGGCACCGCCGTCCGGGACGAGCTGCGTCGGCGGGACGCCGGATGCGGGTTCCCGGAGCGCGCGCAGGCAGCCGACGATGCCGCCCACGACCGCCACGCCGCCCAGGAGCCCGGCCCAGGCGCTCGCCGTGAGGCCGGTCGGCGAGGCGTGGAGGACGAACGCAGCCGCGATCGCGACCGTGAGGCTGCCGCCCAGCGCGAGAGCCAGGCGCTCCGACCGCCGCCAGCGCACGCGCGGCATGAGCGCCGCCACGATCGCGGCGCCCGGCAGCGCCAAGGCGAGCGCTCCGGCGCCCACGGCCCGGACGGGCACGGGCAGCGTCGGCGCGGCGAGCGCCATCGCGGCCGCGGCGCCCGCGGCGGCCACGACCAGCGCCAGGCGGGCGTCAGCGCGCATCGGTCAGCCCGCCCACGTCGAAGATCCGGATGTCCCCGCCGTCGTAGATCCGGTCGGCACCCTCGGTCGCATCCCACTTCTCGAGGGCCGCGACCGGCAGTGGCGTGAGCCATGGGCCGCGCGTGGTGAGCTCGCCGCGCTCCACGTACACCCCCACGTAGGGCAGCGAGGTGGCCAGCCGCCGGTCGGCGATGACGTACCGGATGCCGGCTCGCGCCATCCTGGAGACGTCCCCGGGCTGGAGCGCCGGGTGGAGGAACGCGTCCTTGACGTCGATCCGGTCGCCCGCGGCGGTGACGGGGTGCTGGCGGCCGTAGACCGCGAGCAGCATCCGGTTCGTCCGGTCGGACAGGAACCGCCGGTCGCTGCCGAGCCAGCGGCGCGTCCAGGCGGCGGCGGCCAGGCCCTGCGGCTCGATGGAGCGCGGGTCCGCCGACACGAGGTACGGCCCCGGCAGCCGCGCCCAGGCCGGGATGCCCAGGATGACCCCGCCGGTCGACAGCACGAGGATGCCCAGGACCGCGGCGGTCCGCAGCCCGAAGGCCAGCCGTCGATCGGGCGGCGTGGGCGGCGGCTGCACCTGGCGCAGCAGCGGACCGGCGTCATCCGGGTCGACCTCCGGCGTCGATCCAGCAGCGGATGCGGGCATCGCGGGCGTCGGGGACGTGATGTGTGCCGGTCGGACCGCGCGCCACTGCGTGAAGCGCTCCATCAGCGCCACGATGCCCACCGCGCCCACGAAGCCGATGCCCAGGAACACGAACTCGGCGGATCGGGCAGACAGCTCCGCGCCCCGCTGGCTCAGGCGCGCCACGAGCGTCACCGGGTAGAGCAGCGCCACGAGCCCGAGCGTGATGGCCGCCGAGCGGTCACGGTGGCGCCGCCACACGACGGGCAGCCCGATGGGGATCAGCAGGAGGGCCACCCCGACCGAGGCATAGCCCAGGACCTGCTCCCAGACCGGTGCGGCGACGCCGACGGCCGAGCGGAACAGCTCGCGGCCACCCTCCTCGCCGCCGATGAGGTCCATCACCTGGACGACCGCACCGCCGACCGTGGGCACGAGATAGCGCACCGTGACCGTCGCGACGTACAGCATCCAGGCGGTCGTCGCCACCACCGCGACCACCGCGAAGGACACGACCTCCGCGCTGCCCGGGCGACGCAGCAGCCGGTAGCCCAGGGACACCACCGCCCAGGCGACCAGGAAGCCCGACAGCGCGATGGCCGTGACGTGGTGCGTGACCGCGACCGACCCGATGGCCAGGAGCGTCAGGATCGTGAGCCCCAGGCGCGTGCCGCCGGTGGTGCCGTAGCCGCCCGCCGGATGGATCCGGAACCACCACCGGCCAGGGCGGGCGGGCGGCTCCGGCGCCTCCGCGACGCGCTCCCGACGGGCGATGAGCCAGACCGCGTACGTCGCCAGCGGCAGGGCCACGGACTCGTAGGAGAACTGGGCGTCGAAGAACACGAAGCTCGGGTTCGTCATGTAGATGAGCGCGCCCACCCCGCCCACGCGCGCGCTGCCGCTGACGCGCTCGAACAGCAGGAACAGGGCCAGCGACTGGAGCAGCCGCGCGCCGCCGATGACGAGCACGCCCGACTCCCACACGGGCAGCCCCGAACGGCCGATGAGATCGGCCAGGACCTCCACGCCGGGGTAGTAGGGGCTCGCGATGAGGACCGCGCTGGGGGTGAACAGGCGTCCCTGCTCGCTGATGTCCAGGAGCGTGGCCACGTGCTGCAGCTCGTCGAACATCACGAACGAGCCGGGCCCGTGGAGCACCTTCACGAGGTACAGCGCGAGGCCGGTCGTGGCGACCAGCGCGATGCGCTCTCCGCGGCCCGCGGAGTGGCCCAGGAGACGGATCGTGGCGGGCAGCATGATGGCCACCAGGCCCGCCCACCAGAGGGCCGTCGCGCCCGGCGAGGACAGGCGCGCCAGCGTGTTCGCGAACGCGATCAGCACGAGGCCGGTCGCCGCCATCAGGGTGACGGGCGGATACAGCCCCAGGCGCTGCTGTCCGGCCAGGATCCCGGTTGCCGGGAGCGTCCGGGCGACGGCTGCGCTCATGGGCGGACGCTGCGACTCATGCCGCGCGCTCGGCTTCGGAGGTCTCCGCCATCGGCTCGGGCTCGGGGTCCTGCGACGACGACGTTCGTGCCCCGGGGGCGCGACCATCCACCCGATCGAGGAACGCGTCATAGGCGGCCGCCGTGGCTGCCCACGACCGCGGATGGCGGTATCGCTCTCCGCGCAGTGCGGAGAGGCGCCGGAGTCCGTCCGCGATTGCGGCCGGGTCCTCCGGGGCGTGGAGCAGGATGCCGCCGTAGCCCTCGGCCGCCTCCGGGTTGCCGCCCGTGTCGCTCATCAGGATGGGCAGGCCGTAGCCCATCGCCACATGCAGCGGGCCGGACAGCGATGATCGGCGATAGGGCAGCGCGACCGCGTCGGCGCCGCGCAGCCAGGCGTCGAGCTCGGCGTCATGGACGTACCGGTTCACGAACGTGATCCGGTCGCGGTGGCGGCTCGCCGCGATCTTCTCGGCCGGCAGCGTCCAGCCCTCCCACGTCTCGCCCACGACGGTCAGCCAGTAGCCCTGGGCCTCGTCGGGGCCCAGGGAGTCGAAGGCGTCCACCAGGTCCTCGAGGCCCTTGTAGGGCCGGATGACACCGAACGACAGGACGTTGACGACGCCCTCGGGAGCCTCCCGGGCGGGCTCCAGCGGGGTGCTGCCGGGCTCCGCCTGGTAGTGGTCGTGCGGCCCGTGCGGCAGCACCGCGACCGGCTTGGACCCCAGCCGCCAGTGCGATCGCAGCAGCCCCTCGTCGAAGGCGGAGTGGACGGTGTACCCCGACGCGAGCCGGATCACGGCGCCGCCCACGATCCCGGCGTACCGACGCAGGAACGGGATGCGCGCCTCGCCGGTGTCGATGACCTCGTGGAACTCGATGATCGTCCGGGCGCCCAGCAGGCGCGCCAGCACGGACAGCGCGAGGTAGGAGTGGAGGACGGTCCCCGACCACCACTGGAGCACGATCGTGCCGGGCCGCTGGCGCCGGATGAACCCGGCCGCCCGGATCAGGCTGGGCAGCCACCACCAGTCGATGCCGTCGAACACCGGCACGGTCGCGGACCGTCCGAGGTCGGTCAGCTCGGTGCCCACGCGCGCCCTGCCCGGGTAGAGGAACGTGGGCAGCAGCTGGCGCATCGTGACCATGGAGACGCGATGGCCCGCCTCCGCGAGCGCGTTCGCAAGGCGGACGCTGTACACCGAGATGCCCGACAGGAAGCGCGTCCCGGAGCCGACGACCAGGATGCGGCGTGGCCGGGTCATGTCCGCGCCCCCGACAGCGTCGCCGCCCCCGCCGGGACGATCGCGCCGTCCCGGAGCCAGGCCACGAGGCGTCCGTCGGCCACGAGCGATGCCAGCGACTCGGCCTCCTCGTCCGGCTCCGCACCCCGGGCCCGCGCGAGCCCGCCCTCCGCGAGACGGCGCCCGCGCTCCCCCACGAGATACGTGCGCATCCCGAGGCGGTGCCCCGCGATGATGTCCGAGGCGGAGTCGCCCACGACGGCGGAGGCGCTCGGAGCCACCTCCGGCCACGCCGCCAGGGCGCGCTCGAACAGCCCGGTGCCGGGCTTGCGACAGTCGCACCCGTCTCCCTCGTGCGGGCACACCTCGATGCGGTCCACGTCTCCCCCGGCCGCCGCGAGCGTCGCCCGCAGCCGGTCGTGGACGGCGGCCACGTCCGCCTCGGTCATCCGGCCGCGCGCGACGCCCCGCTGATTGGTGACGACCGCGATGTGCAGCCCCGGCAGCGCCCGCCGCAGGGTGGCGAGCGCCTCCGGCACGCCGGGCAGCACCCGGAGCGCATCCGGGCCGGTCACGTACTCGCCGTCGGCCGCCTTGGCGTTGAGCACGCCGTCCCGGTCCAGGAACAGCGCCCCGGCCGTGGGCTGACCGGACGCGTCCATCAGCCGACCCGCCAGGTCTGGAGGCCGTCGGGCTCCAGGGCCACCGGGCGCGGGTCGCAGCCGCGCGCGCGGAGCGCCTCCGCCACCTCGTGCTTGCGGTCGAACTCGCAGAACAGGAGCATGTGGCCGCCGCCGCCCGCGCCCGTGATCTTGCCGCCCACGGCGCCCGAGCGGCGCGCCAGGTCGTACAGGTCGTCGAGCTCGGGGGAGCTGATGCGGTCGCTCATCCGCCGCTTGTGCCGCCACTCCTCGTGGAGCAGCTCCCCGAAGCGGGTCCACTCCCGGCGCAGCAGGCAGGCCCTCATCTCGCCCACGAGGGCCCTGATCTCGCGCAGGGCGACCACCGAGTCGGCCTCCCCCCGCTCGTAGCGGCCGACCTGGTCCTCGATGATGCGGGACGACAGGCGGACGGTGCCGGTGTCCACGAGCAGCAGGTCGTACTCCAGCTCGTTGAGGATGTCGGGGCCGAGACGCAGGCCGTTGACGACGACCCTGTCGGCCCGGAACTCGATGTGGTTGACGCCCCCGAACACCGCCGCGTACTGGTCCTGCATGCCGCCCGCGATGCCCAGGTCCACGCGCTCCAGCTCGTGGGCCAGCTCCGCGACCTGGTAGTCGGTGAGGCTCCGGTGCTTCCACTCCATGAGCAGGCCCACGAGCACGACCATCATCGCGGAGGACGACCCGAGGCCCGAGCCGGGCGGCGCGTCGCAGTGGAGGTGCAGGTCGAAGCCCTGGTCGTAGTCGCCCACGAGCCGCCGGACGGCGGCCTTCGCGAGGTCCATCTCGCCGTCGAGCACCACCTCCCGCCGGGAGCTGTAGGCGAGCGAGGTGCCGAAGTCGAGGGAGCTGATGCAGATGCGGTCGTCGTGGCGGGGGCGGAGGGTGCCCCAGGCGTACCGGTCGATGGTCGCCGACAGGACCTCGCCGCCCTCCTGCTGCGGGAAGGGTGGCACGTCGGTGCCGCCGCCCGCGAAGCTGATGCGCAGGGGGGCCTTGGCGCGGATGAGCATCAGGGCGCGTCCGCCCCGGAGGGCTCGACCGCTCCGGCGAGCGCGAGGAGGGGCGACGGGTCCGCCTTGAGGGCCGCGAACGCGTGAGGCACGCCCATGTCGGTGAACCGCCCCTCCAGGACCACGCCGCGCAGCCGCCCGTCGAGCAGCGTGGGCCAGACCTCCCGCTCCAGCGACACCGGGCGGTCGGCGGGGATGGCCTCGAGCACCGCCCGCTCGATGACATAGATGCCCGCCGAGATGAGTCCCGCGGCCGGGGTCGGGTCCTTCTCGCGGAACGCCTCGATCGTTCCGTCGCTGCGCAGGGTCACCGCCCCGAACCGTGCGGCGTCATCGCTGGGGGTCAGCGCCAGCGTCGCGCCCACGGACGGACGTCCGGCGCGCGCCCGGAGGTGGGCGTCCACGAGCGGCGCGAGCGGGGCGGAGAGGAACGAGTCGCCGTTGGTCACGAGAAAGCGGTCACCGTCGAGTTGCGGAAGGACGAGGCGAAGCGCTCCGGCGGTGCCGAGGGGCGCCGGCTCCACGGAGTATCGGAGCCGGACGGCCAGGGAGTCCCCCGTACCGAAGTACCCTTCGACGAACTCGGCGCCGTGTCCCGTGAGCAGCCAGATGTCGCGGATGCCCTCGCGCCGGAGCTGGAGCATGAGCCAGGCGAGGAACGGCCGGCCCGCGAACGATGCCATCGGCTTGGGCAGGTCGGCGCCGATGACGGACCGGAGCCGCGTGCCGAGGCCACCCGCGAGGATGAGCGCCTGCATGGCGCGGATGCTACCGGTGCCGCGGATCGGGCGGAAGGGACGCGCCGGTGCGGCTCCCGCCAGGCGATCAGCGAGCGGCGATGATGTCGCTCGGGGCGGCGCTGGTCACCTCGCCGCGAAGCTGGTCGCCGGGATCGTCCATGGCCACCGCCACCCGCAGGTGCGTCGGCCGGACGGGCATCGCGACCACCGGCCGGAGCGGCTCCTCGCCGCGCGGCGCGAGCGGCAGCGGCTGTGCCCGGAACCGCTCCCGGAAGATCGTCTTGAGCACCCGCCAGCCGTCCGGGAAGGTGCGCAGGTTGCTCTCGCCGTGGATGCGCGGTGCCTCGAAGCTGGGCACCTCGGTCACCCGGAGGCCGGCCCGCAGCGCCCGGATGTTCATCATCGTCTCGATCTCGAAGCCCGTGCCATCGAGTTCCAGCATCGGCACCACCCGCCGCCAGAAGGCGTTGTAGCCGTAGCACAGGTCGGTGTACCGCCCGCCGAAGAACAGGCGGGTGAGCATCGTGAAGCCCCAGTTGCCGGCGCGCCGCAGGAGCGACATGTCGGCCGTGCCGCCGCCCGCCAGGAACCGCGACCCCTTGACGAAGTCGTGGCCGTCCAGGAGCGCCGAGACGAACGCCGGGATCTCCTCCGGCTGCGTGGAGCCGTCGGCGTCGATCATCACCACGATGTCGCCCTTCGCCGCGGCGAACCCGGTGCGCAGCGCGGCGCCCTTGCCGCGACCCTGCTGCGGGATGATCCGGATGGAGGGCATGACCTCGCGCGCCACCGCGACCGTGTCGTCGGTCGAGTGACCGTCCACCAGGATCACCTCGCTCACGCTCGCCGGGATCCGGGGCAGCACGATCGGCAGGTTGCGCGCCTCGTTGAGGGCCGGGACGATGACGCTGATGGTGGGCGAGACAGACACGGCACGACCCCGAGCATGCCTGGGCGGGGGCACCCAGGCGGGTGGACATGGGTCGGGGGGATGGCTCGGCCCGGGCGTCGCCCCGGGAACCGGTTCTGGTCGGTTCGTCGAGGGTGGTTGACGCTGGGACATCGCTCCCGAACTGATCACGACGGTAGTACCGGGGTACCAGCCGGGTCAAGGACCGGGGAGTGCTGCGTGGTGCGCGTGGGCCACGGTCGTTGGATCGGATGCCCGTCGGCCGCGCTCGACCAGGCGGGCATCGGTGCGGTCCGGGATGGTCCGAGGCGATGCGTGCCGGTCCGGGTCGGTACCCGTGACCGCGGTACCCCGGACCCGACCCGATGGTCCCCGGCGGCCCGGCCGTGCGGCAGGGCCGCCGGGCGCCGGGGACGCCGCAGTGGCCACGACGGGCCGGCGGAGGGTCAGCCGTCTTCCACGGGGGGCGCCGTGGACTCCCGCGCCACGAGCACCGGCGGGTCGTCCACAACCACATCTCCCACGGGCACCCCGTCCAGCGCGTCCAGCAGCATCCGGACCGCCTGCCCGCCCATCCGCGCGTTGGGCATCCGGACCGTGGTCAGGGCGGGAGCCGTGTGTTCCGCGAACGGGTGGTCGTTGAATGCGACGACCGAGACGTCGCGGGGGACGCGGAGCCCGGACTCGCGGACGGCCGCGAGCACGCCCACCGCGCTCATGAGGCTCGCCACCACGAGACCGGTCGGGCGATGGCCGCGGCTCGCGTCGAGCAGGCGGCGCAGCGCCAGGCGTCCCCCCTCGACGGTCGGCGGACCCTCCTCCACCCAGCGCTCGTCCATCGCCAGGCCCGCGTCCGCCATGGCTCGCCGGTACCCGGCATCGCGCCGACGCGCGGTGTCGGTGTCCGCGGCGAGCCCGATCGCGCCGATGCGCCGGTGACCCAGGCGGGCCAGGTGGTCCACGGCGGTCGCGATGCCCCGCTCATCGTCGACGACCACCGAGCCGTGGACGCCGCTGGTCCGGCGGTTCACGAGCACCAGGGGGATCCCACGCTCCGCGAGCTGTGCGACGTGCCGGTCGTCGAGCGTCGCAAACGCGACGATCAGCCCGTCCACGCGTCCGTCACCGATGAGTCGCTCGTACACGTCCCCCGCCGCATGGCCCGCCGCTCCCCCGTGCGACTGCCCGTCGGCGCCGTCCGTGCCAGCGGCGCCGTCCGGATCCACGGCGCCACCCGTGCCAGCGGCGCCACCCGTGCCAGCGGCGCCGTCCGGATCCGCGGCGCCCCCGTCCACGGCGCCCGCGTCGACCACCATCACCAGCCTGCCCGCGGTGGCCGCGGCCGCCTGGATGCCCTTGGTCACGTCGGCGAAGCCCAGGTTGTCCAGGCTCGGGATGATCAGCCCGATCGTGTCTGTGCGGCGGGTGCGCAGGCCGCGGGCCAGCGCGTTGGGACGGTAGTTCAGCTCTCGCGCCGCGGCCAGGATCCGTGCGCGCGTCTCCGGACGGACCTGCTGGCTGGGATCGTCCCGCAGGACGCGCGAGACGGTGGAGGGGTCCACATCGGCGCGACGAGCGACATCCCGCAGGTTCGCCATCTCGCCGTGTCCTCCCTCAGCGTGTCGCCACGCTCACACCTCGGGTTCCGGACCCGGGTCGAACGACGGCCCGCCGACGATACCAGCCCGACGCAGTCGCTCCAGGTCCGCCTCCGACACGCCCAGCTCGTCGACGAGCACGGCACGGTTGTCCTGGCCCAGGGCCCCACCCATGTGCCGCACTCGGCCCGGCGTGTCCACCAGGCGGGGGATCGCGTTCTGGGTCCGCACGCGCCCCAGGCGCGGATCATCCACGGTGGTGATGGTGTCCCGCGCGATGTACTGGGGGTCCTGGAAGATGTCCGCGATGGAATAGATGGGTCCCACGACCGCCTGGGCCTGCTCGAACCCGGCGAGCACCTCCTCGTAGGTGTGCTCCGCGATCCAGCCGCCGATGTGGGCATCGAGGATGTGCTGGTGCTCCACGCGCCCGTTGTGGTCGCCGAACCAGGGCTCATCGACCACCTCCGGGTGGCCCACCAGGCGCATCACCCGGTCCGCGATCGACTGGGCGCTGGCGGACACGCCCAGCCAGCGGCCATCCTTGGTCACATACGCGTTGCGGGGCGCGGTCCAGTCGGTGGCCGACCCGGTCCGGCCCTGCACCCGTCCCAGCTGGTCGTACACCAGCGACTGGGGGCCCAGCAGCCAGAACAGCGGCTCGTAGATGGCGAGGTCGATGACCTGACCGGGAGCGCCATGGACGTCCCGGTGCCACAGCGCGAACATCGTGCCGAAGGTGCCGAACATGCTGGCCACGCCGTCTCCCAGCGCGAACGGCGGCAGCGTGGGTGGACCGTCCGGGTGGCCGTTGATGTGGGCGAAGCCCGAGATGCTCTCGGCGACCGTGCCGAAGCCGGGTCGCGGCGAGTAGGGTCCGGTCTGGCCGTAGCCGGAGCAGCGCACCATGACCAGCCGCGGATTGATGGCGTGGAGCACGTCCGGACCCAGGCCCCACCGCTCGAAGGTGCCCGGGCGGAAGCTCTCGATGAGCACGTCCGCATCCCGGACCAGCGCCTTCAGCAGCGCCGCGCCCTCCGGCTCACCGAAGTCGATGGACACGAACCGCTTGTTGCGGTTGACGAACGCCCACCACAGGCTCTGGCCGTCCTTCTGCCAGCCCAGCGTGCGCAGCGCGTCACCCCGCGGGTGCTCCACCTTGATCACGTCCGCCCCGAAGTCCGCCAGCAGCGTGCCGATGACCGGGCCCGCGAACAGCACCGCGGCGTCGATCACGCGCAGTCCCTTGAGGGGTCCGTCCCTGGGGGTCGGGGTCGCCTCCACGCTCGCTCGCTGCCTCCGCTGCCGGGTCGCCGGCACCCGCGGCGCCAGCAGTCTCCGGGTCCAGTGTCGCGTGAGGACAAACGATTGTCAATCCCGGCCGGCGACGCATGTGGTCGGCAACGCATGTCGCCGGATAGCACCCGCCATCGATCACCTCCCATCATGCCCGTCGCCGCATCCGGCGCCCACGACGGGCCTCCGCAAGTCAGGGTTCACGCTCGACCCGGTCGGGACGGGGCGCCATCACCCACACCAGGACCGCGGTCAGCACCAACAGGCCGGCGGAGGCTGCCATCGTCGCGCTGACGCCCTGGGCGAAGGCATCGAGCGCGGCCTCGACGAGCCGCTGGCCACGTTCTCCCATCTGGGAGACCTGGGGAGCGGAGGTGAACGCCACCGATGCAAGCGCCCGCTCCGCGACCTGGGCGGACACACCCGCCACGGCATCGGCCATGCCGTCCCGATAGGCCTGATTGAGGATGCTGCCCAGGATCGCGATGCCCATCGCGCTGCCGAGCTCGCGCGCGGTGTCGTTGACCGCGGACGCCACCCCCTGCTTCTCGGGCGGCATCGCGGCTGTGATCGCGGTCGTTGCCGGCGTGCCCGCGATGCCCATGCCCAGCGCGAACAGGGCGAGTCCCATCATGAACACCCACGCTGGCGAGTCCGGTCGCAGCTGGGCCAGCACCAGGAAGCCGCCCGCCATGATGGACAGGCCGATCGGCGCGGCCCGCCGGAACCCGATCCGTGCTGCGATCCGTGGTGCAGACCTCGCGGCGGGCAGCAGGATGACCGGCAGCGGCAGGAGCGCGGCGGCCGACTCCAATGGGGAACGACCGGTCACGTACTGCAGGTACTGCATCACGACGAAGAAGAACCCGAACGCGGTGAGGAACTGGACGAGGATCGTCAGGGAGCCCATTGAGAAGGCCCGCTCGGTGAAGATCCGTGGATCGAGCAGAGGGTGACGTGTCCGTGACTCCCACAGCACGAACACGATGATGGCGGCCGATCCGACCCCCAGGGCACCCCAGGCGGCCGGGTCAGCCCATCCGCGGGACGGGCCCTCGATGACACCGAACACGAGGGCCGCCACGCCGATCAGCGACAGCAGGCCGCCGACGATGTCCAGTCCATGGGCGGGGTCGGACGACTCCGGGACCACGGCCAGCACCCCCAGGAACGCGACCGCGGCAAGCACCACGTTGAGACCGAAGAAGGAGGTCCACGGGAACCATTCCAGGAGCAGCCCGGTCACGAACAGGCCGAGGACCGCACCACCGCCGGCGATGGCCACCCAGGCGCCGATCGCACGAGGACGCTCGTGCTCAGGGAAGGATGTCGTGATCACCGACAGCGTGGTGGGCATGATCGCGGCGGCGCCCACCCCCATGAGCATGCGGACCGCGATGAGCTGACCGGGTTCCCCGACGAGCAGGCCGAGGGCGGCAGCCATGCCGAACACGAGGAGGCCCCCGAGGAGCAATCGCCGCCGACCGAATCGGTCACCCAGCGCCCCGGCCAGCAGCAGCAGGCCCGCGAACACCACGGCGTACGCATCGACGATCCAGGTGAGCTCGGTCTGGCTGGCGCCGGTGTCACGAGCGATGGATGGGAGCGCGAGGTTGAGGCCGGCCACCGCGGAGACGACGGCCATCAGAGACAGCCCGACGACCGGCAGGACGAACCGCGTCTCGGAGGCGGGCGACCGGCTGCGACCGGGCAGGGCGGCTGGGAGACGAGTTTCCATCTGGGCTCCAGGTGGCATGGCGGCGTCAGATTTCGCCGTCCGGCGATATGTTATTCCCCATGCGCCGAATAGTGCAATCGGTCAGACTGAGACGATGACGACACGCGGCAGGCGTCCGGCCGGCAGCGGCACGCGGGAGGCCATCGTCGATGAGGCAAGGCGGCAGTTCGGCGAACGCGGCTACCGTGATGTCACGCTCCGGAGCGTCGCCCTGGGTGCCGGCGTGGACGCGAAGCTGCTGCTCCACTACTTCGGCAGCAAGCAGGGTCTGTTCGCCGCGAGCGTGCAGCTGCCCATCGCTCCGGAGGACATCCTGGGCGGGATCTTCGCGGGGGGTGGCGCAGGGATCCCGGAGCGGGCCGCGGCGCTCCTGTTCTCGGCCATGGACGAAGCGACGACGCGTGCTTCATTCCTGGGCCTGATCCGGGCCGCCGTCTCGCAGGAGGAGGCGGCCACCGTCATCCGCGAGGTGCTCACCACGCGCCTGCTCCTGCCCATCGCCGCCCGCGTCGGCGGCGAGGCACCCGAGCTCCGGGCCGCGCTCGTCTCCAGCCAGGTCGTAGGCATCCTGATGGCCCGATACGTGCTCGAGGTGCGGCCGCTCGCGAGCGCATCCAACGAGCAGCTGGTGGCCGCGATCGTCCCCGTGTTCCGACACTACCTGGAGGGGGCCTTGGGGAGCACCCCACGGACTGCATCGCGTCACTCCCCCTGAGACGATCCGGCGCGCCGCTCCCGGGTTGCGGGTGATCCACCCGGCGCACCACCGGGGGACCGGGGCGCCAGCGTGGTGCACGGGGCGCACGACCGGGGGACCGGGGCGCCAGCGTGGTGCACGGGGCGCACGCCCGCGTTCTGCAGCTACATCGCGACGGTGCGGGGTGTCGCGGATGACGGCCGGAGCCTGGGTCCCGACGCGTTCTGGCCGCGCTCCGTGGCCGCGTTCCTGGGCCTGGGCGTGGTGCTGACGCTGCCGACCACGCAGTTCATCAGCCCCTCGCGCCGCTGGCGAGCCTGGCGCCGCGTCCAGGCACCGCCGTCCGACGATCCACCCGCGCCGCTGCCAGGGGCCGCCGGCCAGCGCTGGGACGACCGACCCGATACCCGGCCCGGGCGCCCCGCCCGCCCATCGTCACGGGCAGGCCAGCGGTGCGTGACGATGGCGGGACCGGGTCAGCCGCGCACGACCGCCGGGTCCGGGTCGTACGGGTAGCAGCGCGCCGACGCGGCGCCGTCCACGGCGATCGACTCGCCGCTCAGGAAGGACGCCTCGTCCGACAGCAGGAACGCCGCCACCGCTCCGACCTCCCGCGGCTCGCCCATGCGCCCCAGGGGATGGAGCGCCGCCATCTCGCGGACCGCCTTCGCCGGGTCGGGCGAGCGATCGATGACCGACTGGTTCATGGACGTCCGGAACGCCCCCGGCTCGATGGCGTTGCAGCGGATGCCCGCCGGGCCGTATTCCACCGCGACATATCGGGTGAGGGCGCTGATGCCGCCCTTGGCCACGTCGTAGGCCGCGAACCCGGTGAACGCCGCGCGCGCGTGGATGGACGAGATGTTCACGATGGCGCCGGGCGTCCCCTGGTCCAGGAATGCGCGGACCGCCTCCGAGCAACCCCAGTACGCGCCCATCAGGTTGACCCGGATGGTCTCGTCCACCTCGTCCGGCACAGGCGCGTGGAGCGTCCCCATCCGACTGATCGCGGCGTTGTTGACCCAGCCGCCCAGCGGTGCCAGCAGGCGCGCCCGCGCGCACGCCCTGGCCAGCACGTCGCGGTCCGCGGCGTCGCCCACGAGCACCTCGCCCACGTCCGGCAGCGCCCCGGCGTCCGCGGCGCGCCCGGCGTCCCACTCGATGCCCACGGTGCGCCAGCCGTCCGCGGCGAGGCGCTCCAGGATCGCCCGGCCAAGCCCCGTGCCGCATCCGGTGACCACGACGCTCCGATCCACGAGTTCCACCTCCGCGCTGCGGGCGCCCCACGGACCCGGAACCCGGGTCCGCAGCCTACCAGTCGCTGCCCACGACCAGACCGCCGTCCACGATGACGGTCTGACCGGTAATGTAGCTCGCGCCCGGGCCCGCCAGGAACGCGATCACCGAGGCGATCTCGGATGGCTCGGCGGGTCGGCCGGCCGGGATGCGCGCCATGAGGCGGTCGGTCGCGACCAGGCCACGATCCACCGCCGACTGATACATCTCCGTGCGCGTGTATCCCGGCGCGACGGCATTGACCCGGATGCCGTCCGCGGCCCACTCCACGGCGAGCGCCCGGGCCATCCCCTCCACGGCCGCCTTGGCCGCGCTGTACGACAGGCGGTCGCGCAGCCCGACATGCGCCGCGATGGAGGCGAGGTACACGATGGCGCCACCACCGGAGGCGACCATGGCGGGATGAGCGGCCCGTGAGCACCGGAAGCTCCCGTCGAGGTGGACCGCGAGCATCCGGTCCCAGGCCGGGTCCGTGACGGTCGAGCTCGGCCCCGGGTCGATGATCCCCGCGCTGGTCACGAGCGCATCCAGCCGACCGAAGCGGTCCATGGTCCTCGCGATGAGCGCGTCCACGGACGCGCTGTCAGTCACGTCGACGCCCAGGCCCAGGGCATGAGCTCCGGCGACCCCCATGTCCGCGGCGACGGCAGACGCGGCGCGCTCGTCCAGGTCCGCGGCGACGGCAGACGCGGCGCGCTCGTCCAGGTCCGCGACGACCACCCTCCACCCGGCGGCGACGAACGCCGCGACGGTCGCCTGGCCGATGCCGCGCGCGCCACCGGTCACGAGCGCGACCGGCACCGTGCGGGACGGCACGCTCACCGGGAGACCGTGCCGTCCCGACCCACCTCCAGGACCGGTCGATCGTCCGCGTCGAACAGGGCGAGCGTGAGCCACGCTTGATGCGTGATGCCGGGCGCGACCCGGTGGGCGGTGCCGCGCTCCACGGCGGCAGCCAGTCCGTCGGCGGGGTGGTCCGTGTTCGGCTCGATGGCCACGATCCGGGACCGTCCGTGCCATGGGTGGCCAGGCCCGCCGATCTCCCACCAGAACCAGGCGCAGGGAAACGTGCCGGGATCCCAGGCCATGGCGACCCCCAGTCCCGCACCGACACCCCGGATGGCCGCCCACGCCGACGCCCCGAACTCCGACAGGAACGCCACGCGCTCGGTGGGCCCGGGGCCGATCCGATCGAGCCGGACCACGCCCCCGTCCTTCCCGGTCACCTCGGGCCACGCGCCGGTGCCACCCGGTCGAAGGTCACCGTGGACCGCGTGGTACCCCGCGTCCACGTCCACGCGGACCGTCGACGGCAGGTCGATGACCGCCCCGTCCGTCGCCGCGAACGCCGGGTGATGGCCCCATAGGAACGGCACCTCCAGGTCGGCATCCACGGTCACGGTCTCATCGAGGCGCAGCACCGGCCGGCCCGGCTCCAGCCACATCCGCCGCTCCAGGATGAGCGGCAGGCGTGCCGGGGTGCGCAGCGTCACCCGGTCCGCCGACTGCTCGACCACCTCCCAGCGAGCGGCCGAGACCTCCCCGTGGAACGCCAGTGGCACGCCCATCACGGTGCACGGGTCGCCCGCGTTGGGGAACAGCTCCTGCCACCCGCCACGGTATTCGGACAGCCAGTCGCTCGCACCGTCACCGTAGCTGGTCGACCGGCTGGCGCGCAGCGGCGACGCCCAGTCGGCGGTGGCCAGGACGTTGGGCCCGCCGGGCCGACGCACCGACCGGATGTCCGCACCGCGGTCGGGATCGACCTCCACCTCGATCTCACCGTTTGTCAGTGACAGCACGTCATCCCTCCGTGGCCAAATCCTCTGCGCCAGAGGATGCTGCTGGTCGGGCGCCCGTGTCAAACCCGTGGTCCGTGGCGGTGGTTCGAGGGTGGGCCGGGCGTGGTGGTCGTCCGGGCGTGGCGGCGCCCCGAGGGGTGGTGGTCGTCCGGGCGTGGTGGCGCCCCGATGCTTGGCCGCCCAGCGGCCATGAGCGACGCGGTCGCCGGGCGGCGCGTCGGATCGGGCCGTCCAATGGACCGGACGGGTCTATCCGGTCGCGGTGGTCCGCCCGGCGGCCCGGATCTTCGCGGCCGGGGGCGCGGTCGGCCGCGCATGGTCGCCCATGGCCGCCCAGCGGCCGGTCGCCGGGCGGCGCGTCGGGGGGCGCGTCGGGGGGGCGGCGGCGCCCCGGGGCGTGGTGCCCGGCCGGGGGTGGTGGCGCCCCGGTGCGTGGCCGCCCAGCGGCCATGAGCGACGCGGTCGCCGGGCGGCTCGTCGGATCGGGCCGCCCCATGGACCGGACGGGTCGGCCCGGTCGCGGCGGTCCGCCCGGCGGCCCGGATCGTCGCGGCCGGGGGCGCGGTCGTCCGCCCATGGGCGCCCATGGCCGCCCAGCGGCCGATCGCCCAGCGGCCGGTCGCCGGGCGGCCCGTCGGGTCGGGCCGCCCCGGGACGTCGTGGCCGGCCGGGCGTGGCCGTCCCGGTGTGTGGCCGCCCAGCGGCCGGTCGCCGGGGCGGTCGCCGAGCGGCGCGTCGGGGGGCGGTGGCGCCCCGGGGGGCGGTGGCGCGGTCGTCCGCGCATGGTCGCTCATGGCCGCCCAGCGGCCGATCGCCGGCCGGTCGGGACCAGCATGCCCACACGAGGCCGTCCGACCGAGCCGCGATCGACCACGCCCGGCGACTCGTCGAGCTGGACCGAGCCGCCCTCGCCACCATCGATGATGTCGATGAGCAGCCGGCCGGCCTCCTGGCCCATGCGGAACATCGAGGAGGTGACCGTGGTCAGCGGCGGGTTGGTGTGACGCGCGAGCCGGTGCTCCGGGAACGTGATGACCGAGAGCTGGCGGGGCACCTCGATGGCGAGGTCCCGGATCCCCTCCAGGACTCCCAGGGCGATGCTGAAGCTGGCGATGAACAGGGCCGTGGGCGGGTCTGCCGCGGCCTGTCGGAACAGGCGGTGCGTGGCCTGGCGGCCGGCGTCGTCATCCATCAGCGACCGGACGATGAGGTCGGGGTCCGTGTCCAGACCGTGCGCGTCGATCGCTTCCAAGAACGCCCGGTCACGCCGCTCACCGACGTCCTCGCCGGGCACCACCACGGCCACCATGCCGATGCGCCGGTGTCCGTGCCTGGCCAGCTCGGCGACCGCCAGCCGACACGCGTCCTCGTCCCGGCCGACGACCGCGGGGATGCCCGCCACCCGTCGGTTGACGGTGACCATGGGGAATCGATGTTCCGCCAGCTGGTGGACCAGCGGGTCCTCGAGCGTCCGCGAGCCGACCACGAGGCCATCCACGCGACCCTCCGCCACCAGGCGACGGTAGATGCGCTCATCCGCGGGGAGGTCGCCCGCGGCGGCCGCGAACTGGTCCACCTCCACCAGCAGCAGCGAGCGGTCGTGCTCCACGGCCGCCGCCTGGACGCCGTGGGTGATATCCACGAACGTGACGAAGTCGAGGTTGGGCACGAGCAGGCCGATGGTGCCGGTCCGGCGCACGCGCAGTCCGCGGCCCAGGAAGTTCGGGCGGTACCCCAGCTGGGCGGCGGCCGCCAGGACGCGCGCCTTCGTCTCGGGGTTGATGCGCTGCGTGGGATCGCCACGGATCGCTCGAGACGCGGTCGACGCGTTCACCCCCGCGAGCCGAGCGACATCCTTGAGTGACGGGGCCATGGGCGGACCTTGGTCTCCGGATTCGGGACGTGATCGCCGCGCTACGGTAGCCGCCCGTCGCGCGCCGCGCATGCCGGCCGGGGCTCGCCCCCGGTCGGAGTTCGCCGCCCGGTCAGGGTTCGCCCCCGGTCGTGGCTCGCCCCCCGGTCGGAGTTCGCCGCCCGGTCAGGGCACCCCGCTCGACGACCCCCTCCCTCTCGGCCAGCCGATCCCCCGATCGGCCGGTGCGCGACCGGCCGCCGAGCGGCCCCGACCGCCACGGTCGACCGCCGATGACGTCGACCTCCTGGCTGAGACCCCGACGCCGGGAGCGTCCACGACTGGCTTCGCGGGCGGCCCCGCTCGATCGGCCTCCCACCGGCCATGAACACCAGACCGAGCCGTAAACCACGCCGTATCAGGCCACCCGGCGGACCAACATGACCTGATCGACCCAGCCGGTCCAGGGAGCGGCCGATTCCGACGCCTCGCGCACGGAGCCCCGTCGGTCTTGGCCTGGTCTTGGCCTGGTCTCGGCCGTTGAACGGCCACGCCGTCGCACTCCCGCGACGACGGCCGCCGATCAAGTCGCCAGGCGCCCGTCGGTGGCCAAGTTCGCTGGCCGTTCACCCGGACATAGTCGCTGGCCGTTCACACACGACCAATCGCGACTTGACACGACGGACTCCGGCGGGCTATATCTTGGCAGTCGTTGCGCAATCGTTGTCGCAACCGGCCCGAAGGAGGAGATGATGACCCGATCGACGAGCATGGGGGCACGCCTGGGGCGGGGTGCCGGACTCGCGGGTTCCCTTGCGCTGGTCATGACCGCGACCGCCATTGCCCAGGACGCGTCCGCGCCACCCGTGCCGGGAATGGGTGCGCCGACCCCCGAGATCTGCGAGGGCAACAGCTACGTGCTGGGGTACGACGTGTTCTCGGACACGGAGAACTTCGCCGCGGCGACCATCGAGGGCATGAATCGCGTGGCCGAGCAGGTCGGCTGCGTGGAGCTCGTGACGCTCATCGACAACGCGGACCCCGTCCAGGCCGTGGCGAACGCGAAGACGTTCGTCCAGCGCGAGGTGGACGGCGCCATGCTGTTCAACGTCATCGCGGCAGCGGGCCCCGGCATGGCGACCGAGCTGAACGCGGCGGGCATCCCGCTGACCAGCATCGTGGTCCAGATCGAGGGATCGCCGTTCCTGGGCGTGAGCGAGTACGACGCGGGCTTCTCCGGTGGCGAGGCGCTGGCGAGGGGCTTCGCGGCAGCGCACCCGGACGTGGTGCCGTACGTCATCAATGGTCGCTTCGATGCGTCCGGCGAGACGTCCGGGATCCCGCGCATGGACGGCTTCCGTGACGGCATCAAGAGCGTGTTCCCGGACCTGCCCTCGGACAACTACCTGGAGATCGACACGGCGGCGACACCGTCCACGGCATCCGCCAACACACTGAGCGTCCTCAACCGGGTTCCCGCGGACGCGTGGATCCTGATGGGTGGCATCAACGACGAGAACACGTTCGCGATGCTCCAGGCGGCGCGCCAGGCCGGACGCCAGGACAACGTCGCGGTGATGGGCATCGGCGGCGTCAAGCCCACCGGTCTCGAATTCGTGTGCCAGAACCCGCAGTATGTCGGCGCGGTCGGCTTCTTCCCCGAGAACTGGCCGTCCTACATGCTGCCTGCCACCATCGCGCTCATCCAGGGCAAGCCGGTGCCCGCCTTCACGGAGATCCCCACGACGATCCTCACCCGTGACAACATCAGCGAGTACTACCCGGACTTCAGCTGCTAGGACCCGGCCCTGATCGGATCAGCGACCCCGGCACCGATGAACGCCCAGGCGACTTCACCGGTGCTGGAGGTCGATCGGATCTCCAAGCGATACGGGGCGGTCGAGGCACTCCGCGATGTCTCCCTCACGGTCGCCCCCGGGGAGACGGTGGCCCTCTGCGGTGAGAACGGCGCCGGGAAGTCCACCCTCGCACGGACCGTGGCCGGGCTCGTCCAGCCCGACCACGGTCGCATCCTGGTGGACGGCGTGGAACGTCACCTGGGTGACGTCGCGGCGGCCCATCGGGCGGGCATCCGCATCGCACCCCAGGAGCTGACCCTCGCGCCCGGCCTGAGCGTCGCCGAGAACATCTCCATGGGCCGGCTGCCGCGCCGCGCCCTGGGCCTCATCGACCGCAGCGCCATGCGTGCGCTCGCGCGCCAGCGACTGGGAGACCTCGGCATCGACATCTCGGTCGACCTGCCGGTCGACCGCCTGTCGGTGCTCCACAAGACGCTCGTCCAGATCGCACGCTCCATGACCCCGGGGGCGCGCCTGTTCATCGTTGACGAGCCCACCGCGCCGATGAGCGGGCCCGAGGTCGACCAGCTGCTCGCTGTGCTGGGTCGGCTCACGACCGCGGGCATCGCGGTGCTCTACATCTCCCATCGGCTTGACGAGGTGTTCCGGATCGCGCAGCGCGTCGTGGTGCTGCGCGACGGCCGACTGGTCGCGGACTTCGGGCGCGCCGAACTGACGCGCGCCGCCCTGGCAACCGCGATGGTGGGCGACCGAAGCCTCGAGGCGGGCCACCGGACCGTGCCCGCCACGGACGCGGTGGCGCTGCGCGTCACCGGCCTGCGCTTCGGCATCGTGCGCGACCTCTCGTTCGATGTGCGGACCCACGAGATCGTGGCGGTCTACGGTGTGTCCGGCTCCGGACGCGATGGGATCGGCATGGCGCTCATCGGCGCCGACCCGGTCGTGAGTGGCACCGTGGAGGTCGGCGGCGCGGTCATCTCCGGTGGGCCGCGGCAGGCCTTCGAGGCGGGCATGGGCTACGTCCCCGCGGAACGTCGCAGCCAGGGCCTCATCCCGGAGTTCTCCATCCGCGAGAACCTGAGCCTGGCGGTCCTGCGCCGGCTCACGCGCATGGGGTTCCTGGACCGATCCGCGGAACGCGCCCTGGTGAGTCGCTGGATGGCCACGCTCAGCATCGCCGCGCCGAGCCCGGAGGTGCGGGTGATGCGTCTCTCGGGCGGCAACCAGCAGAAGGTGCTGCTGGCCCGCTGGCTGGCGCACGGCTCGCGCGTGCTCATCCTGGAGGAGCCCACGCGGGGCGTGGACATCGCCACCAAGGCGGAGATCTACCGGGTGCTCCGCGGCCTCGCGGACGACGGGGTCGCCGTGCTCGTCATCTCCTCGGACCTCGAGGAGGTGGCGCTGGTGGGAGACCGAGTGCTGGTGATGCGCAACGGAGCGATGGTGGCCCAGCTGCGCGGGGCGACCGAGACGGACATCGCACGCGCGGCGCTGGCCGCGGAGGAGTCAGAACGTGACGGTTGAGACCGAGCCCTCGCGCGCACCACGCTCCGATCGCGTGATCTGGCTGCGCCGCATCCAGGGTCAGGGGCTGGTGCTCGTGCTGGTCGTGCTGGTGGTGTTCTTCACCACCCAGAGCCGCTACTTCCTGACGCCTCAGAACTTCTTCTCGATCGGCAGCGTCGCCTCGGCGCTGGGCATCATGGCGGTGGCCCAGACGTTCCTGGTCATCGCGGGCGGGTTCGACCTGTCGGTCGGCAGCGTGGTGGCGCTGACAGGGGTGGTCATCGGGGTCCTGTTCCAGAACGGAGCCGGGCTGGACATCTGGCTGTGCGCGCTGGCGGGCCTGGCAGTGGGCCTGATCGTGGGGATGGTGAACGGCACCATCGTGGTGGTGCTGCGCATCAACGCCCTCATCACCACCCTCGGCACGCTGTCCATCTTCTCCGGCCTGGCGTACCTGCTCACCGCCGGCAAGACGCTCATCATCACGAGCCCGTCGTTCCAGGTCCTCGGGTCGGGCTATGTGGGTCCCGTGCCGGTGTCCATGATCATCTTCGGCGTCATCGCGGCGATCGGCATCATCGTGGCGCGCTACTCGGGCATCGGTCGCTCCGTCTACGCCATCGGCGGCAACCCCGAGGCCGCTCGACTGTCGGGCATCGCCGTGCGCCGGATCCAGTTCGGCCTGTTCGTGGTGACCGGCCTCCTGGCGGGCCTGGCGGGACTCCTCGTGACCTCCCAGCTGGGCGCTTCCTCCCCGCAGGTGGGTGAGACGTACACCCTGGCCGTGATCACCGCGGTCATCCTCGGCGGCACCAGCCTTGCGGGCGGTCGTGGCAGCGTGGGTGGCACGGTGCTCGCGGTGATCATCCTCACGGTGCTCCAGAACGGTTTCGCACTGCTCCAGTTCTCGTCGTTCGTGCAGACCATGGCGCTGGGCATCGTGCTCATCCTCGCGGTGCTCCTGGACGAGACGGTGCGGCGGCTCGATCGCTGACCGCGGTCCGGCTCCCGGCTCGGATGCGGCTTCGCACGTGGCGTCGCCAGTGGACCTCTGGGCCGCCTGGTGGGTCCGGGTGTCCCGCGCCGATCGCTACCAGCCCAGGATCGCGTCCGGGTCGTCGCGCATCTGCTCGTCCAGCCAGGCAGGGTCCCACAGTGCGCCCAGGCCGGGATGGTCCGGCGCCACCGGCATCTGAGCGTCCGCGATGGGCGGCAGCGGCAGCGACTCGGTGATCGGATCCACGAGCATGCCCGGCAGCGACCACTCGATCACCGCGCCCGCGGCGTCGAGGGCCGCGGCGACCTGCGCGTGGAGCCGCGCGAACACATGGAACGAGAGGCGACGCCCGGCGGCCACCACCTGCGGCACGATCGTGCGCAGTCCGCTGATGCCCCCGGCACAGGTGGCGTCCAGGCGCACCACGTCCACGGCATCGGCCAGCAGCAGCGCATCGGGAAAGCCAGGGCCACCCTGCTCGTCCCCCATGGCGAGGTCCACGCCGATCGAACCGCGGAGGGCGGCCATGAGGTCGACCCGATCGGGCGGCACCGGATCCTCCAGCCAGCCCGGCCGCGGCATGGCCGCCGCGACGGACCTCGCCTGCTCGAGGGTCTCGATCGTCCAGCCGCCGTCGAGGCTGACCTCGTCAGCATGGGGTGCGACCGCCTCCATGCGCGCGCGGTCCGCCGCAGGGTCACCCACCGTCGGCAGCTTGACGTGCCGGAACCCGAGTCCCGCGAACCGCGCCGCCTGCTCCGCGACGCCCGCCAGGGGGAGCGACGGCGGGTATCCCACGATGCCCATGACCGGCAGTCGATCCACCGAGCCGCCCACGTGATCGCGCAGCGACACGCCAGCCGTCCGCGAGGACGCATCCCACGCCGCGATGTCCACCAGGGACAGCGCGCGCAGGCCGATGCCGGCCGACAGGATCGGGCGGAAGGTCGCTCGAGCGGTGCGGAACAGCGCGGCGGGATCGTCCAGCGGACGGCCGACGTAGCTGGGCGCGACGTTGCCGCGGACGACATCCGCCACCGGGCCGTCGCGCGTCAGGCCGTAGGCCCACCCCACGGCCCCGCCGGCCGTCCGCACCGCGACGATGGCGTACGTGCGGTCCCGGACCACCCAGTCGCGGTAGACCACCGGCTGTGCCAGGGGTACCCGGATCGTCGCGACGCCCACCGCGTCGATCGTGTCGGTCATCGAACGTCCCGCGTCAGAAGCCGCTGAGGGCCGCGAAGCCGCCGTCAAGCAGGATGTCGGACCCGTTCATCGCCGCGAACTCGGGCCCCACGAGACGGACAATCGCGTCTGCGACCTCTTCCGGCTCCACCATGCGCCCCACGGGTGAGTGCTCGACGATGTCCGAGAGGCGCGTCAGCCCGTCGGCGATGCCGCGCTCGGCCATGCCGGTGCGCACGAACCCGGGGCTCACGGTGATGACCCGGACGCCCCTCGCCGCCCATTCGATGGCCAGGTGACGGGTCATCGCGAGCAGTCCGGACTTGGAGGTGTCATAGGCGAGGCGATTGCGGAATCCCAGGTGACCACCGATGGATGCGAGGTGGATGAGCGTGCCCCGTGCGTCCACCAACGCCGGCAGGACGGCGCGCGACAGCGCGAAGGCGCCCACGAGGTTGACGTCCAGCACGCCCGCCAGCTCGTCGGGCTCCAGCTCCACCGCGGGCGTCCGGGACGCCCGCCCGCTGCTGTTCACGACGGCGGCCAGGGCCGGCAGCCCGGCGGCCTGCCCCTGGAGCGCCGGCCAGTCGGTGATGTCCACCAGCGAGGCGATGATGCGCGGGTCGGGGATCGGCCGGACGTCCCAGCCATGGACCGACCAGCCCGCGTCCAGGAATCGCGACGCGATGGCCAGGCCCAGCCCGCCCGCCGCACCGACGACCAGGCAGGTGCCCGGGCCCCCAGCGGTGCTCACCGACGGATGGCCCCCGGGCAGGAGGTCGGCCTCGCGGCCAGCCGATTCATGACGCCCCCGAGGCGCTGCCCGTCCAGGCCCCCTGCGCCATGTAGCCGCCGTCCACGCACAGGTAGTCGCCGGTGATGAAGCTGGCCTTGTCGCTGGCCAGGAAGACTACGGCGTTCGCGATGTCCTCAGGTGTCCCGATCCTGCCGAGAGGGTGCGTCAGGCCGTATGCATGGAGAGACGCCTCGAGGTCCCCGCCCGCGGCGCGCGCCGCGGTGCGCACCATCGAGGAGTCGATGGTGCCGGGGCAGATGGCCACGCACCGCAGGCCCTGCGGCGCGTACTCCATGGCCAGGTTGCGCGTGAGCGACAGCAGCCCGCCCTTGCTCGCGGCGTACGGACCGACCCCGGGCATGGACTGCAGCCCCTGGACGCTCGCCATGTTGACGATCACGCCGTGGCCCGTGGCGAGCAGCGCCGGGATCGCGAATCGGGTCATCTGGTAGGCGCCCTTGAGGTTCACGTCCAGGATCCGGTCCCAGACCTCCTCGGGCATCAGATGCAGCGGCTTGTACTGGTCGATGGGCTGGATGCCCGCGTTGTTGACCAGCACGTCCAGGCGTCCGAACGCCGCGAGGGTGGCCGCCACCGATGCCTCGGCATCGGCGGTGCGGGACACGTCGGTCGTGGTCGCGATCACCCGCGCCCCCGTCGCCGCGAGCTCCGTCACGAGCGCATCCGCCGCCGCGCGGTCCACGTCGGCGATGGCCACCGCGGCCCCCTCCGCCACGAACCCGCGCACGATGCCCTGGCCGATCCCGAGCGCCCCTCCGGTGACCAGCGCGACGCGTCCCTCATGGGCTCCCATTCGATCGTCCTCCTGTCCTGCCGCGGGTCACGCGAGCCGTGGATGATGCAGCGGGGCGCCGGTCATCCCCGCGTCGATGAGCGTCACGTGCCACCCGCCGAGATTGGCGCTGACCAGGCGGTCCAGGCCCGGGCCGATGAACGCGACGTTCGTGGGAGCGTTGAGGTCCAGCCCCGTCCAGTCCTCCACGAGCGTCTCCACCCGCGACCCGTCCCACACCAGGACCGTGTCCGGCCGATAGCACGAGATGAGCAGCCGGCCGTCCGCGCCGAACGCGAGACCGTCGGGGACCGTGCGCGGCAGCTCCACCACCAGCTCCCGTGGTCCGGCTCCGCCATCTGCCAGGAGGGGCAGCCGCGAGACACCCGGCAGCGAGGACTCCACGACGTACAGGAACCGGTCGTCCGGCGAGAGCGCCATGCCGTTCGTGAAGGCCGCGGGCTCTCCGGAGAAGATCCGGCTGGCGCCGTCGGTGTCCACCACGATGACGCGACCGTCCGCTGCCCCCCAGGCGCCCGAGTCGGACACGAACAGCCGCCCGTCCGCCGCGAACACGGGGTAGTTCGGCGTCACCAGCGGGTGCCCCGCCGGTCCTGATGTGACCGTCTCCACGGTCCCGTCCCGATCGACGCGGACCACCCGGTGGCCTGGCACGTCGCAGGCGTAGGCGCGCCCGTCGCCGTCCATCGCGATGCCCGCCACCAGGCCGCTGCCGACGGTCACGGAGCGGCGCACCGTGCCGTCGGCCGGGTCCAGCCACAGCAGGCCGCCGGCCTCCGTGCCCACGACGACGTATCCCGCCGGGTCCCAGCAGACACCCTCGGGATGGTCGATGTCCCCACCGAGGGTGGAGAGCCCGATTGCAGCCATCCGTGGCCTCCCTCGTGACTGAATGATGCGCAATCGATTTGTCATCCTACCGTACGAGACGCGCGGGCGACCGTCAAGCCCCCGGCGAGCAGAGCACGTATGAACGGCCAGCGACTATGTCCGGGTGAACGGCCAGCGACCTTGTCACCGTCGTGGGCATGGAGACGACCGACAATCCGCTCGACGACCCGACCATCGCCCGTCGGGTGGTGGCCGGGGTGGTGGCCGGTGGCCGAGCGGGGGGCGTGGTGGCCGGCCGGGAACGGTGGCCGGGCGGGGGGCGTGGTGGCCGGGCGGGGGGCGGCGGGCCGGGGGCGGCCGCCCAGCGGCCATGAGCGACGCGGTCGCCGGGCGGCTCGTCGGATCGGGCCGCCCCATGGACCGGACGGGTCTATCCGGTCGCGGCGGTCCGCCCGGCGGCCCGGATCGTCGCGGCCGGGGGCGCGGTCGGCCGCGCATGGTCGCCCATGGCCGCCCAGCGGCCGGTCGCCGGGCGGCGCGTCGGGGGGCGCGTCGGGGGGGCGGCGGCGCCCCGGGGCGTGGTGCCCGG
>DAOTUU010000056.1:0-14926 GCA_034436555.1 Chloroflexota bacterium | reverse complement strand
CGCGGCCATCGTGGACGAGGTGGACCTGGTGTTCGTGACCGTCCCGGATGACGCCATCGCCGCGATCGCGGCCCGCCTGCGGCTGTACGGCGGCCAGGCGGTCGTCCACACGAGCGGTGCCCTCGCGGCGGACGTGCTGGCACCCGCCCTCGCCGCCGGCAGCGCCGCGGGCAGCTTCCATCCGCTGGTCGCGTTCGCGGACGTGGACCGGTCGCTCGCGGCGCTGTCGGGCGCGACGATCGCGCTCGAGGGGGACGCGGCGCTGCTGACGCTGCTGGCGGAGCTCGCCACCGACCTGGGCGCCCAGCCGGTGCTGCTGCCGCCGGGCGGCAAGCCCGCCTATCACGCGGCCGCGGTGCTGTCGGCGGGGGGATTCGTGGGCCTGCT
This sequence comes from Chloroflexota bacterium, assembly GCA_034436555.1. GTDB lineage: Bacteria > Chloroflexota > Limnocylindria > Limnocylindrales > CSP1-4 > JAFMJV01. Next base: position 14,539 of record DAOTUU010000056.1, on the reverse strand, counting down.
CGACGCCATCGCGGAGGTCGGCCGCGGGGCGGGCCTCGACGAGGCCGGGGCGCTCGCCATCTACGCCCCGCTGATGCGCCAGACGCTGGGGAACGCGGAGGCCCTGGGCATCCGGGCGGCGCTCACGGGACCGCTGCTGCGCGGCGACGTGGCGACCGTCCGCGGCCACCTCGCGGCGATCGACCGGCTCGCCCCCGGGGCGGGCGAGCTGTATCGGGCGGTCGCGCGCCGGGAGATCGCCCTGGCGCGTTCGCGCGGCGAGCTGCCGCGCGAACGCGCGACCGAGCTGGAGGGTGTCATCGGACCGCCGCCGGGGGGCTGATCGCCGATCGCCGATCGCCGCGCGGCATGACGGGAGGGCACGCGACCGACGCCGACCGGGTACCATCCGGGCATGCAGCACGGGGTCGACGCCATCCGCGGTCCACGCAGCCACGCCCGGTTCGTGACGCCGCGACCGCGACGCGCGGGCATCGCGCGCGCGGGCAGGTTCCAGACCGTGTCAGGCCCGTCGCCCGCCCTCGCCGCCCACGACCGGCGCCAGCCCGTGGTCGCCATCCGCATCGCCGCCCGTCGTCTCGGCACGATCGGCGCCCTTCCCGTGGAACAGGAGCGCGCCGCCCTGGCCGGTGCATCCGGGATGCGCTGGTCTCCGGTCCGCGTGGCGCTCCGGGACGCCGGCCGGCGCAGCGCATCGCCGTGGCGCGGCTAGGGGGCGGAGCCCGCGCGAGGTTGCCCGGCGAGCGCGCCACCTCCGCAGGCGGGGTGGTCCTCCGGGATTCCGGGGAGGGTCGGGAGCTGCTGCTCGGGCGGCGACGGCGCGACCGGGACGCGATGACCTGGTCGCTGCCCAAGGGGACCCCCAACGCGGGCGAGACGCTGGAGGAGACCGCGCTGCGAGAGGTCACGGAGGAGACCGGCATGCGGGTGCGCATCCTGGCGCCGGTCGGGCCCATCGAGTACACGTTCGTGCAGCGGGGCGTGCGCATCCACAAGACCGTGCACTATTACCTGATGGAGGCGGTCGGCGGCGACCTGGCCGATCGCGACCGCGAGTTCGAGGAGGTCCGCTGGGTCGGCCTCGCGGAGGCGGAGACGCTGATGAGCTTCCCCACGGAGAAGCGGATCGTCCACGGCGCGCTGGCCGTGGCGGACGCGCGATGAGCGGACAGGCCGCCCTGCGCCAGACCGCGCTCGTGGAGCTGCACCGGGGGCTCGGCGCCCGGCTCATCGAGTTCGGCGGCTGGGAGATGCCGGTGCAGTACCGGGGCATCATCGAGGAGCACCGCGCGGTCCGCTCCGCGGCGGGCCTGTTCGATCTCTCGCACATGGGCGAGCTGTGGGTGTCCGGGACCGGCGCGGGCGACGGCCTGGCGTCCGCCGTCGTCACGGACCCTCGGACCCTCGCCGTGGGCCGCGCCCACTACTCCATGCTGTGCGCGCCGGACGGCGGCATCATCGACGACCTCATCGTGTACCGCACCGGCGAGGACCGCTGGCTGGTGGTGCCCAACGCCTCGAACGCGGCCATCGTCGCCGCGGAGCTGCGCACCCGGCTGGCGGGCTTCGACGCCGCGCTGGAGGACGCCACCGGGACCACGTCGCTCGTGGCCATCCAGGGCCCGGCCGCGCGCGCCATCCTGGCGCCGCTCACGGACGTGGACCTGGACCCGGGGGCGCTGCGCTACTACGCGATGGCCGCAGGCAGCGTCGCCGGGGTGGCCGCGCATGTGGCGCGCACCGGGTACACCGGCGAGGACGGCTTCGAGGTGTTCGTGGCGTGGGCGGACGGCCCGGCGGTCTGGGAGGCGCTGTCCGGCGCCGGCACCGCGGACGGCCTGGTGCCCTGCGGCCTGGGCGCCCGCGACACGCTTCGCCTGGAGGCGGGCATGCCGCTCTACGGCAACGAGCTGGGCCGGGACACCACCCCCTTCGAGGCCGGGCTCGGTCGGGTCGTGAAGCTGGACAAGCCGGGCGGCTTCGTGGGCCGCGACGCGCTCGCCGCCGGCACCGCGAGCCCGCGCCGACAGCTGGTCGGCTTCCGGCTGCTGGAGCGCGGCATCGCGCGCCACGGCCACGCCGTCCACCTGCCGGGTGCATCCGAGGCCTGCGGTGTGGTCACCAGCGGCACCCTCTCGCCCACCCTCGAGATCCCCATCGGCATGGCCTATGTGCCCCCGGCCCACGCCGGCCAGGGCACGCGACTGGAGGTGGCCATCCGCACCTCGCGGGTGCCCGCCGATGTGGTGCCGCTGCCGTTCTATCGACGACGGGCCTGAGCTGCGCCGCCCCCGCAGCCCGACACGCACACACGGAGGTTGAAGGTGGACATCCCGGACGGTCTGCGCTACACGGCCGATCACGAGTGGCTGCGCATGGAGGGAGACCAGGCGGTCGTGGGCATCACCGCGCATGCCGCCGACGAGCTGGGCGACGTCGTGTTCGTGGAGCTTCCGGTGGTGGGCAGGCGCCTCGCCGACCGCGAGGTGTTCGGCGTCATCGAGTCGGTCAAGACGGCCTCCGACCTGTACTGTCCGGTCGCGGGCGAGGTCGTGGCGGTGAACCCGGCGCTGGCCGGCGCCCCGGAGCTGGTCAACGGCGACCCGCACGGCGAGGGCTGGATGATCCGGCTGCGCCCGGACGACCCGAGCGCCGTGGATGCCCTGCTGGACGCCGCGGGCTACCGCGCGCTCATCGGCGCCTGACCCATGCCCTACGGGCCCCACACGGCCGACGACCGCCGGCGGATGCTCGCGGCGATCGGGGTCGACTCGGTCGACCGGCTGTTCGACGACATCCCCGCCGCGGTGCGCGCCTCGGGCATCGACCTGCCGGCGCCGGAGCCGGAGCAGACGCTCGTGGAGCGGCTCTCGGGCCTGGCCGACCGCAACCGCGTCGACCTCGCGCCGTTCCTGGGCGCGGGTGTCTACCGCCACCACATCCCGGCCGTGGTGGACGCCGTGCTCTCCCGCGGCGAGTTCTTCACGGCGTACACGCCGTACCAGCCGGAGATCAGCCAGGGCACGCTCCAGACGATCTTCGAGTACCAGTCCATGCTCGCCGAGCTGACGGGCCTGCCGGTCGTGTCGGCGTCGCACTACGACGGTGCGACGGCCACCGCGGAGGCCGCCCTGATGGCCATCCGGGCCACCGGCCGGACGCGCCTCCTGGCCAGCCGCGCGATCCATCGCCACGCGCTCGAGACGACCGCCACGTACTTCGCGGGCGGCGGCTTCACGCTGGACGAGCTGCCCACACTGCCCGATGGCACGACCGACCTCGCGGCGCTCGAGCGGTCCCTCGCGGAGGGGGATCCCGTGGCGGGGGTGCTGCTGGGCCAGCCGAACGCGTTCGGCGTCCTGGAGAACATGGCCGACGCGGGCCGCCTGGCGCACGCCGCGGGCGCGCTGTTCGTGGCGGTCGTGGAGCCCGTGTCGCTCGCCGTGCTCGCCTCGCCCGGCGAGGTCGGCGCGGACATCGCGGCCGGGGAGGGGCAGCCGCTGGGCATCCCGATGCAGTTCGGCGGTCCCTACCTGGGCATCCTCGCCACCACCGAGGCGCTCATCCGCCAGATCCCGGGACGCCTGGTGGGCCGCACGCGCGACGTGGAGGGGCGCCGGGCATACGTCATGACGCTGCGGGCGCGCGAGCAGGACATCCGGCGCGACAAGGCCGCCAGCAACATCTGCACCAACCAGGCGCTGTGCGCCCTCGCCGCCACCGTGTACCTCGCCACGATGGGCCCCCACGGCCTCCGGGACGTGGCCGCCGGGGGTGCCGCGAACGCCCGGCGGCTGGAGGCGGCCCTGGCCGCCGCGGGCGCGCCGCGCATCCACACGGGCCCGTACCTCAACGAGTTCGCGGTGCGCGTTCCGGAGGCGCCCGCCGTCCACGCCGCGCTGCTGGAGCACGGCGTGCTGGCCGGCCTGCCGCTGGCGGACTGGTATCCCGACGACCCGCTGCTCGCGGATGCGCTGCTGGTGTGCGCCACCGAGGTGACCACCGAGGCGGAGATCGGCCGGTTCGCGACCGCGCTGAAGGAGGTGCTCGCGTGAGCGACGACGCATCCGTCGTGGCCGCCGCCCTGGCGGCGCTCCCGGACCGCCCGGTCGGGGAGGAGGGACGGCTCGGACCGCGCAGCGCCGTCGGGCCGGCGCTCCAGCCCACGCTCTCGGAGCTGTCCGTGCCCGGGCGCCGCACCGACCAGGTGCCGCACCCCCCGGCGGACGCGCTGGCCGGGATCCCCGCGTCGCAGCTGCGAGCGATCCCGCCGGCCCTCCCGGAGCTCAGCGAACCCCTCGTGGTCCGCCACTTCACGGAGCTGTCCCGCCTGAACTACTCCGTGGACGGCGGCTTCTACCCGCTGGGGTCGTGCACCATGAAGCACAATCCCCGGATCAACGAGTGGGCGGCTCGGCTGCCCGGCTTCGGGAGGCTCCACCCGCTCGCGCCCGACGAGCTCGCCCAGGGCTCGCTCCAGCTGCTGTGGGAGCTCCAGGGGATGCTCGCGCAGATCGCGGGCATGGAGGCGGTGTCGCTCCAGCCCGCCGCGGGCGCCCAGGGAGAGCTGACCGGCCTGCTGCTCATCCGCGCCTACCACGAGTCACGCGGCGACACCGCCCGCCGCGAGGTGATCGTGCCCGATTCCTCGCACGGCACGAATCCCGCGACCGCCACGATGGCGGGCTACCGCACCATCACCATCGCATCGTCGGCGGACGGCGGCGTGGACGTGGCCGCGCTGCGCGCCGCGCTCGGCCCGCAGACCGCCGCGGTGATGCTCACCAACCCCTCCACGCTGGGGCTGTTCGAGCGGCGCATCACGGAGATCCTGGACGCGGTCCACGCGGCGGGTGCGCTGGCGTACATGGACGGCGCCAACATGAACGCCGTCCTGGGACAGTTCAAGCCGGGCCTGGCGGGCTTCGACGTGATGCACTACAACCTGCACAAGACGTTCTCCACGCCCCACGGGGGCGGCGGCCCGGGCGCCGGTCCGGTGGCCGTGGGCGCCAGGCTCGCGCCGTTCCTGCCCGCGCCGCTCGTGGTGCGGGAGGCGGACGGCGCGTTCCGGCTGGAGCGGCCGGGCGAGCGACCCGCCTCGATCGGTCGCCTGCGCGCCTACCAGGGCAACGCGGGCGTGCTGGTGCGCGCGTACACCTACATCCGCGCGCACGGCGGCAGCGGCCTGGCCCAGGTCAGCGCGGACGCGGTGCTCGCCGCGAACTACCTGCGGGCGCGCGTGGGCGGGGCGTACGAGCTGCCATACCCAGGTCCCTGCAAGCATGAGTTCGTGGCCACGGCGCGTCCCATCAGGGATGAGACCGGGGTGCGGACGCTGGACATCGCCAAGCGCCTCATCGACCACGGATTCCATCCGCCCACGGTCTACTTCCCGCTCATCGTGGAGGAGTGCCTCCTCGTGGAGCCCACGGAGACGGAGACCCTGGAGGACCTCGACGCGTTCGCGGACGCCCTCATCGCGGTCGCGCGGGAGGCCCGCGAGCGGCCGGAGCTGCTGCACGCGGCACCCGTGACCACCCCGGTGCGCCGCCTGGACGAGGCGACGGCCGCACGCAAGCCGGAACTCCGCTGGCGGCCCATGACCGGAGCGGAGACGCCCTGCCCCCAGTGACCGGTCCGCCGCGCGACCGGACCCTTCGGGCGCGGCCCGCCGTGCCGGCCTGGCTCGCGGCCGTGTTCGCGCTGCCGCTCGTGGTCGCGGGATGCCTCTCGTTCGAGGAGCCCACGCCGCCGCCGACCACCGCGCCAGCCTCGCCCGTCGGCCGCCCCACGCCGGTGGCATCCACGGTGCCGCCCGATGAGGGCACGCTGCGGGTGGGCGTGCCGCGCGACGCGAGCGGCGTGCTGCCACCCGCGGCCGACACCGCCGGAGCGCTCCTGGCGAGCCTCCTGTTCGACCCGCTCTATCGCCTGGGCCCCGACCTGGCTCCCGTCCCGGAGCTCGCGGCCGGCCTGCCGCTCGTGACCGGCGGCGGCATCTCCTGGTCCATGCCGCTCGCCCGGTCCGACCTCGTGTTCCAGGACGGCTCGCCGCTCGCCGCCTCGGACGTCGTGTTCTCGCTGGAGCTGGCGCGCTCGCCCGCGTGCAGCCTGGGGCGGAGCCTGTGCGACGCGGTGTCCCGGTATCTCGACAGCGTCGCCGCGCCGGAGCCCGATCGCGTGCTCGTGACCCTGACCGAACCCGACCAGCCGTTCCTCGCGGAGGTGCTGGCCCGGCTGCCCATCGTGTCGGAGGCGGCGGTCCGCGCCGAGCACGCGCAGATCAGGGCCGCGGCCGCGGGCATGGATCCGGCTGCGCCCGACGCCCAGGTCGCGCGCATCGCGGAGGTGACGAACGCGGAGGAATGCCTCAGCGATGCGCCGCCGTTCGGCTGTCGCATGGCCGATCACAGCGCGGAGCTGGAGCAGACGCTCGCCTCGGTGGGCCTCACGCCGCCGTCGCGGTCGATCTGGACCGACCAGACCGGGGCCGTGGACGAGGAGTCGTACACCGGGGCGCTGCTGGACCGGGTCGCGGCGCTGGGCCAGGTGCTGAGCGACCGGGAGATGGACGGGCTCGCCGCCACCCTCGCGCTCATCGATCCCGTCGAGCGGCCCTTCGGATCGGGGCCCTTCCGGCTCACGGCCGTGCGGCCGGGTCGGGGGGCCTCGCTGGTGGCCAACCCGCGTCACGTCGGCGGTGCCCCCGCCATCTCCCGGATGGAGCTCGAGGTGGTGCCGGACGCCGCAGTCGCCGCGACCCGGCTGCGCACCGGGGTGCTCGACTGGCTGCCGGATGCAGGCGTGGGCCAGGAGGAGCTGCTGATGGGCGCGGACGGGATCGCCGCCGCGCGCCGTCCACTGCCGGTCCAGCGGACCATCGTGTTCAACACCAGGCCGGGCCACCCCTACGAGGACGCACGGGTGCGCCGGGCGTTCGATCGATGCCTCGACCGGAGCGCGCTCGTGGATGCGGCGACCGCGGGCGCCGGCGTGCCGGCGCTCGGCTGGGGCGCGCCGGGCTCCTGGGCGTTCCCCCAGTCCGCGCCCGCGGGCCGCGACCCGGACGCCGCGAACGCCCTCCTCGATGCGGCGGGCTGGACGGTCGGCGAGGATGGCATCCGCTTCAAAGGAGGCACCCGGCTGTCCAGCGAGATCGCCATCCGCACCAGCCGCACCGACCTGATGTCGTTCGTCCAGGCCGCCGCCGCGTCGCTCCACGAGTGCGGCATCGAGCTGCTGGTGACGGACCTGGACCTCACCGGCGGGCTCCTGGTGCGCCAGCTCCAGTGGCCCAACCCGTTCGACACGGTGCTCGTCGCGCGCACCATGGGCGTCGACCCGGACGGCGACATGACGGCCTATGCCGGGGACCACGTCACGACCGAGGAGAACCCCGCCGACGCGAACCCGGGCGGGTACGCCTCCACCGCGGTGGACGCGCTCCTGGCCGAGGCTCGGGCGCTCAGCACGCAGTCGCTGCGGGCCGATCGCTATGCCAGCGTGGACGCGGCGCTCGATGCAGACCTTCCCGCGTGGCCGATCTGGTATGACACCGGGTTCGCCGCCCTGTCCGAGCGGGTCAGGGCGGGGGGCGCCGCCGTCGACCCCGGCCAGCCGCGCTACGACTGGGACGTGGCGTCCTGGTCGCTGCTCCCGGGCGCCTGACCGGGCGCCATCCGCGACGCGTCCCCCGCGGCGGGGAGCGTGGGGGCGCGGCGCCCTTGACACCCGTTTCCCGCCGCTCCCTATAATCGGCCCACCTGTGACCGGTCCGCTGTGGGAGCCGAGCGCCAGAGCGCGCGGACAGCGGCCGGAGGCAGCGTATCGCCTGCGCGCTCGGAGGCCAGATGGGCTCCCGACGCAGGCACGAGGAGGAAGGACGCTGATGAGTCCTGGCACGAAGCGAACCGTCGTCGCGATGGCGTCGCTCACCCTCGCCACCACCGCGCTCAGCAGCGCGGCCGTGGCGCAGGATCCCAGTGCATCACCCGCCGCCCCCGCGGGGAGCTCGGCCCCCGCGACCGGCGGGCCGAACCTGTTCAACACGACGTACCCGGACCGCTTCACGGAGGGGACTCCCGGCGGCACGGTCATCGTGGCGGATTGGCAGGAGGCGAACCTGTTCAATCCCTACTACTACAACCAGGTCACGGAGGCGGACGTCACGACCGCCACCCAGGCCGGCCTGATCACCTCCACCGACGACTTCAAGTACGCGCCCGATCTCGCGGTGTCGATCCCGACCACCGACAACGGCGGCGTGGTCATCGGCGATGACGGCAAGATCACGGTCACCTGGAAGCTGCGCGACGGACTCAGCTGGTCGGACGGAACGCCGCTGACCTGTGACGACTTCGCGTTCACGAACGGCTGGATCATCGATCCGGCCAATACGGGCATGCCCGCGGGCAAGTCGGGCTACCTGACGAACGATGGGCTGGCTCACTACGGTGAGACCAACGAGGTCCGCAAGAAGGACATCAACCTGTCCGTGGACTGCCCGTCGCCCACGGACATGGTGTGGACGCTCCGGGAGCCCTACGAGGGTTACCTGACGCTCATCCCGGTGCCGCTGCCCAAGCACTACATGGAGCCGATCCCGATCGCGGACGCGCTCACCGGCAAGGGCTACCTCGCCGACGAGCTGCCCAACACGCCGGTGTCCGGCCCCTTCAAGTACGAGTCGGTCACGCCGGGCCAGGAGATCCGCCTCGTCCGCAACGACCTGTACAAGGACGCCCTCACGGGCGGCACCGCGTACCTCGACGGCGTCGTGTTCAAGTGGTACGGCGACGCGGACGCGATGATCGCCGCCTACCAGGGCGCGGAGCCCGAGTACGACGTGGCCAAGGATCTCAACGACGCCGACCTGCCCAAGCTGACCGGCCTCAGCGAGGTGCTCGCGAACGACTCACTGACCTACGAGTTCCTGCGCCCGAACTGGAGCGGCAAGGAATGCTCCATCACGATGCAGCCCGCCCGCAACGGCAACTGCGTCATGAACGACCCGGCCATGCGCGAGGCGCTCAAGTACGTCCTTGACAAGGACGCCATCAACCAGCGGCTGCTGGGCGGCAACGCCTCGATCGCGTGGACGAACACCTCGCCCAACGCGTGGTTCTATGTGGCGCCCGAGGCGATCCCCACGCAGGACATCGACAAGGCCGCCGCCGCCCTCGCCGCGGCCGGCTGGGTCGCGGACCCCAACAGCGGCTTCCTGTTCAAGGACGTCGATGGCGACGGCAAGAAGGACTATGCCAAGGGCGACTACGACGCCCGCATCGAGATGTGCACCACGACCCGCCAGGTCCGCACGGACACGCTCGCGATGGTGGCTGGCTTCCTGAACAAGGTGGGCGTGTCGGCGGTCGTCGCGCCGGTCTCCCCGGCGGACATCTTCGCCTCGTACAACGAGTCCACCGAGCAGACCCCGTGCGCGCTGTCGCGCGGCAACTTCGACCTGGCCGAGCACGCGTTCTCCGTGCCGCTCGACCCGGTCTCCAACTATCCGGTCTATCACTCGAGCCAGTTCCCGCCCAACGGCCAGAACGACGCCCGCGTGAAGAACAAGGAAGTCGACGCGGCGCTGGACGCGGTGAAGACCACCGTGGACTTCAACGTCGTGCTCGGCGCGATGGACACCTTCCAGCAGGTGTACATGGACAAGACCGTCGAGGTCCCCCTGTACTTCCGCAAGGAGGTCTACCTGAAGAACCCCACGCTGCACAACTTCACCGGCAACCCGACATCCACGGGCCCGATGTGGAACGTCCAGCACTGGTACTTCGGCGAATAAACCATGATGGGGTGCGTCCGGTCTGACCGGGCGCACCGGTCTGAGGCACCGCTCGGGGCGCCCGGCCGGGCGCCCCGAGCGGTGTTTCCAGCGAGCGGGGATCATGGCCAAGTACATCGTCCGACGCGTGGTCCAGGCGATCCCGGTGCTGTTCGGGATCACCATCGTGGTCTATGCCATCCTGCTCGCGGCACCCGGCGGGCCCACCGCGAAGTTCGCCAACAACCCACGCGTGACGGAGGCGGACAAGGAGAAGTTCAAGCGGGCTTGGGGCCTGGACCAGCCCATCCCGATCCAGTACTGCCGCTGGATGGGCTTCTGCAATCCCGACGTGGACGGCTACAGCCTGACGATGTTCATCAGCGACAACGGCGTGCCGCACTTCCTGCCCACGTTCCTGGGCGGCGGGGACAACGGGGTCGTCCACGGTGACTTCGGCATCTCCATCGAGACCGGCGAGCCGGTCATGGTGCGGATCCAGCGCGCCATCCTGCCCACCATCATCCTCGCCGGCACGGCGCTCGTGATCTGGATCACCCTGGCGGTGCTCATCGGGGTGGTCGCCGCGATCAAGCGCTACAGCGTGTTCGACCAGGCCGCCACGGTCTTCGCCTACGTGGGCTATGCCATGCCCACCTTCTGGCTCGGCCTGATGCTCATCTTCACGTTCGCGGGTCCCGGCCTGGACATCCTGCCCGCGCAGGGCATGGTCAACTCGCGCAACTATCCGGCGTTCGGGTCGGATGCCTACTGGACCGCGTTCTGGAAGGACCCCATCGCGGCCATCCGGGACGTGGGCCTGCATCTCATCCTGCCGGTCATCACGCTGGTCGTGGTGAACATCGCGGGAGACAGCCGGTTCGTGCGCGCGAGCATGCTCGAGGCGCTCAGCCAGGACTACGTGCGGACCGCCCGGGCGAAGGGCCTCGCGAATCGCGTCGTGACCTTCCGCCATGCGCTGCGCAACGCGATGCTGCCGGTCATCACGAACATCGGCCTGGAGATCCCGTTCCTGTTCACGGGCGCCATCGTGACCGAGACGATCTTCAGCTGGCCGGGCATCGGGCGCCTGACGATCGGCGCGACCAACGCGTTCGACTACCCCACGCTGATGGGGCTGCTGCTGATCGCCGCCGTGGCCACGCTCATCGCGAATCTCATCGCGGACATCGCGTACGCGCTGGTTGACCCGCGCATCAAGTACTGAGAGCCCCGACGTGACCCTCGACGAACCGCTCCGCCCCACGACCGAGCCCGGTCCCGCCGTGGCCATCCGGAATCCCCTCGATCCCTCGGAGCCGTCCTCGCCCGACGGTTCGGTCGACTACGAGGTCGGTCTCGAGTCCCTCAGCCAGTGGCAGATCGCCTGGCGCAAGTTCCGCCGGCACCGGCTCGCGCTGGTCGGCCTGCTCATCCTGGGCGTGCTCGTGGGCGGCGCCATCGTGGTCCCCATCTTCCTGCCGTTCGACGCCCAGACGGTGCCCATGCCCAGCCAGATCGTGCCGGTGGGCCGTCCGCCGTCCCTGCTCTGGGATCCGCGCTCCACGGAGGCCGTCTTCGGCGAGACGGGAGGTCTCCAGCGTGACGTCTGGCAGCTCGTCTGGAACGGCGCCCGGACGTCGCTGTTCGTGGGCTTCTTCAGCATGTTCATCGGCGTGGTCCTGGGGACGACCGTGGGCACCATCGCGGGCTTCTTTGGCGGCATCGCCGACAACGTGCTGATGCGCGTGGTGGACATCATGCTGTCGCTGCCGCTGCTGTTCGTGATCCTCGTGGCCAGCCGCTTCTTCGGCAACGGGTCGGCCATGCTGATCGTGCTCATCTTCGGGCTGTTCAGCTGGATGGGCGTGTCGCGCCTGGTGCGCTCGCTGTTCCTGTCGCTGCGCGAGCAGGACTTCGTGGAGGCGGCGCGCGCCGTGGGCGTCTCGGAGCGGCGCATCGCGTTCCGGCACATCCTGCCCAACGCGGTCAGCCCCATCGTGGTGGTCGCGAGCCTCATCGTGGCGGGCAACATCATCGCGGAGGCGTTCGTGAGCTTCCTCGGCTTCGGCATCAGCTCGCTCACGCCCACGTGGGGGAACGTGCTCACGAACGCGCTCACGTTCATCCCCCAGGGGAACTGGTGGTGGCCGTTCTTCCCGGGCTTCTTCATCGTCCTCACGGTGCTCGCCGTGAACTTCATCGGCGACGGTCTGCGGGACGCCCTTGACCCGAGGTCCCGCGCATGACCGCGTCCGCCGCATCGGTCCAGCCCGCCACCCCGCCCGATGCCGGGCTGCTGCTCGACGTGCGCGGCCTGCGCACGGACTTCACCACGATGGACGGCGTGGTCCACGCCGTGGACGGGGTGGACTTCTCGCTCGCGCGCGGCCGGTCGCTGGGCATCGTGGGCGAGTCGGGATCCGGCAAGTCGGTCACCGCGCTCACCATCATGCGCCTGCTGGAGTCGAACGCCCGCGTCTCGGGCGAGGCCTGGTTCGACGGCAAGGAGCTCGTGTCCCTGCCCGCCAAGCAGATCGAGGCGCTCCGCGGCAACGAGATGGCGATGATCTTCCAGGAGCCCCTCACCAGCCTGAACCCGGTGTTCACGGTGGGCGACCAGATCGCCGAACAGGTGAAGCGCCACCTGAAGGTCAGCAAGCAGGAGGCATGGAGCCGGGCGATCGAGGCGATCCGCCTGGTGGGCATCCCCAGCCCCGAGCGGCGCGTCAAGCAGTACCCGCACGAGCTGTCGGGCGGCATGCGCCAGCGCGTGATGATCGCGATGGCGCTGTCCTGCGAGCCCAAGCTGCTCATCGCGGACGAGCCCACGACCGCGCTGGACGTGACCATCCAGGCACAGATCCTGGAGCTGCTCAAGGAGATCCAGGCGCGCACGAACTCCGCGCTCATGCTCATCACCCATGACCTGGGGGTCGTCGCGGAGATGGTGGACGAGGTGGTCGTGATGTACACGGGGCAGGTCGTGGAGCGCGGCGCCGTGGAGGACGTGCTGATCCGGCCCAGCTCGCCGTACACGGTCGGGCTCATCGAGTCGATCCCGACGGTGGAGAAGCGCGGCGGCCGCCTCCATGCCATCAAGGGCGTGGTGGCGTCGCCCTTCAACCTGCCCCCCGCCTGCCGCTTCGAGCCGCGCTGCCCGTACGCCTGGGAGGACTGCCGGGTCACACCCCCGGAGCTGGTGTCCTCCGGACCCCACGGACAGATCTCGCGCTGCCTGCTGCACACGCCCATCGGCGCCGATCGCAAGCCCGCCCTCGAGGTCGACCGAGAGCGCGTGACGCGCCTTGCGACCGTCACCGCCGATCGAGGACACTGACCGTGGAAGACACCACCCAGCCCGAACCGGCGGTCTCTCCCGGCGTGCGCGATGCCGATGCCGTCGAGTCCGATCGGGAGACGGCGCTCGCGACCAGGCTGTACGCCGGCGCATCCCCCGTGGCGGACGTGCCGCAGGGGGCTCCGCTGCTCCAGGTCCGCGGTCTCCAGAAGCATTTCCCGATCCTCGGCGGCGTCCTCCGCCGACGCGTGGGCACGGTCTACGCGGTCGACGGCGTGGATTTCGACGTGCGCAAGGGAGAGATCTTCAGCCTGGTGGGCGAATCCGGGTGCGGCAAGACGACGCTCGGACGCACGGTGCTCCAGCTGCTCAAGCCCACCGGCGGCAGCGTGACCTTCGGCGGTGAGGACATCACCGGCCACGATGCCAACGCCATGCGCCCGTTCCGCCGGCGGATGCAGATCATCTTCCAGGATCCGTTCGGGTCGCTCAACCCCCGGATGCCCGTGAGCGACATCATCGGCGAGGGCCTGATGGCGCAGGGGATGAGCGACGGCAAGGCGCGCATCAGGAAGGTGGAGCAGACGCTCGAGGCCGTCGGGCTGCGCCGGTCCTACACTCGCCGCTATCCCCATGAGTTCTCGGGTGGCCAGCGGCAGCGCATCGGCGTCGCCCGGGCGCTCGCGCTCGATCCCGAGTTCATCGTGTGCGACGAGCCGGTCTCCGCGCTGGACGTCTCGATCCAGTCCCAGATCCTCAACCTGCTCCTGGACCTGCGGCGCGAGTTCGACCTGACGTACCTGTTCATCAGCCACAACCTGTCGGTCGTGGAGTACTTCTCCGACCGGGTGGGCGTGATGTACCTGGGCCAGATCCAGGAGCTCGCCACCGTGGAGCAGCTGTACGCGAACCCGCGCCACCCGTACACGGTGGCGCTCCTGTCCGCCATCCCGCGAGCCGACCCGCGGGTCCGCCGCAAGCGGCTGGTGCTCAAGGGTGACCTACCCTCACCTGCGGCGCCGCCCAGCGGATGCCGCTTCCACACCCGCTGCTGGCTTCGCGAGCGGCTGGGCAACCCGGAGAACTGCTCCACCGTGGACCCGCTGCTGCGGGACCTGGGCGGCGGCCACATGGTCAAGTGCCACTACGCGGAGGACGTGACCCCCGAGATGATCGTCGGCGCGGCGCACGACCAGTCGCGGACCGACACCGCCGTCGCGGGCGCCTGACGGTCGGAGCCCAGACACCGATGATGCCTCCCGCGATCCGCCGGCCCCGTCCTGGCGCCGCCGCCCTCGCCCTCGCCGTCCTCATGGCCGTCGTGCTGGCTGCGTGCGGCGGCGCGAACGCCACCACCACGCCCCGTCCGGTGCCCGCCGGGACGCACGCGCACTCGGCGCCACCGGCCGCCGCGGACCCCTCGTCCGGCACCGCCCCGGCGTCGCCAGCGGGCGCGC
>DAOTUU010000055.1:0-151278 GCA_034436555.1 Chloroflexota bacterium | reverse complement strand
CGGCACAGCCCGTACGCCGCGGGAGCCCCCTCCAGCACGGCCTGCGCGGCGGTGAGCGCGATGTCGGCCGCCTCGAGGGCGGCGGGCCAGGTGCCCTCCACGACGGGAGACTCGGTGTCGAAGCACCAGTAGCCGATCCGGCCGAGCGGCGTCGCGGGCTCCCGCACGTCGCCCATGCCCCCACGGTAGCCGTGGAGCAGCACGGTCTCGGGCACGATCGGGTGGGTGCGGCCCTCCGCCGCCCATGCCTCCCAGCAGCCCTCGAGGTAGCGCAGCATGGCCGCGTCGTGGACGGCCTCCAGGGGCGCCGTGCCGAAGGGTCGCGGACCGGTCAGCGCGTGCCGGCCGCTCGCCGCGAGCGCGTCGCGGATCGCGTCCGCGCGCGCCGGGATCTCGAGCGCGGGCACCGCTCGGCCGTTCTGGATCTCCACGTCGTACGCGTGGCGGTGGTGGAGGGCGGAGTGGACGACGCGCATCGGCGCATCGTAGGTCTCTGGGCGCGCGCGCGCGACCCCTCGTCCCTCCGGCGGCGCGCCAGGCGGATCAGGCGGGAACCGTCCGCACGGACCGGTCAGGGCGGCGTCCGCTGGACGAACCGGCTAGAGTCGGGAGCATGCCCCGTCGATTCTTCCTGTTCGATGACCCCGACCGGTTCGTGACCGGCACGGTCGGACGTCCCGGCAACCGGACGTTCTTCCTCCAGGCGATCCAGGTCGGCAGGATCGCGTCCGTGGCGCTCGAGAAGGTCCAGGTCGCCGTGCTGGCGGACCGCGTCTCCGCGATCCTCGCCGAGCTGGAGCGTCGTGGCGTCGCCGGCGCCAGGGACGTGGTCCCCGATGGCGACGATGACCGCCCGCTCGATGAGCCGCTGCGCGCCGAGTTCCGCGTGGGCACGCTGACCATCTCCTGGGACAGCGACGAGGCGGAGCTGCTGGTCGAGGCCCGGTCGCAGCCGGACGAGGACGAGGACGACGACGGGGACGACGACGACGGCCCGGACCCGGGCGATCCGCGCGGCCCGGCGGGCCCGAAGCTGGAGGCCGCGACGGACGATGACGATGAGGACGAGGACGACATCCCCGACGATGCCCCGGTCGGCCCCGACATCCTGCGCGTCCGCCTGACCCCCGCGATGGCGCTCGGGTTCGCGCGCCGCGCCAAGCGCGTGGTGGAGGCCGGCCGGCCCGCCTGCCCGTTCTGCGGGCAGCCGCTCAACCCCGAGGGCCATGTCTGCGTCCGCCAGAACGGCTACCTGAACTGACCCGGACAGCCAGGGGTCCGACCGTGGTGCGCTGGGGGTCGGTGCCTGACCGAGACACTGCGGCAACCCTGGAGGCGCTCCAGCAGGGAAGGCTGGACATCGTCGGACGACTCGTGGAGGCGTCGAACGGAACGTTCTACTGCGACCTGGCGCCGCCGGGGGCGCCCGCCGACGAGGCTGCGGGCCTCCATGCCGTGTACAAGCCCATCCGCGGCGAGCGGCCCCTCGACGACTTCCCCCACGGCACGCTCGCGCTCAGGGAGGTCGCGGCGTGGGAGGTGTCGCGGGAGCTCGGTGGCGACGTCGTGCCGCCCACGGTGCTCCGGGATGGTCCGCTGGGCGAGGGATCCGTCCAGCTGTGGGTCGAGGTCGATGAGACGCAGGACGTGCTGCGCCTGATCCTCACCCGCGACGACCGACTGCGTCGCGTGGCGATCCTCGACGCGCTCATCAACAACGCGGATCGCAAGGGCGGCCACCTCCTGCCCGTCGCCGACGGCTCGGTCCATGGCTGCGACCACGGCATCTGCTTCGCGACCGCCTCCAAGCTGCGCACTGTCCTGTGGGGCTGGCATGGCGAGCCGCTCGCGACCGGCGAGCTGGCCGATGTCGCGAGGCTGCGCGCGGCGCTCGACGGATCGCTCGGCGACCGGCTGGCGGACCTGCTGGCGCGGCCGGAGGTGGACGCCACGCGCCGGCGCGCCGATGCGCTCCTCGATTCGGGGAGGTTCCCGACGCCAGACCCCCGGCGCCGGGTCATCCCCTGGCCGCCGTTCTGAGGCAGACGCACCACCCTCGGGTGTCGGCGGCCCCGCTCGCGGGCCGCCCGTCGGGGTGGGCGAGCCGTCGCGCGACCTGCCGACGGTCCCCTCCCCGGCCGACTCGCGTCCCGGTGCACGACCCGTCCGCGGACGGTACCCTCGCCCGGACCCGCACCAGGAGGCTCGCGTTGATCCCACCCCACCCTCACCGGCCGCTCGGCGCACGCGTCCGGACACGCTTGTGCATCGCCGCAGCGCTGGGCACCGTCCTGGCCCTCGCGGCGGCCCCGGCGACAGCCGTCGGCCCGGCACCGACGTCCCGGGTCGAGACGGGCGCCGCGCCTTCCGCGGTCTCGGGCGTGACCCTGGTCGCGGGCGGGTTCTCCGATCCGCTGTTCGTGACCCACGCCTTCGATGAGCGGCTGTTCGTGGTGGAGCGCACCGGCCGCATCAGGATCCTCAAGCCGAAGGACGGCGGGTGGGTGCACGGCGGGACCTTCCTGGACATCCGCGACCTCGTGTCCCGGGGTCATTCGGAGCAGGGCCTGCTGGGTCTGGCCTTCCATCCCGACTACGCGACGAACGGGCGCTTCTACGTCGACTACACGGACCTCCGGGGCGACACGGTGATCGCGGAGTTCCGGCGCGCATCGGCCCGCAGGGCCGATCCCGCGAGCAGGCGCACCGTGCTCACCGTCAAGCAGCCCTACGACAATCACAACGGCGGCTGGATCGGCTTCTGGGGCGAGAACCTGTACATCGCGCTGGGCGACGGCGGCTCCGGCGGGGACCCCCAGGGCAATGGCCAGGATCTGGGCTCGCGACTGGGCAAGATCCTGCGCATCGATCCGCTGGATCCTGACGGCGCCGGACGCCGGCGCTACCGCGTCCCGCCGGACAACCCGTTCGTGGGCAAGCCCGGCCGCGACGAGATATGGGCGTACGGACTGCGCAACCCGTGGCGCGACAGCTTCGATCGGGAGACGGGCGACCTGTGGCTGGGTGACGTCGGCCAGGACCGCTACGAGGAGATCGACCGCGCCGGCAACGGCAAGGGGCGGAACTTCGGATGGGATCGCGTCGAGGGAAGGCATCTGTACCCGTCCGGAGCCCTCTGCACCAGCGGCTGCCGGACGCTGCCCGTCGTGGAGGTCAAGCACGCGGTGCGCGGCGCGGACAACTGCTCGATCGTGGGCGGCTACGTGTCGCGCCGACCCGGTGCGGACCTGGAGGGTCGGTACCTGTTCGGTGACACCTGTTCCGGACGCATCTGGGACATCCCGGCCGACCTCGCCTCCGGCAGGCCGGGCGCCCCGCTGGACACGTCGCTGTACATCAGCTCCTTCGGGGAGGGCCAGGACGGCCGCATCTACATCGCCGACCTCGCCGGCGCCATCTATCGCGTGAACGGGAGCTGACTGGCATGACATCACGACACCTGGTCCGGGCCGGGTCGGCGCTGCTCGCGCTCGGCATGCTCGCCGCCGCGACGCTTCCGGTCCATGCCGGCGACGACCCCCCGATCACCTTCAAGCGGGTCCTGCGAGGCTACGACCAGCCGGTCCTCGTGACCCATGACGGGTCGACGGCACGTCGCCTGTTCATCGTGGAGCAGACCGGTCAGATCCGCGTCGCCGTGTTCAGGTCCGGCGCGTGGCGCAAGAAGGGCGTCTTCCTGGACCTCCGCTCGGTGGTCCTCGCGCCACCCTCGGGCGGCAGCGAGCAGGGGCTGCTGGGGCTCGCGTTCGCGCCCGACTACGCGACGAGCGGCCGCTTCTACGTCAACTACACGCGGCGCGGCGGTGGCGCGCGGCGCGGGGACACGGTCGTGGCGGAATACCGGCGCCGGTCCGCCCTGCGCGCGGATGCCGCCTCCGGTCGCCGCGTGCTCGTCGTGGACCAGCCGTTCGAAAACCACAACGGCGGCCACCTCGCGTTCGGCCCGGACGGCCTGCTCTACGTGGGCCTGGGGGACGGTGGCTCCGGCGGAGACCCGGAGGGCAACGGTCAGGATCTCGACAGCCCGCTGGGCAAGCTGCTGCGCCTGGACCCCAGGGATCCCGACGGCCGGGGACCGAAGCGCTACCGGGTGCCCCCGAGCAACCCGTTCGCCGGGCAGCCCGACCGGGCGCTCGTGTGGCTGAGCGGCGTGCGCAATCCCTGGCGCTTCAGCTTCGACGGCGCGACCGGCGACCTCTGGATCGGCGACGTCGGCCAGGGTGCATACGAGGAGGTCGACCACCTGCCTGCGACCGGCGGCGTGAATGCGGGAAAGGGTGCGAACCTGGGCTGGAGCGTGTGCGAGGGAGACCGCACCTACCCCGGCGACGATGCCTGCCCGCACGCGGCCAACGGGTTCAGCGCACCCGTGTTCACGTACCGTCATGACGGCAGCGGACCCATGGATGGAGGCTGCACCGTGGTCGGCGGCGTGGTCGTCCGGGCGTCGGCGCCCCCGGACTGGTTCGGCCGGTACCTGTTCGCCGACTTCTGCAGCGACCGGATCGGCGTGCTCGCCCAGGATGGGACGCTGCTGCACGCCCAGTCGAGCGGCATCAACATCGCCTCGTTCGGCGAGGACGCCGCCGGGCGCGTCTACGCGGTGTCGCTCACGGGTGACATCCATCGGATCGTGCTGGCGGACCCGGCCAGCTGACGGGCGGTCACGCACGGCCACGGGCGGTGCGGGAGGTCGGGACTGCGCCGGCGTCCCCCGGGCTGCCCGAGGGTCCGGGGCTGCAATCGGTTCCGGGAACGGCTACAGTTGCGGCCTCACCGTGAGAGGAGGAGAGGCTGCCATGTCCCAGGAGATCACCGCACAGCGCCTGACGGGCGAATGGATGACGCCCCGCCGGCGGTTCCTGTCGGCGATGTTCCGAGGACGGGTGGACAAGGTGCCCGCGTGCACCCTCAGCTCCGTGGTGACCGTCGAGATGATGGACCTCGTGGACGCGCCGTTCCCGGAGGCCCACCTGAATCCGGACATGATGGCCCGACTCGCCGCCACCGCCCACACCGAGTTCGGCATGGACACGATCATGCCGGTGTTCCACTCGCAGCTGGAGGCGGACGCCATGGGCGCCGCGAGCGAGTGGGCGGAGAAGGACAACTGGCCCTCCACGCATCACCCCGTCGTGGACGAGCCGGACCAGATCGTGATGCCCCCGGATTTCGCCGAGAAGCCCACCATCAAGACCGTCACGGGCGCCATCCGCAGGCTCCGCCGGGAGTACCCGGACGTGGGCATCGTGGGCAAGGTCTACGGCCCGTGGTCGGTGGGCTATGCCCTGGTGGGCATCGAGAACTTCCTCATCGACGTGATGCTCGATCCGGACAAGATCAAGCGCTACCTGGACGTCATCCTGCCCGGGTGCCTGGAGTCGGCGCGGCTCCAGTTCGAGGCGGGCGCGGACGCGGTCATGTGGTGCGACCACACCACCGGCGACCTGTGCCGGGCGGAGACGTACCGCGACTTCCTGCTCTCGATGCACCAGCGCATCAGCGCCGAGATGGGCGGACCCAGCGTGTTCCACTGCTGCGGCAAGACGATCGACCGGGTGGACTACTTCGCGGAGGCGGGCTGGGACGTGTTCCACTTCGAATCGCAGGTGGACGCGCGGGAGGCGCGCGCCGTCGCGGGCGACCGGATCAGCCTGTTCGGCAACCTCAACAACCCCTCGCTGCTCTACCAGGGCACGGCGGAGGACGTGTACAAGGCCTGCTGGGACCTGCTCGACGCGGGCGTGGACGGCCTGGCGCCGGAGGGCTCCGTGCCCCTCATCACGAAGCGGGACCGGCTGGAGGCGATCAACCGGGCCGCCGTCGACTGGTCGAACGCCCACCGGCCCAACGGCCGCACGATCGAGCGCCCGCCGCTGGAGCTGGAGACGCCCAACCCCAAGAACATCGGCACCTTCGCCGCGTCGGCGAGCTGAACCCCCCAACCCCGACGAAGGAGACACAGCGGAGATGGCCGACTTCCCGGCGCTCAAGCTCGCGGTCGAGATCGGAGACCGCGACACGGCCGTGCGCATCACCCAGGAGGGCATCGACGAGGGTGTGCCCCCGGACGCGATCCTCAAGTGGATGACCGACGCGATGGAGGTCGTCGGCGCCCGGTTCGCGGCCCAGGAGCTGTTCGTGCCGGAGATGCTCATCAGCGCGCGGGCCATGAAGGGCGCCGTGGCGCTGCTGGAGCCGCTGCTCATCGCGGGCGGCATCCAGCCCGACTCGACCGCCGTCATCGGCACCATCAAGGGCGACCTCCACGACATCGGCAAGAACCTGGTGGCGATGATGTGGAAGGGCGGCAACATCCGGGTCGTGGACCTGGGCACGAACGTGTCGGCGGAGAAGTTCCTGGCTGCCGCGCGCGAGCACAAGGCCGACCTCATCGGCATCAGCGCCCTGCTCACGACCACGATGGGCGGCATGAAGGGCGTGGTGGAGGCGGTCCGTGCGGCCGATGACCTCCAGCACCTGCGGGTCATCGTGGGCGGCGCGCCCGTGACCCCCGAGTTCGCGAAGCAGGTGGGTGCCGACGGCTGGGCCCCAGACGCCGCAGCCGCGGTGATGAAGGCGCGCGAGCTGATCTCCGAGGGCCAGCGCTCCGCGGCGGCCGCCGCGGTCTGAGCGCCGCCTCGTCGCTCGTGGCTCGTCGCATGTGCGCGTCAGGCGCATCATGACCGATCCCTGGATCCGCCCGGACCGGCCGCTGCGCATCCGGGCGATCGCCTGCGACATCCTGCTGCGGCCGATGTACCTCGCCGCGGCCACCTCGCCCAACATCGTCGACGTGGTGGACCTGTCCGCGGCGCTCCACGTGGCGCCTCTGACGCTGCGCGAGCGCATCCAGGAGCAGGTGGACGCCGTGCCCGCTGGATACGACGCGGTCGTGCTGGGGTACGGGCTGTGTGGCGGGGGCACCGCGGGCATCCGCGCGCGCGACGTGCCGGTGGTCCTGTCGCGGGCCCACGACTGCATCACGATCTTCCTGGGCGGTCGCGAGCGGTTCGCCCGGGAGTTCCAGGCGACACCGGGCACGTACTGGTATGTGGCGGACCAGATCGACCGCGGCAACGCGCTGAAGGGCTGGCTGCTGGGAGGTGCCGCCCGGGCGGAGGACGCCCAGGCCACGCACGAGGAGTACGTCCGGCGGTTCGGTGAGCAGAACGCCGCCTACCTGATGGAGACGATGGGCGCCTGGGCGGAGCGCTACGAGCGGGGGGCGTTCCTGGATGTGGGCGTGCCCTCCCCGACGGCGGAGGCGCGCGCCCGGTCGGAGGCCGACGAACGCGGCTGGCGGTTCGAGAAGGTGCTGGCCGACCTGCGCCTGGTCCGCGGCCTCGTGGACGGCGACTGGGACGACGATCGCTACCAGGTGCTGCTGCCCGGACAGGAGCTCCGCATGACGTACGACGACGCCGTCATGGGCCCGGCCGATGGATGAGCGTCCGAGGCCCGCTGTGGCGGCGCGCCACGGACGGGGAGCGGGCACGGCGGCGATGATGGCCGTGGGACGCTGGTGGGACGTGGCTCTGTAGACTGCCCGGCGTCAGGGATACGTCTTGGCTGGAGGACCGGCGTGGACCGGATCAGGGTTTCGATGACAGGGCGGTCAAGGGTGCTGGCGCTGATGGCGCTCCTGGTGTCCGCCATCCCGTGGGGGCCGGTGGGGCGGCCGGCGTCGGTCCGTGCCGCCGAGCCGCCGCCGGTGGATGTGTGCATCGCGGCGGGTGGCTGGACGCTGGCCCCGGATGATCCGTGCGGGCGCGCCCACGCGCCGAACGGGGCGGGGAATCAGTTCGGCCGAATCACCTCGGTGAGCCCCAGGACGGCCGCGTGGGGCGACACGTTGACGTTCACGTATGGGGTGGATGCGCCCCGTGCACTGGGCGAGGCCGTCAGTTGCGGCGACCTCGGGTGCATCGCGTACTCCGTCCTCTGGCGCAGCAGCGGCGAGACGTACTTCGAGCATGTCGCGGGCTGCGGGGCGACGGACCGCGACTGCACGGTGCGGGTGTGGCCCAGCACCGGTGGCACCTACGACATGATGTATGCGGAGCTGTACCTGGGTCGGAATCCCCAGAACCGGGGCACGGCATTCGCGGTGCATGTTCCCCGGCGCCAGGCCCGGCTGGACGTCGATGTCGTCTCCAGCGACGGGACGCCCGTGCCGCTCGGGCGCGACGCCGTTGCCTACGCGGTCCGTGCGGGGAGCGCGGCCACCACCGCGGCGTGCGTCGGGGCGTGGTGGGGCGACCGGTTCGAGCCATCCCTGCCCTCCCCCGACTGCGTGCGTCTACAGCGTGTGGGCAACCGCGCAGGCGGAACCGACGGCTTCGCGGGGCTCCTGCCGGTCGACTCCGGCTCGTGGATCGTGGTGGGCGCCCCGATGGGTGACCCAGGGGCGACGCTGCTGGCCCGACCCTCGCCATTCCGATCGGCCGGCGTCGACCAGGACCACCGCGATCAGCGGGTGGCGCTCGTGTCCGAGCGGCGGCCGACCGCGCAGGTCACCGTCCACCCGCAGACCGAGCAGATGTCGCTGGGTTCCACGCAGGACGTCCGGGTCACGGTCACCGCGGCCGACGGGGAGGCGGGCGCGCTGCGCGAACTCGTGTTCGCCGACCCGCTGATCCTGTCCGTGATCCAGGGCGACCCGCCCGTGCTGGAGATCGTCGGGATCGCGGAGGGGGCACCCGCGGAACCGTTCGATCTGACCTCCGGTGCCTTCGCCACCTGGACGGTGCGGCTCCGTGCGGCGGACGTCGGATCGGCGCGCGTGAACGCACAGGTCAGCGGGCGAGACGACCTCGACACGCCGACCAGCGATGGGGAGGGCGGGCAAATCGAGGTCGTGGTGGGTCCCGGCGCCGATCCCGGCGGCGGCGATGGAGTCCAGGCGCCGATCCTGACGCGCGCCGTGGACGACCCGACCGGAGATGGCCTGGAAGGCACCGTGACCGGTGCGCCGGGTGGCAGCATGGACGTCACCGTGTGGACCTCGCCCGCGAATCCGGAGGGCGGATGCGTCCCGAGCCTGGACGGGCCCGACGTGCGCCGCGTGGGTTCGACGGCGGTCTCGCTTGACGATGTGGGGGCGGGCGCGTTCGCCCTGGATGGCGAGCTGGCAGAGGGCGAGTACGTCTATGGGGTCGCGGCCGTCGGGCCGGCCACGTCGGATGTGAGCGAGTGCCGGCGCGTGGACGGACCGTTGCCGGTCGTGTCCGTCAGTGACCTGGAGATCGTGGAGGGCACCAACGACGGGACGACTCGGGCGGTCCTGGGGATCGCGCTGGACCGTGCGACCGACCGACCGGTCCTGGTCACGGTCCGCACGTCCGACGACACGGCCGTCGCACCCGACGACTACGCGGCCCTGGATGCGATCGTCGAGATCCCTGCGGGATCGACGGCGAGCCAGGTGGTGGTCGCGGTCATCGCGGACGCGAAGGCGGAGGCGGATGAGACGTTCCGGGTGACGCTCTCGAACCCCGAGCAGGCGACCCTGGCCTCCGGCGAGGACACGGCGGTCGCGCGCATCGTCGATGACGACGCCGCCGCGACCCCGACGCTTGACGTGCGGGGCACGTGGCGGGGGACCAAGGACCCTGCGACCACACTCGTGATCACGGATCAGGACCCGGCCTCCGGCAGGGTCGTCGGGGTGCTGACCCTCCCGAAGGTCGGGAAGATCCAGATGTCCGGCTCGCTCGAGGGCCGACGTCTCACGCTCACGGGTCGCAACAAGGAGATCTCGGGCACGATGTCCGGCCAGGTGGCCCGCAAGAAGGGTGCCCTGGCCGTGACGTTCACGGTCAAGGACAGCGCCGGCCGGACAGGCACACTCCCGATGCGGCTGGCGGATCCGGCTGGCTGAGGCGCTCAGGCACCGGGCAGGGCGTGCGGCTGCCGTGGACCCCGACGGGTCCCTCAAGCCCGGCGACCTGCGCGTCTCGATCGCGAATGACGACGCCGACGGCACGCAGGTCTGGGTGGGTGATGCTTGACCCGACGGCACGCACGTGCTCCGGGACATGACGCCGTGGAGCAGATGCCGAACGCACCGGGCCCCGGCGTCCACTCCAGCGCGATCTCCAGGCCGTACCGCTCCTTCCGCTCGAAGTCGTGGGGTCCTCGTCGATGTCGTCGGACAGGACCGTCACGCGGCACCGGCCTCACCGCTTCAGGTACCCGTGGGCGAGATCAGGTGCTCCTGGGAGATCTCCGCGCCCAGCATGTACTCCGCTCGCACGAACATCGACGCGATGTGCCCGATGAAGCCTGGGAAGTCGCCG
Source organism: Chloroflexota bacterium (assembly GCA_034436555.1). Classification (GTDB taxonomy): domain Bacteria; phylum Chloroflexota; class Limnocylindria; order Limnocylindrales; family CSP1-4; genus JAFMJV01. Next base: position 140,956 of record DAOTUU010000055.1, on the reverse strand, counting down.
GTCCGCACGCAGAACGCATGCGCCTCACGGAAACAGAGCCGGACATACAGGTCCGCCCGTCGCTGCGGCACGATCCAATCCACGCCGCAGGGGACGAACTCCGGGTCCTCGCCCAGGCCCGCGACCTGGCGCCACCGCGCGTACTCGATGAACGCGGTGAGCGCGGCATCCGCCTCCGTGCATCCGCGCGACGCCATCGCGACGCGCGGCCTGAGGATGATCTCCAGGTAGTCGCGGTGGTCGTTGCGCGCGACGGTCGACAGCTCCGGCGTCGGGATTCCCAGCTGCTGCCGCTGCCCGTAGACGGTCACGAGCGTGGCGATCTCCTGGCGCAGGCGCGGCCGGGGACCCCCGGCGCATGGATCGTGCGTGCCGCATCGTCGACCTCGCTCGCACACCACCCGCGTACCACTCGCACATCGCGGAGAACCGGAGTGTAGCCGCGGGGGAGCCGCCCACACGGTGGCGCCGCACCCTGGGAGCCGCGCCGGCGTGCTAGCGTTCCGGTCCATGTACCAGCCCAGCCACGGCCGCTTCCTCGTCGACGATCCCTCCGCAGAACTGGCGCGCCTCGCTGCGGTGGTGCCGGCGACGCTGGTGACGCTGGGCGCGGATGGTCTGCGTGCCTCGATCCTGCCCATGCTGTTCGACCCAGCCGTCGGACCACACGGCGTGCTGCGGGGCCACCTGGGCCGCGGCAACCCTCAGTGGCGCGACGCGTCGGCCACGGTCGAGGCGCTGGCCATCCTTGACGGTCCGGACGCGTACATCACGCCCGGCTGGTACGAGACGAAGCGGCGCACCGGGCGCGACGTGCCCACCTGGAACTACGTCACGGTCCATGCGCACGGGACGCTCGCCATCCACCACGAGGCGGACTGGCTGGAGGCGAACGTGCGCGGGCTGTCGGACCGACATGAGGCCGGCCAGCCGCACCCGTGGTCCGTGGATGACGCGCCGCGCGACTACATCGAGGGGCAGCTGCGCGCGATCGTGGGCCTGGAGCTGCGCATCACGCGCCTGGAAGCCAAGCGCAAGCTGAGCCAGAACCGGATCGCCGAGGATGTGGCGGGCGTGGTGGCCGGACTCGCGGCGGGGTCGCCGCGGGAGCAGGCGGTGGCCATCGAGATGCGCCGGGAGTCGCCGCGGACCTGACCCTCGGGGCGCCGGTCGAGATGTCGACCGCGGGGCGGGGAGATGGGCCGCCGGCGGGATCGGCCGGTGGCCGCGCGCTGGGGCGCCGGTCGACATGTCGACCGCGGGGCGGGGTGATGGGCCGCCGCTGGGAGGCGAGCCGCGATCTCGGTCGACATGTCGACCGCCGATGGGGGCCGCGAGGGCATCGTGGGACGTTCGTGGGACACCCAGCCGGTTCAATGGCCACCGTCGGAGTCGTCCCCTGAGGTGCCCCCATGCGCCGGTCCCGTCCTGGGTCCCTGTTGTTCTCGCTCGCCTTCCTTGCCGGGGTCGTCGGCACGAGTCCCGCTCAGGCGGCCGCGCCGGCGCCGCCGCTCGACGCATGCCTCCGGGCCGGTTCGTTTCTCATCCAGGACCAAGTCTGCCTGTACCGCCGACCCGCCGGAGGCGACCAGTTCGGGCCGATCAGCGGCATCACGGTGCTCACCGTACCGCGGGGCCAGGCGGTCGTCCTGTCGATCCCGGGCGGGAGCGACGTGGGATTCGGGCCCCAGCCGAACGAGCTCTGCGGCGACCTCGGCTGCGTCAGGAACGGGGCACGGTGGCGTACCGGCGCGTTCACGCAGGGGCTGACCATGGTGGACGGGTGTGGCGGCGAGGACGCCGACTGCACGATGACATCCGCGCCGCCGTTCGTGGGCGACCGCGGTGAGATCTTCCAGGTCGTCTACGGCCAGATCTATCGCGGCAGCTACCCCACCTCGGCCAGCCAGATGTGGGCCGTCTACACCCCACCGTCGATCTACCCGGTCGAGCTGACGCCGGTCGACACGAGCGGCGGCCGCCTGGCCTTGAACCACGACGTCGTCGGATATGCCGTCCACGCCGGCGCGAACCCAGTGGCCGCGGCGTGCGTGGAGCCGTTCTGGTACGAAGCCGTGCTGAGCCAGCCCACGCCGCCGGTGCCCGACTGCGTGACGCTCCGGCGAGGCGGCAACATCTACTCCCTGGAGGGCACGTTCGAGGGCTGGCTGCCCGTGGACAGCGGCGATTGGACGATCGTGGCCGACCCGGCCGGCGACGCCGGCACGCCCCTGCTGTCCCGGCCGTCGGGCTATCGGCACGTCTCCGTGCGACCCACGGGGAACGACATCGCGGCCCCGATCGTGGGCGAAGCCCGCCCGGACCTGGCCATCGAGATCGCGCCCCGCGCCGCGTCGATCGACCTGGGCGAGGAGCAGGTGGTGGACGTGACGGTGCGAGCCAGCGGAGGCGAGGCCGGGTCGCTCCCCACGGTCACCTTCGATGACCCGTCCGTGCTGGTCCAGGGGTCGGCCGCACCACCCCTCGAGGTCGTCAGCGTCGATCCCCCGGTGCCCGCTGTCGGGTTCCCGCTGGAGATCGGCGGGTCGCGGACGTTCGCTGTGACGGTGCGGGCCGTGGCCCTGGGCGCGGACAGCCTGGGCGCCTCGGTGAGCGCCGTGGACGACCTGGGCGACCCGCGGGCGGCCGGCGAGCGCGGGGTCGCCTTCCTGGTCGAGGTGGGCGACGCGCTGGGCGGTCCGGGCGCACCCGAGCCCCCGACAATCGACCAGGCCGTGGCGGGCGACGCCGCCCGATCCGGGTCGCTGGAGGGCACGGTCGAGGGCGAGCCGGGCGCCGACGTCACGGTCACCCTGGTCAGCGCGCCCATCGGCGGTGACGGCACCTGCCTGGCCCAGCTCGAGGGGCCCATGGTGACCGGGCTGGGGTCCGTGGCGGTCGCCATCGACGAGGGCGGCGTGGGTCGCTTCGCGCTGGACGCGCCGCTCTCCGCCGGCTGGCACGTCTACGGCATCACCGTGGGTGACGCGGGCGTCTCCGCGATCGGCCCCTGCACGGCGGTGTCCGAGACGACGCCCCGCGTCTCGATCGATGACGTGGAGGCGCCCGAGGGCACGACACGGAAGGGCACCACGGGCGTGACGCTGGAGCTCCGCCTGTCCGGTCCGCCGATCGCCCCGGTGCGCGTCCGGATCTCGACCCGGGACGGCACCGCGGCCGCCCCCGGCGACTACACGCCGATCGACGGCCAGGAGGTCACGTTCGCGCCGGGCCAGGCGTCCGCTTCGGTAACCCTCGAGGTCGCTGCCGATGCCGACCGCGAGGAGGACGAGACCATCGGGCTGGAGCTCTCCGATCCGGTGGGCGCGGACATCGCCACCGGGACCGCCACGGTCACGATCATGGACGACGACACGGTCGGTACGGGCGGCGACTTCGACATCCGGGGCACCTGGACGATGGTGGCCATCCCGGCAGCGCCAACCACGGACATGTCGCTGAGGATCACCGACTTCGACGCGGCGACCGGCGCGTGGTCCGGGAGCTTCATCCTGGTGCTGGACCCATCGGTGAAGCTGGCCACCTATGCGGCCTGCTTCAAGGGCCGGACCTGCACCCTCCCAGCCAAGGGGACGCTGCGCGGCGATCGCCTGACGGTGTCCGTCACCCAGGAAGGCCGCACGTCGAAGCTCGCCGGTACGATCACCCGGAAGCGAGGCACCCTGACCGTGCTGCTGACCGGCAAGGACACGCAGGGACAGCCGTCGAAGGGCCGGCTCACGCTGAGGGATCCAGCATCGTGACTATCGGCTTTGACCTTGGCGAAAGACATCGCCTACGACCGCCCCCGTCTGTGGTTCCGGTCGACATGTCGACCGCGGGAGGGGGCGAGGCGGCCGCGGCGGCGCGCGAGCCGGGGTGCCGGTCGACATGTCGTCCGCGGGAGGGGGTGAGGCGGCCGCGGCGGCGCGCCGTGACACTCGTGGGACGCTGATGGGACGGCCGGCGGATGTCATGACCGCGATCCGGCGACGGTCGGCAGCAGGGAGGACACGAAGGAATCATGTGCATCCGATGGGGCTCGGCGCCCGGCCTCCATGGCGACCGTCGTGGCGTTGGCACTCGGCAGCCTGCTGACGGCGATGCCGTCGTCCGCGGCCGCGGCCGGCGCCTTCAACCGCCAGTGCCGCGCGAACCTGAGGTCGATGAGGGCCTACACCCGCACCCGCGCCAGCTCACCGGTGGCATCCCAGGGTGGCGCGGTCGTCCAGTCCGCGTGGAGCCAGTCGGCCCAGACGACGGTCGTCTGCTGATGGCGCTGGGCAGGACGCGCATGGCCCTCGGTGGACTGCCGCCGTGGTCGGGTCGTGCGCACCTCGTCCGCACCATGGCGACCGCCGCGCTCGTCACGACGGTGCTGGTGGTGGTCGCGGCATCCCCCGCGGTCCGCGCCGCCGCGCCTCCTCCGTCTCTGGACGCGTGCCTGGACGGTGGCTCGTTCAACATCGCGGAGCCAGCCTGCCAGGAGACGCACCCACCCAGCTGGGGCGACCAGTTCGGGCCCATCGGGGGCATCATCACCCACCTCGCGCGGCGTGGCGACGCGATCGACCTCGCCTTCAACCCCGGCGCGGCCACGTTCTACGACCGGCCCATCAGCTGCGGCATCGGCGGCTGCATCGGCCACAGCATCGCGTGGCGCTCCGAGGAGGGCCAGGTCCGCGGCAGGTGGATGGAGACCGTCAGCGGCTGCAGCGGGTCGGACGAGGTGTGCTCGTTCCGGATCTGGCCGGACTACGACGTGGGCGACGAGGCCGAGCGCTGGTGGGTGCTGTATGTCCAGCACTATCGCGGCATCTTTCCCCAGAAGGGCGAGGCGCACGCGTTCTCCGTGGCGCCCCGCTACTACCCAGTGCGCCTGGACCCCGTGGACACCGCCGGCAACGCGGTGGAGCCACGCCCAGGGACGGTGGCGTACGCGGTCCGCTCGGGCGTCTCGCCCTCGGCCGGGTCCTGCGTGTCCGGCGCATGGTGGCTGCAGTACCGGCGCGTGGTGGACCCACCGGTCCCCGACTGCATCGAGCTTGACCAGACCCCGGATGACTTCGGGCGCGAGGGGTATGCAGGCGTGCTGCCGGTCGATACGGGCATCTGGAACATCGTGGCCGCTCCGGCAGGTGACGCCGCCGCCCCCCTCATCTCGCGACCGTCCCCATACCGGGCGCTGTCCGTGGAGCCGGTGGCAGATGACATCCGCGCGCCCATCGTGCGTGAGCGCCGTCCGGTGCCGCGGGTGACCGTGGAGCCGGAGGTCGAGACGCTGTCCCTGGGCGCCACGCAGGCAATCGCGGTCACCGTGGCCGCGGTCGGTGGCGAGGTGGGATCGCTCACGCTCGCGTTCGACGCCCCGGAGGTGCTTGAGATCAGCCCCCTCGAGCCGCCCACGCTGGGGCTCCCCGACGAGGACGACGGATCGATCGCGACGGTGGAGCCGTTCACGCTCGCGGCCGGCCAGGAGCAGACGTTCCTGGTGCAGGTGGGCGGGCTGGGCGAGGGGGTCGCCGCCCTGCTCGCGCGCGTCTCCGGCACCGACGACCTGGGCGACCCGGTGGCCGGGGACGGTGCGGCGGCGGTCGCCGTTGTCGCATCCGGGGGTGGCGCGGGTAGCGCGGAGGCACCCGAGCCGCCGGTGGTGGAGGTCGCGGTGACCGGCGACGCCGGCGGGCGCGTGGAGGGGACGGCGGTCGGCGCCCCGGACACCGCGCTGACCGTGACGCTCTGGGCGTCACGCCCGGGTCCGGACGGCGCCTGCGAGCCGCGTCAGTCGGGACCGGATACGGCGGTCGTGGGATCCGCGGACGTGACGCTCGGTGAGGACGGCGCCGGCTCATTCGCGTTCGACGTGACACTCACGGAGGGCTGGTACACGTACGGCGTCTCCGCCATCGGCGCCCGGGTCTCGGAGATCGGCGAGTGTCGCCAGGTGGTGGGCGACACGCCCAGCATCAGCGTCGCGGACGCTCAGGTGGTGGAGGGCACCGCGGCGGATGGCACGACCTCGCTCGTGTTCACCGTCTCGCTGTCGGGCGCGAGCGATCAGCCGGTGTCCGTACGCGCGTCCACGTCGGGTGGCACCGCGTCCAGCCCGGCCGACCATGAGGCCCTCACGGACGTGGAGATCGCGTTCGCCCCCGGCGAGACCAGCGCGCAGCTGACGGTGGATGTCGTGCCGGACGCCGACCAGGAGGATGACGAGACCGTCATTTTGACGCTGTCCCAGGCAGTCAACGGCCGCCTCCCGGCACCGGACGCCACGGGTCCCACGAGCGTGGCGACGGGCACCATCGTGGATGACGATGCGGTGGCGGTGGCCGACACGCCGGACGTCCGCGGGGAATGGCGCTGGGTGTGGCGCACCAAGCACCTGGGCAAGACCTTGACTGCCACCTACACCATCACGATCACCGACCAGGATCCGGAGACCGGCGAGGTGAAGGGTCGCATCAAGGGGAAGCTGTACGACCCGTATCCGGACTTCTCCGGCCGGGTGAGTGGCACCGTCACAGGTGATCGCATCGCGCTGAAGGTCACCGGCGCCGGCAGGTGGAACGGACCCATCGAAGGGTCGTTGATCGAGCGCGGCGGCACCCTGGAGATCCGCCACGATGAGGATCCCGCGAAGTGGTACGTGCTCGTGAAGCCGCGGGGCTCGTGATGCGACGCATACGCCACTGGTCGGGCATCGCCGCGTTCGCCATCGCACTGTCGTCCCCGGTGGCGTCGGCCCCGACCCGCGCCGCAGCCCCGTCCCCGCCGTTGGACGCGTGCCTCTCGCGGGGCTCGTTCGCCATCGGGGATCCCGAGTGCCTGGCCTACGCGCCGGAGCAGGGCAACCAGTTCGGGCCCATCGCAGGTATCGAGGTCCTGGAGGTGGAGCGCGGCATGCCGTTCACGCTGTCCATCCCGGGCGGTTCGTCCATCGACTTCGGCCCGCCCCAGGGCCAGCAATGCGGCGAGCGCGGCTGCCCGAGCGAGGCGATCTCGTGGCGGCGGGGCTCCGCCCCTGGCAGCCAGGGCGTGGGGTTCCTGTCCGGCTGCGGCGCCACGGACATCACGTGCGAGGTGGTCTACGCGCCGCCCACGATCGGTGACCGGGGCGAGTTCTACCAGGTGGACTTCGGCGAGCAGTACCACGGCATCACGCCCACGGGGAACAGCGTCATATGGGCGCTGTACACCCCGCCGATCATCTACCCGGTCGCGCTCATGCCCGTGGACACGAGCGGCGCCTAGCTGCGACTGCCCCCGGGCACACAGGCGTTCGCGGTGCGCGAGGGAACCGATCCGACGCAGGCGGCGTGCGCCCCGTACGACTGGCCGGGCGCGGAGCCACGTGCTCTGCCCGATCCTCTCCCCGACTGCATCACCCTCATGGCCGAACAGCTGTTCACCGACGATGGTCCGTTCGGCGGCTGGCTGCCAGTCGATTCGGGCACCTGGACCGTGCTCGCGCAGGTCGCCGGGGATCCAGGAGCGCCGCTCCGGTCCCGGCCGACGGGCTTCCGTCCGCTGGAGGTGACCCCGGTGGGCGACGACATCGCGACCACCATCGTGGGTGAGCGGCGACCGGGCCTCAGCCTGGTCGTCGGCGAGCGATCGGACAAGATGGAGCTGGGATCGAGCCAGACCGTCGAGGTCACCGTGACCGCCGAGGGCGGCGAGGCAGGCTTCCTGGAGGGACTGACCTTCACCGACCCTTCCATCCTGGCGCCGGTCGACCCCGACGCCGCGATCCTGGAGCTCGCGGACCCGGATGCTGGACCCATCGAGCCCTTCACGCTCCTGCCGGGCGAATCCCGCACGTTCCCGGTCGAGGTGCACGCCATCGGCCTGGGTGACGGTGAGGTGCGCGTCGGCGTGGCGGGTCGGGACGACCTGGGCAGCCCGCTCGCGGTCGAGCAGGGTGGGATCCTGTCGGTCGTGCTCACCGAAGCGCCGGGAGCGGTGCCGGCGCCGGTGATCGAGCACGCCCGGGACATCGGGGATGGGGCGGACGACACGATCGATGGGACGGTGGAGGGCGCGCCGGAGACCACGGTCACGGTCAGCCTGGCGACCGCCCTGGAGGAGGGTCGGGGCGAGGCGTGCGTGGGCCGCATGACCGGGGACGGCGTGCAGTCACTGGGGTCGTTCCCGGTTACCATCGGCTCGGATGGCGTGGGGCGGTTCCACCGGACGGGTGCCCTGACGCCGGGCTGGGTCGTGGTGGGCGTGACGGTGGTGGGACCGCAGGTGTCTGCGGTGAGCGCCTGCACGCCGGTGACCGTGGCGTCTCGCACCATCTCGATCGACGACGTGGATGTGACCGAGGGCGAGCCCGCCACGTTCTCCTTGAGCCTGTCTGCGCCGTCCGAGTCGGTCGTGCGCGTCCGTGTCCAGACCGCGGATGGTTCCGCGACTTCACCGGCCGACTACGCCAGGCTGACCGACCAGGAGGTCACCGTCGAGCCTGGCGCGTGGACCGCGACGCTGGAGATTCCCGTCAAGCGCGATAAGAAGGCAGAGGAGCCCGAGACGTTCCGGGTGCTGCTGACCGACCCGGTCGGCGGGTTCGTGACCGACGTGGATGGCAGCGGCACGGATCCGGAAGGCGTGGCCACGATCGTGGACGGCGGCGCCGCGACCGAGGCGATCGACGTCCGCGGCACGTGGACGGTCACGCTGGCCGGACAGCCGGCCCGCTATGAGCTGGTCATCAAGACCCAGGATCCCGAGTCGGGTGCCATCACCGGCACCCTGGACGTGGGCCAGCGCGTGCCGGTCACCGGCACCGTCCGCGGCGGACGCCTGGAACTGAAGATGGCATTGGGCGGCCGCTCGTCACGCGGTTCCGGGCAGCTGAAGCGCAAGAACGGCCGCCTCACCGCGACCATCCCGCTGCGCGACGACCAGGGCGCGGTGGGCACGCTCAAGCTGACGCTCACCGACCCACGGGGATGAGCTCCGTCGCATCCGGGTAGGTCGCGGCGAGGGCGCGATCGAACGTCACGACGCGGCCGCCCTGCCCTCGTGCCAGAGCGACGAGGTAGGCATCTGTCACGCCGGCGTGGCCCGTGACCAGCCGGAGCATCGCACCGTCATAGGGCAGATCGTCCGGCCAGAACTCGTGTCGCTCGTGGCCGCGGATCCCGTCAAGGACGACGACCGCTCCACCCGGGGAGAGACCGCCCCGGATCAGGGATCGCACCAGGGTGCCTTGGGTGATCGGTGTTGTCGCGAACGGAGTCGCTCGCTCACGAAACCACGTCGTGGCGGCTTCATGGTGGAGGTGGGCGACAGTGCCGAGTGCGACCAGCACATTCCCGTCCAGCAGGTCGGTCACTCGTCGTCCTCATCCTCTGCGGCTCGGACGTCCGCGGAGGTGATGACCCCGTGCAGATGCGCGACCGTGAACCCTGTCCTTGGGTCAAACACGAGACGATCCGACGCGGAGACGGGCGGACCCTCCAGCCCTGCCTTCACGAACTCGGCGATGACACTGCTGATGGAGGTGCGGCGATCCGCAGCGATGCCGCGGACGCGCTCGAGGGTGGCGGGCGGAAGATCGACGGTCGTGCGCATCGTCGCATCGTAGCATCACTGATGCAGGGTCAGACCGTGCCGAACCGCCCGGCGCGGAACGCCTCGATGAACTCCATCCCGAACTGGTCGCGTCCCTCGATGAAGTCCGCGGCCATCCGGTAGGCCTCCGTGTCGCGCTCCGGCGCGAGCGCCGCGCGCATGTCCGTGGCCACCGGGTCCACGATGCCGGAATCCAGCCCGCTGTCGGCCGCGAGGTCCAGGTATACGTCGCCCAGCAGCCGACGCGCTGGCAGCCCGAACGACGAGTTCGAGAGCCCACCCGTGAGATGGACCTCCGGGTACGCCTCGCGCAGCCGTCGGGCGGCCTCGAAGAACGCCGGGCCCGCCTCGGGGTCCACGCCGATCGGCACGACCAGCGGGTCGACATGCATGTCCGCGAGCGCGATCCCACGCGCCTGGGCAGCCGCGATGATGTCGTTCGCCCGGTCGATGCGCTCCTGGGCATCGGTGGGCATCGCCACGTCGCCAGAACAGGAGAGCACCAGCGGCATGCCGCCGGACGCGCCCATGTCCAGCACGTCCAGCCGTTCCAGCGACGCGGAGTTGAGCATGGGTGCGGCGCCGCCCGCCCACGACCGGTCCAGGACCCGGATGCCGGCCTCGATCACCGACGGGTCGGACGAATCCAGCGACAGCGGCACCGATGCGTGCGGGCCCACGGCGGCCACGACCCACGCCATCGCGTCGAGGCGCGGCGCCACCTCGTGGTCGATCTCGTCCACGTTCACGTCCAGCCAGTCCGCACCACCATCGATCTGGCGCTGCGCGATCCAGCGCACGTAGGTCCGACCCAGCTCGGCGTGCTCCGTCTCATCCAGGCCGTGGCGCACGGCCACCATCACATGCTTCACACGCCCCTGGCGGAAGTCGTTCGTGTCGATGATCCGGTCCGGCACGGGCAGCAGCCGCTCGCCCTCCGGCGTGGGCACCTTGACAGCGGGGCGACCGTCGGGCAGGGCGCCCATGCGCACGCCCTCTCGCTTGACCACGCGCGAGCAGTGGATGTTCTCGCCGATGACGTAGAACGGCGACCCGTCCTGGCGCGTGATCACTCCGGGTGTCCTCCGCTGGCCTCGCCCGCCGCACGCAGCCTGCCCGCGTGATCCCGGCCGAGAAAGGTGTTGGCCCATGCGCTCGTTCCGCGCAGGGCGTTGTCACCCACCGTGGGTGGGCGCTCGAGCATGGTCAGCTCCTCCCCGTAGGGCTTGAGCCGCTCATACGCCTTGGCCCAGATGCAGGGCCGGCCGGGCACCTCGCACTCTCCATCTCGGGTGCCGCCGCAGGGGCCGTTGCGCTGGTTCTTGACGCACTGGCTCTCCGGGCACAGGTACGCGATCTCCGGGAGCGAGCAGTCGCCGCAGTCGCGGCACTCGAACATGGGCACCTTCACAGCCTGCTCCAGGACGTGCAGCGGGCGGCCGAGCCCCCGGCGCTCCGCATGCGCGTAGAGCGCCGTACCGGCCCGGAACAGCGGCGCGCGCGGATCGAAGGCCAGGTCGTGGGTCGCGCGATGCGCCTTGTACGCGAGCGACACGCCGCGGCGGGCGCGCCGGCGGGCGCCCGGGGCGAGCGAGCGGGCGTACGACTCGGACGGCGTGTCCGCGGCGAACACCCCGGAGGCATCCGCGTCCCGGTACAGGCGGAAGGTGCCCGGTCGCGGGAAGTGCACCTGCGCCGCCGCCTCGCGCCATCGGTCTCCGTCGAAGGAGTCGGCCATCGTGAGCACCCGGTCGATCTCGTCCGCGCTGCGCTGGCCCGCCAGGTACACGCCCCGGAACCCCAGGCCCCACGCCACCGCCACCTGCATCGCGGCCATCTCCAGGAAGCGCCCGCGGCCCTTGTCCGGCCCGCTGGCCGCATCCTCCACGAGAGAGAACAGGCGATCGGACATGGATGCCCCCGGCACCCTGCCATCGTGGAAGTAGCGGGCGACCGGCGCGGACAGGATGTACACGCAGGCCAGGACGGGCAGGTGCACCCGCGCGCCGCGCATCCAGCGCACAAGCTCGTCCAGGGCCCGCACGTCCCAGCCCACCTGGGTGATGGCAAATCGGGCGCCGGCGCGCTCCTTCATGGCGAGCTTCAGCAGCTGCGGCAGCAGCTCGCTCTCGTGGCGCTTGTAGGGGTTGATCGCGCAGCCCGCGTGGTAGTCGACCCGGTCTGTCCGCAGGCCCCGCAGCAGGTCCAGCAGGACCACCGAATCGATGTCGAAGACCGCCCGGGACAGGCCGCCGAACCCATCGCTGGGATAGTCCCCCGACAGCGCAAGGATGTCCGTCATGCCCGCGCTGGCGAGGTCCCAGGCGAGCGTGGTCAGGGCTCCTCGACTGCGATCCCGGCAGGACATGTGGGCGAGCACGGTCGCGCCCTGCTCCACCAGCGCCCGGCCCAGCGACAGCGGCGACAGCCGGATGTGGCCGCCCGCGTTGTCGGTCACCGTGAGGCCGGTGATCCGCGGATCGGCGGTCAGCTCCCGGCCCATCGCGAGGTGCCTCTCCGCCCTGGCGTCCGCCATGGGGCCCGCCCAGGGAACCAGCTCCACGAGCCGGACGAAGCCACCGGGATCCGCGAGGGCCGCCTGGATGGGGGTCATGGGCACATCGGGCTCATGCGGCGATGGGCTGGAACTGGCAGCCGTCCACGAACATGTCGAAGAAGTCGGGATCGGTCTCCAGCTCCACATGCTCGATGCGGCGCACGATGTGCTCCAGATGGGCGCGGCGGCGGGCCGAGAGGAGCAGCGCCTCCGCACCGCGCAGCGCCGCGTTGCCGGCCCGGATGACCGTCTCGGGACGCACGTCCGCGAGCATCCCGATGGCGATCGCGTTCTCCACGTCGATGGCGTTCGCGAAGCCGCCCGCGAGGTAGACGTGGTCCACCTGGTCGGCGGTGATGCCCATGCGCCGCAGCAGGATGCGCTGGCCGCACGCGTTCGCGGCCTTGGCCTGGGCGAGCTGCGAGGCATCCGCGCGCGAGAACGAGATGCCCTGCGCCGGCGCGACCATGATCTCCGACTCCCCCGGACGGAGGCGCCCGTCGGTGGCCATCCAGCCGGTCCGGCGCAGCTCCGCGAGGATGTCCACGAGGCCGCTGCCGCAGATGCCGGTGGGCGGGATGTCCCCGATGGTGTCGAAGTCGATCGGCCCGCCCACGCCATCGAACCGGACCCGCTCGATGGCGCCGTCGGCGCCGGGCATGCCGAAGCGGATGAGGCCACCCTCGAACGCCGGGCCCGCGGGGCAGCTGGCGGCGAGGTAGCGCTCGCCGTCGGTCAGCACCACCTCGGTGTTCGTGCCGATGTCCACGAGCATGCTGATGCCGGGCCTGCTGCCGAAGTCGAGCGCGACCAGGTCCGCCGCGATGTCCGCGCCCACGTGGCCCGAGATGAGCGGCGCGCCGATGACCCGGGCGCGCGGCCCCACGAGCAGGCCCACCTGATGGGCGAGACGGGTGATCGTGGTGCTGTCGGCGCGTCCGTCGCGCAGCGCGTGCTCCGTGGAGCTGCGGTAGGGCGACTCGCCGATGGGCGTCACGTCCAGGCCGAAGAACAGGTCGCGCATCGTGGTGTTGGCCACGATGACCGCCTCGTAGACCTCGCTGCGGTCGATGCCCAGGCGGGCGTAGATGTCCCGCAGCTCGTGGTTCAGCTGGCGCCGCAGCGCATCCCGCAGCTCGCCGGGTCGGTCACGGTCGAACGAGATGCGGGCCATCACGTCCGAGCCGCCGAAGCGCTGGGGGTTCTCCATAGCGCTGCCCGCCACGGCCCTGCCAGTGAGCAGGTCGATGAGCTGGAACACGACCGTGGTGGTGCCGATGTCCACGGCGAGGCCCAGCACCATGTGCTTCACGCGGTCGACGGGCATGTCGCCGTAGTGGACGATGCCGTCGCGCACCCGGACCACGGGGTCGATGTCCGTGTGGCTGTCCTCGGATGCGCCCAGGATGCGCATCCGGCGGCGCAGGATGCCGAACTCCACATCCTGGGCGGGATCCACCACGAACGCCTGGCAGGCGAGCCGGAAGCCATCGGGGAGATACGCCTCCGGGCTGGTGCGCGGTGAGAGCGTGGCGCCGCCCGACTTGATCTCCACGACGCACTCGCGGCAGCGGCCGGTGCGCTGGCAGGAGGCCGGGACGGCCGCGGACACCTCGTCCGCGTACTCGAAGAGCGTGCGGCCGGCGACCATCAGCCGGCGCTCCGTCCCGTGGATGACCTCGGGCACATGACCTCCTGCGGGGCGCGCCACGCGCATCCTCTGACGCGGGGCGGCGGAGCTATCTTGCCATGCGCGATGGCGGGGCGGCAAACGTTTCCGGCACCGGCTTCGGCCGGCGGGGCGGGGCCGACGGGGCTGGCGGAGCGGGGGAGCGGCGGAGCGGGGGGCGGGGCCGACGGAGCGGGGGGCGGGGCCGGCGGACGCGCCCCGTCCCCTGGCGCATCGTCCATCCACCGGTGGTGTGATTCCTCCACCGGTCGTGTGATTCCTCCACGAGTGGTGGAATCCGGCCACGTGCCGTGGCGGGCTGGCGCAGAGGGCGCTCAGCCGAGCACGAGCAGGTCCAGCCCCCCGAACTGCCGGAACGCCGTATCGGTCGTCACCATGCGCGCCCCATCACTGGACGCGAACGCCGCCAGGTAGGCGTCCATCCAGAGCTTGGGAGAGGAGGACTCATGGCGGGCGAACGCTCGCCACCGGGGCTCCAGACCCGCGGGCTCGTCCGTGCGCAGGACGATCCGATCGTCGGTGAGGAACGCGGTGTACGCGTCCCAGGCGGCGGCATTGGTCAGTGGCGGGTCACGGTATGGAGCCAGGACCGACGCGTTCGCGAGCAGCCGCAGCAGGGTCTGTGGGTCGCGCGGCAGAACACGACGCTGGCGGGATGGTCGATGCTGCCCGCCACCTTCGCGCCACGCGATGGTGGGCATGGCCGAACAACGCCAGCGCGAGCCACACGTTGCCGCCCGGGAAGCTGGTCGTCATCCGAGCTCGCGGGCGTCTGCCTCCGCGAGGACCGCCGCGACGCGCCCGGGCGTCATCTCCTCGGCCGGGCGGGCGGGGTGGGCACAGGTGACGAGGGGGAGCCGCACCCGTCGGCGCTCCGATCGCTCAGGCCCCGGCGACTCCGCCAGCCCACGGCGCAGGAGGTCGGCGACCGTGTCCTTCAGCCTGCGGTTCTCCTGCGCCGCGCGGATCTTCACCGTCCGCACCAGGTCGTCGGGCAGATCGAGCGTGGTCTTCATCGACCCAGTCTACGAGCACGCTGGTTTCATGGGCCTGCGGCGCACAGCCAGAGCGACGCCGCTCCCGATGCCCCGAACGGATCCGCGCGAGGCGGGCGGGCCGACCACCACCCCGGCCCGGTCAGTCGTCGAACGCGTGCGCCGCCCCGCCGTGCGCGACCGGCGCAGGCTCCCAGACGCGGCGCCGGCCGGAGATGGCCGCGGCCACGAACACGACGCCGAAGATGCCCGCCTCCAGGAGCACGATCGTGGCGCCCGAGGAGATGTCCAGCCAGTAGCTCGCGTACATCCCGAGCGCCCCGGACACGGCGCCCAGCGCGGATGACAGCACCAGCATCCGCGCGAACGAGTCGGTCATCAGGCGAGCCGTGGTGGCGGGGATGATGAGCGTCGCCGCGATGAGGGTCACACCCACCACGTTGATGGACGCCACGATCGTGGCCGCGAGCGCCAGCGCGAACAGCGCGTCCACGGTGCGCGTCCGGACGCCGAAGATGGGCGCCACCTCCGGGTCGAAGGTCACGAACAGCAGCTGCTTGTAGAACAGCACGATGAACGCCGCCACCGCGAGCGTCACGCTCAGGACCACCAGCAGGTCCAGCGGTGTGACGCCCAGGATGTTGCCGAACAGCGCCGCCTCGAAGTTCGTGGTGAAGCTGCGCGTCTGCGAGATGAGCGCCACGCCCAACGCGAAGCTCGCCGTGGTCACGATGCCGATCGCCGCGTCCGCGCCCACCCGGTGGCTGCGCGCGACCGCGTTGATGAGCAGCGCCGAGAAGAACGCCCAGGTGCCCGCGCCCAGGTAGAAGTCGATGCTCGCCACGTACGCCACGACCGCGCCGCCGAACACCGCGTGCGACAGCCCGTGGCCGATGTAACTCATGTGGCGCAGCACCACGTACACCCCGATGAGCCCGCACAGCAGGCCGACGAGGATCGACACGGCGAGGCCCATCCGGAAGAACTGGTAGGACAGCGGCTCGGTCAGCAGGTCCATCAGCCCGGCATCCCACCCGCGCCGAGAGACGCGTCATGCGCGTGCGGCTCGCCCGCGTGCTCGTGATGCGCATGCTCATAGCCGTCGTGACGGTGGCGCAGCGCATCGCGCAGCCGGTGGGGTGCGGCGTCCGCGACCAGGATCGCGCCATCCTGATGGACGATGCGCAGGTCCGCCTCGTACGTCGCGTTCAACACCGCCGCCGTGAAGATGCGCTCCGGCTCGCCCTCCGCGACCACCCGCCGGTTGATGCAGATGACCCACGGCAGGTGTGCCGCGACCGAGTTCAACTCATGGGTGGTCATCACGATCGTGGTGCCCGCGCGGTTGAGGTCCGCCAGCAGATGGAGCACCTCGTCGCGCGTCCTGATGTCCACGCCGCTGGTGGGCTCGTCCAACAGCAGCAGCGACGGGTCCCCGATCATCGCGCGGGCCAGGAACACGCGCTGCTGCTGGCCGCCGGAGAGCTGGCGCACCTGGCGGTCGCCCAGTCCGCCGATGCCCAGCCGGTCGAGGACCGCGTCCGCGGCCGTACGATCCTCACGGGACATCCAGGCCCGCCACGGCGATCGCCCCCAGCGACCCATCAGCACCACCTCCCGGACCGTTGCCGGGAAGTTCCAGTCCACCGTCTCGAGCTGGGGCACCCAGCCCACGCCGGAGCTGCGGTTCGAGGTGACCGGGCGACCGTCCACCAGGACCCGACCCCGCAGCCGCGGCACGCCGCCGACCATCGCGCGCAGGAACGTGGTCTTGCCCGCGCCGCTGGGCCCCACCACGCCCACGAGCGCTCCACGCGCGATCGACAGGTTGACGTCCGCCAGCACGGCGGGGCCGCCATAGCTGGCGCTGACACCCTCGAAACGGACGAGCGTGTCGGCGGACGGAGCCGCCGCCGTCACGACCGCTGACGGAGCCGCCGCCATCACGGGAGCCAGGTGTCCTCCACGGGCATGTCCTCGAAGATGGCGGTCCCCTGCCCCCCCAGGGCATCCATCATGATGATCATGTCCTTGCGCAGCATGCCCAGATAGGTATGCTCCGCGGAGCCCTCCTCGCCGGGCGGCTCATCATCGCGCAGGTCATCCACGAACGTGGCGCCCGCCTCCGACGCGATCTGCTCCAGGACCGCGCTGGGGAACACCTCCGACCCGAACACGGCAGGCACGCCCTCCGCCCGGATCTGGTCGATGAGGTCCGCCACGTCCCGGGGGCTGGGGTCGGAGAAGTCGGACGCCTGGACCGCGCCGATCACGTCGAACCCGTAGTTCCGGGCCCAGTAGGCCCACGAGTCATGGTAGGTGAGCAGCTTGCGGGAGTTCTCCGGGACCGTCGGCACGACTTCCTTGATGCGCGCATCGAGGTCCGCCAGCGCCGCCTGGAATCGCTCCAGGTTGCCGGTGTAGTAGTCCGCGTTGGCGGGGTCCGCCGCGGCCAGCGCATCCCGGATGTACGTGGCGTACTCCGCGGCATAGGGCACGTTCATCCAGAGATGCGGATTGGGGTCACCCTCCGACTCCGGGAAGCTGAAGTCGAACAGCCACTCATCGGGGCCGATGGTCTGGTCCCCCAGCCGCACGATGGGCGTGTCGGGCTTCTTGGCGCCCTCCGCAAGGTCCAGCGTGGGCTGCTCCAGGTGAAGGCCGTTGACGATGATGAGGTCCGCGTTCGCCAGGTGGCGCGCATCCGAGGGAGCGGGCTCGAACGTGTGCGAGTTCGTGGCGTCCGGCACGATGCCGTGGAGGCGGATGCGGTCGCCGCCGACATTCCGGGCGATGGAGCTGATGGGCGCCACGGTGGTCGCCACGTCCAACAGATCCGGCTCGCCGGTCAGGTCGTCGTACCAGCCCAGCGAGCCGGCGGAGGACACCGAGGACGGGGACTGGGCGGATGCGGCCCAGGGGGCGATCGCGACCAGGGTCGCGGCGAGAGCGACGCCGAGCGCCGACCGGGTGGACGTCGGGGGCATGAGGTCCTCCAAGTGCCTGTCGGGTGATCAGGTTGTTGCAACAGTATGCAACAGCCAGTTATAGCTGTTCTGACGCCGCGGCGCCGCACACCGTATCCTTCGTCCGATGGGGCACCCTGGATCGTCGATGTCGCCAGCCTGGTCGGAGGTGCGGGATCGACTGCGCGCCCGCGGACTCCGCTGGACGCCGCAGCGGCGGCTGCTCATCGACGTCCTGGCGGCAACCGATGGCCATGTCACGGGCGCCGATCTGGTGGAGCGCTGTCGCGCCGTGGATCCGGCCACCATCCCATCCACGGTGTACCGGACACTGGACGTGCTGGAGGCGCTCGGCCTCGTCCGCCACGCCCATGGACCGGACGGGCGCGAGGAATACCATGTGCTGCCGGAGACGGTGCACGGCCATCTGCACTGTGACGCGTGCGGCGGGACGTGGGACATCGAGGCCACCGATGCCGCCGGCCTCGTGACCGAGCTCCGCGTGAGGCGGGGGTTCGAGGTGGACCTCAGTCACCTGACGGTGGTCGGGCGCTGCCGGGAGTGCCTGCCGGCGGGCTGAGGCGGCGGCGGGATGACGCCGAGGCGGCGGCTGGATCAGCCGTCGGTGACGGTCAGCGTCCCCTTCATGCCGCGGACCTCGTGGTCCGCGAGCCGACACACGATGGTGTACTCGCCGGGGGTGAGGGTCACCACCATGTCGCGCGAGAGCCCCGGAACGAGCCCCTCGACCTCATCGACCACCGCCTCGCCCTTGAGGATCTCGAACTCGTGCTCCTGGGCGCCGGTGTTGTCCAGGGCGAATGTCACTCGACCTGCGGGAACCGTGATGTCCGCGGGCTTGAACGCGTAGTCCACCAGCTCCACGGCGACCGTGGTGGTCACCACATCCTTGACCGACGGGGCCGGCGTGGGCGCCGCGCCGCCGCATGCGAGCAGGACGATCGGCAGCGAGACGGCGGCGAGCGCACGGGATCGGGTCATTCGGGTGGGCCTCCGGCCTGGGCGAGCGCTCAGGCGCTCGCCGGCTGCCGACGCCGAAGGTGCAGTCGGTCGTCGAACAGGAACAGGATGAGCACCGGCACCAGGTAGGCGAAGTAGGCCACCACCTGGAGGACGGTGGGGGCGGCGCGATACCCCAGCAGACCTGACAGGACCGATCCGAGCGGCGAGGTCTCGGGCAGCACCGAGCCCCAGTCCCAGGCGACCGGACTGGGCGGCAGGAGGCCCGCCTCCGTGAACTCCGCCACGGCATACGTGACCAGACCCGCCGCGACGAAGATGAGCAGCGTGCCCGTGATCGTGAAGAAGCGCTTCAGGTTGATGCGCACGCCCATCGCGAAGATGGCGTAGCCGATGACCGCCGCCGTCACGAGGCCGATCGCACCACCCACCAGGGCGGCCATGGTGTCTCCGCGCGATCCCATCACGGCGAACAGGAACAGCACGGTCTCGAACCCCTCGCGGATGACCGCGAGGAAGGCCATGCCCACGAGCGCGACGGTGGTGCCGCGCTCGAGCGCCGAGGCGATCTGCGTCTCCAGCTCACCCTTGAGCGCCCGACCCTGGCGCCGCATCCAGAACAGCATCCAGGTCACGACGACGACCGCGGTCAGCGCACCCAGGCCCTCCAGCGTGGCCTGGACCGGCAGCGGCAGGCGCCCGATGGTGGAGACGACACCCACGCCCACCGCGATGCACAGGGCGACCGCGAGACCCACGCCCAGCAGGACCGCGGGCAGCAGGTCCCGGCGACCGACCTTGACCAGGTACGCGCTGATGATGCCCACGATGAGCGCGGCTTCGAGGCCCTCGCGCAGGGTGATGAAGAACGTGGCGGCCATCTGGTCCTCTGCGGCGGGCCCGACCGGGACGCGGACGTGTGCGTCGGTCAAACCCGACCCGAATGGTACGGATTCTCCGGGATGGATGTCAAGCCTTCCTGATACCGACCTTCAACCGACCTTGACCAGCGCTGCCGCGGTCCTCAGGTCATCCAGCAGGCCGTCCATGTCCTCGCGCGCGGAGAGGGGGTTCAGCATCCCCGCCCGGAGATAGGTCCGGCCGCGCAGGCGGGTCGTGGTGATCCAGCCCGCGCCGCTCGCCTCGTGCGCCTGCTGCACGCGGTCCTGGTGCGCGTCCAGCTCGTCCGCGGCCATCGCCTCGGCCCGCGCCGCACCGCCCGGCAGATGCCGGAAGCAGACCACCGACAGCTCCGGCCGGACCGGGACCGCGACGAAGTCGTCAGAGCGCTCGATGCACGCCGCCAGGTGTGCCGCGAGGTCGTTGGTCGCCTCCACGAGCCGGCCGAACCCGGCACTGCCGAGGTGCTTCCAGGACATCCACAGCTTGAGCGCCCGCCACCGGCGCGTCCCCTCGAAGCCCATCGCGTAGAAGTCGAGCGAGTCCTCCACATGGGCGTCCTGACGCGCGCGCACGCCCCCGCCACGGTAGTACTCCGGGCGGCGCGAGAAGGCGGCCGGCAGCAGACCCCCCTCCCGCACCACCAGCCCGCCGATGTCATACGCCTGGAAGAACCACTTGTGGGGATCGATGGTGACCGAGTCGGCCAGCTCCATGCCGGGCACGCGGCCCGCGTCGCGCGCGGAGAATCGGACGGCGGCCCCGTATGCCGCGTCCACGTGGTACCAGAGTCCCTCGCTCCGGGCCAGCTCGGCGAGCCCCACCACGTCATCCACGGACCCCGTGTTCGTGGAGCCCGCGACCGCGGCGACCGCGAGCGGCCTGGCGCCCGACGCGCGGTCGCGCTCGATCGCCTCCGCCACCGGACCCACCTGGAGGCGGAACCGGTCGTCCGTGGGGACCACCGCGAGCGTCTCGTCCGGGAAGCCCAGCTCCGCGAGCGCTCGGCCGATCGAGAAATGGGCCTGGTCGGACACGTACACCCGCCAGCCCTCCAGCGCGGCGCCGCGGGGAGGCCGGTCCGCACCCACAATCCGGGGGATCTGGATGTCCCGGGCGAGTGCCATCGCCAGGAAGTTGGCCATCACGCCGCCCGAGGTGAGCAACCCGAAGCTCCCCTCGCCGTGCCCCACGAGGTCGCACAGCCAGCGCACGACCTCCTCCTCGTTGAGCGCCGCAGCCGGGCCCGCGTGGTACACGTCCACGCCCTGCTGGGTGATCTGGGCGAGGAGCTCGCCCACCACCGACAAGAGCAGCGGCGGCGGCGTGAAGTAGCTGAGCGTCCGCGGGTGCCAGATGTTCGCGAGGTGCGGCGCGTACCGCTCGCTCCATTCGCCCAGGATCGCGCCGGAGGTCGCAGGCTCGCGGGGCGCCGGTCCCGGCACGCCCGTGGGGCCATGGATGATCCGGCGCAGCATCGTGAGATCGGCATCCTCGCCCATGCCGCGCGCCAGGCCGTGGTCGTAGAGGTAGTCCAGGGCGGCGGCCCACGCCTGCGCACCCAGTCGCTCGAGCGCGGGGCGGGCGGTGGCGGCATCGCGCACGTCGAGCAGCGCGGGCTCGGGGTGCCAGGAGAGGTCCAGGTCGGGGAGCGTGGGTCGGTCGGTCATCGTGGGCGATGATAGGGCGGGGCTGGTCGCACGGCCCCGGGTGCGGCTGGGCGGCGATGCGGGGCGGCGCATCGGGAGTCAGCTGGGTGAGTCGCCCAAGCACGAGCGACAGCGACAGCTGACCGGTTCCCGCGGGGGTCGCCGCCCGCGGGGGTCGCCGCCCGCGGGGGTCGCCTCCCGCGGGGGTCGTCGCCCGCGGGGGTCAGCCCGCGGGGGTCAGCCCGCGGGCGAGGGTGCCGCTTCCGGCGCCGGCAGCCCGACCTGCTCCGCGACCCACGCGGTCACCAGCGGCAGGAGGTCGGGCGTGAACGTGGACGCGAGGGTCCCGTACTCCGCGAGGCCGCCGGTCACCGCCGCCTGGAACAGATGGTTCGCGTCCGGCAGCGTGACCACGCGGTTCGACGGGTCGCTTTTTGCGAGCTGCACTTCCATAAGCGGCGCGTTCTGGTCGGCGAGCACCTGGACATCCTTGCCGCCGAACACACCCAGGACCGGGATCCTCGCCATGCCCCAGCCGATGCCCGCGTCCGACCGAAGCAGCTCGGTGAACCAGGGGCCACCGACGGCCGCGAGCTGCCGGTCCACCTGGTCGGCCACGAACGCGCCGCGCTCGCCGAGCGCCGCCTGGGCGTCCGGCGGCTGGCGGTCCCACAGGTCCCCGAAGTACGTCTCAACCGCGAGACGCGCCGCTGCCTCGTCTCCCGCGAGGGTGGCCTCGTACAGCGCACGGGCGAAGGTCTCGGCGCGCTCCACGCCTGCGGCATCGGCACCGCTGGTGCGCGCGATCGCGCCGTTCTGGGCCACCATCAGGTCCACGCCGTTCGTGGCGGGCGCCGCAAGGCCGATGGCGAAGGCGATCGGCAGGCCCTGCTCGATGAGCGACGCGATGTAGATGCCGCCCTCGCTGTGGCCCAGCAGGCCGGTGCGGCCGGGGTCCACCTCCGGGCGTGCGACGAGCGCCTCGAACGCGGCGCGCGCGTCCGCCGTCAGGTCCCCCAGGGTCGCGGTCGCGAAGTCCCCCGTGGATGCCCCCGTGCCGCGATCGTCGACGCGCAGGACGGCGACGCCCACACGGGTGAGCGCGTCCGCGAGCAGCGCGAACGGCTTGATGGCGCTCAGCGGCCGCAGCGATTCGTCGCGGTCCTGGGGGCCGCTGCCGCTGAGCAGCAGGACCGCAGGGTGCGGACCGGCATCCCTGGGCAGGGTCAGGGTGCCCGCGAGCGTCACCCCCTCGCTGCCGCCGGGGAAGGTCACCTCCACGACGTCGTACGGCAGTGTGGCCACATCGGGCGTGGGCTCCGGAGCGAGCAGCCGGAGCCTGTCGATGGCGGGCAGGAACACCGCTTCACGGAGCGCGCCGGCATCGTCGGCGGTCGACTGGAGCAGCACCAGCACGGTCGTGCCGGCCTGCTCCGCGAGCGCCAGGTCCACGTGGAGCGCGCCGCCGGGTGCAGGCGCATCGATCGCGTAGAGCGTCCAGTCCAGCGCGGCCGTGGTGCGTGTCCCGATCGCATCGGGGACCTCGTCGAGACCCAGCTGCGGCAGCAGGCCCGTCCACACCGACGCGGCCGGCATCGGCGCCGCCTGGACCGCGAGGAGCACCCGGTCGGAGGCGTCGGGTCGGCGCGCGTGGATCCCCTGGCCAAGGTCGGTCCAGCCCTCCGGCACCACCGTGGCCACGCCCGTGAGCGGGTCCTCCATGGACTCGAGCGGGATGGTGGCCTGCGCATGGACCGCGCCGGGCACGAGGAGGACGACCGACGCGAGGATGAGACCGACGGCAGACCGGGCGGGGCCGGGACGGACGAGGCGGGTGGGCTGCATCGCGCCAGCGTACCCGCACGGGGCCGCGGGGTCGGTCAGGGGCAGGCGATCTCGCGACCGCCGATGAGGCGCTGGAGGGCCGCATCGGCATCTGGGTCAGGAACGTCATAGCGCTGCACCCACGAGCCGAGGAGGATCCCCTTGGCGACGTCGTCGGACAGCGCCAGGGCCATGGACGGCGGCTCGCCGGGCACGCGCTGCTGGAACACGAGCACGGCCATGGCACCGATGCCGCAGCGGCCCTCGACGAAACGGAACCGGACCGACGCCGGGCCCGGCCACCCGTCGAGCAACGCCTGGCGCGCCGGCTCCACGGCCGCGCGCAGCGAGGCCGGCACCGGCGCGTCGGTGGCCATGGGCACCCCGGCCCCCAGGAACGCACAGCCGCTCGAGACGGCCGCCACGGCCAGGACCGCCGACGCCGCACGACCCGCCATCAGAACCTCCCGCGACCGAACAGCCACAGGACCCCCAGGATGGCGACCAGGAAGCCCAGGCCCGCTAACGTCGCACCCAGACTGCGATAGGCCCGGACCATCCGGTCGGTGAGCTCGTCCATCCGGTCCGGCATCACACGCGCCGGTCCGCCGTAGCGCGCCGTGTCGACGGAGACCCGCAGCCACGCACCGCCGATGACGAGGGCCCCGATCGTCAGCGGGATGCCCATCAGCGGCGACCGGAGGGCGAACCAGACCGTGGCGGTCGTCAGCAGCAGCGCGATGAGCAGCGTGCTGAACAGGAGCATCGGCACGGCTCGGCGGTCACCGCGGCGGACTCGACGGCCCGCCCAGACCCGCACGATGGAGGCGCCACCCATGAGCGCGAGGATGATGACGCCGAGGCCCGGTCCCATGACGGCGATGGTGGCGCATCGAGCCGGGTGGCGCATCGAGCCGGGTGGCGCATCGCCCGAGCCGGGTGGCGCATCGCCCGAGCCGGGTTGCGCACCTGTCCACGTCACTTGTCGAATGTCCACCACAGGTGGCGATTCTCCACATGTGGTGGAAATGCGACACCTCTCGTGCCAGCGCGGGAGGGGACGCAGCGGCGCGGGAGGGGACGCAGCGGCGCGGGAGGGCACGCGGCGCGGGAGGGCACACAGCCAGCGACGCGTGCACCGTGGATGTCAGTCACCGCCCGCCGGCTGTCCTTTGCCAGCGACGCGGCCGAACGCGCCGGGGGTCACGGGCCGTCAGCCCTCGGACGGCGCCTCGGGGCCCGCGGCCGCGTGTCCGAACGCACCGGCGGCACGCAGCGCCTCGATCTCCTGCGTCAGATATCCGAGGTCCGCCAAGATCATGTCCGTATCCGCGCCCAGTTCCGGGCCCGCCGCATACGCGGGCGTGAAGCCGCCCAGGTGGAGCGGCAGGCCCACGCTGCGCACGGTCCCGAACGCGGGATGGTCATACTCCGCGAGCATCTCCCGGCCGATCAGCTCGTCGGGGTCCAGCGCCTGCTCCAGGGAGCGCACCGGGGCGATGGGCACGACCCCGCGGAGGATCTCCAGCCAGGCGGCGGTCGGACGCTCGGCGAACCGCGCGGAAAGTCGGCCCAGCACCTCGTCGCGGTGCGCGCCGCGCGCCACGAACGTCGCGAACCGCGGGTCCTCGGCCAGCTCCGGCAGATCCATGGCGCGCACGAGCGCGGTGAAGAACTTCTCCTTGGGCGCCGCGATCGCGACGTGTCCGTCGGCGGTCGCGAAGAACTGGAAGGGCACCACCGAGGGGTGCGCGGACATGGGATGGCGGCGCGTCACGAAGCCCGACGAGAGGTACCACGTCGCGGGATAGGAGAGCATCGCCAGGGACGAGTCGTACAGGTTCGTGTCCACGTCCCGTCCCACACCCGTCGTCTCCGCGTCCCGGAGCGCCGCCAGCAGCCCGATCATCGCGGTCAGCCCGCAGATGTAGTCGGCCAGGGACAGGCCCGACTTGGTGGGCGGGTCGGCTGGCCCACCGGTGAGCGAGGCCCAACCGGATTCGGCCTGGACCAGGGCGTCATAGCCGGGCAGGAAGGCATCCTCACCGCGCCGCCCGTATCCGGTCAGCGCCACGCACACGATGCGCGGGTTGACGCCCTTCAGCTGGTCGTAGGTCAGGCCCAGGCGCTCCGGCTGGTCGCCCCGCAGGTTGCTGAACACCGCGTGCGCGGAACCCACCAGTCGCCGGAACACCTCGCGGCCCCCGGGGTGCTTGAGGTCCAGCGCCACCGAGCGCTTGGATCGATTGAACGCCTCGAAGAACAGGCTGTCGCGCCCCTGCTGGCCGGGCGGGATGTAGCGGCTGACGTCGCCTCCGGATCCCGGATCCTCCACCTTGACGATCTCCGCGCCAAGGTCGGCGAGATACATCGTGCCGAAGGGTCCCGCACCGTACTGCTCGACCGCGACGATGCGGACGCCCGCCAGCGGCGCCCGCCCAGACCCCGGATGGTCGGACCCGGCGCTCCTCGGACCGGTCAAGCGTGGGAGACCGAGTGGTCCACGGTGTAGCGGTCCACGTACTCCCAGTCCAGCGCGATGCCGAAGCCCGCCCGCTCGGGCAGGTGGAGACGCCGGTCGCGCAGGAACGTGGACAGGTCCGACAGGTTCCAGAAGAAGGGGTCGCGCTCCTCGTCGAAGCACTCCACGAACGTGTGACCCGGGACGCTCGCCAGCAGGTGCGCCGAGACCTGGGGCTCCTCGTGGTGGCCCAGCTGGACCCCGAAGGCGGCGCACAGGCCCGCGGCCTTTCGCCAGACCGTGGGACCACCCGCCCAGGACGCATCGAAGTTGGAGACGTCGACCGATCCGTCCATGACCAGGTCGCGCAGACCGTTGAGCGTCACCTCGCTCTGGCCGGCGGCCACCGACAGCCCGGTCTGCATCCGCACGTCGCGCATCCAGCGGCGGTCGTTCGTCCAGCGGCAGGGCTCCTCGAACCAGCGGATGTCGTGCTCCGCCACGCGCCGACCGAAATCGACCGCGCTGCGCAGGTCCCAGCCCTGGTTCGCGTCCACCATCAGCGCGAGGTCGGGACCCGCCCCATCGCGCGCGATGCGCACGCGCTCCGCGTCCTCGATCGGGGAGCGCCCACCGACCTTGAACTTGACGCCGCTGAACTGCTCCGCGTACCGCGCCAGGGTCTCGCGGGTCTGGTCCGCGTCCAAGTGGTAGTAGCCGCCGATGACCGACATCGGCAGGGAATCCGCGACCGAGCCCCACACCCGGTGGAGCGGCAGCCCGAGCGCCTTGCCGAAGACATCCCAGATCGCGGAATCGATGCACGCCATCGCCTGGAGTGCGAGGCCCCGGTCGCGCAGGATGTTGTTGGTGCTCGCCTCCATGGCGAGCCAGGCGCCCTCGGGATCGGTGGCCGAACGACCCAGGAGTCGGGGCGCCAGCTCCGTGTGGATGATCCCGACGACCAGCGCCTGCTCGTCGTCGGTGTCGCCGTTGTAGACCTCGCTGACCAGGCCGTCACGCGTGAACAGCCGCGTCACGATCGTGGTCCGGTTGATCATGGAGTACGCGCTGCCGGAGAACCGACGAGCGAGGGGGGCCCGGAGGGCGAGCGTCTCGATGCGCTCGATGATGAGCGACGAGCGGTCGAGCGTCGGGCGATCGGACGCCGGCCAGGTCGTGGCGGCGCCCTCCGGGCCGGGAGTCACTCGTTGACGCCCTGCGCCGCCTTGCGGGCGGCGGTGGCGATGCGCTCCGCGCTCGGGATCATCTCGTCCTCGAGCTGCGGGCTGTAGGGGATGAGCAGGTCGTGGTAGAGCGCCACGGCGCGCGGGATCGCCTTCCACTGCTGGTTGGCACGGGTGAGGTTGCTGATGACCGTGGCGCCCCAGCCGGCCTCGTGCCACTGCTCCTCGGCGATGACCAGCCGGCCGGTCTTGCGGACCGACGCGCCGATCGTGGCCATGTCCAGGGGGCGCACCCAGCGCAGGTCGATGACCTCCGCGGAGATCCCCTCGGCCGCCAGCGTGTCGGCGGCCGCCAGGGCGCGCTCGACCATCAGCAGCGAGGCCAGGATCGTGACGTCGGTCCCCTCGCGGAGCACCGCCGCCTTGCCGATCTCGGCCTTGGCACCACGGGTCACGGGGCCCTTGCGGGTGTACAGCACCTTGTGCTCGTACACGATCACGGGATCCTCGCACTCGATGGCCGTGCGCAGCAGCTCGTACGCCGAACCGGGCGTGCCCGCCACGGCGATGTGCATCCCCGGCTGGGCCATGTACCAGCTCTCGCCGGTGGCGCTGTGCTGGGTCCCGAATCGACCGCCCCCGCCGCCCATGACCCGCAGCGTCACCGGCACGGAGAACTGGCCGCCCGACATGTAGCGGTACTTGGGCAGCTGGTTCACGATCGCGTCGCCGGCGGTGGGCATGAAGTCCGCGAACATGAACTCCACGATCGGCCGGAGGCCGGTCAGGGACATGCCGAGCGCCACGTTCGTGAAGCCGTTCTCGCAGATCGGCGTCGGGATGACCCGGCCTGGGAACCGCTCCGGGAGGCCGGTGTTCGTCTTGAACACGCCACCGTCCGCATTGACGTCTTCGCCCATGAGGATGACCCGCTCGTCCGCCTCCATGGCGTCGAGCTGCGCGGCGTTGACCGCCTCGCGGTAGGTCATCTCCACCGCCTCGGAGCCGGCTCCCGCCGGCGCGGCCTCAACCTGCGTAGACATAGCTGCGGGTCTCCTCGAGGGTCGGGAAGGGCGACTGCGCGGCGCGGTCGGCGGCGGCGTCGATGTCCACCTGCGCGGCGGCGCGGAGCTCCTCCTGCTGCGCCTTGCCGAGCACGCCCTCCGCGTCCAGCTTGGCACCCAGCAGCTCGATCGGGTCGCGCGCCTTCCACTCGTCGAGCTCGCCGGGCTTGCGGTACTTCGCCGGGTCCGAGCGCGAATGGCCCCGATAGCGGTAGGTCTTCATCTCCAGGAGGCTCGGGCCGGCGCCGCTGCGGGCGCGTTCCGTGGCCGTGGTGACGGCCGCGAACACGGTGTCCACGTCCTGTCCGTCCACGACCACGCCGGGCATGTCGAAGGGGTCTGCGCGCCGGGCGAGGTCGTCGATGGGCGTGGTCGTGCGCAGCGGCGAGTACTCGCCGTAGAGATTGTTGGTGATGATGAACACCACCGGCGCCTTCCAGACGGCCGCCATGTTGAGCGCCTCGTGGAACGTGCCGATGTTCGTGGCTCCGTCGCCGAAGAACGTCAGGGCGACGCCCTTCTCGCCCCGGATCCTGAGGCCCATCGCCGCACCCACCGCGATGGGCAGACCGGCACCCACGATGGCGTTCGCGCCGATGTTGCCGTTGTGAGCGTCGATGAGATGCATCGATCCGCCCACGCCCTTGGAGCAGCCGGCCGATCGGCCCATCAGCTCCGCGAACGCGACCTCCGGGGACATCCCCAGGGCGAGCGCCTCGCCGTGGCCGCGGTACGTGTTGGTCTGGACGTCCCCCTGCCGCATCGCCGCGATCGATCCGACCGAGACGGCCTCCTGGCCCTGGCACAGGTGGGTGGTGCCCTGGATCAGCCCGGACATGAAGAGCTCCTGGACCTTCTCCTCGAAGAGTCGGATCTCCACCATCTGGCGGAACCAGCGCACACGCCGATCGGCATCGGCGGTGTGATCGCTCATGTGGTCCTTGGCCTCCCTCGGCTCAATGGCACGGACCCGTCGGTACCGTTTCCAGTTTCGTTTCCATCATGGTCGCATCCGTGCCGCGAAGCCGTCAACCGAGGCTGCGCGACCAGGCGCGGACCGTGATGGCGAGCCCCTGCGGAACCCGGGCGCCTTCACGTTCAAGGCGCCGCTGGCGGGTCCGGCCGGGCCCCTGCGGCATCGCCCCGATCCCCGGTTGGGGGACGCGCGGGCGCGTGCGAGAAGCGTACACGGTGGGCGCGGTCAGGCGGCGAAGCGGTCAGCCGGCGAAGCGGTCAGCCGGCAGGCCCCGGATCCCGGGCCTCGCCCGGAACAGCGCCCCCGCATGCGGGAACCGCTCCAGGCCTGCGGCATCGTGGCCCTCGCAGGCGGAGGTGATGTAGAGCTCGTCGAGGTCGGGCCCTCCGAACGCACAGCTGGTGATGTTCGGCGTGGGCAGGTCGATGCGCACGTCGCAGGCACCGGTGCGCGGGTCGTAGCGCCGCACGGACGAACCTCCGAAGAACGCGATCCAGACGTGGTCCTCCGTGTCCACGCACATCCCGTCGGGCACGCTGCCATCCCGCTCGAAGGCGATCGCGGTGCGACGGTTGGCGATCGATCCGCTGTCGGGGTCCACATCGAACGCGTCCACCGACCAGGCGAACGAATCGATGTACCACATCGTCCGATGGTCGGCCGACCAGGCGAGGCCGTTGGAGATGCGGATCCCGCCGACCATCGGCGTCGCCGTGCCGTCAGGGTCCAGGCGGAAGAGCCGACCCCGGTCGTCGGCGCCGTCCAGCTCCATCGTGCCCGCCCAGAACCGGCCCCGGGGGTCGACCTTCCCGTCGTTGAACCGCTGCTGCGGGTCGTCCGGGTTGACGATGACCCAGGGTCGTGGGGGCTCCCACCCGTCGGTCACCCAGAACCCATCCTGGAGCGCGAGCACGAGGCCGCCACGCGCGCGCGTCACGACCGCGCCCACCTCGCTGGGCGTCGCGAGGGGAGGCAGCGGACCCCGCTCGCGGTCGAAGCGGTGAACGGCCCGACCCGGGATGTCCACCCACAGCAGCTCGCCGGTGCGCTCGTCCCACACCGGCCCCTCCCCCACGCCGGCGCGTGCGTCGTGCAGCACCTCGACGTCGTCCCGGCGCTCCATCGGCATCCTCCCCCGTGTACCTGCACCGAACACCGCGAGTGGCTCCCGCGGGTGCCTCCTCAGAGTGTGCACCGGATCGATGCGTGGGGCCACGGTCCCCTTGCAGGGCTGTGCTAGCGTTCCGGCAACGTTCCCGGTACGCCCGTTGCAGCCGATGGCGCGGGTCCCGGGCAGTCGCGGGGAGGAGATCGCGTGGCTGGACGCGAGGACGGGTCGGGCGCGCCGGACGGTCGGATGCCGCGGGCCGCGGAGGGTGCGCTGCGCGACGGGTCCGTCCGCCGCCGGGCCAGCATGCGGGAGGTGGCGGACCTCGCGGACGTGGCGATCTCCTCGGTCAGCCGCGTGCTGTCGGGACACCCGGACGTGTCGGTCACGATGCGCGACCGCGTCCTCGCCGCGGTGGCCCAGCTGGAGTACGAGCCGGACTTCCTGGCCCAGAGCCTGCGGCGCGGACAGACCCTGAGCGTGGGGTTCGTGCTCGCGGACATCTCCAATCCCCTCATGGCGGACATCGTCCTGGGGGCCGAGGCGGTGCTCCGCGGGTCGGGATACTCGCTGCTGCTGATGGACTCGGAGAACCGGGCGGACATGGACATCGCCCACATCCGCTTCTTCCTCAGTCGGCGCGTGGACGGCATGATCCTGTCGCTCAGCAACGACGCCGACGCGGGCGTCCGCGAGCTGCTCGCGGGCCTCGACGTGCCGTTCGTGCTCGTCGACCGGACGCTGCCCGCGGAGTACCACGCGAGCGCGGTCTACAACGACCACGCCGCGGGCATGGCGGAGGCCACGCGTCACCTGGTGGAGCTGGGCCATCGGCACATCGGGCTCATCACCGGGTCGCTGGCGATGCTGCCGGGCCGCGAGCGCGTCGAGGGCATGCACCGCGCCCTGGGTGCGAGCCGCCACCCGGTGACCACGATCGAGGTGCCGGGGTCGTTCTCCGCGGAGCACGGGCGCGAGGCGACTCGGCACATCCTCGAGGCGGACCCCCGGCCCACGGCGATCATCGCGGGCGGCAACCAGATCCTCATCGGCTGTCTCGAGGCGATCCAGGCCGCCGGGCTCCAGGTGGGTCGCGACATCAGCCTCGTGACCTGCGACGACGTGCCGCTGTCCCAGCTGTACCAGCCGCCCATCGCATCCATCGGTCGCGACACCGTGGGCCTGGGGCGGGTGGCCGCGGAGCTGCTGCTGCGCAGGCTGACCGAGGACGGCCATCCCGAGACCGTGATCATGCCCACGTCCTTCACGCCCCGACCGAGCGTCACCACGCCCGACCGCTGACGGGCGCGACACCGCCTGGCGACCACCGCGCGAAACGGTCGGAAACCTTTCCAGAAACGAATTGACAACGGTTCGCCGTCCGCCGGATACTGGCCCCGGCCGAGAGCGGGGACGACCCGAGGTGCGTTCCGACCAGGCCGACGAGGAGGACCTTCCATGCGCATCGGGACGCGCCATGCCGCCGCGGCGGTGGCGTCGATCAGCCTCATCGCCGTCGCGGCGGCGCCCCTGCTCGCCCAGAGCCCTTCAGCGGGGACGGCGGACTGGCCGCTGAGCGGGCCGCTCCGGGACGGCAGCACGTTCACCCTCGCCCAGCGCGTCGCGGACAAGCTGGCGCTCGACAGCGACGCCGACCCGGCGAACGACGTGCCCATCCAGTACGTGTTCAACTACGGGTCGGCCAGCATCCCGCTGTTCTCGCCACAGTACCTGCGGGGCTATGAGCGGAGCATCCCGGAGGCCCAGGCGATCCTGCCCCAGCTGAGCGGCACGGCCATGGCACCCGCGTCCCAGCTCCAGGATCCCAACCTCCAGATCGCCCAGATCTCGGCGCTCTGGCAGGCCGGCCTCATCGACTGCCTGTCCATCCAGACCACGGGTGACAACGCGTTCACGAAGATCGTGAACGACATCATGGCCGACGGCATCCCCGTGTTCACCGTGGGCGTCCAGTCGAACGGCAACGAGCTCACCAACTTCACCCAGATCTCCATGAACGAGGGCCGGCAGGCGGCCCAGATCGTGGCGGACTGGATCAAGGAGAGCGGCCAGGACATCAAGGTGTTCGCGGTCTCCGGCGGCGACCCGACGCAGAACTGGGCGCAGGGCCGGATGAAGGGCTTCATCGAGGGCATCACGGAGCTGGTCCCCGGCTCCTCCTTCGTGAACGACGCATCGAACGCGCTCAGCACCTCGTACGACCCGGCCACCACGTACGACGCCTACAAGGCGTTCCTGCTGGGCAATCCCACCGTCCAGTTCATCGAGAACGTGGACATCGGCGCAGAGCACGCGGACCGGGCGATCATCGACTCCGGGCTCGAGGGCAAGGTGTTCTCGATCGGCTGGAACGTGAGCAAGGGCCAGCTCGACGGCATCGAGCAGGGCGTCCAGGTGGCGGCGCTCGACCAGCGCTGGGGTGACCAGGCCGCGTTCGGCGCCGTCGCGTGCGCCGACTTCCTCAAGAACGGCATCATCCGCCCGAACACCCAGGAGCTGCTGCCGGTGACGAAGGCGAACCTGGAGGAGGCGCGCGCCGACTTCGAGTCGATCATGGGCGGCTGACCCTTCCGGGCAGCTGGCCATCGGGCCGGATCGCGGCGTCGAGCGCGTCGCCGTCCGGCCCGATCTGATTCATCCCGAGACGGTCCGAGGAGTTCGGTTGCGATGACACAGGGCGGGAGCGCAGGGGCGGCGAGCATGGGGGCGCCGGGGGCCGGCAACCGATGGGCTGGGCGTGCCCTGGACGTCGGCGTGCGCGTCGGCGGCCTGGCGATCGCGATCATCCTGGTCATCGTGGTGTTCACGCTGCTCAGCAAGCCGAACACCTTCCTCACCTGGCTGAACGCCATGGTGATCCTGCGCTACATGAGCACCATCGCGATCGTCGCGCTGGGCCTGACGCTGGTCATCGTGGTCGGCGAGATCGACCTCTCGTTCGGGTTCATGTATGGCCTCGCCGCCAACCTCATCTCGGTCTCCTGGATCATGTGGGGCTGGCCGGTGTGGGCCGCCATCCTGCTCGCGTTCGGGGCGGCGATCGTGCTCGGCTCGGTCAACGCGTTCCTGGTCACGAAGGTCAAGATCCCCTCGTTCATCGTGACCCTGGGCACCGGACAGCTGGTCCTCGGCCTGACGCTCCTCGTGTCCGGGACCGCGACGCTCAACCCCGCCTATCCGCCGGAGGGCAAGGTGGTGCCCCAGGGCGAGGTGGACGCGTTCTTCGGGCTCGCCAACCAGGACCTGCCGCTGGGCATCCCGATGCAGGGGCTGTGGATGATCGGCGTGGCGATCGTCATCGGGTTCCTGCTCAGCCGATCCCTGTTCGGATTCCGGCTGAAGGCGATCGGCGGCAACCCGGCGGCCGCCCAGCTCGCCCGGCTGCCCATCGTGAAGTACAAGTTCATCGCGTTCATCGTGTGCGCGGTGCTCGCCTCGCTGGCGGCGCTGCTGGACTTCGCGTTCATCGGATCCACCCAGCCGAACCTGGGCCAGTCGCTGCTGTTTCCGGTGTTCGCCGCGGTGATCATCGGCGGTGCCAGCCTGTCAGGCGGGCGCGGCACCGCGATCGGGACGCTCAGCGGCGCGCTGCTGCTGGCCATCATCCAGGACGGCCTCGCGCTGCTCTCGGTGGGCGCCTATCTCCAGCAGTTCGTCCAGGGCACCGTGACCATCGGCGCGGTCGTGCTGGACCGGTTCACCGCGGGCCTGCGGCGATGACCGCGGAGGTGACCGCGGAGGTTACTGCGCCCGCGCCGCCTGCGGTCGGCCTGAGCATCCGGGAGCTGCGCAAGCGCTACGGCGACACGCGCGCCCTCGATGGCCTGGACATCGACGCCGCCCCCGGTGAGATCACCGGAATCGCGGGGCCGAACGGGGCCGGCAAGTCGACGCTCATCAAGATCCTCGCCGGGGAGACCACCGCCGACAGCGGCGACCTGCGCCTTGACGGCGCGGCGTGGGACCCGCTGCGCGACCGCGACCGGGTGGCGGTCGTCCACCAGGAGCCCCAGCTGTTCCCCAACCTCACGGTCGCCGAGAACCTGATGGTCGGCCGCGAGGGCACCCGGGCGCTCCGCCGCGGGCTGGACGCCGCCGAGCGGCGGCTCCTGGAGGACCTCGCCATCCTGGACCTGGCGGACCGACCGCTCGGCTCGGTGCCGCTCGCGGCGCAGCAGCGCACGGAGATCGCCCGCGCCCTGGCCCGGGACGCGCGCGTGTTCCTGTTCGACGAGCCGAACTCCGCGCTCACCGACGAGGAGTCGACCGACCTGTTCCGCCGGATGCACGCGCTCGCCGCGGGCGGCAAGGTGGTCATCCTGGTGAGCCACCGCCTCGCAGAGCTGGTGGAACACTCCGCGCGCGTCGCGATCATCCTGGACGGCCGGCGCACGGCGCTGCTCGCGGATGCCGGGCTCACCCAGGACGCCATCGCCGCGGAGCTCGTCGTGGGCCAGGCGCGCGCGGAACCGAACGAGCAGGTCACGGTGAGCCTGGGTGAGGACGCGGCGACCGCGCTGCGCCTGCGCGAGTGGACGCACGACAAGGGCGAGTTCCGGGGCATCGACCTGCACGTCCGCACGGGCGAGATCGTCGCGCTCATGGGCGTGGAGGGGTCGGGCGCGCGCGAGCTGGTGCGCTCCGTGGCGGGATTCGAGCGAGGCACCGGCCACATCCACATCGAGCGTCGTGCCGACCGGACGAACGGGCGCGGCGAGAGCGGGTTCGTGAGCGCCGATCGCCAGGCGAGCCTGTTCAGCAACCTGAGCGTCGGCGACAACATGGTCAGCCGGCTCGACCGGGACATCGCGCCCGTGGGTGGCACGCTGAGAAGGGCGCGGATGCACCGGATCGCGAGCGACCTGCGCGAGCGCTTCCAGGTCAAGGCGGCCTCGATCCATCTGCCCATCCGATCGCTGTCGGGCGGCAACCAGCAGAAGGTGGCCATCGCCGCGGCGATCGTCCGTCGGCCGGAGGTGCTGGTGCTGGAGGAGCCGACGCGCGGCGTGGACATCGGCTCCAAGCGCGAGATCTACCGCCTCATGCGCCAGTACGCGCGGGAGGGACACGCGGTGCTCATCTACTGCACCGAGGTGCCGGAGGCGTTCGAGGCCGCGGACCTGGTGTACGTGGTCGCCGAGGGTCGGCTGTCCGATCCGCTGCTGGTGATGAACCACGCGGACGTGGAGAGCCTGGCGAAGGCCGTCACCCGCCTGGAGCGTCACTCCGCCCGTCCGGCGGCCTGACGCCCGCCGTGGGGCGGCCCCGGGTCCTCGTCGGCTGCCTGTTCCAGGAGGCGAACTCGTTCGCCGCGGGTCGGACCACGCGGGCCGCGTTCGAGGTCGCGGGCGTGCTCGTCGGCGATGCCCTGACGCGCGGTCGCCTGCCACCGGGCAAGGAGCTCGCCGCGGCGTGGGACGTGCTCGACGCGGCGGGCGCCAGGGTCGTGCCCGGCCTGTGGGCATGGGCGCCGCCCGGACCCAGGATGCCCAGAGAGGACTGGGAGGAGCTCGCCGCGGAGGTCGTGTCGCGGGTGGACGACACGATCGACGGCGTCTACCTCCAGCTCCACGGGTCCATGCTGGCGGAGGACCTGGACGATCCCGAGGGGGAGCTGGTGTCGCGGGTGCGCGCCCGCCTCCGGCCCGGTGCGCCCATCGCGGTCAGCCTCGATCATCACGCGACGATCTCGCAGGCGCTCGTGGAGGCGGTGGACATCGTCACGGCGTATCGGACCTGCCCCCACGTGGACCTGGAACGGACCGGGCGCCAGGCCGGGGCGCTGCTCACGGCGGCGGTGGCCGGGCGCATCCGACCGGTCGTGGGCTGGGCACGCCTGGCGATGACCGCGCCACCCGACCGTCACGACAACGCGTTCCCGCCGTTCGGGGCGATCATGGATGCCTGCGACGCTGCCGAGGCTCGGCCGGACGTGCTGGCGGCCACGATGCATCCCTCCCAGCCGTGGCTGGACGTGCCGGACCTGGGGTGGTCCGCGACGGCCACGACGGACGGGGCCGCGGCGCTCGCGCAGGATGTCGCCCGCACGATCGCCATGACGGCGTGGGAGCGCCGGGACGCGTTCCTGACCGGCGAGCGGCTGCCGATCCGCGACGCGCTCGGCGTGGCGCTGCGCGGCCCAGGGCCGTTCGTGGTGGCGGACTCCGGGGACGCCACGAACGGGGGCTCGGAGGGCGACTCGACCGAGCTGCTGCGCGCGGCACTCCCCCACCGCGACCGGGCGATCTGGCTGACGGTGACCGACCCGACAGCGGCGCGGGCACTCCGTGCGCTGCCGCTGGGCTCGGCGGCGACCGTCACCCTGGGCTCGGGGCCCGCCGGCGCGTACAACGCCGCGACGCCGGTCACGGGAATGGTGTCCGGGCACCCGGTGGGCCGCTTCACGTACAGCCATCCGTTCGCGCGGGGCGTTCCCGGCGATCTGGGCACCTGCGCCGTGCTGGCCGTGGGGGCGATCCGCGTCGTGGTCCACGAGCGCCCGGTGGGTCTCATCGACCCGGAGGCGTACCGCGGTGCCGGGCTGGACCCGGCCGCCGCCGAGGTGCTCCAGGCGAAGTCCCATGTGAGCTATCGGGCGGGGTTCGAGCCGGTCACCCCCCGTTCGGTGGTCGCCGCCACGCCCGGGCCCACGACCGCCGACCTGGCATCGCTCCCCTGGCGCCGCCGGCCGGTCCCGCTGTGGCCGTTCGAGGAGCCGCCGACGCCCTGGGGTTGATGCACTCAGGGGCCCAGCGCCCGGCTGCCGCGGTTCAAGCCCGCGCGACCACCCGCGCCACCGCGTACGGCCCGAGCGCCAGCCACAGTTCGCCGTCGCGGATCGGCATCTCGCCACCCGGCCATCCCCGGAACGCCTCCGGTTCGCTGAGCGCGGTCATCGCGGTCGCCTCGTCCAGGACCCGCGCGCGCGCGGCGGCCCCCGGCAGTCCCACGACGCGCACCCGCTGCGACTCCGGCGTGACGTTGGCCACGAGGACGCCCAGGGAACCGTCGTCGAGCCGTACCGCGAGGCCGGTCACCGTCAGCGGGTCAGACGCATCGAGCCGGCACAGCGTCGCCGTCTTCCACTCCGCCACATCCGCGAGGACGTGATACAGCGGGAACACCTGGCCCGGCGCGCTCGGGAACCGCTCGGGCATCGGTGATCCGCCGGGCAGCTCCATGACGCCGCGCCAGCCGGTCGTCTCGTAGAACGTGGCCGACGCCGCCCCGCCATCCGCGAGCGCCGCGATCGCGCCGGCGGTCCAGACGGCACCCAGGAGCGAGGCCTGGCGCACATCCACGGCTGCCGGCAGGTCGTCCGGGCCGGCCGGGCCGGCGGGATACGGCCCGGAGCGCGTGGCCAGTGTCACCGGGCTCACGTGGACCGAGCGCGGTGCCGCGATCTCGCCCGCGAACCTGGTCATCTCGGAGAGTCCCACCAGGTTCTCCACCATCGAGCGATCATCCGCGGCGTGGACCGTGGGGCAGGCGCTCACGCACAGGCCACCCAGGACGGGGTCGGTGGGTCGGTCACGGTTGATGTCGCTGAAGTTCTGGTTCGTGCCGCCCGCGAACACGACAGGTCCGACGACCGGCTCCAGCTCGTCTCGCACGAACCGCACGAGCGCCGCGGGCGTGGTGCTCACGAACGCCGAGAACCCGTCCGCGAGCGGGTACACCAGCACCCGGGCCACCGGAACGTCCGCAGCCATGAGACGTGCCGACAGGCCCGCCAGCTCGTGCCCGGATGCCTCGCTCGCGGACAGCGCGAGCTCCAGCGCCGTGCCCAGCGCCCGCGCCGTGCCGACGGCGCGCTCGAGGGCCGCCTCCCAGCCACCGCCCCGAAGCGCGAGGTCCACCCGCAGATGGTCGGGCGCCAGCATCTGGAGTCGAGCCGTCTCCCGATCGGTGGGCGCGACATCATGTGAGGGCATGCCCAGCCCGAGCGCGGGCAGCCAGCGTCCCTGCGGCGCGCCGATCCGCAGCTCGGGTGCACGCTCGGCGGCCGGGGGCGGCGAGCCTGCGAACCGCACCGTCAGGACCTGGCGGATGCGCTGCCCGTCGGTCGCGTCCATGGGGAACCCGAGCGCCAGCGGCGTGCCGTACGACTTGAGGTTGCCGTCGATCCAGTTGCGGTGATCCTGGAGCTCCAGCAGGTCGCCCTCGAGCGCCACGATCGCCTCCAGGCCGTCCACCACTTCGATCGCGATCTCGGCATACGGCGCGAACATGCCGGTGAGGGTTCCGCGCTCGATGCGCTGCGGCGCGATGTCCCGCGGCAGGACGCCCCGCAGCTCGCCTGCGTCGGTCTGCGCCCGGAATCGCCGCCCGAGCGCGCCCACCAGCCCATGGTGGACGTTGAAGCCGATCTTGCTGTACCGAAAGGCGCCGCGGCAGATGCCGTCCATCTCGTACCGGATGAGCCCGTCATGGAAGCCCTCGATGGTGCCCGTCCAGTCGAACGCGATGGCCTCGTGGCGGTGGCTCGCCCGGAACGTCACCCGGAACGAGTCCGGACCCGCGGCCACCACCCAGTCGGAGGTGACGGCTGGGATCGTGTTCCAGGGCGCGTCGCGCAGCGCCACGTACACCCGCTGCACCAGCTCCGTGTCACCCACCCGGATCGCTCGCAGGTCGGCTCCGTCCAGGACCGCGGTGACCGGACCGGCATGGAGCAGCGGCCAGCCGGTCGGCGCATCGGGTCGTCCGTTCCAGAGGGCCCGGCGCGTGACCGTCACCACATCACCAGGCCGCCGCTGTGATCCATCGCCTGCCCGGTGATGTACCCGGCGTCATCGGACAGCAGCCAGCAGATCACGCCCGCGCATTCCTCGGCGGACGCCGAGCGACCCAGGGGCACCGCCTTCAGCCGTCCCGTGCTGAGCTGCTCCACGGTCATGCCCCGCATCGGCGCAACCTGCGCAAGGACCACGTCCTGCATGGGCGTGTCGATGATGCCTGGGCAGATGGCGTTCACGCGCACGTTCCGGGGTGCCAGCACGTACGCGAAGGAGCGGGTGATGCCCAGCACGCAGGCCTTGGACGAGGAATACGGGGTGACCTCCACGGTCGAGGACAGCTTCGCCGACGAAGAGGAGAGGTTCACGATGGCGCCGCCGGAACGGATCCGCTGGCCCAACAGCTGGGTGAGGAAGAAGGTGCCCTCGACGTTCACGGCGTACAGCCGCTGCCAATCCTCGAGCGTGACGTCCCAGATGGACTTCACGAACAGGATGCCCGCCGCGTTGACGAGATAGTCCAGCTCCGGCCCGACCGCCTCGCCGATGGTCGACCGACCGGCCGGATCGGAGACGCTCGCCACGCAGGCCTGGGCACCCTCTGCCACGACGGGCGCGAGTCCCGCCCCGTTGATGTCCACCGCGACCACGCTGGCGCCCTGGGCGAGCAGCCGTCGCACGACCGCCTGGCCGATGCCGCTGGCCGCCCCGGTGACGACCGCCCGTCTGCCTTCTGCCGCACCCATCCGCGCACCTCGTCCCTGGTCACATCCTTGTCGGCGGTCAGGATGACCGGCCGGAAACGTTCCCATTATCGTCCGCGGGGACGCGGGGCGGGGCCGGACCGACGTGACCCGGACCGACGGGGCCGGACGGGGCCGGAGCGGGGCGGGGCCGGAGCGGTCGGGAGGCGCGCGGCGCCGGACCGACGACAGCCTCGTCGCCCGGCGACCATCGCGAACAGCGGCGCCGCGCATGGGGAGCCGTCACCGGCGCCCGGCCTGGGCGATGTCTAGCGCGGTCGGCGCGAGCCCAGGCGCGCGACCATCACCAGCCGGTTCCGGTCGCCCACGCGCTCGTAGCGCACGTCGTCCAGCATCGACCGGACCAGGTGGACACCGAGGCCGCCCGCGAGCCGGGACTCCATCCCTGCGCTCGTGTCCACGGGCGCCTGGCGCAGCGGGTCGAAGGCGGGCCCGATGTCCTCCACCGCCAGCTCCAGCGCCGCGCCGCGCAGGCACACGGCGACCGTGACCGGCGCGTCCAGCAGATCGGTGGTCACGAGGCCGTGGGTGACCACGTTGATGAACACCTCCTCGAGGCCCAGCTCCACGCGCATCGCGTCGCCTGGGGGCAGCCCGTGGCGCTTCCAGAACGATGCCAGGAATGCGTGGAGCCGCCGCAGCTGGTTCGGCCGGCCAGGGACCGTGATGGAGTCGGTGATGGCGTCCATGGGTGAACGCGGCGCGGGAGCCGAGCGTGTCGTCAGGCGGACACCGCCGCGACGCCCTCCTCGACCGTGGATCGGAACTCCATGATCTTCGCGTGGGCGAAGCCGCTGATCTCGAACACCTCCGCCGCCGAGGGATGGAGCGCCGCCACGACCAGCGGGACCGCCGCCGCCCTCGCGTCCTTGGCCAGCGTCAGGAAGACGCGCAGGCCGGCCGAGGAGAGATACGTCAGCCCGCTCCCATCGATGACGATCGCCCGGACCCCATCGGGGCGCGTCAGCAGCTCGCCGAGCTGCTGACCGGCGTGCTCGGCGGCCTCGAAATCGAGGCGACCGTCGAGCTTCACGACGGTCACGCCGGGTCGCTCGTCGATGCTGATCTCCATGGATGTCTCTCCTCTTCCCCGAGGGAACCTACATGTGGGGCACCATCATGGCACGCGCCCGGAAGGCGACCTCCTCCTCGATCGCCCGCTCGACCCCTCGCGCGATGAGATCGAGGCTGCCGACCTCCAGGATCCGCTCCTCGAGGCGGCGCAGCTCGGAGCTGCTGAAGATGCCCCGGAGCAGGCCGGAGATCGAGGCGAGCCCGATGAGGACCGAGTCGCTGGGCGTGGGAATGGCATCTCCCAGCAGCACGCCGGAGATCCGCAGCTTCGCCTCCTGGAGCTCTCGCCCCTCGATGATGGGGTACTTGCGGGAGGTGAGGACCCACAGGAAGCGGGCCTCCCGGGACTCGATGATGCCCCGCTCCTGGAGTCGCTGGAGCGCCAGCTGGACCAGGGCGCCCGCGTGCGGGAAGAGCGACCGGGTCCATTCCACGACCGATTGCGCCGGACCCGCGGCGACCGTGGCCAGGACATCGTCGAGGGCGGCCTCGCCCGTGGGCGTCGAGCTGACGACCAGGAGCATGGTGCGGACGCCGCCCTCATCCGCGCCCGGCTGGATGTCCGCATCCAGGCGGCCTCGGAGGCTCAGCTCCACGAGGCACGCCCCCACGACGCCCATGCCGAAGGCAGGCTCACCCGCCGTGGAGGAGACGCTGCCGTCGTCCTCGATGGCGAGGAGACACATCTCCTCGACGAGGCTGATCCCGGGAACCTCGGGGGTGAGGCTCTGGTTCATGGTCGTCTCCTCGATGATGGGGCGCCCGGCTGGCGACCGGGGCGCGCAGACCGCGCGTGCCGCATCGCGATGATGGCGTCCATGGCCCGAGTCTACCGGAGTGCCCGCCGTGCCGCGCCGGTCCGGTCAGTCGATGACCAGTTCCAGCAGCGTGCAGTCGTCGTCGAACTCGCTGCGCCCGGTGACCTCCTGGACTCGAGCGATGACCGCGTCCGCACGCTCCGCCGGGGTGTCGCCCGGGATCGACGCGACGAGGGTGACGAACTCGTCGTACGTGTACGACCGGCCGTCGCGCCGCCGCAGCTCGAATGCGCCGTCGCTCATCACGACCAGTCGCGAGCCAGGCGGGACATCGGTCGACTCGACCCCGAACAGGGTGCCCTCGACCGCCCCGACCGGCAGGTTCGACTGGCCGAGCAGGACCGGCGGCCCCCCTTGCGCAAGGAGGATGGCGGCCGGGTGGGCGGCGGCGGTGTACTCCAGGCGGCGCTCATGGGCGTGGTACACGCCGTACCAGATCGTGAAGAACATGCCGTGCTGCCGGGCCATGGGGAACGTGGCGTTGAGCGCCGCGAGGACCTGGTCGGGATGCCGGAAATCCACGTCCGGCAGCGTCCTCGCATTGAGCACGTTCAGCACCGAGACCGACAGGAGGGCCGCCCCCACCCCGTGTCCGCATACGTCCACCACGTACATCGCGAAATGCTGGGGGTCGAGCCAGTGGAAGCCGAGCGCGTCCCCACCCAGGGACGACGATGTCCGCAGGCGCCAGGCGGCGCTGATGGGCGGCCCGGTGGGCGCCGGCAGCAGCGATGTGACGTACGCCGCGGCGTTGTCCAGCTCCGCGCGCAGGGCCGCCCAGGCGGCGTCGCGCTCCCGTCGCGCGCGATGCCCGGCCGCATGGTGTCGGATGCGCACGACAAGCTCCACGCGATCGGGGAGCTTCAGCAGGAAGTCCGAGGCACCGCGAGCGAACGCGTCCACCTTGACCGCGGGATCCTCCTTGGAGGAGATCACGATGAGCGGCACGTCGCCGAGCTCCGGATCCGCCCGGAACGCCTCCACGAGCTCCAGGCCATCCGCATCCGGCATCAGCAGGTCCTGGAGGATGACGTCCGGCCTGAGCGCCCGGGCCGTGTCCAGGGCGGACGCCGCCTCGCCGCACCAGGTGAGCTCCAGATCGGCCTCCGGAGCGAGCATCCGCTGCACGGCCTCCGCGATGACCTGCTGGTCATCGACCAGGAGCACGCGCGTGATCCGGGCGTCGGTGGCGTCCGGGGCGTCGGGATCGGCCGGCGCGGGCAGCTCGGTCATGGCGCCGAACGATACAGCGTCATCGGGAGGCCGGGCGGGTGCCTGCGACGCCTGCGACGCCTGCGCGTGGGGTACGCTCGGGCCGATCAGGGGTCCGCTGGGGCGGAACGATGGTGGAGGCGTGATGAGCGGGACGGACGGGCGCGTGGTGGTGGTCACCGGGGGCGCGCGGGGCATCGGTGACGCGATCATCCGGGCGTTCGTGCGCGACGGCGCTCGCGCGGTGTCGATCGATCTGGGTGAGCCGGAGGCCGCGGTCCCGGGCGTGCGGTACCTGTCCGGGAACGTCGCGGACCGCGCTGAGATGGAGGCGCTGTTCGGGGACATCGGTGCGGCCGAGGGACGCGTGGACGTGCTCGTCAACAACGCGGGCATCCAGCGGGTGGGCCTGACCGAGACGTTCGATCCGGACGTCTGGCGGCAGGTGATCGAGGTGCACCTGTTCGGGATGTTCAACTGCACCGCGCTCGCCATCCCGTTCATGAAGCGCCAGGGCACGGGGTCGATCATCTCGATGGCGTCGACGACCGCGTTCGTGGGAACGCCCGGTCGGGGGCCCTACACGGCGTCGAAGGGCGCCATCGCCGCGTGGACCCGGTCACTGGCGGTGGAGACGGCGGAGGCAGGGATCCGGGTGAACGCCGTCGCGCCCGGCTCCACCCTCACGAAGCTGGTCCAGCAGGGCCTGGACGACGGATCGATCGACCGCGAGGCGATGATGTCGGAGATTCCCATGCGCCGATTCGGCAGGGTCGAGGAGATCGCGGGCGTGGTGCGCTTCCTGGCGTCGGAGGAGGCCTCGTACATCAC
This sequence comes from Chloroflexota bacterium, assembly GCA_034436555.1. Taxonomy (GTDB): domain Bacteria; phylum Chloroflexota; class Limnocylindria; order Limnocylindrales; family CSP1-4; genus JAFMJV01. The sequence continues at coordinate 97,558 of DAOTUU010000055.1, read as the reverse complement.
CGGCCAGGTCATCGTCGTCGATGGCGGCTGGACCATCCAGGGCATGCGCGACCGCCCCGACTGGCTGCGCGCCAAGGCGACCGAGTAGCGCCGGGCCGCCGAGGAACCTCAGCGGGCGGCCGCCGCCTCCAGCCAGGCCCAGAACCCCGTCGAGGCCGGGTCGACGTGCGCAAGACCCTTCACCGTGGCGAACGCGCGGTCGGCACTGACGAGGGCCGTGGCGCCGGTCGCGAGCGCCGCGGCGGCCAGGACCGCATCGAATGCCCCCAGCGCCCTGGACTCCTCGAACAGCCGCAACCCCAGCGCGAGCATCGCCTGATCGGTGACGAGCAGGGGCTCCATCAGGCTGGACATGTCGCGAGCCAGCCGGACGGCCTCGCGCCTCGGGGACCTGCGACTCCGAACGTGGGCGAACTCCTGGATGACCTCCGGAGTCGTGGTCGCCACAAGCGACCCGTCGGTCAGCCGGGAGATGATCGCTCGACAGGGCGCTCGCAGTGGATGCTCGACCCCGGTGGCGTACACCAGGATGGAGGTGTCAAGGACGATCATGCCACCGTCCTCGGACCTCATCGAGTTCGCGCTTCAGGCCTTCGACGGTGTCCGGGACGTCCATGGGCGTGGCATCGAGGATGCGACGGCCGGCCGCTTCGCGCCGATCCTTCGGACCGGCCAGGTCGCGATCGATCGCATCCCGCACGACGGTCGCCACCGAGACGCGTCGCGCCCGTGCGACCCGCTCGAGGGCAGCGTATCGCTCCTCATCCACGAGGATCTGGAGGCGTCGACTCAACATGAGCATACAGTAGCATGTGCATGCCGTGGCCGCGGTCGACATGTCGGCCGATCCCGGGGCGGGCGGCGCGCATCGGGGGCCCACCTGCCTCCGCGGTCGACATGTCGGCCGATCCCCGGGGCGGGCGGCGCGGGTCGGGGCCCCCACCTGCCTCCGCGGTCGACATGTCGGCCGATCCCCGGGGCGGGCGGCGCGGGTCGGGGCCCCCACCTGCCTCCGCGGTCGACATGTCGGCCGATCCCCGGGGCGGACGGCGCGCATCGGGGCCCCCACCTCCCTCCGCGGTCGACATGTCGGCCGATCCCCTGGGCGGGCGGCGCGGGTCGGGGCCCCCACCTCCCTCCGCGGTCGACATGTCGGCCGATCCCGGGGCGGGCGGCGCGGGTCGGGGCCCCCACCTGCCTCCGCGGTCGACATGTCGGCCGATCCCCGGGGCGGCCGGCGCGGGTCGGGACCATGATCGACCGCCCCTGCGGCAACGCGCAGCCGGGTGCTGACCGGGACGCCATACTCCGCTGCGTGGCGGACGAGCACCAGCCCAAGGCCAATCGGCGAGTGGGTATCCGCGATGTCGCGGCCGCGGCCGGCGTGGGCATCTCCACGGTGTCGCGCGTGCTGTCCGGGAGCGCGGATGTCCGACCCGAGCTGCGCGAACGCGTCTTGGCGGCAGCCGCGGAGCTGGGCTACCAGCCGGACATCCTGGCCCAGTCGCTGCGCCGGGGGGCCACCCGCTCGGTGGGGTTCATCGCAGACGACCTGTCCAACCACGTCATCGCGGACATCGCCACGGGCGCCGAACGCGCGTTCCGGGAGCACGGCTACTCGCTGCTGGTGATGAACTCCGAGCTGCATCCGGATCTCGACGCCCACAACATCCGGGTGCTCCAGGCGCGCCGTGTCGACGCCTTGATGATGTGCCCCGTGGAGGAGAACCACCCCGAGACCGTGTCGGCACTCCAGTCGTTGACGATCCCCATCTGCATCGTGGAGGGCGACCAGCCGCCCGGAGTCAGCACCAGCTACGTCCACTCGGAGCACGCGGAGGGCGTCCAGGAGGCGATGCGCCACCTGGTGTCGCTGGGCCACCGCCGGATCGCGCTGCTCACCGGACCGTCGCGCTACCGCTCGGCCCGCGAACGGGCGAAGGGCATCGACCTCACCGCCGCGGAGTTCCCGGATGTGACGCTCATCCACCGCCACGTCGAGCTCAACGCCGACGACGGCCAGCGGACGTTCGGCGACCTGCTGGCGGCTGGCGCCGATCCGACCGCGGTCGTCGTCGGGGGCGCCCGGCTGATGGTCGGCGTCCTTCGGGCGATGGACGCCGCGGGGCTTGAGCCAGGCCGGGACATCGCCATCGTGACCAGCGACTCGACGCCGATCGCGTCGGTGTTCCGGCCGCCGCTCGCGACGATCCAACGGGACGGCGCGCGCATCGGAAGGGCGAGCGCCGAGCTCCTGCTGGCGAGGCTGGCGGACCCCGCCGTGGAGCCCAGCCACACGCACCTGCCCGTGGTCTACGTGCCGCGTGCGTCCGCGATGCCGCCCCGTTCGCCGCAGGCGGGGTAGCTGGAACGGTCAGGCCGGGGCTGCCGCTCCATACGCCCCGAACGCTTCGCCCGGACCGACCCAGGGAGCGTCCGCAACTCGTCGTCGGACCACGTCCGCGGCCACCGGCGCATGGACCAGCGCCACCGGCCGCCACACGCGCGACACGAAGCCCATGGGCACGGGCTCCGGCGCATCCGGCGCCCGCCGCAGGTCCGGGAACGCGCGGAACAGGCCGCTCACCGCCTCGGTCGCCTCCAGGCGCGCGAGGTGGGCCCCCGCGCAGTGGCGCGGACCCACGCTGAACGCGAGGTGGGAGCGGAGCCTGGGTCGATCGGGGTCCACCATCGCGGCGTGATCGCCCCAGCGGGCCGGATCGCGGTTCGCCTGGGCCATGAGCGCGATGACCCGCTCGCCCGCCGCGATCGGCTGGCCACCCAGGACCGTGTCTCGGGTCGCCCGCCGCAGTCTCAGGTGGACCACGCTCGAGTGGCGCAGCACCTCCTCCAGGAACAGCGCCAGGCGGTCGCGGTCGGCCACGATCGTCGCGCGCTCCCGCTCACCCAGCTCCAACAGGCGATGCACGGACGTGGTGATCAGGAACGCGGTCGTCTCCGAGCCGCCCTCGTACATGAACTTCGCGTTGTCCAGGACGTCCTGCTCGCCCCAGTCCGGTGCCACGCGGCGGCCCGCCTCCCACAGCAGGCTGATGCCGTCCGCCTCCGGATGGTCCCGTCGGGCACGCACCGTCTCGACGAGCAGCGGCTCGAGGCGGCGGGTGGCCGTGATCGCGGCGGCGAGCGCATCGGGGTCCTCGCCGTAGGAGTGGCGCCACGCGAGCACCGCCTCCATCCAGCCCTTGGCCATGTCGAGGGTGGCGGCGTCCGCGTCCGGCAGGCCCAGCACCCTGGAGATGACGGAGATCGGCAGCAGGCGCGCGAACTCCCCGAACAGCTCGAAGCGATCGCCGGCCGCAAGGTCCGCCAGGCGCTCCGCGACGAGTGGCCGGACGGCCGCGGCGGCCAGCGGTGCGATGGGGTCGGGGCGCCAGGCATGCGACACAGCCCGGTGGAGCACATCGTGATCCGCACCCAGGAGCGATCGGATGTCCCGCCGGCCCACGATCTGCGCGGCCCCCGGCAGGTCGCCCGTGGGCTCCGCGAAGACGTCCTCCTGCCGCAGCACGGTCGTGCACAGCGCATGCGAGGAGACGAGCCACGCACGCATGTCGTCGTCCCACACGACCGGCCCGGCCGCAGCGATCTGGGCATAGGCCGGGAACGGGTCGATGTCGCGCAGCGTGCGCAGCGCGATCGGGGACAGGGGCCGAGGAATCAGCCCGGCGGCGGTCATGGGAGCGGCATCAGGCGGGTGCATGTCACTCCTCGGCCGCGACGTACCCCAGGCGACGCTGCAGGTCGTCCACGGCCGCGGCGAGCGCCTCGCGGGCACGCTCCGCGATCCCGAGCGTGTGGCGTGGCGTTGGGATCGACACGCTCATCGCGGCCACCACCTCACCCGACGCGTCATGCACCGCCATCGCCACGCAGCGGCATCCGATGACGTATTCCTCATCGTCGGTGGCGTACCCGCGAGCGCGCACGTCGGCGAGCGCCGCCAAGAGGTGTTCCGGATCGGTGATGGTGTGCGGCGTGAAGGCCGGCAGGGCTCGGTCGCCCAGCAGCGCCCGGACCTCCTCATCGGACCTCGACGCCAGGAGCGCCTTGCCCAGGCCCGTGGCGTGCGCCATCAGCCGCCCACCCACTGCCGAGACCAGCTTCATGGCATGAGGTGATTCCGCGATCGCCAGGTACACGTTCTCGATGCCGTCGAGACGGGCCAGCTGCACCGTCTCGCCGGTGACGTCGACCACCCGCTGCATCAGCGGGCGAGCCTCCGTGACCAGGTCCCGGTTGCCCCCGTAGGCCTGGGCGACCTGCCACAACCGGAGGCCCAGGGCATACCTCCGCGCCTCGGGGTCGAACTCCAGGAAGTCGCGCCGGACCATCGTCTGGAGCAGGTTGTGCGCGGACGAGTTCGGAAGCCCCAGCGCGGTCACGATCTCCGAGAACGTGGACGGACCGCGGGCGGCCAGCAGGTCGAAGACCGTGAGGACGCGATCCGCGGACTTGACCGCGGTGTCGGCGCCATCCCGACGGCCGGCGGGCGACCCCGTGCGATCGGACGCGGCGATCGGGGCGGACGAGGGTGAGCGCATCGGCCGGGAGGATGTCATCCCGACGGCCTCCCCGCCCAGGATGGACGCGCGACCCGCACCGATTCGACGCGTCCGGTGGTGGCACTGCGCAGCGCCGCCTCGACCAGCTCGACCGTGCGGGCTCCCATCTCCGCGGGGCTCGCGTCGCTGGGCGGGCCGCCCTTGGCCACCGCGAGCAGCTCCCGGATGGGTCCGCGCGGGTCGTACACGCCGGCGCCGGGCGGCAGGTCCACCCGGACGGCCTCGCCGCTCGCCGGCCCGAAGATCACCTCGTCGTGGTTGGAGTCCAGCAGCAGCTGGCCACCATCGCCGTGGATGGACACATGCCACTCCACGCGCGGCACGGACTCATGGGATGCGGTGCCCGTGAAGGCACCGATCGCGCCGCCCTCGAAACCCACGCTCATCACGTCGTGCAGGTCCACGCCCGGGTGCGCGTCCACCGTGCGGCAGTGCACGTCCAGCGCATCCAGGCCGGACAGGAACAGTCCCAGCCCGAACACATGGCTCATCGTCACGGGCGCCGTGCCACCGCCGCTGACGGCGGGATCCAAGAACGTCTCCGACCGCGGCGTCACCCCACCCAGCGCGGAGTTGTAGGGCGTCCCGTGGAGCAGCAGCTCGCGCACCGCCACGTTGATGGCGATGCTGACGAACTCGATGCGCCCGATCGCCCGCTCCTCCATCACCTCGCGCGCGGCGGTCATCAGGGGCATGTGGTTCCAGCCGAAGGCGACGAGCAGGTGTCGTCCGGCAACCCGTGCAGCCTCGGTCATCGCCCAGGCGTCGGTGGCACGGATCGCGAAGGGCTTCTCGCACAGCACGTGCGCGCCCGACGCGACGGCCGCCTCCACCTGCGCGCGGTGCACGTTGGGCGGGCTGGCGACCACCACGGCGTCCAGGCCCAGGTCGATCGCCTCACGCCAGTCCGTGGTCGCGCGCGTCGCCCCGAACCGCTCCGCGATCGATCGCGCCAGGTCTCCATCGCGCCGGTTGACGACGACCAGCTCCACCTCCGGGTCCGCGACGATGACCGGCAGGTGTGTGGTCACCGCCCATGCTCCGGCGCCCAGCACGCCGACGCGGATGCGCCGCCGGCCGTCCCGGGCGCTCACTTCACCGACCCCGCGGCGAGACCGCTCACGATGTAGCGCTGGAAGACGACCGCGAGCAGGACCGGCGGGATGAGCGAGATCACGGTCGCTGCCGCGAGCGTGTTCCAGGTGAACGTCTGGAGGCTCTGGTAGCCCGCCAGGAGCGGCGGCACGGTGAGCGCGTTCGTGAGCACCACCGCGAAGAAGAACTCCGACCACGACTCCAGGAACACGAGCAGCCCGGTGGCCACGAGACCCGGTCGGGCGAGCGGCGCCACGATCACCAGCAGCTGGCGCAGACGGCTGGCCCCGTCCACGGACGCCGCCTCCTCGATCTCCCGGGGCAGGTGGTCAAAGTAGGACTTCAACAGCCAGATGGACAGCGGCAGCGTGAAGATGAGGTACGTCAGGACGAGCGCCCAGGGCGTGTTGATGAGGCCCGCCTGGCGAAACAGCGCATAGAACGGCACCACGAGCGCCATCCCCGGCACGACGCGGGTGGCCAGCAGGAACAGGAAGCCGGCGCGGCTGCCTCGGAACCGGTAGCGCGAGTAGGCGTAGCCCGCGAGCCCGCCGATGATGAGGTTGGTGGCGGTCACCAGCAGGCCGATCATCGCGCTGTAGAACAGAGCCGACCACATCCGGCCGCCCTGCTCGGAGGTGTACTGGCCAGACGCGTCCGTGGCGGACCCGAACACGGCGCCGTAGTTGTCGAGCGTGATCGTGCGCGGGATCCAGTGCGGCGGCTGGGCGACCATCTCGCCGGGCGTGGTGAACGAGCTCTGGACGGTGAACGCGATGGGCGCCAGCGTCCAGACCGCGAACAGCGCGAAGCAGACGTAGATCAGGATGGTCCGCCAGCGGTCGTGGCGGTGGTACCAGCGGACCGTGCGGAACGTGGGCACGCGAGCGGAGGGCGAGGACAGAGCGGTCATCCGTTCGCGCCCCCGGTCTGACGGTTGAGCGACTCCTGGCGGTACATCAGCCGCACGAACACGAGGCCGATGAGGAACGCGATGAGGCCCAGGATGACCGCGATCGCAGAACCCGCGCCCCATTCCGAGAAGTTGAACAGCACCTTGTACATGAACATTGACAGCAGCTCGGTGGCGTTCCCCGGGCCACCCTGGGTCATGATGAAGATCACGTCGAACTGGAGCAGGCCCAGGATGAGGTTCGTGACGGTGACCACGAGCAGCACGGGCAGCAGGAACGGCAGCGTGATGTAACGGAAGCGCTGCCACGCATTCGCGCCGTCGACACGCGCCGCCTCGGGCAGCTCCGCGGGCACGGTCTGGAGCGCCGCCAAGATGAGCAGCGCCGTCAGGCTCGCCTGGCGCCAGACGGCGGCCAGGATCGTGAAGAACAGCGCCTGCCTGGGGTCGGCCAGGAACGGGATGTAGTCATCGATGAGGCCGACCTGATAGAGGAAGCCGTTGAGCCAGCCCACGTCCGCGTCGATGAACCACTTCCACATGATGCCGACCATCAGCCAGGGCGCGGCCCACGGGATGATGAGCAGCGTGCGGCCCAGCCAGCGCAGCCGGAACGGCTCGTTGAGCAGCAGCGCGAAGCCGAGGCCCAGGAGCGTGGACAGCACCAGGAAGCCGATCGCGTACTGGGCCGTGACCGACAGCGAGTTCTGGAAGTTGGGGCTGGCGAAGACGCGCGCGTAGTTGTCGAACCCGACCCACGGGCTGGGGCCGTTGAAGCTGACCTTCTGGAAGCTGTAGACGATCGTCTGGACGGCCGGCCCGCCGATGAGCAGGACCACCGCGATCGTGGCGGGGAGGGCCAGCAGCAGCCCGAAACGGCGATCTCCCCGGAACAGGTCGCTCCGGGGAGAGGGCTGCGACGCACGGCCCGTGGAGGTCGAGCCGTGCGTCGCGGGGATCTCGGGTCGCGGGGTCGCGGTCATCGACGGGCGCTGACCGCGATCCGCTGCGAGGTCGGGGCGTGAGGCCTAGAGGCCGCCGGACTGGACGCTCTTGGCGTCGTCCGCGAGGCCCTTGGCGGTGTCGGCCGGCGAGGCCTGGCCCAGGAGCATCGCGTGGATGCGCTCGCCGACCTTGACCTGGAACGGCTGGTACCAGGGCATCGACCGGGAGCCGACGACCGCCGACTTCGTGGCGAACACGTCGGACAGCGCCGCCATGTCGTAGTAGTCGCCGAAGCTGGCGGCCACCTCGGGATCGGCGAAGAACGCCGGGTAGGGACAGGCGAGCGCCGCGGCCGCCGCCCACGCCTTGAACGTGCGCAGCTCCCCGTTGGCGTCCTTCCAGCCGTAGAACTTCATCAGGTCCCAGGCGTCGTCCTTGGTCCGACCGGTCGCCAGGGTGCCCATCTGGATGACCTCGCCCATCTGGAGCGTGTCGCCCTTGGCGCCCGGCAGCCGGTACGCGATCGTGACGTTGTCCTTCTGCGCGGCGTCCTGGAGCTCCCGGATGATGCGCAGGAAGTAGTGATGGAGGACGTAGAACGACGCCTCGCCGGTGCCCATCAGGGTCGCCAGCTTGATGGGGTCGTCGGTGAGCATCGTCTCGGTGGTCAGCTTGTCCTGGAACATCGCGTTCCACCACTCGAGCATGCCCACGGTCTTGGGGTCGTCCGCGAAGACCGGGTTGCCCGCGTCGTCGAAGGGCACGACGCCCTCCGCGAGGAGGTACGCCATCAGGTACTCCTCGCAGAACTCCTTGATCCAGTACGCCACGTACGGCGACGGGATCCCCGCGTCCTTGAGCTTCTTCGCCGCGTCGTACTGCTCCTGGAGCGTGGTGGGCACGGCGATGCCGTTGTCCGCCAGGTGCTTCTCGTTGTAGTGGAGCACATGGGCCGCCGAGAAGTACGGTGCGCTCACGACGCGACCGTCCGACAGCTGGTGGCGCGCTCGGGCGGGCTCGAACATGTCCGCGAGCATGTCGCTGCAACCCGGCAGGTCGGCGATGTTCGCCGCCCATCCCTGGTCCACGAACTTGCCGGAGTTGTACGTGAAGTTGTAGTACACGTCGATGACGCCGCCGCCCTGGAGGCGCGTCTGGATCGCCGGGCCGTATCCCACGTTGGGGATGAGGCTCAGGTTCACCGGCACGCCGGACGTCGCGGTCCAGTCGTTCAGGAATGCGCGGATCGTGTCCGGCTGGAACTCCCAGGCGTTGAACTCGAGGGCGCGGGCGCCGGGCGGCATGCTGGTGACCGGGGCCGGTGTCAGGGGTGCCGGCGACTGGGCGCGGGCAGAGGCGTACGTGGCCAGGAGCGGCATCGAGGCCGCCCCGAAACCGAGAGCGCTCGCGCGCTTCAGGAAGCTCCGGCGGGAGACGTCCCGCTTGAGCAGCTCATCCATGCGTCTCGTTCCTCCTCGTGGCCGGGCGATCGCCTCCACCACCGGGCGATTCCCACGGCACAGTTCCGATTCCGGATAATGACTTCAAGAGTGAGAACCGTCAAGTTGAATCTGGCTGGGAGCCGACCGACGACGGGGCCGGACCCCTGACCCCGCCACGTCCCAAACGCGGTCCCTCGCGGGTCAGCCGCGGGTCAGGCCCGCGACGCGGCGAGGATGTCGTCTCGCCAGGCGAACACCGCGGGCAGTCCGCCGGTGTGCAGGAACACGACGGTGTCCGCACGGGTCAGCTCGCCCGTCCGCACGGCGTGGATGAGGCCCGCCATCGCCTTGGCGGTATAGACCGGATCCAGCAGCAGCGCGTCGGTCCGCGCGGCAAGGCGCAGCGCCTCCAGGCTGGCCGGCGACGAGCGCCCGTAGCCCGGCGCCACGAAGTCGCCTCGGTTGTCGATGTCCTCCGGAGCGAATCGCCCGCCGATCCCCAGCAGCGCGGCGCTGCGGTTCGCGGCATCCGCGACCAGCTCCGGGAGCGGCGCGTCCGACCAGGCGATCGGCGCGATGCCGGTGACCCGCGCCTCCCAGCCCAGCAGGCGGGCGCCCAGCTCCATGCCGCTGTGGGTGGGGCCCGCGGCCGCCAGCCAGAGGCGCGTGGGGGTGATGCCCGCGGCCTCGCACTGCTCGTCGAGCTCCGCCATCGCGCCCACGTAGCCCAGGGCCACGTTGGCGCCCCAGGGGTCGATCTTGATGGCGTGCCTGCCCTGGGCCTGAAGCTCCGCGACCACCCGATCGAGGTGCACCCGGATGAGCGCGGTCATGTCCGGCTCGTCCACGAGGCGCACGTCGGCGCCCAGCCAGTGGTCCAGCAGGACGTTGCCCGTGATCTCCTGGCTGTCCGTGTCTCGCAGGACCAGCACGAGGGGGATGCCCAGACGGGCGGCCGCGGCCGCGCACTGGCGCGACCAGTTGGACTGGATGTTGGCGCCTGTCACGAGCACGTCAGGCCGTCGCGCGAGCAGGTCGGCGAAGACATACTCCAGCTGGCGCGTCTTGTTGCCGCCGAACGCGAGACCCGTGAGGTCATCCCGCTTGACCCAGATGTCCGGGCCGCCCAGCGCGGCGGAGAGGCGCGGCAGATGCTCCAGGGGCGTGGGCAGGAGCGCCAGGGGCACCCTCGGCCGGGGGGCCAGGAGCGCCGCGATCGCGGCACGACGCTCCTCGCGGGTCCCCGGCAGCGGGCCCGGGCGCGTGGAGCCGCCTCGGGTCACCGCACGCGACCCCGCGCCGCCACCTGCCACTCGTCCACGATCGCGCCGTCGCGCGCGACGAGCACCGAGTCCGCGAGGTTGATGGCGGTGCAGATGTGCGACGGCACGATGGCCACGCGGTCACCCAGGCGGAGATCGGAGCCGGGCGGCGTGGCGATGATGCCGTGCTCCTCCATGGTGCGCACGACCATGTGGTCCGGCCGGTCCACGATGCGGCCCATCGCGACCGGGGCGTCCTTCTGGTTGATGCGATCCGAGGACAGCACCTTGGAGCCCGCGTCCACGATCGCCCGGTCCGCGGACGGTCGCGAGACGACCGTGGCGACCGCCCAGACCGCGGTGTCCTCCCAGGTGGCCGCTCCATGGGCGACCATGGAGCAGTCGTTGAACACGTATGTGCCGGGGCGGATCTCGGTGACGCCCGGGGCCAGCGCGTCGAACCGGGCCGTGGGCGTCGTGCCCACCGACACCTCGGCGCAGTCGATGCCCGCGGCCCTGATCGCCTCCGCGGTCTCGACCATCATGGCGCAGGCCGTGGCGGTCTCCGCGGCGAGCGTCGGCTCGTCGGCGGAGCGGGGAAGCGCCTGGCCCTCGTGCGTGAACACGCCCTTGACGCGCACGCCCGCCAGGTCCGCCACCCGGCGCGCGAGCGCCACGGCATCCCGTGGCAACACCCCGGCGCGGTCCAGGCCGGTGTTGATCTCGAGCATCACGTCGATCACGAGGCCGCGATCTGCGGCGGCACGGGCGATCGGCTCGGCGATCGCCACGTCGTCCAGGGCGACGCTCATGCGGACCCGCTCCGCGAGGGCCATCAGCCGCTCGATCTTGGGTGTCCCCAGGATGGGATAGCCGATGAAGATGTCGTCCACGCCGGAGTCGAGCATCACCTCCGCCTCGCCCAGCTTGGCGACGAGCAGCCCGACGGCACCGGCCGCCAGCTGCATCCGCGCGACCTCCAGCATCTTGTGGGTCTTCGCGTGTGGACGGAGCTTCTTGCCACCCGCGGCGGCGATCGCCTGCATGGCGCTCACGTTGCGCTGCGTGACGTCCGCGTCCAGCACGAGGAACGGCGTGTCCGGCACGGCATCGAGGATGGCGAGGCGGCGATCGAGGCTCACGGGGTCTCCTCTCAGGCGGGACGGCGGAGTCAGGCGGCGCGGGACCGCCCCGTGCCGTCGCCCCGGATGATGCGCCCGGGGCGCGCGTCGGTCGGGGCATCGTCCCACTTCACGGGGACGCCGTTGACGATCACGAAGGGCAGGCCGACGGGCGGCACGCGCGAATCCTCGTAGCTGTTGCCGGGAGCCACGGTGGCCGGGTCGAACACGACCAGGTCGGCCGCCAGGCCGGGCCGGATGAGCCCCCGGTCGACCAGGCCGATCCGCTTGGCGGCCGCACCGGTCATGGCGTTCACGGCGCGCGGAAGGTCGATCACCCGCTCGTCACGGACATAGGTCCCCAGGATCGTGGGATAGGTGCCCGCTGCCCGTGGATGGACGCTGCCGCCCACCAGGATCGCGTCGGTGCCCACGGTCCAGCCGGGGTCCTGCATCACGCGCCGGACGTTCTCCTCGCGTCCGTTGAAGGCGAGGATCGTGACGTTCATGCGCGATGCCACGAGAAGGTCGCAGATGAAGGCGCCCAGACGCTGACCCCGGCGCTCCGCGGCCGCAGGCAGCCGCAGTCCCACGAGGTCGGCGTGCGCCTGCGACCCGATGCCGCTGAGCTGGAACTCGCCCCACTCGATGTACACGAAGTCGCGGGGCCCGGCCTCGATCTCCGCCTCCAGCGCCGGCCGCCGATGAGGGTCGGACAGGGTCTCCATCGCCTGCTGGGTGGTGCCCGCCATGATGTGGGCCGGGATCCAGGCGCCCAGGAAGGTGCTGCCCGCGAGGTACGGGTAGCTGTCCAGGGTCACATCGACGCCGCCATCGCGCGCCGCGTCGATGCGGTCCAGGAACTCCCCGGCGCGGTCGGCGTATGGCTGGCCGCTGATGTGGAAGTGACTGAAATGGACCGGCACGCCACCCTCGCGACCGATCGTCAACGCCTCCTCGACACTCTCCATCAGGCGCGGCCCGTAGTCCCGGTGATGGGTCACGTAGATGCCGCGATACGGCGCGATCGCCCGGGCGATCCCCACCAGCTCGCGCGTGTCCGACCAGGTCGCGGGCGGATAGGTCAGGCCGCTCGACAGGCCCAAGGCTCCATCCGCCATGCCCGACGCGGCCATCCGGGCCATCTCGTCGACCTCGGCATCGGTCGCGACGCGGTCCGCCATGCCGGTCACCGACAGACGCAGCGCGGCATGCGGCACCAGGTACGCGGCGTTCACCGCGGGGCGCGCGGCGGCCAGCCGGTCCAGGTACCCCGCGACGGTGGACCAGTCATAGGCCACGTCCGGGGCGCCGTTGATGGCCGTGATCATGTCCCGCATCACGGGCAGCGCAGCAGGCGCGATCGGCGCGTACGACAGCCCATCCTGGCCGAGCACCTCGGTCGTGACACCCTGGAGCACCTTCAGGTGGTGCTCCGGACGCTCCATCAGCATCAGGTCGGAGTGCGCATGCAGGTCGATGAAGCCGGGTGCCACCGCCATCCCGTCGGCGTGGATGGTGCGCCGTGCCGAGCGCGACGCGAGCCGTCCGACGGAGGTGATGACGCCCCCGTCCACGGCGACATCCGCCGGGAACGCCGGCGCACCCGTGCCGTCGATGACGGTCCCGCCGATGATGACCAGGTCGTGCATCAGGCGGGCTCCGGCGCAGCGTGTGACGGCCCCGCGACGCGCTGCGGGTGGCTGACGAGCATCTGGTGATGTCCTCCGCTGTGCGGCCCGCCTCCCGGCCGAGACAGGGGCGGGCAGGAGTCAGGGTGTCCTGGGCGACGGGGCCCACGAGGCGCTTCACATGGATGATACGCTGTTCGCCTGTCGGAACTGGCGGATCCGGCCGGGCATCCGAGCCGACACCTCCCCCGCCCCGACCGTTCCAGGAGGTTCGCACAGGATGACGGGCACGACCGTGGTGGTGGGCGCCGCGCAGGGCATCGGCGAAGCGGTGGCCCGACGCCTTGCGGGCGAGCCCTGGACCGAGCGCCTGGTCATCGCGGACATCCGCGAGGATCTCGTGGGGGCGCTCGCCCAGGAGCTGCGGGCGGGCGGGCGGCACGTCGAGGCCCACGCCATCGACGTCACGGACGATGCCTCGATCGCGGCGCTCGTGGCGCGCTCTCGCGAGGCGGAGCGACTGGCCGTGGTGGCCGGGATCTTCAGCGCGTCCCCGGCGCTGGAGACGACGCGCGCGGACTTCGAGCGGGTCTTCGCGGTGAACCTGCTGGGCAACTTCCTGGTGGCCCAGGCGTATGCCCGCGAGATGGTGCCGCGCGGACGAGGCGCGATCGTGGGTGTCGCCTCGATCGCGTCGCGGATGCCGCGCATGCGCCAGGCGGCGTACGCGGCCTCGAAGGCCGGCCTGCGGCAGGCGCTGCGGGTGCTCGCCATGGAGACCGTGCCCCACGGGGTGCGCGTCAACACGGTCTCGCCCGGCCCCACGGACACACCCATGATGCGGTCGCTGGCCGCCGATCACGGCTCGGTGGACGACCTGGCGATGGGCTCGCCGGATGCCTTCCGGCCGCGGGTCCCTGACGGCAGGGTCGCACGGCCGGAGCAGGTGGCGGCGGCAGTCGCGTGGCTCCTCTCCCCGGACAGCGACCATGTGGCGTTCCACGACCTGCTGGTGGACGGCGGGGAGTCACTGGGCGTCTGAGATCGACACACGACGCGACCCTGGCGGGCGCGAGGAAGGCAGGACGGGATGGGCATCGCGACGGAGCTCCGGGGCACCCGGGTCATCAACGCCCGGGGCTATTCCACCAAGGTCGGCGGCTCACGGCCGTCGCGCGAGGTGATGGACGCGATGGTGGAGGCGTCCACGTTCTTCGCGCGCATCGAGGATCTCCAGGCGGCCGCGGGCGCCGAGATCGTGGCGTACACCGGCGCGGAGGCAGGCTACGTCACCGCGGGTGCGTCCGCCGGGCTGACGATGGCGGCGGCGGCGGTGCTGGCGCGCCTGGATCCCGGACGCATGAACCGGCTGCCGGACACGACCGGCATGCCGGACGAGATCGTGCTCCTCCGGCGCCATCGCAACGACTACGACCATGCGTTGCGCCTCGCCGGTGCGAGGCTCGTGGAGGTGGGCTTCCACGACTGGACGTTCGCGTACGAGGTGGCCGATGCGATCGGGCCCCAGACCGCTGGCGTGTTCTACCTGGGCTCCGACGAGGGCGCCAACCTGTCGCTCGCGGACGCGATCGGAATCGCCCATGCCAAGGGCGTGCCGGTGATCGTCGACGGCTCCATGGCGCTGCCGCCCGCGTCCAACCTGCGTCGATTCTTCGAGCTGGGCGCGGACCTCGTGAGCTTCAGCGGCGGCAAGCACCTCCAGGGGCCCCAGGCGAGCGGCATCCTGGCGGGTCGCAAGGACCTCATCACGTCGGTCGCCCTCCAGCACCAGGACATGGACGTCTACCCCGAGATGTGGCCCGCCCGCGGGCTCATCGCGGAGGGGGTTGTCATCGGCCCGCCGCACCACGGCGTGGGTCGAGGGTTCAAGGTGGGCAAGGAGGAGCTGTGCGGCCTGGTCGCGGCGCTGCGGGCGTACGTCACCCGGGACTTCGGGGCGGAGGCGGGCCGCCTGGGCGGCTACGCGGACGAGATCGTGAGTGGGATCGGCGGGCTGCCGGGCGTGACGGCGCGGCGCGTGGACGGGCACGCGGTGCCGGGGGCCATGGGCCGGCCCGGGCCGCACGTGGAGGTCGTCGTGGACGCGGCCGCGGCCGGACTGTCCGCCACGGACCTCGTGAACCGACTCCAGGCGTCCGACCCCATGGTCTGCACCTGGGAGGGCAAGGCGTTCCAGGGCCAGGTGCGCTTCTACCCCGACGGGCTCGCCGACGGCGAGGCGGCCGAGGTGGTGGCCGCGGTCCGCGAGGCCTGCCGGCGGTGACCGGCGCGGGTGGCGCGCCGATCGTCAGCATCGAGCACGTCCACAAGTCGTTCGGGACCAACAAGGTGCTCGACGACGTCAGCCTCAGCGTGACGCCCGGCGAGTGCCTCGTGATCGTTGGGCCGTCGGGCTCCGGCAAGTCCACGCTGCTGCGGTGCATCAACCAGCTGGAGCGCATCGATGCGGGCCGCATCGTGGTGGACGGCATGGCCGTGGGCGAGCGGGGCACGTCGCTGACCCGCCTCCGATCGGAGGTGGGCATGGTGTTCCAGGCGTTCAATCTGTTCCCCCACAAGACCGTGCTCCAGAACGTGACCATCGGACCGATGAAGGTGCGTGGCCTGTCCAAAGGGGAGGCCCGCAGCCAGGCGATGGCGCTGCTGGAGCGTGTGGGTCTGCCCGAGAAAGCCGACGAGCACCCGGCGCGCCTGTCGGGCGGCCAGCAGCAGCGCGTCGCGATCGCCCGGGCGCTGGCCATGCGACCCAAGGTGATGCTGTTCGACGAGCCCACATCGGCCCTGGACCCGGAGCTGGTGGGCGAGGTCCTGGCGGTCATGCGCGGTCTGGCGGCCGACGGCATGACGATGCTCGTCGTGACCCACGAGATGGCCTTCGCGGAGGACGTCGCGGATGTCGCGATCGTGATGGATCACGGCGCCATCGTGGAGCAGGGCCGGCCTGCGGAGGTGTTCTCGAACCCGCAGACCGCGCGAGCCCGCGCGTTCCTGGGGCGGCTGCTCGACCGCACCGCCCATCACCCCGGCCCCGCGGCCTGAGGACGAGCGGAGGTGATGCCACTGGCCTGAGTGTGCGATCCCAATCCGACCCACGGCGGGCGGCCGTTCTCGATCGAAGCCTGCGCATCGCCCCGGGGCGGTGCGGATGAGGAGGGTTCCCAGTGCGTAATCGGAGCATGAAGCTCACGGGATTGATGCTCGCCACGACGGCGGCCGTCTCGCTGACGCTCGGCGCGTCCCTCTCGGCCGGCGCCCAGGCGCCCGGCGAGTCCACCCTCGACAAGATCATCAGCAGCGGCGTGCTGCGCTTCGGCGTGCCGGTCGCGGGCCTGCCGGTCGCGGCGAAGGACGAGTCCGGCGCGGTCGTGGGGGTGATCCCCGACATGGCGGCCGAGATGGCCAGGGCCCTCAGCGGTCCGGACACCCCGGACGCGGTCAAGCTGGAGATCGTGGACACCCCCGGCCCCGACCGGATCCCGTTCCTCCAGGCCGGCAAGATCGATGTGTCGGTGGGCACCGTCACGCTCCAGCGTGCGCTTGCCGTGGGCTTCACCAACATCTGGGCCGTGGACGGCACGGCGGCGGTGGTGCTGAAGTCGTCGGGGATCACCGACTACTCCGGCATCACTGGCAAGAACGTGGCCGTGGTCACGGGCGCCACCGGTGACCTCGTGGCCACCGAGCAGTTCCCGGACAACAACTTCCAGCGCGTGGACCTCGCATCGACGGCCCTCCAGGCGGTCGTCGCCGGCCAGGCGGACATCGTGTTCGACGACTACTCGTTCCTGGCACTCGCCGCGAGCGAGAACCCGGACCTGCTGCTGCTGCCCGCGGTGTCCGTGGAGCCGTCCGGCCTCATGACCCCGATCGGCGACCAGACCTGGATCAACTGGCTGAACTTCTTCCTGGACGACTACTACAGCTCGGGCGTCTCGACCTGCGGCTGCGGCAAGGACAACTTCGTGAAGTGGTTCAAGGCCGAGCCGCTGCCGCTGACCTGGGACTACTGATCCCAGCCACGGCCTGACCGCCTGACGGTCCAGCGTTCGTCCGCCCATGCGACTCGAGGTCATCTACCAGAACCTGCCGGCGCTGCTGGCAGCCCTGGGCGTGACACTCCAGATCGCCGTGGGCGCGACGATCCTGGGCGTGCTCCTGGGGCTCATCACGGCGGTCTGCCGGATGGGCCCCTACCGTCCCCTCCACTGGCTGGCGACCGTCTACATCGAGGTCATCCGGAACACCCCGGCCCTCGTCCAGGTGTTCATCCTGTACTACGGCTTCGGACAGCTGGGCGTCCGGATCCCGGCCTTGACGGCCATGATCGTGGCCCTGGGGATCAACAACGGCGCGTATCTCGCGGACATCTTCCGGGGTGGCATCGGGTCCGTCCGGCGCGGTCAACTGGAGGCGGCCGCCGCCCTCGGCCTGCCGTCGCGCACCACCTTCCTGGGCATCGTGCTGCCCCAGGCGATCCGATCGATCTGGCCGGCGCTCACGAACCAGACCATCCAGATCGTGCTGGCGACGTCGCTGGCCGCGATCGTGGGCATGCCCGACCTGGTCAACAAGGCGATGTACTTCATCTCGCGGACCTACCGGACCAACGAGTTCCTGCTCGCGGTGACGGTGATGTACGCGATCCTCACGCTCTCGGTGAGCCTGGCCTCGCGGCTTATCGCGCGCTGGCTCGAGCGGGCGTACCGCTAGATGGATCTCACCTTCCTCGGGCCGTGGTTGCCGCTGCTCGTCGAGGCCACGCTGCTCACGATCCTGCTGTCGGCCCTGGCGCTGCTGGGCTCGCTTGCCATCGGGCTGACCGTCGCCGTGATGCGCCTCGTCGGCTGGGCCTGGGTCAACGCCGTCGTTGGCGTCCTGGTAGACCTGGTCCGAGGCACGCCCCTGCTGGTCCAGCTGCTCATCTGGTACCTGGTCCCGCCGGTGGCCCTGGGCATCGAGGTGGATCCCCTCCAGGCCGCCGTGTTCGGCCTGTCGCTCAACGGCGGCGCGTTCCTCTCGGAGATCATCCGGGGGGCGATGCAGGCGGTGCCCAAGGGTCAGCGCGAGGCCGCATCCGCCGTCGGCCTGGGCCGCTTCTACTCGCTCCGAGCGATCGAGCTGCCGCAGGCGATGCCGGTGATCCTGCCCGCGGCCGTCAGCTTCTACATCGGCCTCATCAAGGACACCTCGATCGCGTACATCGTGGGGCTCCACGAGCTGCTCAAGACCTCGCAGCTGATCACGATGCAGGAGCCGTCCCACACGTTCGAGCTGTACCTGGTCGCCGGCCTGATGTATTTCGTCCTGTGCTTCCCGCTCTCCCGACTGGCGCTCCGGCTCGAGGCCCGCTTCAAGCGAAGCGGTCTCGTGAGCGAGCGCATCCCTGCGTGACCACCCTCCAGGAGGACCTCCCCGTGCCCGACCCGTCGTCCCCGCTCCAGGTCGTCACCGTCACCGGGCCCATCGACCCGGCGGACATCGGCAACACGCTGACCCATGACCATGTCCTGATCGACGCGTTCGGGCTGTTCGGGGACTCGTCGTACGCCTGGATCCTGGACGACGAGGACGTCATGGCGGCCGAGCTCCTGCGGTTCAAGGCGGCCGACGGCGCCACGATCATCGACCCGACGTGCATCGGCCTCAAGCGCCAGCCGGCGGGGATGCGGCGGCTCGCGCTGCGAACCGGGCTGAACCTGGTGATGGGCACCGGCTGGTACCGCGAGCGCTGCTACCCGGAGTACATCCGGGAAGAGATGCCCGACCAGCTGGCCGACCGATTGGTCGCGGATCTCGCCGTGGGCCAGGACGGCACGGACGTGCGCGCCGGGTTCATCGGCGAGATCGGCACCGAGCGGGGGTTCATCACGCCGGCCCAGGAGCGGGTGTTCCGGGCGGCGGGGCGGGCGCACCAGCGCACCGGGTGCCCCATCCTGACGCACACCACACACTTCGGGGAGCTGGCCGTGGAGCAGCTGGCGCTGCTGCGGGAGGAGGGCGTCGACTCCTCGCGGGTGATCGTGTCCCACCTGGGCGACCGCGTGGGCATCCACTGGTGGCTGCCGATCGCGGCCACCGGCGCCTACCTGAACATCGACAACCTGGGATTCGTGGGCGGCTACGCGCCGCTGGAGGTCCGTGCGGACAACGTGGCGGCGCTCTGCGCCGAGGGCCTGGTGGACCAGGTGATGCTGTCCAACGACATCTGCCTGCTGGACCAGCTGGCCCAGTACGGCGGACCCGGCTACGACAACGTGATCACGAACTTCCTGCCGCTGCTGCGGGAGCGGGGCGTGACCGAGGCACAGATCCACACGATGACCGTGGAGAACCCGGGGCGCGCGTTCTCGTATGACGCCGAGGGCGCCCGGCAGCGCGAGGCCGCCCGCCTCGCCGGCTGAGCGCCCCATCGGCATGTTCGCACGCCGCTCTGCGGCTCGAAGGCACCGCGGTCGTGCGCAGCGTGTCGTCCCTGGACTTCAGTTCGGCGATCCCGCCGGCTGGCTATCCAACCCCCGGGCGTCCGATCAGAAGCGGAGACCGGTGCCGGGGCCGGATTCGGCGCCCTCCGCGTCAGTCCTTGGTCACGCGGCGGCCGACCAGTCCGCCGAGGAGGGCGGCGACCGGCTGGATCGGCCCGCCCGTGGCGATGAGCCAGACCCACGGCGCGTGGAACGGGCGGAGGTCGTCCGACAGGATGACCGTGAGCGGGATCAGCACCAGCAGCTCCCCGATCCACGCCATCACCACCACCGCGGCCAGCGTGCGGGCGTCACGAGAGGGTCGCACCGCCTCGATGGCCGCGAGCAGGCCGCCGGCAAGGAGCCCCTGGA
Organism: Chloroflexota bacterium; assembly: GCA_034436555.1. Lineage (GTDB taxonomy): Bacteria > Chloroflexota > Limnocylindria > Limnocylindrales > CSP1-4 > JAFMJV01. Next base: position 77,712 of record DAOTUU010000055.1, on the reverse strand, counting down.
CCGCCCACGTCAGCCACCAGCTCGGGTGCAGGAAGGGGCCCGGTCCGCGGAACACGCCGAGGCCCACCACCGCGACCCACGAGGCGACGACCGTGCCCCCGAGCAGCAGCGTCAGCGCCGCGACCCGGGCGACCGACACGCGGCGCCGGCGGGCGATCGGCTGGACCGGTGCGCCGGTCACCAGCCGCCCTCGTCGCTCAGCAGGCGGACCAGGATCCGGCCGCTGACCGCGCGGCGATAGGCGGCCGTGGAGCGCACGTCATCGATCGGCTCGATGCGCGCCTCCAGGGCGGCACGGGCCGCCTCCGCCAGGACGGCGTCCGGTTGCGCACCCTCCAGGACGGCCTCCGGGGCCGCGACCCGGATCGGTGTCGCCGCTACGGACCCCAGCGCGACGCGCACGTCCCGCCACACCCCGTCCGCGTCCACGCGCCACCCCAGGCCCATCACCACCTTGCTGATCGCCTGCGCCCGCCGCGTGCCCACCTTGCGATAGCGCACCTGGCGCCCATCGATCGCGGGGAACCGGATCCGCAGCAGCAGCTCGTCCGCCGCCAGCGCGGTCCTCCGGTACGCCGGCCAGAACGCGGACGCCGCCACGACCCGCTCCCCGCGCGGACCGCCCAGCTCCAGCACGGCGTCCGCCGCCAGCAGCACGGGCAGCGAGTCGCCCGCCGGCGAGGCGTTCACCGCATTGCCGCCGATCGTGCCGCGCGCCTGGATCTGGACCGCGCCGATGGTCGCCGCGACCGCCGCCAGCGCGGGCAGTCGCTCCCGGACCAGCAGGCTGTGGCGGGCCTCCCGCCACGTCGTGAGCGCCCCGACGACGAGATCGTCCCCGTCCGCACGGATCCCCCGCAGCTCGTCGATCGACCACAGGTCGAGCACCCGGTCGGGCGGCTCCACCGCCTCGGACGCCAGCCCCACCATCAGGTCGGTGCCGCCCGCGATGGCCCGGAGCGGCCCACCTGCGAGCAGCCCGTAGGCCTCCGCCAGCGAGGTCGGGGAGAGCGCCACCGGCTCGGCGTCCCGCATCAGGTGCCGCACTCCGCTGCCACCATGATCGCCTCGATGATGCGGGTGTACCCCGTGCACCGGCACAGGTTGCCCGCGATCGCCTCACGGATCGCATCCTCGTCCGGTCCGCCCCCGTCGTCGAGGTACGCCTGCGCGGCGAGCAGCATGCCGGGGGTGCAGATGCCGCACTGGGCGGCGCCGCGCTCCAGGAACGCCTGCTGGAGCGGCGACAGCTCCCCGGGTGACGGCGCCAGACCCTCCACGGTCCGCACGCTGTGGCCCGTGACCTGGGCCACGGGCACCAGGCACGAGACGACCGGGACCCCGTCCAGCAGCACGGTGCAGGCACCGCACTCCCCTTCCCCACAGCCTTCTTTCGTACCGGTCAACGCCAGGTCGTCGCGGAGCACGTCCAGCAGGCGGCGCATGCCGGGCACCTCGACGGTCACCTCCTCGCCGTTGACGCGGAACCCGTGGGCGGTCATAGGTCAGACGACCGTGAAGCCGAGCGCTCGAGCCGCGACAGCCTGGGTGCGATCGCGGGTCAGGAACCGGACCGGCTCGCCACCGGCGAGCGGCACGACCTCGGTCAGCGCGACCGCGAGATGGATCGCGTCCAGTGCGTACAGGCGGTAGTGCTGCATCAGGTCGCACGCCTTGGCGAATACGGTGGACGTGCGCAGGTCGAGCAGACGGATGGACCCACCGGGTGCGCAGAGCAGGCTGAAGCCCTCGGCGATCGACCTGCCGTCGGGGACGCGTCCGCCGCGCTCGGCCGCCATGCAGGCGCTCGACACCTCGACCGTGGCGAGCTGCGACGTCACGACCGGGCCATCGCCGTGAAACAGGATCCGCACCAGCTCCTCGTGGTCTGGCGCATCGCGAAGGAGCACGGACATGATCGCGCTGGCGTCCGTGTAGGTGATCATCGGATGCGATGGCGCTGGGCGAGCAGCTCATCGAGAATCGCGGTGCCCGTCCCAGCGGTCATCGCCCAGACCTCTTCCAGGGTCGGCGGCACGCGATCCATCACCGGATAGACGACCCGGATGCCGGCCTCCGCGAGGCGCCGGTCCAGCTCCGCGCCTTGCTCGTCGGCCTCGGCTGCCTGTGCGAGCAGGCGGTTGACGAACGTGTTCATGGACACGCCCTCCGCCTTCGCCTTGCGCTTGCAGGCGTCCAGGACGTCGTCCGGCACGCGCGTGATGAGCTGCTTCATGGCGCGATGATAGCAGTCACCGTCCGGGGTGCTATCACGGCGTCACTCCGAGCGCCGCGAGGATCCGCTCCGGCGTGGCGGGCAGCTCCGTGATCCACGCGCCCACCGCATCGTGGATCGCATCCACGATCGCCGGTGCCACGACGTCCATGGGCAGCTCCCCGATGCCCTTCGCGCCGTGCGGCACGCCGCTGAACGGCGCTTCCACGAGGATCGCGGTGATGCGCGGCGCGTCCACGGACGTGGGGATGAGGCACGTCGCCAGGCGGTCGTTGAGGTAGCGGCCGTCCTGCAGCTTGACCTCCTCGATCGTGGCGTACCCCACGGCCTGGAGCGTGCCACCCTCCACCTGGCCCGCCGCAAGCAGCGGGTGGATGATCCGACCCGCGTCGTCCGCGCTGACCACGGAACGGACATGCACCTCGCCCGTGTCCAGGTCCACGTCCACCTCCGCCACGGCCGCCGCCCAGCCGAACGCGGGATACGCGTCGCCGGTGTAGGTCGCGTCGTCGAACGTGTTGCGGGAGTAGGGCTGGAACCGCTGGTCGACCCGGATCGCGCCCTGCTGCCGGGCATAGGCCCGGTGGACGTCGGCGAAGGGCTGGCCGGTGTCGGTCTCGACCTGCTCCCGGAGCCGCCGAGCCGCCTGGACCACCAGGCCGCCGACCACCATCGCGGTCCGGCTGGCGACGGTGGGGCCCGAGTCGGGCACGATCGAGGTGTCCTGGGGCGCCAGCTCCACGAGCGCGGGTTCGATGCCCAGCGCCTCTCCCGCAAGCATCGGGAAGATCGTCTTGGTGCCCTGGCCGATCTCGGTGTTCGCGATGAGCACCCGGACGGCGCCCTCCGCGGTCAGCTCCACGCCGGCCACGCTCGCCAGGTGCACCTCGCCGGAGCCCGTGAACCCCGCGCCGTGCCATGCGAGCGCGAGGCCGACTCCGGTCGCCGTCCGCTCGCGCCCGGCGCGCCCGGTGCGTGCCGCCCGCGACGCCGCGGTGCGGGCCCGCACCCGCTCGTACTCGCCCGCCTCCACGGCGCGGTCCAGGACCTCCGTGGCGGCCACCGACTCCAGCAGCACCTGCCCGGTGGGCGTGGTATCGCCCGGCCGGTACGCCCAGCGACGGCGCAGCTCCGCCGGAGAGATGCCCAGGGCGTCCGCCACGCGGGCCACCTGGAGCTCCGCCGCGAACTGCGTCTGGGGCGCGCCGAAGCCGCGGAAGGCGCCGTTGGGCGGCGTGTTCGTGGCCATGGCTCGCCCAGTGATGCGGACGTGGCCGCAGGGATACGGGCCCGCGGCATGGACCACGCCGCGCGACAGGACCACCGGCGTGAGCGTGCAGTACGCCCCACCGTCCATGACCACCTCGATGTCCTGGGCGATGAGCCGGCCGTCGCGTGTCACAGCCGTCCGCGAGCGGATGATCGCGGGGTGGCGTTTCGTGGTCGCCGCGATGTCCTCGTGGCGGTCGTAGATCATGCGCACCGATCGACCCGCCCGCTGCGCCAGGAGCGCGGCATGGATGGCCAGCATGGACGGATACTCCTCCTTGCCCCCGAAGCCGCCGCCGGTCTCCGCCTGGATCACAACCGCCTGCTCCGCGGTCAGCGCCAGGGCCCGCCGCAGCGCGCCGTGGACGTAGTAGGGACACTGCATGGACCCCGTGACCGTGATGCCGCCATCGGCGCGCGGCGCCGCGATCATCGCGTTGGGCTCGATGTACAGCTGCTCCTGGTGACCGACCCGGTACTCCCCCTCGATGATGAGATCGGCGGTGGCCATGGCCGCGTCAACGTCGCCCCGGCCCACCTGGTAGGCGGCGAACTGCTGGGTGGACTTGAGCGGGTCAAGGACCGGCGGGAGGGGTTCCGTGCGCAGGTGGATGGCCTTGCGGGCGGCACGCAGCGTGGCACGGTCCGGGGCGGCGACCAGCGCGACCGGCTCGGCGTGGTGGCGGATCTCGCCGTGGGCCAGCGCCGGCTGGTCGGGCTTGATGGAGTTGACGATGTTCTCGCCGGGGATGTCCGCCGCGGTGAGCACGATCACGCGGCTCCAGTCGAAGCCGGGGTCCAGCTCCAGGGGCGGGTCCAGCAGCCGGGCGTGGGCCTCCGTGGAGCGGATCGTCGCACCGAACCAGCCGCCGGGGGTGACGAGGTCGTCCGTGTACAGCGCGGTGCCGGTGAGCTTCTCGACGCCCTCGCGGCGGAGCGGCAGCCCGCGGGCGCGGCCGGGCACGACCGTGTCCGGGGGCACGATCAGGGGCGACTCGACGATCGTGGCGCTCGGCCCGGTGGCCGCGGCGCGCTCCGGGGTGCTCATGGTTGCGCGGGATGGTGGTCCCGATCGGGTGGCGGCGTCAAGCCATTGTCACGCTCCGCGGCGCACCACGACGCGCGCGCACCCAATGCGGCCATTCCCCGGGGCGTGGATGGCGCGCTCATGCCGGCGCACCGGAACTCGGATCGGGTCCGGCCGGCAGCAGGAGACCGCGGACCCAGGAACCGCGGACCATGCCCGGGTGCTCCCGGAAGATCAGCCTGCTGGCGAGGTCTGCGGGGTCATCGGTGTCGGCAGCCCCCGGCGGCAGGGTCGGGCGCGGGTCGACGGCGATGAGGTCGGCCTCCTTGCCCGCCTCCAGGGAGCCGATCCGGTCAGCCAGGCCCAGCGCCCTGGCCCCGCCCAGGGAGCCCAGCGCGATCCAGTCGAGCGGTCGCGGCGGCGGCGCCTCGTCCGCGCGGCCCGCGACCGCGAGCGCGTGCGCGGCGTAGAAGCCGGTGCGCATCTGGGTGACGATGGACAGTTCCGGGGCGGCCGCCACGTCGCTGCCCAGGGCCACCCGGATGCCCGCCGCGCGATAGCGCGCGAGGGGCATCACGCCGGACGCGAGGAACAGGTTGCTGGCCGGGCAATGTGCGACCGCGGCGCCTGCCTCCGCGATCCGGCCGACCTCGCGCTCCGAGAGATGGATCGCGTGCGCCAGGATCGCCCGGTCCGTGATCCCGCCGGCGCGGTCGTAGACATCCAGGTAGTCCGCGGCATCCGGGAACAGCTCCCGCACGCGCGCGACCTCGCCGGCGTCCTCGGACAGATGGGTCTGCCAGTATGCGCCGGCGCGGGCGGCGGCCGCCGCCGACGCGGCGAGCATCTCGGCGGTGCAGGAGACCGCGAACCGGGGTGTGAAGGCGTACTGGAGACGGCCGTCGTCGCGACCGTGCCACGTCTGGCACAGCTCCTCGGACTCGCGCAGGCTCCGCTCCAGGATCGCATCCGGGACGATGTCGGGGTTGTAGGTGATCCGGTCCATCATCACCTTGCCGATGATCGCCCGGATGCCGTGCGACTCTGCGGCACGGAACGTGGCGTCCAGGCTGTCCTGCCAGATCGCGCCATAGGCCACGACGGTGGTGGTGCCGGCAGCCGCGAACGCCCGGAAGGCCCGGGGGGCGAGCCGCTCCGCGGTCGCGCGGTCGTAGCCCCGCTCCAGCGGGAAGATGTGGCGCTCCAGCCAGGTGAGGAGGTCCAGCCCCGCGCCCAGGCCGGCGCTCGGGATCTGGGGCAGGTGGACATGGAGGTCCACCATGCCCGGCAGCAGCACGAGCGGACGGAGGTCCACGACCGACTCCGGCGGCGCGTCCGCGGACCTGGCCGGGCGGGCCGCGAACGGGCCTGCGAACGCGATCCGTCCGGTCGCGTCCACGACGAGCGCCGCGTCCGACCGGTACGCCATCCCGCCCGCGTCGAGCGGCGTGAGGAGTCGTGCCCGCAACGTGAACGGCGGCTGGACTGGCAGGGTCGGCGTCACGCCCGAAGGATAGGCACGCGTGCTCGGTGGCGCGAGGAGCGCATCCGACGGGTCGGCACCGGGCATCGGACCGTCACGGGAGGTCGCTCGTCGTGGCCGGGGGGTGTCGTGCCTGCCACGCACGAGACGTCCGCAGCGTGCCTGCCACGCACGAGATCCGGGTCCACGGGTCGTTCTGGGGCCGTCGCCCGTCGCCAACGGCCGATCGGACCCTCACCGGCCACCAGGATGTGTCTCAAACGCACATCGGTTCGTTCCGAGCACATCCGGGGGGGTTGCCGGGCCCTCGGCCGACAGCAGGGCGGCTGTGCGGGTCCATCTCGTGCCTGGGGCGCACGCCCCGAGCATCTCGTGCCTGGGGCGCACGCCCCGAGCATCTCGTGCGCCCCGGGCACGCGCCGGGCACCGATCGACGGTGGGACACACGGCCAAACGGGCATCCATCACGTCACCTCTTGGCTCTTGCCACGCGCGGCGGCCCACCAGCGACCTCCACGGGCACGCGCCGTGCCGCCACGATCGGGTGGTGCTCCGTGACCGTCGCGTCAGGACCCGCATCGTGCTGCTCGATCCCGACACCCACCGTGCCGCGATCTCGGACCTCGCGGCGCTGCTCGTGGACGCGGTGGCAGGAGGCGCATCCGTGGACTTCCTCTCGGGCCTCACGCCGGAGGACGCCGCCGCATGGTGGGCCGCACGGACTTCGGCCGTCTCGGACGGCGGGATCAGCGTGCCTGCGGTCCAGGAGCCTGCACGGGCGCGACCTTCTTCTGGAAGGACCACCGCGCCTCCCGTCGATCGCCGCTCAGGCCGGGCGCTCGGCGGCCGCGCTGTGGATCGCGCCCAGGAACCGACTGGGCACGCGGGCGAGCGGACGGACCCTGACGAGGCCCGCGGCGGCGGCCATCCGCTCCCAGGTTCGGTAGGTGAACGGATATGGCACCCAGGTGTTGCCGTGATCCGCGTCGTACTCCACGATCACGCATCGTCCGCCCGGACGCAGCAGGCCGGCGAGCGACCGCAGCACGCGAACCTGCTCGGCCCGGGCCACGAAGTGGAGCGCGTTCGCGAGCACCAGGCCCGCCGGCGCCACCTCCAGGCCCAGGTGCAACGGGCGCGTGAAGTCGGCGGCCAGGGTGGTCACGCGCGTGGCAGGGTAGGCCGCGCGGACGCGGCGGGCGTTCTCGCTCAGGTCGCCGGCGTCCCGGTCCACGGCCACGACCAGGCCGTCCGGGCCCAGCAGGTCGGCGAGCGCCAGGGTGAAGGCACCCGTCCCGGCGCCCAGATCCAGCCACGGCCCGTCGGTCGCCCCCTCCACCCCGGCGCGGATGAGCCGGACGTGGTCCGCATGGTCCATCTCGCGCTCAGGCGCCGGGCAGGAAGCCGAGGTCCGCCCCGCCGTCCAGGTCGAGCGCCATGCTCGCCAGGAACGCGGCGCCGGGGGTGATGCGGGCGCGACGCCCCCGCCCGATGCTCACCTGCGGGTCTCGCGGCCGTGCTCGGGGTCCACCACGCGAAGTTCCTCGAAGTAGCGGCGGAAGAACCCGCGATCGCGCGTCAGGAGCCGATCCGCCTGGGTGACGGCGTGCGCCCCGACCAGGAAGTCCGGCACCAGGCGGTCGCGCGGCCCCCCGCCGGCCCGGCAGCGCGCCCATGCCTGCCCGCCGCGGGTCGCGGCGTCCGCGGACAGCGGGTCGAACGCGATGCCGAGCGCATCGAGCGCACCCTCGATCGCTGCCCGGTCCCGGTACCACGACGTCACCTCGGCCCAGACCACGGCGCAGGCGACCAGCCGACCCATCGCGGCAGCGTGGCGCAACGCGTCCGCGGACCGTGGGCCGTGGCTCGCGTCCCCGGTCAGGATGTCGATGAGCACGTTGGAGTCGACCGCCGTGATCACCGCGCTCGAGCGGGATCGGGGGGGGCAGGTCCGCGGGCCCGCGCAGCGCCTCGATCATGGCGTCCGTCGCCCAGCCCGGCACCGGCATGGTCCCGTACACCCGCGCGACCCGGTCCTCCGCATCGCGCTTGCGCATCACGATGCGGCCATCTTCCTCCGCGAACTCGAGCCGATGGCCGGGTCGGATGCCCATCCGGTCACGGAGTTCCTTGGGGATCGTCACCTGCCCGCGCTCACCCACGGTTGCATGCATACCCTGATGGTATGTATCGTGGTCCATACCCGTCGACACACCCTGCCGGAGCTGCCGTGTCCAGCGTATCCGTCGACCTGCTGCACAGCGCCTTCTTCTTCCGGACCACCAGCACGTTCGACCACACGCCCCGGATGCAGCTGGCAGCCTCCTGTCGGGTGGAGCGGGACGGCGAGGCGCCGGTCGTGGCGTACCTGTCGCATCCCTGCATCGCCGAGACGATGTACGCGGATCGCGGGCTGATCCAGGAGCCGGTCGCGCAGTTCACGGCGATCGTCATCCACGACCAGGAGGTGGCGTTCCTGCGCCGCACGGTGCTGGACGCGGCCGAGACGCGCACCTCGATCGCGCTGGGCGCCCAGATGCCGACGCATTCCGGGGTGCCCGCGACGATGCTGGAGCTGCGCGTCAAGCTGGCGCCGCTGGGCCGGGCGGAGGCGCTCGTGGGCTACGACGCCATCCGGCGCGCGACCCTGGACGGCGTGCGCATCGTGGGCCGCTCGCGCTTCATGCTGGGCGAGGCGTGGGTAACGCTGGAGTATCCCGTCACGACCATCAACGTGTCCAACGACCGGGACGCGTGGCAGGTCGATGCCGGGCCGATCCTGCTGCCGACCCGGGTCGCCCCGGCCGGTGCCATCGCGGTCGACCGGATGGAGCCCGGATACATCGTGTTCGACGCGACCGACTGGCTGGAGTGGACCGCCCTGGGCGGCGACGGTCGCGCCCGTCCCGTGCGTGTCGATGGCGCCACGAACGAGCTGTTCGCGGTGGCCTGAGCGTGGAGGAGCCCGCTGCCGATTCGCCCGCGCGGACCCCCGGGATCAGGCCGGCGAGCGGTCGAGCGTCTTGACGGTCTCCAACACGCCGCTGGCCGCCGAGCGGTACGACGCGTCGAGGATCTCGACCGTCCGCGCGCCCAGCTCGGCGGGCGAGTTGTTGGACGGCTTCTTGCCCAGCGCGGCGTCCACGGCCGCGTCCACGGGGCCCTGGCAGTTGTACAGGCCCGCGTCCGACTCCAGCGGCACCCGCACCTCGTCGCCGCCCGCGCGGTAGCGCCACAGCACGTTGTCGCGCAGGTCCAGGTGGAACTGGCCCGTGCTGCCCATCGCGCGCAGCTCCACGGCGTGGCGGTTGTCCGCCGACCCGAGGTGCCCGGATGCGCCGCCCATGACCCCGATCGCGCCGTTCGTGAAGCGCAGCGTCACCGCGTCGTGGAGCTCCACCTTGGCACCCAGGGGTGCCGTCATCATCGCGAACGCCTGCTTGCCGCGCAGGTCGGTCAGCCACAGGGCGACGCCCAGCAGGTGGGTCAGCTGGGCCTGGCCGTAGCCGCCGCCTGAGGTCTCGGGCCTGCTCCAGGTGTCGGGCTGGGGGATCGCCTCGGGGTCGGCACCCGGGTAGTCGCCGGTCTCCGACAACAGCTCCCGCGTCACCGAGTCCATGTGCATGGACACGTGCTCGATCTCGCCGATGCCGCCGTCCTCGTGCATCAGCCGGTGCGCCTGGATGACCATGGGGCGGTAGTTCCAGCCGTACGAGACGAACAGGTCCCGGCCCGTCCGCCTGACCGTGGCATCCAGCTCCCAGGCGTCCGCGGGGTCGATCGTGAAGGGCTTCTCGCACATCACCGTGGCGCCCGCCTCCAGGGCGGCCTTCGCCTGCGCGAAGTGATATCCCGGGGGGCTGCCCACGATGACCACGTCCGGTCGTTCCGCGATGACCTCCTGCCAGTCGGTGGTCGCCTTCTGGAAGCCGAACTTGTCCTTGAGCTTGCCCAGCAGCTCCGGGTTGCGGCGGTTGATGATCGTGAACTCGACCTCGCCGGCGTCCCGCCGTCGGACGAGGTTGGGCAGGTGCGACGAGACCGTCCAGGACCCGGCACCGATCACACCCACGCGCAGCTTGGCCATCAGGTTCTCCTCCTGGCGTCCCTGCCGCGTGCGCGGCGTCCCGCGGCACGGATGGCCGGGGTGGAAACGTTGCCGGGATGATACCTCGCGGCGAGCGCGGGACGAAGCGCGCCCAGCGCCCTACCCTGCGCACGTGGACGTGACGACGGGGCGGACCGGCCGGCTGATCGGCGGCCTGCCCACGAACTACTGGCGGCTCTGGTCGGCGTCCGCCGCATCCAACCTGGCGGACGGCGTCTTCTGGATCGCGTTCCCGCTGCTCGCGGTGTCGCTCACCGACTCCCCTGCCGCGATCGCGGGCGTGGCCATCGCGGGCCGGCTGCCGTGGCTCGTGTTCGTGCTCTTCGCGGGCGCCCTGGCCGACCGGCTCGACCGCCGCCGGACGATGATCGCGGTGGCGCTCCTGCGGACGGTCGTGGCGCTGCTCCTGGGCGTCGGCGCCGCCACCGGCACGCTGATCCTGCCGCTGCTCTACGTCGCCGCCTTCGTGCTGGGCGTGGGCGAGACCCTGTTCGACACCGCGGCGCAGTCGGTGATGCCCTCGATCGTGGAGCGCGACCGGCTGAGCGTCGCCAACGGGCGGCTGTACGCGGTGGAGATGATCGCCAACCAGTTCGTGGGGCCGCCGCTGGGCGGGCTCCTCGCGGCGGTGTCGGTGGCGCTGGCCTTCGCGGGATCCTCGGCCGCGTTCCTGTTCGCCGCGCTCGCGCTGTTCCTGCTGCGCGGCTCATTCAAGCCCGAGCCGGCGCCACTGCCGCCCGGGGTCACGAAGCGGCCCGGCGTGATCGCCGAGATCCGGGAGGGGCTGCGCTACCTCCTCCGCCACCGGCTCCTGCGGACGCTCGCGCTGATGGTCGGCGTGATGAACCTCGCGTCGTCGGCGGCGTTCGCGGTGTTCGTGCTGTACGCCGTGGCGCCGGGGCCGATGGGCCTCGATGGGGTCGGCTTCGGCGTGCTCATGACCGCACTCGCGATCGGCAGCCTGGCAGGCTCGCTGCTGGTGGCCCGCGTGGAGTCCCGACTGGGTCGGGAACGGCTGCTGCTCCTGGCGGTCGTGCTCACGGGCGCGATGCTGGCGGTCCCCGGCCTGACAGCGAACGCGTGGCTGATCGGCGCGTCCTTCGCCCTGTCCGGGTTCGGCGTCGTGCTCTGGAACGTGGTCACGGTCTCGCTGCGCCAGCGCATCGTGCCCGACCATCTGCTGGGCCGCGTGAACGCGAGCTATCGGCTCCTGGCATGGGGCAGCCAGCCGATCGGGGCCTTGCTGGGCGGCCTGATCGGCGAGTGGCTGGGGCTCCAGGCCGTGTTCCTGCTGGCGGGCGTGGCCACGCTCGGCCTGGTCGTGGCGCGCCGGATCGTCACCGACGAGGCGATCGCGGCCGCGGAGGCCGAGGGGGAGCGGGAGGCCGAGGGGGAGCGGGAGGCCGCGGAAGCGGCGACGGCTCGGATGGCCGACTGACGTCCCCTCGCGCGCCTTGGTTCAGCCCTCTGCCGCGAGCTCCAGGCCCCACGAGACGAGCTTCGTCTCGAGGTACTCGTCGAGGCCCCACTTGCCGCCCTCGCGGCCGAGACCCGACTCCTTCCAGCCGCCGAACGGCGCCTGGGGAGTGGAAGGCAACCCGTCGTTGGCACCGATGATGCCGTAGTCCAGCGCCTCCGCGACCCGGATGAGCCGTGACGCATCCCGCGTGTACAGATAGGCCGCGAGGCCGTAGGGCGTGTCGTTCGCCATCCGGATGACGTCCGCCTCCCGGTCGAACCCGATGATCGGCGCCACGGGCCCGAACGTCTCCTCCTCCAGGATGCGCATCCCGCGGCCGACCCCCGAAAGGACCGTCGGCGCATAGAAGCGGTCCGCGTGTCCGCCCTCCACGGTCGCCCGGTGACCACCGACCGCGACCCGCGCCCCGTGGGCGAGGGCATCCGCGACGTGCTCCTCCACCTTGACCACCGCCCGGTCGTCCACGAGCGGCCCGATTGCGACGCCCTCGTCGAAGCCGTCACCCACCTTGAGCGTGCCCGCCCTGGCCGCCAGCGCCTCCACAAACCGGTCATGGATGCCTGACTGGACGAAGATCCGATTGGCGCAGATGCAGGTCTGCCCGGCGTTGCGGAACTTGCTGCCGATCGCCCCGGCGACCGCGAGATCGAGGTTCGCGTCGTCGAACACGAGGAACGGCGCATGGCCGCCCAGCTCCAGACCGAGGCGCGTGACGTGGCGGGCGGCGAGGACCATCAGCTGCTTGCCCACCTCCGTGGACCCGGTGAAGGACAGCGCCCGGACGCGACCGTCTGACAGCAGCGCCTCCGCCATCTCCCTGGCGCGACCGGGGATGACGTTGAACACCCCTGCCGGGATGCCCGCCTCCATCACCAGCTCGCCCATCGCGAGCGCCGTGAGCGGCGTCTTGCTGGCGGGCTTGGCGATCATGGTGCAGCCCGCGGCGAGCGCCGGGCCCATCTTCCGAGCGATCATGGCAGCGGGGAAGTTCCAGGGCGTGATGGACGCGGTCACACCGATCGGTTGGCGCAGCACGAGCAGTCGCTTGTCGGGCACGAACGCCTGGACCGTCTCGCCGTAGATCCGCTTGGCCTCCTCCGCGCTCCACTCGATGAAGCCCGCGGCGTACATCACCTCGCCGCGCGCCTCCGGGAACGGCTTGCCCAGCTCCAGGGTCATGATCGCGGCGAGGCGGTCCTGGTCGCGCACCATCAGGTCATACAGTCGGCGGAGCGCCCGGGAACGCTCGATGCCGGTGAGGGCACGCCAGGCCGGAAGGGCCGACGATGCCGCATCGATGGCCCGAGCCACGTCGGTGGCGCCCCCGTCCGGCACGCTCGCGATGAGCGCGTCCGTGGACGGGTTGCGGACCTCGATGGTGGCTCCGCTGGCGGCCGGCACCCATTCGCCGCCGATGAGTGCCTGGTCCTGGATCCGCTCGACCACGTGCTGCATCTCGCCCTCGACCTCGTGCGCCTCGCCGACGACCTCGATGGCCGTCCCGCACAGCGTACCGAGTCGGGCGGGTCCACGCGCCTGAGCGTGGCGGGACGGGCGATTCAGGCGGCCGGTGGCGGTGAGGACGGAGCGGGACGAGGCGGTCGCGGGTCGGAGTCAGCCTCGCCCACGTGATGGCGCACCAGCGCCACCAGCTCGTCGGCGTCGCGTACCACGAGGCGCGTGCCATCCTCGACGATCTCCACGTGACCCGCGAGGCGACCCTCGCGGAGGGCTGGGAGCGCGAGCCGGAGCACGATCGAGACGGTCATGGCGGCATGATGCTGGTGCGCCGTACCACGCGCGTACCAGGCTCGGGCACGGGCCGGGGGGCGGGTCGCATCAGGCCGTGCCGGGGCCGCGGGCCGTGTCCGGGGCCGCGGGCCGGGGGGCGGGTCGCATCAGGCCGTGTCGGGGCCGCGGGCCGTACCGGGGCGGGCGGCGGGCCGTGTCCGGGGCAGGTCGCGGGCCGTGCCGGGGCCGCGGGCCGTGCCGGGGCAGGTCGCGGGCCGTGCCGGGCCGCGGGCCGTGTCCGGGGCAGGCGGCGTGCGTGCCACGCACGAGATGGGCCGGGCGGGCGTGGGAGGCACGAGAATCGACGGGTTCGGCGGGTCACGGCCGACTCGTCCGCAGGGAGGCCGGAACACGTCCCGGCACAGCGTGCGTGGGAGGCACGTCCGTGCGGGTCACACCCATCCGTGCGCCCGGGACACGCCGAGGTGGGGAGGGCGGACCACGGAGGCCATCGGCGCCCCGCTTCTGCGGCCCATCTCGTGCCCACCACGCACGCCCGGCCCATCTCGTGCCCACCACGCACGCCCGGCCCATCTCGTGCGTGGCACGCACACCCGGCCCATCTCGTGCCCACCACGCACACCCGGCCCGTGACGACCCGGTCGTCACCGGGTGGCGGGACGCACCCCCAGCGTCCGGGCGATCGCGACCAGGTCCTCGGACGGCTCGCCAGCCAGCTCCGCGTCCATCGCGACGGCCCGCTCCAGGAGTCGGATCGCACGGTCGCGCCGCCCGTGTCGGATGGCGATGTCGATGGCCATGCGGTAGCGACGGTCATCCAGCGGCTCGGCCGCGATGGCATCCTCCAGCAGTCCCAGCGACTCGTCCACATCGCCGCGCGCCGCGGTCGCCATGGCCAGTCTGTCCAGCAGCGCCACGTGGCGAACTGCCACCCGCTCCCGCGCCGCAGCCGCGAAGTCCTCGTAGCGGTCGCCGGGGAGCAGCTCGCCGGCATGACGCGACAGGGCGCTGCGCAGAAGCGGCTCCTGGGAGGAGGCGGGGGCGGCGAGCGCCGCCCGCGCCGCCGCCTCGAAGCGCGCCAGGTCCACCTCCGCCGTCGCATCGAGCCCGAGCGTCTCCTCCTCCCGGACCACCAGGCCGCCACACGCGGCGCGGATCCGGGCGAGGACGTTGCGCAGCCGCTGGCGACCCAGGTCCGGGTCGACGTCCGGCCACAGCGTCTCCACGGCCTCATCGACCGGCACACGACGTCCGGCCACGGCGAGCAGCTTCACGAGCTGGGCGGGTCTGCCGTCGGGAAGGTCAGCCGGACTGCCGTCGAGCGCGACGCTGAACCGACCGAGCACACGGACGCTGATCCGGGCCGTCGCCTCCGCGACGGCGCCATCACCGGCGGGCTCCGGCACATCGATGGACCCGGAGGCACCCTCCAGGCGTGCGACGGCCGCGGCCTCCAGGATGCGCGGCAGGCCCGGATGACCCATCGCGGCAGCCATGCCGGTCGCGCGGCGTGCATGGCGTCGCGCCGACTCTGGATCACCGCCGCGGAGCGCCGCGAGCGCCCGCAGCAGGTGGATGCGCCAGTGCTCGCGCGGTGCGACCTGCTCGATCTCCAGGCATGCCACGAGATCCCGTTCAGCCTGGACCGGATCACCCGCCCGCGCCCCCACCATGGCGCGCGCAACCAGCGCGATCTGGTCGATGCCCGGCCGTCCGTCCGCCGCGCAGCGGGCCTCCACCCGGCGCAGGTACCGGTGCGCCTCCACATCCAGGCCCACGCGCGCGAGATGGTCGGTGGCGTCGGCCAGGAACTCGATTCCGGTGGGGTGCCCGAACCAGTCGCCCGGGTGGCGCTCCGCCTCGGCCAGCCACGCCTCCACCGCGGAGGCCTCCCCGCGCCGTGACTCGATCGAGGCGCGCATCCACGCGTGATAGGCGAGCAGACGCTGGTCACGCAGGCGGCGCGCGACGCCCAGCACCTCGCGCAGCACGGCTTCCGCGTCGCCCAGGCGACCAGCGGCCACGAGCGCGTCGGCGAGGAACGTCTGGATGCCGGCGCGCGTGCGGATCGCACCCGCATCGAGGTCCGCGGCCTCGCGCAGCACCACGACGGCCGCGTCCAGGTCGCCGCGCGCGAAGTGGATGCCGTAGCCCAGGACCTGGAGCGTGGTCCGGAGCAGATCCGGCTCGCCCAGGGGTCGCAGGAGCGCCGCCGCCTCCACCAGGTGGTCGGCCGCCCTCGTCATCGCCGACGCGTCACGCGAGAACGCGTCCGTCCGGCCCAGTGCCGTGAGCGCGACGGCGCGACTCCGGGCCTCCTCCGGACCGGCACCCCGGATCACCTCCTGCGCGCGGGCCCGCGCGGTCTCATCCTCACCGGAGCGGGAGGCATCGGCCGCGAGCTCCGCGAGGACCTCGCGGCGCAGGACCGGGTCCGCGGCGACCGCGGACATCCCCTGCGCCTGCTCCAGCAGCTGGGTGCGCCAGGCGAGGTGCGCGCTCGACTCGGCGACGCGCGCCGCCGCCAGCAGGACCCTCGGGTGTCGTTCGAGGGTCGACGCGGGCAGTCCGGCGAGGGCGGCCATGACCTCGCCCGCCTCCAGCGGGGTGAGCTCATGCCATGATCGGCCGGCGAGGGTCGCCGCCAGCGTGTCAGGGTGGTGCGCCTCCACGAGGACATCCAGGGCGAGCCCAGGCTCTGTGGCATCGAACAAGGCTTCCGCGACCGCGCGAGCTCGGGACGGGTCCAGGGCACCGCGTCGGCGAAGGACGTCACGCACCGGGTCGGGCAGCTCCAGCCAGCCATCCAACCGGCCTCGGATGGGCAGTCCGGCGCCGACGAGTCGAGCCAGCGCCCCCGGACCCGCCGCCAGGTCGGCGACGCGCTCGTCGATCCGCGGGAGGTGGGCGATCGCCACGGCGGCGGCGGTCGCGCCCGCGCCGGCGGCGGCCAGCAACCGATCCAGCTGTGCCTCCACGCCGGACGGCAGCGGCCCGCGCGCCCGGTCGACCCCACCCGCCAGGGACACCGCCAGCGCGACCGCCGCGGGCCAGCCGTCCGTGGCGCCACACATGGATGCGGCGGTCACCGAGTCCAGGGGCCGGCCCAGGCTGCCCGCCAGCGCCGCCACCTCGTCCGCATCGAAGGCAAGGTCATCGACGCCAATCCTGATCGCGTCCGGGGCGGCGGCGGCCACGGCATCCGGCAGCACGCGCCCCGCGACGATCGCCCGATGGGGCGCCGCGATCGCCCGATGGGGCGCCGCGATCGCCGCGACCAGGCCCGCCACGAGCGAGATCCCCTCCGCCGCGACATCCTGGACCTCATCGACCAGCAGCAGGATCGGATCGTCACGGACGCCCAGCTCGCTCCGGAACGCCTCGATCGCCGCGGATGCGAGGTCCGACGATCGGCGCTGCTCCGCGACCACCGCCAGCGCCGCGTCCAGGGCGCCCATGCCCGCCGTGCGCACCGCGCGTCGGAGCGCACCCAGCACCGGCGCGACGCCGGCTCGCACCCCACCCAGGTCGAGCGCCACGGTCGCGATGCCGGCATCGGCCGCTGCCTGCTCGGCCAGCGTGGACTTCCCGTATCCGGAGCCCGCGACGACGAACGCGACGCGTGCCTCGCCGATCCGCGTGACGAGACGCGGCCGAGCGACCGTCTGGTGCGGCACCAGTGGCATCCTTCCCGGATGGTACCGGCTGGTGGGTGCCGCGCGAACGCCGCCCGGACCGGGTGTCGATCGCGGGGACACTGCGCGCGCCGCGCCAGCCTGCGCGCGCACCACGGCTCCCACGGGCCCCCTACACTGGTCGCTGGAAACGATTTGAGGCCCCGGGGCTGGCGTGCCGCCATGCCGGTCGGCCCTCGGCAGAAGGAGCGCCCACATGGACACGATCGCGACGGTCGAGGCGATCCCGGTCAGCTACCCGGAACCGAATGACTTCAACGCGCTGCGCCACCTGTGCCTCGTGAAGATCACCACGCGGGACGGCGTCGTCGGCTGGGGCGAATCGATCACCCAGTTCCCGGAGGCGAACTTCGCCACGAAGGCCATCGTCGAGGGGATGGCCGAGCGGGTCGTGGGCAAGGACCCGCTCGCGAACATCGCGATCTGGCATCAGCTGCGAGACAAGAAATGGTGGTACGGCTACCGCGGCGGCATCGCGAGCTACGCCATCGCGGCCATCGACATGGCCCTCTGGGACATCAAGGGCAAGCTGCTGGGTGCCAGCGTGCTCGACCTCCTGGGCGGCTCGGTCCACGAGCGGCTGCCCGTGGTCGCCTCCTGTCACGCGCACTACGAGGACATCGGGCAGATGGTGGAGGAGGCCCAGGAGTGGGTCGCGCCCGGCCTCCACGGCGTGAAGGTGGGCCTGGGCAAGCGCGGCAACGCACGCCTGGGCTACGAGCACGACCGGGACGTGGAGTACATGCGCCGGATGCGCGAGGGCCTGGGCGAGCAGGCGCTCATCATGCTCGACTGCGGCTGGGCGATCAAATGGGACGTGATGACCGCCGTCCGGCGGGTCCAGGCGTTCGACGAGTACGGGCTCCACTGGATCGAGGAGCCGCTCATGGAGTGGGACCCGGAGGGCTACCGCAACCTGCGTGCCAAGACGACCTGCCTCATCGCGTACGGCGAGAAGGAGTGGGACCTGCGGGGCTTCGAGGAGGTGCTCGCGACGGGCACGGTGGACGTGGTGGGCATCGACCCCGGCCGTGCGGAGGGCATCACCGGCTTCAAGAAGGCGACCGAGCGGGTGGAGTTCTACAAGCGCCAGAGCAACGCCCACGCCTGGTCGAGCGCGATCTGCTCGGCCGCCAGCCTGGCGATCTCGTTCAGCACCCCCTCCGCCAGGCTGTTCGAGTTCAAGCCGCTGCGCAATCCCATGCAGCATGAGCTGGTGACAGAGCCGTTCGAGCACGTCGAGGGCTGGGTCTATCCGCCCACCAGGCCTGGCCTCGGCATCGAGGTCATCGAGGACGTGGTCCGTCACTACGACAGCGCCACGGTCCTGGCCGACCCGAGGAAGTACGGCGCGCTCGCCTGAGCCGCTGCGCACAGGGAGGAGCAACGACATGAGCTGGAGCATCGGCGCGGGCCTCGAGGGCAAGGGCGTCATCGTCACCGGCGCCACGGGCGGCATCGGCAAGGCCATCACCGAGGCGTTCGCGACCACGGGTGCCAGGGTGCTCGCGGTGGACCTGGACCCGACGAGGGTGGACGAGGTGGTGGCCGGCCTGGAGGGGTCCGGTCACGCGGGCATGGCCGCCAACCTGGGCGACCACGCCACCCATCAGCAGCTGGTGGACCGTGCGATCGCGGAATTCGGGAACCTCTACTGCCTCGTGAATGCAGCCGCCGTGCTGCGCCGAAAGGGCAGCCTGGACGAGGTGACCGAGGAGGACTGGGACTTCCAGCACGACATCAACCTGAGGGCAGCGTTCTTCCTCGCGCGCACCGCCGGCAACGCGATGATCGCGCAGGGCAAGGGCGGACGCATCATCCTGTTCAGTTCCCAGGGGTGGTGGACGGGCGGCTTCGGGGGATCGGTGGCATACGCCGCCACGAAGGGCGGCGTCACCTCCATGTGTCGGGGCCTCGCGCGCACGTTCGGAGCCCATCGGATCACGGTCAACTGCATCTCGCCCGGCCAGGTCCACACGCCGATGCTGATGACGGGCCTCTCGCCCGAGGTCTACGAGAACATGAAGAAGCAGACGCCGCTGGGCTACGTGGCGGAGCCGGCGGAGATGGCGGGCCCCGTCGTGTTCCTCGCCTCCGACCATGCGAGCTACATCACCGGGAGCACCATCAATGCCTCCGGCGGCTTCCTGATGTATTGAGCGGGTGGGCGTCACGGTGAAGCCACTGGTCACCCGGTTCGCGTTCCCATGGCAGGGAGCGCTCCACTTCAGCCAGTCGGTCCGGTCGGACGACCTCGTGTTCGCGTCGGGTCAGGCCGGCTTCCTGCCCGAGGGCGGGCTCGCCGGCGAGGACTTCGAGACCCAGTGCCGACAGGCCTTCGCGAACCTGGACGCCGTGTTGCGCGCCCAGGGCGCGTCCGTCGACTCGCTGGTCCGGCTCAACGCGTTCTTCAGCGACGCCGCCCAGTACGCCGCGTTCAAGGTCATCCGCGCGGAGTGGCTGCGCGAGCCGTATCCGGCGTCCACCGCGGTCGTCGTGGGCTTCGTGTTCCCGGGGATGCTCGTGGAGCTGGAGGGGATCGGGGTCCGGGGCGGCGCGCCGCGCGAGTCCGATCCGGAGTCCGCGATCTGGCCCGGGTCCGCCGGCTGATGGCCACCCGAACGATGCGCGTCGCGGAGCTGCCGGGCGTGGAGCAGCCCATCCGGATGGCCACCCGGTCGGTGCCGGAGCCGGGCCCCGGCGAGGTCCGGGTGCGCATCGAGGCGTGCGGCGTGTGCGGCTCCGACGTGTTCCTCCAGGAGGGCGGCTTCGGCGCGAAGGTCTCCTGGCCGATCGTGCCGGGTCACGAGGCCGCCGGCCGCGTGGACGCCCTGGGCGACGGCGTGACGGGCGTGGCGCCGGGCGACCAGGTGGCGCTTTACTACATCACGACGCCGCCCGGCGACCGGTGGGCCGCGGCCGGCCGCCCGAACATCAGCCCGTCCGTCACGCGCATGGGCGTGGACGTGGACGGAGCCTTCGCGGAGTATGTGGTGCGTCCGGTGGCGGCGCTCGTCCGGCCACCCCGGGAAGTCCCTCCGGCGGTGCTGGCGGTCCTCACCGACGCGGTCGCCACGCCGCTCCACGGCCTCAAGCGCATCGCCCGGGTCCAGCCCGGCGAGACCGTCGTGGTGCTGGGCATCGGCGGCCTGGGGTCCAACGCGGTCCAGCTGGCCAAGGCCATGGGCGCCCGGGTGATCGCGGTGACCCGCTCCGAGGCGAAGCAGCGCCTTGCTCGGCAGCTGGGCGCGGACGTGGTGATCGGCGCGTCGGACGGCGATCCGGTCCCCGCGGTGCGCGAGGCGGCGGGCGGACATGGCGCGGACGTGGTCATCCAGTGTGTGGGTGACGCTCGCGTGGACGAGCAGGCCATCGCGATGGGCGGACCCGGTGGACGCGTGGTGCTCATCGGGGCGGCCCTGGAGCCGTTCCGGGTGCGCGCCGCGGAGATCTTCTGGCGGGAACTCTCGGTGCTGGGCTCGCGCGGCTTCATCCCCGCGGACATCGAGGACGCCATCGCGCTGTACCTGGACGGCACGCTGTCGGTGGACCACCTCGTGGAGGCGGTCCGGCCGCTCGCCGACGCCGCTGAGGCACTCGCGGACCTGCGGGCCGGACGCGTGTTCCGCTCGGTGCTCGTGCCCTGAACCTCGCGGGGCCCCTGCTCTCGCTGTTCACGGCGGCGGCCTGGGGCACGACCGACTTCCTGGGGGGCATGACCAGCCGCGCCGCCGGTGTCGTCGTGACGCTCGTGCTGCTCCAGGGCTGGGGCGTGGTGCTGGTCGGCGGCCTGTTCCTCATCTCCGGCGAGACGATCGAGGGGACCGCGGGCCTCGACTGGGCGGCACTCGCGGGCGTGCTGGGCATGGTCAGCCTGGGCTGCCTGTTCCAGGCGCTCACTCGCAGCCCGATGGGCCTGGTCGTGCCCCTGACCGCGCTGCTGGGGGCCGCGATCCCGGCCATCGTGGGCGTCGTCAGCGGCGAGTCGCTGGGGGCCGTGACCGCGCTGGGGATGGTGATGGCGCTGACCGCCGTCGTCGTCGTGTCGATGCCGGGCCGGAGCGCCGCCCCGCACAGCGGGCGCCCGGAGCGCAAGACGCCCCTCGACTGGGCGCTCATCCTGGGCGCCGGAGGTGCCGCGGCGGGATGGTACCTGGCCACCGACCGCGCCCATGACGGCGGCCTGGGCACGGCATCCACGCTGCTGGTCGTGCGGGCCGTCTCGATCGTGACCATCGGTGCCGCGTTCGGGGTCATGTGGTGGCGGGCGCGGGCCCGCGGGAAGGCCGTACCGCGCTTCACGGGCCGGCTGGTGGCCATCGGGCTGCTCGCGTCGATCGCGGACACGAGCGGAACGATCTCCTACCTCGCGGCCACCACGGTGGGCACGCTCTCGGTCACGGTGGTGCTCATCTCGCTCCACCCGGTCGCGACCGCGATCCTGGCGCGCCTCGTGCTCGATGAGCGCCTCACCCGGCTGCGCCAGGCCGGCGTGGGGCTCGCCGTGGCCGGGGCCGCGCTGATCGGCCTGGGCCAGGCCACGGGAGGCTGACGCTCTGGGTCCGGGACGGGGTCGCGGTGTCGACGGACACGTCGGCGGACTGTGGCTTCGTTGACCGCCCCGGGGCGGCCTGCCCGCGGACCCGGCGCCACGCCACGTGCCGTTTCTCCACGCGTTGTGGCGATCTGACACCACCCGTGGAGAAATCACACCTGTCGTGGCGCGAGACGCTGCTGCGCTCGGCGCGATGCTCGCACCCATCAGTCACATCGATCATCTACCTCGTATCAATCGATTGGACCGATTGCCGCGCGCTCCCTAGATTGGCGCGACACCCAACCGGCCGCACCCCAAGGGAGACCCGATGGAGCCCCAGCCGCCTATTCCCACGACGCCGCCCCCGGACGCCTGCGAGTGCCCGGACGACTGCCCCATCGACCACGAGAACGCCTGAGCCAGGAGCCGATCGCCATGACCGCCATCGACGCCCAGCCTGCCCCCGCCCAGCACGCGACCACCGCGCGCGAGCTCGCCTCGACCCCCCTCCTGCCCGACGGCTTCCAGGTCCCGGCCAGCCGCTGGACCCACCCATCCACCCGGATGCGGGACCTGCTCCGGACCCGGCCGTACCTCTTCGGCCCGGGCATCTACGACCCGTTCGGGGCGCAGCTCGTGATGGCCCACGGCTTCGACGCGGTCTACTTCTCGGGCTACAGCTTCGCCATCGGCCACGTGGGCACCACCGACATGGACCTGTACACGGGCGTGGAGATCGCGGAGGCTGCCCGGCGCACCGTGAGCGGCCTGCGCAAGTTCCAGCTGACGATGGCCGTGGGCGACCCCGAGAAGGGCGTTGCGCCCAGGCACCTGGACATCCCGCCGGTCGTGGTGGACATGGACGCGGGCTACGGCAACATCTTCAACGTCCAGCGCATCGCCGAGCTGTACGTGACCGCGGGCGTGGCGGGCGCCCACATCGAAGACCAGGTGCTGCCCAAGCGCTGCGGCCACATCGGCGGCAAGTCGCTGGTGTCCGCGCGCGAGATGATCGGCAAGCTGCGCATGATGCGCGCCGTCGCCGACGACCTGGGCAACCCCGACTTCGTGGTCATCGCACGCACCGACGGGCTGTCCGCGGTCGACGCGCCGCAGACGGAGCGGGGCATGGCGCTCGCGGTGGACCGCGGCCTGCGCTACCTCGACTCGGGCATCCCGGATCTCGTGTGGTGCGAGTTCCCCACGTCCGCGCGGGCCCCCGTGGAGACGTTCACGAGCGAGATCCGGAAGCGCTTCCCGGACGCCCGCTTCGCGTTCAACTACTCCAGCTCCTTCAAGTGGTTCAACGACCCGGACCCGCTCACCTTCGACGAGCTGGGCGAGCTGGGCGTGCGGTTCCTGTTCATCACCCTTGGTGGGCAGCACGCGGCAGGGTATGGTCTGTCCACGCTGCTGGCCGGTCTGCGCGACCGGAAGCAGGAGGCCTACATCGAGCTCCAGCGCCTGGAATGGGCGGAGGGAGCCGACATCCCGACCCGGTCGCATCACCAGTTCACCGGCGTGCCGTACCACCATCTGGTCGGCAGCGCCTACGACGCGGCCCGGCTGGGGACCCAGTTCGTGGAGGAGCTGCCCGATGCCCGCGTCGTCTGAGCCGTCGACACCCCGCATCCCCGACGGCGTCGAGGTCGTCGGGGCGGTGCCGACGGAGCTGGCACCCATCCTGTCGCCGGCCGCGCTGGCGTTCCTGGCGGACCTGGAACGCACCTTCGGGGAGCGGCGCCGGTCGCTCGTGGCGCGGCGCGCGGAGCGCCGGGCGGCGCTCGCGGACGGCGGGCGCCTGGACTTCCTCGCCGAGACCGCGGACGTGCGGGCCGGGGACTGGCGCGTCGCGCCGGCGCCCGCCGACCTCCTGGACCGGCGCGTGGAGATCACGGGCCCGGCGGAACGGAAGATGACCATCAACGCCCTCAACTCGGGCGCCAGGGTGTTCATGGCCGACCTGGAGGACGCCCTCTCGCCCACCTGGGCGAACAGCCTGGGCGGTCAGGCCGTCCTGCTGGACGCGGTGAACCGGCAGCTCGACTTCACGAGCCCTGAGGGCAAGCGGTATGCCCTCGACGAGGAGACCGCCACGCTCGTGGTCCGGCCGCGCGGCTGGCACCTGGTCGAGCGCCATGTGACCGTGGACGGGCAGCCGGTCTCGGCAGGCCTGTTCGACCTGGGGCTGTTCCTGTTCCACGCCGGGCGGCGAGCCCTGGAGCGGGACGCGGGCCCCGCGCGCGGGCCCTACGTGTACCTGCCCAAGCTGGAGTCGCACCTCGAGGCGCGGCTCTGGAACGACGTGTTCCGGTTCGCGCAGGACGCCCTGGGCATCCCCCAGGGCACGATCCGGGCGACGGTGCTCATCGAGACGATCTGGGCCGCGTTCGAGATGGACGAGATCCTGCATGAGCTGCGGGACCATTCGGCGGGCCTCAACCCGGGCCGCTGGGACTACATCTTCAGCCTCATCAAGGCATTCCGGGACGACCCCGCGATGATCCTGCCCGACCGGGGCCAGGTGACGATGGCCGTGCCGTTCATGCGCGCCTACACCCAGCTGCTGGTCAAGACCTGCCACCGGCGCGGTGCCCACGCCATCGGCGGCATGAGTGCGTTCATCCCCAACCGGCGCAGGCCCGAGGTGACCGAGCGCGCGATGGCCCGGGTCCGCGAGGACAAGGCCCGTGAGGCGGGCGACGGCTTCGACGGCACCTGGGTGGCCCATCCGGACCTGGTGCCCGAGGCGAAGGCCTGCTTCGACGCGGCCCTGGGCGACCGCCCGAACCAGCGCGACCGCCGGCGGGACGACGTGGTGGCGTCCGCCGACGCGCTCGTGGACGTGCGCATCCCGGGTGGTGCGGTCACCGACGCGGGCGTGCGCCAGAACGTGAACGTGGGCCTGCGCTACCTCGACGCGTGGCTGGGCGGGCTGGGTGCCGCGGCCATCGACGACCTGATGGAGGACGTGGCGACCGCGGAGATCAGCCGCTCCCAGCTGTGGCAGTGGCGCCGGCACGGCGTGCGCACGGCGGAGGGGACGCTCATCGACGGGGCGCTCCTGTCGCGGCTGATCGACGAGGAGTGCCGCGCGATCAGCGAGGGGGCCGCCCCGAACCGAGCGTGCGGCGTGCTGGAGGACCTGGTCCTGCGCGACTCGTTCGCGGACTTCCTGACGACGGGCGCCTACCGCCTGCTGGACTGAAGCGGGTCCTCCCAGCGGAGGCCGGGAAACCGTCCGAAGTCGTGGTCGGCCGACTCCAGGGTGGCGCCATGCTCGATGGCCAGCGCCGCAAGGTGCGCATCCGTGACGAGATTGCCCGCCGTCCCAACGCGCTCGATGAGCTCGCGGAGCGTGGCGGCATGCCGGTCGGTCGGATCCACGATGGCGACGTGCGGCAGCTCCAGCCACGAGTCCATGAGATCGAAAGCCGCCTGTGGGGAGAGCGGTGCCGTGAAGATGCCGTGCCTCGTGCTGAGGCGGAGGAAGCCCGTGAGCGTGGCCCAGGCGAACCCGAGGGTCTCCGCTCCCGACAGGCGGCCCTCCAGCCATGGCCGTGCGCGCGGGTGTTGCGGGGCATCCCGGTTGACCGCGTAGAGCAGCATGTTCACGTCCGGCAGCCTCACTTGCCAAGGGCCATCTTGCGGATGATCTCCTCGTCCTCAAGTGCCGCGGCAAGCTGGTTGGCCTTGGTGAGATCGACCAGCGGCACGCCCATGTGATAGGTCTTCAGGACGTATGGCCCGGGCGTCCGCGCCTGCCGGTCGGCGTCCAGCCCCGCTCGCAGGGTGGAGTTCACCGCCTCCTTGAAGGTGATCGACCGTTCGCGGGTCATGCGCTCCAGTCGGGCGGCTACGTCAGGCTCGAGGGTGATGGTGGTGCGCATGGACGCATCGTAGCATCATGCTGATGATGCGCTGCGCATCATGGTGCGTGCAGCGCGTGTCGGTGCCGCCAGCGGCTGGCAGGGTCGGCGCCATGCCCGAAGCGTTGGCCCCCGGCGGGCGTCTGCGGCGGCGCAGACATCCTGGACGAGGTGCCGGCACGCCGGTACGCCACTCCTGACGACATCGCCGGCGCCGCGCTCCATCTCGTGTCGGATGGGGAAGCGTTCGTGCACGGGCAGACCCTCGTCGTTGACGGCGGCTGCTCCAGCCACGGTGCCTCGTCCCCGACCGCCCATGCCCCGAGGGACCGCCTCGCCCGATGGGCCCACGGCGGAGCGAGCGGCAGGACAATGGGTCGCTCCGTCGCGTATCGTTTCCAGCCCGGGCGGAGGGTGGGCACGGCCGGGGGGTGAGGAGGGTGGATTGCGACGCGCATCCGGACCAGGACCACGCAGCCGGCGGCGGGCGTGACGGTCACGGCCCCGGCGCGTCGCACCTGGCGCGGCCGCATCCCGGAGGAGGCGGGCGTGATCATCGCGCTCGTCGCGCTGATCGTGTTCATCGGTGCCGCCAACCCGCTGTTCCTCCAGCCCAAGTCGCTCGCCCAGCTGCTGTCCAACGGCGCGTTCATCGGGATGCTCGCGGTGGGCATGGTGTTCGTGGTCGTCATCCGCGACATCGACCTGTCGGTCGGCTGGATGTTCAACTTCTCGGCGGTCATCGGCGGCAAGCTGATGATCGCGGGCCTGGACCCCTGGCTCGCCGCGCTGTGCGGCATCGCGTTCGGGGGACTGCTTGGCCTCGTCAACGGCGTGCTCGCGGTCCGGCTGCGCATCCCGGTGATCATCATCACCCTGGGCACGCTGTCGGTGTACCGCGGGCTGTCGCTCGTGGTGAACGAGTCGAAGGCCGTGCTCGCGCCGGACAAGGAGGCGCCCTTCTTCACGATGTGGGATGCCCGGCTGCTGGGCTTCATCCCCATGGTGGCCATCGCGTTCGTGCTGCTGGCGGTCGTGATGCACGTGCTGCTCCAGCGGACCCGCTTCGGCTACCGCGTCCAGGCGATGGGCTCCAACCCGGACGCCGCGCGCCTGTCGGGCATCGCCACCGACCGGACGCGCATCGCCGTGCTGGTCCTGATGGGCCTCGTGGCGGGCCTCGCGGGCATGATCTTCTTCGGCGACCGGGGCGCCATCGACACGAGCACCGGCGACGCCTTCCTGCTGCCCGTCGTGGCCGCGGTCATCATCGGCGGCACGCCGCTGTCGGGCGGACGGGGCACGATCCTGGGCGCCGTGCTGGGCGCCGTCATCATCCAGGCGATCCAGAGCGGCATCCTGTTCCTGAACATCGATGCCAAATGGTCGATCTTCGTGACGGGCGCCGCCGTGCTCGTGGCGGTGGCCGTCGACCAGCTCGTCCGCCGGCAGCGCACCCGTCGCGCGCGCGACGTGGTCGATGCGGGATGAGCGATGGCGCACCCGACCGATGAGCGAGGAAGGAGGGACCCCGAGCACCGACGGTGACAGGCGAGCTGGCACACGTCCCGGGCAGGCTTGCTGCGCCGGGACCGGCACACAGAGGAGGTTCTGAATGTCGAACACGAAGCGGTTCGCCGCCCTCTCGGGCGTCGCACTCGCGGTGGCGATGGTCGCGGGACCGGTCGCCACGGCCCAGAGCCCGTCGGCGGGCACGGGCCAGACCATCAAGCTCGGTTTCGTGACCCACGTCAAGGGCAACCCATTCATCCAGCAGATCATCGACGGGGCCAACTTCGCCGCCGCGGACCTGGGCGTGGAGCTCCAGGTCGTGGGCCCGGACGGCGGTGACCCCAACGAGCAGATGAGCCTCATCCAGGGTCTGGCGGACTCGGGCGTCCAGGGCATCGCCACGTCCGTGCCCGGGTCCACCCTCGCCGACCCCATCAACGCCATCATCGACAGCGGCATCCCGGTGGTCCAGTTCAACCTGCTGGACACCGGCGTCAAGGCGCCGTACGTCGGCGAGCGCTCCAAGCAGTCCGGGCGCATCCTGGGCCAGGCGATCGTGGACAGGCTGGGCGGCGCCGCGTCGGCGGCCGGCAAGGTCGCGGTCGGCAACTGCTTCCCCGGCTTCCCGGTGCTGGAGAACCGCCAGGCGGGTGTCCTGGAGGCCCTCGCCGCCGCTGCCGGCATCAGCGTGGTCGGGCCGTCCGACGTGAAGGCCACCACCACGGACAACTACGCGGCATGGGAGGCCATCCTGACCGCCAACCCGGACATCGCGGCGATGGTCGGCCTCTGCGCGTTCGATGTGAACAGCCTGGGGCAGCTCCAGGCCGCCAACCCGGACACCCCGTTCGTGTCGGGCGGCTATGACCTCACCGCTGAGAACCTGCTCCAGCTGAAGGAGGGCAACGCCTACATCAGCCTGGGCCAGACCCCGTTCATGCAGGGCTACCTGCCCATCAAGATGCTGTACGACACCATCACCGGAGCGTCGACCGTGGACCTGACGGCCGGCGGGTTCCTGGACGCAGGCACGGAGATCGTGACCAAGGACTCGGTCACCGAGCCGTACGGGCTGCCGGCGCTCACGTTCGAGGAACTGGAGGCGATCGCAGCCGACCCGGCCGCGGCGCGCGCGTACTACCAGCCGCTGGTGGACGGTGTGATCGCGAACTGGGCGGAGGCGCTCGAGCCCATCGAGAACGAGTCCAAGTAGCACCCATGGGCACGGGCGGCGGT
This sequence comes from Chloroflexota bacterium, assembly GCA_034436555.1. Taxonomy (GTDB): domain Bacteria; phylum Chloroflexota; class Limnocylindria; order Limnocylindrales; family CSP1-4; genus JAFMJV01. Next base: position 49,508 of record DAOTUU010000055.1, on the reverse strand, counting down.
CCGCGGTCGACTGACCAGGGGCTGCCGTCCGCCGTGTCCGGCACGGCGGTCGCGGATCCCGCGATCGCCGTCGCCGGGCTGTCCAAGTCGTATGGCGGCATCAAGGCGCTCGTGGGCATGGACCTCGCGGTGGAACGCGGCACGGTCCACGCGATCATCGGCGAGAACGGCGCCGGCAAGTCCACGCTCATGAAGATCCTGGCAGGCGCCGTGAGGGCGGATGCCGGGACGATCACGATCGACGGGCGGGGGGTCGCGATCGGGTCACCGCAGGACGCGCGCCGGGCGGGCATCGGCATCGTCTACCAGGAGCTGAGCCTGTTCCCGGACCGCTCCATCCTCGCCAACCTGTTCCCCGACCGGCAGCCCACGCGGCACGGCCTGGTCGATCGCGCGGCGATGCGCGCAGCCGCTGAGCCGATCCTGGCGCGCATCGGCCTGCGCGCGGATCCGGACACCCTCGTCGGAGAGCTGGATCTCGACGAGCGGCAGCTGGTGGAGATCAGCCGCGTCGTCCTGGAGCGGCCCCGCGTGCTGATCCTCGATGAGCCCAACTCCGCGCTCAACGAGCACGAGACGGAACGCCTGTTCACGGTCCTGCGCGATCTGCGCGCCGACGGCATGACGATGCTCTACGTCTCCCACCGCCTGGAGGAGGTGTTCCAGATCGCGGACCGGGTGACCGTGATGCGCAACGGGCGACTCGTGTGGACCCGTGACCGGGCGGACCTCACCATCGCCGACGTGGTGGGTGCGATGGTCGGACAGGCCCAGGGAGACCTGTTTCCGGAGCGGCGACCACGAGTGGCCGTCGGGACGTCGGGCATCCCCCCGACGGCCTCCGGTCAGGCGCTGGTGGTGCGGAACCTGTCGGTCGGTGAGGAGCTGGTCGGCGCGTCGTTCACGGCGCAGGCGGGCGAGATCGTCGGTCTGGCGGGTCTGGAAGGGTCGGGCGTGGCCAGCCTGCTGGGCGTGCTGTTCGGGACGCGCCGGGCCACCGCGGGCAGCGTCAGGTACCCTGATGACGGCGGCCTCCCTGGCTCACCGGCCAGCGCGTCACGACGGGGCGTGTCGCTCGTCCCCGCGGACCGGCGCCACCAGGGGCTGATGCTGGACCGGAGCATCGTGCGCAACATCAGCGTCGTCCGCGTGGGGGCGCTCCCGTCGCGCACCCCCTGGCTGCGGCCGGGCGAGATGCGCGACGCCGCGCGCCACCAGATCGAGCGGCTGCGCATCAAGGTCAACCACGCCGAGGATCCGGCGAGCTCCCTGTCGGGCGGCAACCAGCAGAAGGTGGTCATCGGCAAATGGCTGGAGGTGGCGCCGCGCCTGATGCTTCTTGACGACCCGACACGCGGTGTGGATGTGGGTGCCAAGCGCGAGATCTACCAGCTCATCCGGACGCTCGCGGACGAGGGGCGGATCGTGCTGTTCCGATCCACGGAGCTGCCGGAGCTGGTCGGCCTCGCCGACCGCATCCTCGTGCTCTACCGTGGCCACCTGGCGCTGGAGCTCGACGGCGCCACCACCAGCAACCGCGAGGTCCTGCATGCGATCAACACCGGCCAGCCCATGGAGCGGGCGGCGGCCGTCACCGCATCCATCCAGGAGGAGGGAACACCATGATCCGCCGAGCCTTCACGATGCGTCTCAAGCCCGGCGGCCTGGCGCAGTACCGGCACTGGCACGACAACATCTGGCCGGAGCTGGTCGCGGAGATCGAGCGCCAGGGCATCGGGCAGATCACCATCTTCGAGCGCGACCCGGTCCTGTTCCTCTACTCCGAGATCACCGATGAGGGGGCCTGGGACCGGCTGTGGCACACCGGGGTCCATGACCGATGGGGCGAGCTGATGAACCCGCTGATGGAGTTCACCGCAGAGGGCATCGTCGACTCGTCCGTGGTCAACGAGGTGTTCCACCTCGAGACGAGCGCTGGGAAGGCCTGAGCGCGATGGCCGATCAACTGGGACGGATCGCGGTCGTCACGGGTGGTGGCCGGGGCCTGGGCCGGGGCGTGGCGCTCGGCCTCGCGGCGCGCGGCGCCACCGTCATCGCGGTCGCTCGGAACGCGGACCAGCTTCGTGAGACGGAACTCCTGGCGGCAGATTCGGCGGGAGGCGTCACGGGGATCGCGGCGGATGTCTCGGACGGCGCGTCCGTGGAGCGGCTCGCGGCGGATGTCCGCGAGCGCTTCGGGTCGCCCACCATCCTCGTCAACGCGGCGGGCGTGTTCGGACCCATCGCGCTCATCAAGGACGGCGACCCGGCGGATTGGGTGCGCACCGTGACGATCGACGCGATCGCGCCGTACCTGACCATCCGCCACTTCCTCGCGGGGATGCTGGACGCCGGCTGGGGGCGCATCGTGAACGTCACCTCCGCAGCGTCGCTCCATCCGCCCGGACCGCTCAACAGCGCCTACGGCACGGCCAAGGTGGCGCTCAACCAGCTCACCCGCCACCTCGCCGCGGAGATCGCGGGCTCCGGCGTGACCGCGAACGTCATCCACCCGGGTGACGTCAAGACCGACATGTGGGCGGACATCAAGGCCAAGGTGGACGCCATGGGTCCCGAGGCGGACGCGTACCGGGCCTGGGTCCGGTGGGTCCAGGACACCGGCGGCGACCCGCCCCACAAGGCCGTGGACCTGGTGCTGGAGCTGACCTCGGATGCGGGCGGCGCCCGGAACGGCGAGTTCTGCTGGGTGGCAGATCCGCTCCAGGCACCCATCGCCAGCTGGGACAAACCGTCGGAGGCCCGACCCTGGATCAAGGATGGCGAGTGACATGAGCATCCCCGCGCTTGACGGCCAGGTCGCGCTCGTCACCGGCGCCACCCGCGGGCTGGGCCGGGCCATCGCCGCCCGGCTCGCCGCGGAGGGCGCATCCGTCGCCATCCTCGGCCGGGACATCAAGGCGTCGCGGGCGACCGCCGCGGAGCTGAGCGGCACCGGCTCGCCGTGCTATGCGGTGGCCGGGGACGTCACCGATCCTGCGTCGGTGGAGCGTGCGGTCGGCAAGGCGCAGAACATCCTGGGCCCTGTCGACATCCTCGTCACGAACGCCGGCATCGGCATCATCGGCCCGGTCGCGGAGGCGGACCCCGCAGACTGGCGCGCGATGATGGAGACGAACTACCTGGGCACCGCGCACGCGGTCAGGGCGGTGCTGCCCGGGATGCTGGATCGCGGCCGCGGCGACATCGTCGCGATCGCGAGCGCCGGCGGAACCAGGGGCTACCCCGACTGGTCCGGTTACTGCGCCACCAAATGGGCCGTCGTCGGCTTCATGGAGTGCCTCGCACAGGAGGTCACATCCCGGGGCGTGCGGGTCTGCACGCTCTGCCCGGGCGGCATCGACACGCCCTTCTGGGATGACCTCAACCAGGACATCCATCGAATCGGCAGCGACTCGCGCGCCACGCTGATGCGCCCGGAGGATGTCGCGGAGACCCTGATGCTCCAGCTCCGGCTGCCCCGGTCGGTGCTGGTCAAGCGGACCCTGTTCTTCCCCACCTCGGAATGGCATTGACCCGGCGCTGAGCCGGGACGCACAGGACACGGAGCGGCATGGATCCCACGCAGACTCGTCCACTCGGCAAGAGCGGCGTCCAGGTCACCCAGCTGGGCCTGGGCGGCGCCTCCTACGGCAGCCTGTTCCACGAGGTCCCGGAGCGGGACGCGCTGGACACCGTCCAGGCGGCCTGGGACAGCGGCATCCGGTACTTCGACACGGCGCCCTGGTATGGCCGCGGACTGTCGGAGCTGCGCACCGGCGCAGGTCTCCGCTATCGACCCAGGGATGAGTACATCCTGTCCACGAAGATCGGTCGCTACCTCAAGCACCAGGTGCCGGGCTCCGACACGGACCTGTCGCCCTGGAAGGCACCCACCCTGTTCGACGTGATCTTCGACTATTCCTATGACGGCATCATGCGGGCGTATGAGCAGAGCCAGCTGCGACTGGGTCTGCCGTTCTATGACGTGGCGGTCATCCACGACCTGGATTTCGGGTACCACAAGCCGGACGCCACACTCCAGCACCACTTCAACCAGCTCGCCACGAGCGGATGGCGTGCCATCGTGGAGCTGCGCGCCCACGGCTACATCAAGGCGATCGGCGCGGGCGTCAACTACCTGGGCCTGATCCCGCGCTTCCTGGAGCTCGTGGACCTGGACTTCTTCCTCATCGCCATGCCCTACACGCTGCTGCGCCAGGAGATCCTGGCGACCGAGTTCCCGGCCGCCGTCGCGCGCGGATGCGGGTTCATCATCGGCGCCCCCTATCAGTCGGGGATCCTGGCGTCAGGCTCCCGGAACGCCAAGATGTCCGACTACGCCCCGCCCACGCCGGAGGTCGTCGCCCACGTGGAGGGGATCGAGGCGGTCTGCGAGCGCCACGGCGTGCCCCTCATGGCCGCCGCCATCCAGTTCCCCCTGGGCCATCCGGCGGTGGCCTCGGTGATCCCGGGCGCGCGCTCGCCCCGGCATGTCCAGACCACGGTGGACGCGTTCAGGCACCCCATCCCGACCGACCTCTGGGCGGAGCTCAAGCACGAGGGACTCCTGCGGGCCGATGCGCCGGTGCCCGCGTGACCGCCGAGGAGGTCGCGCTCCGGGCGTCCCTGCTGGGCGCCTGGGAGCTCCGCTCCTGGGAGTCCGTGGGGGAGGACGGATCGATCGACCACCCCATGGGCGTCGATCCGCAGGGGATCGTCGTCTACACCGCCGACGGCACGATGATGACCACCATCGGCCGGCGTGATCGCGCACCGATCGCGGGCGGGGACATGCTGGCAGGACCGGATGACCAGCGCGCGGCGGCCTTCAGCTCCTTCATCTCCTACGCGGCGCGCTTCCGCATCGACGGCGGGGATGTCCTGCACGAGGTGCGCATGAGCCAATTCCCCAACTGGGTGGGCACCACCCAGCGGCGGCATGTCCAGCTCTCCGCGGATGGGGCCGGGCTGGTCCTCTCGTCCGATCCGTTCCTGCTGCGGGGCCGCACGACCCGACAGGTCCTCGCGTGGAGTCGCATCGAGGCCGACCGCTGATCGGGGTCCGGGCTGGCGGCGACGCGCTGCGCTTCGATACCGGGACCGGCGCGCTCGTCTCGTGGCACCGGTGGGGCACGCGCCGGGAGCTCATCGCGTCCCGCGAGGGCGATCCGCTCGTCGAGGTCGGCCACGTCGACGCGTCCGGAGCGCTCCGGACGCTCCGGGACGCCGGCGCGCCGCGCGAGGTGCGCCTGGAGCAGGTCGGCCCCGACTGGACGGTGGTCACGCGCATCCCGGCGATCGAGGGCCACGCACTGGGCATCACGCTCCGCGCGAGCGGCTCGGCGCAGGCGCCCGATGTCCGCTGGCGACTGTCCCTGGACGCGGACGGCGGTCTGCGCCTCGTCGACGTCCGCTTCCCGGTGCTGCGGCTGCCGCTCGGCCTGGGGACCCCGCCGGGCACCCGTCGCACGGACGCGATCGTGCGCCCCTTCGAGACCGGCCAGCTCCTGGAGCGCCCCCGTCCGACCGACCTGGAGCCCGATGCCCCCTTCGCCCTCGAGCTGCGCCCGGAGACGATCGACGCCCTCCACTACCCCGGCCTGACGTTCGCGCAGTTCCTCGCCTATCTCGACCGTTCGACCGGCCTGCTCGCCTGGGCCGCGGACCCGGACGGCCGGCCCAAGGTCATCAAGCCGCTCGCGTCCGGCGCCGACCGGGTCCGCCTCGCCTTCGCCCACACCGTCGGCGGCGTCGCGCCCGGGCCGGAGCTGGTGCCCTATGACGTCCGGGTCCGTTCCGTGGCCGGAACGTGGGAGGACGCCGCCGCGATCTATCGCGACTGGTCGCTGGCCCAGGCATGGGCCTCCCGGCCGCTCCGTCACCGCGCGATCCCCGACACGATCGCAGTCGCGCCGGTCCCCTTGATGATCCGCGTCCAGGGCATCCACGACGAGGGTCCCGCCGACCCGGTCGAGGCATTCCTCCCGTACCCGAAGCTCCTGCCGATCCTCGACCGCGTCGCCGCCCGCCTGGATGCACCCGTCCTCCCGGTGCTGATGGCCTGGGAGCGCCACGGGCCATGGATCTACCCCGACGCGCTTCCCCCCATCGGCGGCGCGGATGCCATGGCGGCCTTCGCGATCGCCGCCCAGGAGCGCGGCTGGGCACCGAGCACGTTCTGCAACGGCACCCGCTGGGCGACGGCCCACCGATGGACCGGATACGACGACCCGGACGCGTTCCATGCGGGCGGCGGCCCCGAGGGCGTCTGCCGCACCGCGGACGGCTCCATGTGGCAGGAACCTTGGGACGCGGCATGGCGCGCCAGCCTGCCCGCCTGCGTCGCCGTCCCGCGTACCCGGGAGCTGGCGACCGGCTGCGTCCGGGACCTGGCCCGGATCGGCCTCCGGATGATCCAGTTCTTCGACCAGAACCTGGGTGTGGTCACGTTCCCGTGCTATGCGACCGACCACGGCCATCCGCCGGCGCCCGGCCCGTGGATGACGGACGCCATGAAGGCGTTCCTGCCGGAGCTTCGGGCCGCCGCCCGGGTCGGGGCTGGCCACGACGGGGTGCTGCTGTCGGCGGAGGCCTGCATCAGCGAGCCCCACCTCCCCGCGCTGGATCTCGTCGATGTGCGCTCGGTGCCCACCGGCCACGTCGCACCACATCCGCTGTGGCGCGGCTCGATCCCGCTGTACAGCTTCCTGTTCCACGAGCTCGTGCCCATCAGCGGCGGCTTCGGGTTCGGGCCGGAGCCGCACCACCTGGCGACGGCCACCGCGATGGCGTTCGTCGTGGGTGCGATGCCCGGCGGCGTGCTCCAGGATGACGGGCGGTTGATGGCGCGTGACTCGGTCAACTTCGGCGACTGGGCGCCCTACCCCGAGGACTGGGAGGCTGCGGCGGACCTGCTGGGCGCCGCGGCGGCCCTCCGACGCGGATCCGGACGACCGTACCTGCTGGAGGGGCGGATGGAGCGTTCGGTGCGGGTCACGGGCAACCCCACCCGGCGCTGGACCCACGCCGACCGAGTCCACCGCATCCCTGCCGTCCTGCACCACGTCTGGCGCGCACCGGACGGAAGCCTCGCGCTCGTCGCCGCGAACTGGACAGACCGCCCCGTGTCCATGCGCACCCGCGACCCTCGATTCGCCGCGGCCACGGATGCCGTCGTCGCCACGGGCGGCGGTGGTACCCCGTCCAAGGTGCGGGTCTCGCCGGGCACGCTCCCCATGCCGCCGCGCGCGTGCGCCCTGCTCCGCTGACGCCCCGCCGCTGACACCCCGGGCGTCACATCCGACCCCGCGGCGCGGCCACCGACCCACTCCGCCCCGCCGCCGCCGCCCCGGGCGTCACATCCGGCCCCGAGCCCACGGTCGAGTTCCGGCGGGCGCAGGAGTCGGGACCCGATGGGACCGGGCCGCTCAGCGGCCACGACGGACCGATGCGGCCCGCGCCCCGTCGGAATGGACCGCTGGGCGGCCCGCCTCGACGAGCCTGGTGCGATCCGGGCCGATGGGCGGCCCGACCAGCATGGAGCGCCGCGTGCCGCGTCGGGTACGGCCGCTCATCGGTCCGGAGAGAGCGGGGCTCTGAGCCACTCCCGCCCCGCGGCGCTCCGCCCCGCGGCGCTCCGCCCCGCGGCCCTCCACTCGGCCGCCGCCGCCCACAGCGTCGATCCCGGCCACTGGCCCCGCGGCCGCCAGCGTCAATCCCGGCCATCGGCCGCCGCCGCCGCCCACAGCGTCGATCCCGGCCACGGGCCCCGCCGCCGCCCCCGCCATCCGCGGCCGCCTCCGCCACGGATTCTCACCCGGAATCCTTGACGAGACGGGACCGTAATCGGATACGATTGCCGCCCGGCTCGTCGGGCGCCGTTCCAGAGGGCGCCTCGCCACCGCCGGCCAGATTCAGGAGGAAGTCGGTCATGGATCCTCGCGCCAGGTCCCTGCTGATGGCGAAGCTGAACGCGGACGTGACCCGCCGCCGGTTCCTCCAGGGAGCCGCCGGCATGGCCGCGGTCACCGTCCTGGGTGGCGGCGCGGCTGCCGCGGCCACGCGTCGTCCGACCGGCCGTACCCCCCGCGCGACGCAGGCCGGCGAGGAGATCGGCGGCCCGCTCAACTTCCTGGGCTACGAGGGCGAGGAGGCACCCAACGTCTCCAAGGCGTTCCTGGAAGAGAACGGCATCGTGATGGTGCCGACGTACATCGGCGCCGCGGATGATGCCCTCACCAAGTTCCAGACCGGCGGACGCGGCCAGATGGACCTGATGGCCTCCAACAAGGACTTCCAGCGGGGCGTCCTGGATGCGGGCATCGAGTTCATGGCGCCCTTGGACATGGCGCGCATCCCTCATGCGGCCGGCCTGTGGCCCGCGTTCAAGGTGGCGCCGTGGGTGGTCCGCGACGGCGTCCAGTACACGGTGCCGCTCATCTGGGGCGACGAGCCCTGCATCTTCGACCCGGCGAAGTGGCCCGACGGCCCGCCCGACCACTACACGGACTTCGCCGATCCCAAGTGGGCGGGCGAGCTCGTCTGGCTGGACGATCCGTACACGAACATCTGGCTGTACGGCCGGTCCCTGGGGTTCGAGGACCCCAGCCGCATCACCCAGGCGCAGCTGGACGAGGTGGTCCAGGCGATGCTCGCCTCCAAGCCCAACGTGGTGGCCTACGGCGCGTCGCTGGGCGACATGGTGGACATCATGGTCCGCGGCGAGGCGTCCATGGGCATCGGTGGCTGGGCGGGGCAGCTCGCCCTCGCCCGGGAGAAGGGCAAGGAGTTCGCGGTGGCGTCGCCCGCCGTGGACGGAACGTTCTACTGGTCCGACGCCTACGCCATGGCGCTGGACGCTCCCAACCCCGCGAACCTCTACGCGTTCGTCGACTTCATGATGACGCCCGATGCGAACGCGCAGATCGCGGCGGAACTGGGCTCGGGCTGCACCACCGAGCCCGCGTGGGACCTCCTCAGCGCGGACGACCAGGTCCTGTTCCCGTACGACATCGTGCGCGCGGAGGACGGCGGCGTCCTGTATGACCAGCAGGTGCTGCCGCCCCAGGAGCCCAACGGCGACATCGTGGGCACGGCCGCCTGGACCGACGCCTGGCAGCTGTTCAAGCTCTCCTGACGCGGCACGATCGGGGTCCCCGGGTGACGGACGGTCGCGCGTGATCGCGGCCCGCCGGTGACCCCGCGCCTGCCGGCGGGCGCGTGGCGACAGCTCGCGCCCGCCTCGGCGTTCTACCTCGTCTTCTTCGGCATCCCGCTGGTCATCCTGCTGGTGCTCAGCACGTGGCGCCAGGAGGGGTTCAGCCAGGTCCCGGACCTGACCCTCGCGAGCTACCTCGACGCGCTCACCAACAAGCTGTACGTGACCGTGCTGTTGCGCACGGTCCTGGTGGGCCTGGTGACGGCCCTCATCGTGGTGCCCATCGCCTACGCCCTGGCCTTCCTGATGCGCTTCCGCTTCGAGCGCCACGCGAACCTGCTGCTGGGCGTCGTGCTCATCTCGCTGTTCAGCGGCTACCTCGTGCGCATCTATGCGTGGCGCACGATCCTGGGCACCGAGGGGCTGCTCAACGGCGCGCTGATGGAGCTGGGGCTCATCGGGGAGCCCATCACGGCGCTCATCTTCAGCCCCTGGGCGGTGATGATCACGCTCGTGGGGCTGCTTCTGCCGCTCTCGCTGCTGCCCATCTGGTCCTCGATGTCGAACGTGGGCAGGGACCATCTCGAGGCCGCCCGCGACCTGGGGTCGAGCGGTCCCCGCCTCCACCGGACGGTCCTGCTGCCCATGGTGCTGCCGGGCGTCGGCACCGCGTTCGCGATCGCGTTCGTGCTCGCGGCGGGTGACTTCGTGGTGCCTACGATGGTCGGCGGCGTGGCCGGCGGCACCATGGCGGGGAACCTCATCGCCACGTTCTTCCGGGGCGCCAGCGCCGACTGGCCGCTTGGCGCGGCGCTCAGCTTCCTCGTGCTGGGGCTGCTGGTGGTGGTGTACCTCGCGGTCACGCGGCTCCTCCGCTGGGCGTCACGCTGGTGATCGGGCAGCGCACGGCGCCCGCCATGGACCAGGCCGGCGAGGCCGGGTCGGGCGCGGGGTCCCGGTGGGCGGCGCGCCTGTTCGTGGCCGTGGTGCTGGTGTACCTGTTCGCCCCCGTGCTGGTCACCGTCCTGTTCTCGTTCACCACGTCGCCCCGCCTGAGTCTGCCCATCGAGGGGCTCACGCTCGACTGGTACGGCCAGGCCTTCTCCAATCCCCTGTTCACGACCGCGCTCACGAACAGCCTTTGGCTGGCCCTCGTGACGGCGGTCGTCGCGGTGGGCCTGGGGCTGCCCTTCTCGTTCGGCCTCGCGCGCCTCAAGGATCGCGCTCGCGGTCCGCTGCTGACCGCGAGCCTCGTGCCCGCGGCGGTGCCGGCGCTCGTGCTGGGCGTGGCGCTCGCGGTGTTCTTCACGACCATCCACCAGCAGCCCGGCCTGGTGCCCGCGGCCATCGGCCACAGCCTCGTCGCGCTGCCGTTCGTGATCCTGACGCTCAACGCCCGCCTGGAGACGTTCGACTTCCGGGTCCTGGAGGCGGCCCGTGACCTTGGGGCCTCCCCGCTCCGCACGTTCCGGGACATCACCTTCCCGCTCATCCGACCGTCCGTGCTGGGGGCGGCACTGCTGGCGATGGCCCTGTCCATCGACGAGTTCGTGGTCACCTGGTTCACCATCGGCAACCAGCAGTCGCTGCCGGTGCTCATCTGGGGGCTCCTGCGGCGGGGCATCGACCCGACCGTGAACGCCCTGGCCACCGTGGTGCTGGTGTTCCTGATCGCGCTCGTGATCCTGGCCGGGCTGCTGTCGCGGAGGCGGACGTGACCGCGGCCATCCGCATCGAGGGCGTCCAGAAGCGGTTCGGGGACCATCCGGTGCTGCACGGCATCGACCTCATCATCGAGGCCGGTGAGTTCGTGTCGCTGCTGGGTCCGTCGGGCTGCGGCAAGACCACGCTGCTGCGCATCATCGCGGGCTTCGAGCATCCCACGAGCGGCCGGGTGCTGGTGGGGGACGCGGACGTGACGCGGATGCCACCCCACAAGCGGCCCACGAACCTGGTGTTCCAGCGCGGCGCGCTGTTCCCCCACATGACGGTGGCGGAGAACGTGGGCTACTCGCTCCGGCTGCGGGGCTGGCCGCGCGATCGCATCCGGACCCGGGTCGAGGAGCTGCTGGCGCTGGTGAAGCTGGACGGCCTGGGCGGCAGGGGACCCACGCAGCTGTCGGGCGGCCAGGTGCAGCGTGCGGCGCTCGCGCGGGCGCTGGCTCCCTCCCCGGCCGTGCTGCTGCTCGACGAGCCGCTCTCGGCGCTGGATCTGAAGCTGCGCCAGCACATGCAGCTGGAGCTTCGGGCGATCCAGCGGGCGCTCGGCTCCACGTTCATCTCGGTGACCCACGACCAGACCGAGGCGCTCGTGATGTCCGACCGGATCGCGATCATGAACGCCGGCCGGATCGAGCAGGTGGGGACGCCGCGCGAGATCTACACCCGCCCCGCGAGCGTCTTCGCGTCCGACTTCATCGGCGAGACGAACCTGGTGCGGGGGACGGTCACCGACTGGACCGATGGGCGGGCCACCCTGGCCGCGGGGCCCCTCACCCGGCTGGTGGGCCGAGCGACCACGGCCCTTTCGGTGGGCGCCCGGGCGACGCTCTCGGTGCGGCCGGAGTCGATCCGCCTGGTGCGTGCGGTGGCGGAGCCGGCGGCCGGGACAGGCGGGTCGGGCGGCTCCACGGACGGCTTCGGCGGCACGGTGCGCGCGGTCGTCTACCTGGGCTCGCGCGTGCGCGTCGAGGCGGTCACCGACGACGGCGTGGTCGCCTGGGCCGACCTGCGCGAGGACGAGGCCGAGGGCCTGGCGGAGGGCGACCGGGTGGCGCTCTCGTGGTCGGTCGCGGCGGCGGGCGTCTGGCCCGGGGAATCGATGGGAGCGGAGGAGTGACGATGACCAACGCGCCGGTGCCGGTGGACCTGCTGATCCGCCACGCGTACCTGGTCACGATGGACGACGCGGGCACGCTGGTGCCGGACGGCGCGGTCGCGGTGACCGGCCGGCGCATCAGCCACGCCGGGCCGGACGCCGAGGTGGCGACGGCCGTGGCGGCGGCCCGGACGATCGACGCGAAGGGCGCCCCGCTCCATCCGGGCTTCGTGGAGACCCATCTCCATGCCTCCTACCAGACGTTCCGGGGCGTGATCCCCGACGGCATCCGCGAGGTGGACGCGTTCCCCGCCATCGAGAAGCGCTTCTACGACGTGGTGACCGCCGAGGAGGAGGAGCTCGGCGCGCTCCTGGCGTGCCTCGAGATGGTCCGCAACGGCACGACATGCTTCCTGGAGGCGGGCACGTTCCTGTTCCCCGATGCCGGCGCCTCCGCTGCGACGACCGTGGGCATCCGGGCGCTGCTGGGCGATGTCTGCCTCAACGACCAGCCGGGCGGCTTCGCCCAGGGCAAGGACGCGCGCGCGGCCGGCCAGGCGTTCATCACGCGCGCGCCGTTCGATCTGGACTCTGCGCTGGCGCTCCTGGGCCGCCAGCTGGAGCGCAACCGGGACCCCGACGCGCTGGTACGCGGGCACGTCGCCGTGATGGGCCTGGGCACGGCGTCCGAGACCCTGCTGCGGGAGGCGAAGCGCGTCGCGAACGAGGTGGGCGTGGTGCTCAACATGCACCACGCGTACTCCCTCGCGGACACGCAGGCGGACCGGGTGCGCTACGGCAAGGACCCGGTGCTCCACCTCGCGGAGATCGGCGTCATCGATCGGAGCACGACCCTGGGCCACGCGAACCACCTCACCGACGCCGAGACGGACGTCCTGGTGGAGACCGGCGCGAGCATCGCCTGGGCACCCGCCGCGAGCATGATGTGGGGGCACGGCGGCACGCACCACGGCCGGCACGCGGAGCTGTGGCGGCGTGGCGCGAACATCGGCCTGGGTTCCGACTCCGCGAACTGGAGCAACGACTTCGACCTGTTCCGCCAGGCCAACCTGGCTGTCCTGACGGCGCGCGACGCGCATGAGGAGCGGACCTTCCTGCTGGCCGAGGACGGCCTCCGGATGGCGTCGCGCGGCGGGGCCCGGGCGGCGGGCCTGGAGCACGAGATCGGCTCGATCGAGGTGGGCAAGCGCGCGGACCTGGTGCTCCACACGCTCGATCGGCCGGAGATGCGGCCCACCTCGGACATGATCCGCAACCTGGTCTTCTCCAGCCGGGCGAAGTCCATCCGGTCGGTGATCGTGGACGGCCGGGTGGTGCTGGATGAGGGTATCTTCCCGCACCTTGACGAGCCGGCGCTGCTGGCGCGCATCGACGCGGGCGCCCACGCCCTCTGGGCTCGGATGGGCTACACGCCGTTCAGCGAGCGGGTGGACCGGCGTCCGGCGGCACGGGCGTAGCGGCACGGGCGCGGCGCGGCCGAGATGTCACGGCCGTCCTCGTTCAGCCCGGCAGCGGGCCCCGCAGCAGCTCCCGGTAGACCATGACGGCCCGCTCCAGCTGCGCGACCTCGACCCACTCGTCGGCGGCATGCGCCTGGGCGATGCTGCCGGGCCCCAGGACCACGGCCGGGATCGCCAGGTTGCTGAACTCCGACGCATCGGTGCCGTACGCCACCCCAATGCCCGCCCCATCCAGGGCCAGCCGCTCCAGTGCCGCGCCCACGATCGCCGCCCAGGCGCCGTTGGTCGCCGGATCGAGCGTGGGGTGCACGATGGGGTCGGTGTACTCCACCTCGAGGGTCGGGTCCGCCGCCCGGAACCGATCGAGCATCGACCGCAGCTCCGCCTCCACCGCTCGGCCGTCCTCGCCGGGCACGGTCCGCCGGTCCACGTGGATCTCGCAGGCGGCCGGGATGATGTTCACCTGCTCGCCGCCCCGGATGACGTTCACCGACCCGACCGCGCGGCCGGTCAGCGGGTGGACGGCCCGGAGCGCCGGGAAGACGACCTCCTCCAGCTCGCGGACGATGGGCAGCATCGCGCCGATCGCGGAACGGCCCAGCGTGGGGTCGGACGAGTGCGCCGCCACCCCGTGCGTGCGGATGACACCCCGGACCACGCCGTTGTGGGCCACCACCAGCCGCAGTTCCGTGGGCTCCCCCACCACCACCGCGGCCGGCCGCCAGCCCAGCGTCGCGAGGTCGGCGGCGAGGAACCGGTGGACGCCGGCCCGCCCGATCTCCTCGTCCACGGTGAAGGCGATCGCGCCGTTCACGCCCGGCTCCCCGGCCGTGATCGCGCGGGCGTGCGCCGCCAGCGCGGCCAGCATCGCCGCGCCGCTGCCCTTCGTGTCGCACGCGCCCCGTCCGTGGATGCGGCTGGGAGTCTCGGTGGCCGCGAACGGCAGGACGGTCATCCCCTCCACGCCCACCGTGTCCAGGTGACTCTCGAACAGGAGCCAGGGTGCATCGGGCACCACGGACGGCGCCGTCACCAGCAGGTTGTCGGCCTCACCCGGGACCGCCAGCCGCCGGGCCACCAGGCCCAGCCGCGCCGCCAGCACCTCGATCAGGTCGACCAGCCCGGCCTCGGCGCCCGGACGCCCGCTGATGTGGCGGTTCACCGAGTCGACACCCAGCATCCGGTGCAGCAGCTCGCAGACGTCCATCTCCATGCCGGCCCAGCGTAGCCGGTCCCACCGCCGCCCGAAGGAGGTCCCCTGATGTCCGACCAGCCCGCCGGCACCCCCGAGCCGGTCGACCTGCTCATCCGCGACGCGTACCTCATCACGATGGACGCGGAGCGGCGCGTGTTCACGGACGGTGCCCTCGCCATCCGCGGCCACACGATCGTGGCCGTGGGCCCTGCACGTGACGTGCTGCCCCGCGTGACCGCCACCCGCACGATCTCCGCGCGCGGGGCCGCGGTCCACCCGGGCTTCATCGAGTGCCACAACCACGCCACGATCCACACCGTCCGCGGCGCCATCGACGACACGACCTCCTGGGACGACGTGTCGGGGGAGTTCTACGTCCCGTACTGGAACACCGTGACCGACGAGGAGGAGCACGCCGGGACGCTCCTCGCGTGCCTCGAGATGGTGCGCAACGGCACGACCTGCTTCCTCGAGTCGGGCACGGCGTTCGAGCCGGACGTGGTGGCGCAGGCGGCCACCGCGGTGGGCGTCCGGGCGCTCGTGGGCGACCCGTTCCTGTGGGATGTCGGTGGCTTCCACGCCGATGCGCCGGAGGTGCGCCGCGCGCCGGCGACCACCGAGCGGTCGCTCCGGTTGCTGGGCGGCCAGCTGTGGCGCAACGAGGACCCCGACGCGCTGGTCCGCGGTCACATCGCGATCGTGGGCATGGGCTCCGCGTCCGACGAGCTGGAGATCGCCGCCAAACAGGCCGCGGACCGCGCCGATGTGGTGCTCAACCAGCACCAGTCGTACTGCGCGGCAGACGCGGCGGACGACGACGCGCGCCACGGCAAGCACCCCCTGGTGCACCTCGAGGAGATCGGGGTGCTGGGTCCGAACGCGATGTTCGCGCATATGAACATCCTGCGCGAGGACGAGGTGGCGCCGATCATCCGGAGCGGCATGGCGATCTCCTGGAACGCCCCCGCGAGCATGATGTGGGGCGTGGGCGGAGCCACCCAGGGGCGTCACGCGGAGTTGTATCGGGCGGGCGTGACCGTGGGCCTGGGCTCGGATTCGTCCAACTGGGCGAACAGCTTCGACATCGGCCGGGCCGCCGTGACGGCCATCCTCGCGGCGCGCGACGGCCGCCGCGACCGCTCCATCCTCGTCGCCGAGGACGGCCTCACGATGGCCACCATCAACGGCGCCAGGGCCATCCGGATGGAGCGGCTCATCGGCTCGCTGGAGGTGGGCAAGCGCGCGGACCTGGTGATCCGCACCGACGACCTGCCCGAGGCGCACCCGACCACGGACCGCGTCGCCGCGATCCTCTACGCCACGGGCTCCAAGAGCGTGGACACGGTGATCATCGATGGCCGGGTCGTGGTCGAGGGCGGCGTGCCCACGCTCGTGGACGCGGAGACCGTCTACCGCGGCGTGGATGCGGCGGCGACCGCGGTGCTGGACCGGATGGGCTACCGCAAGGCGCGCCGCTGGCCGGAGCTGGCCTGACGGCCGATGGTGTGGGCGGCCATCAGCGCCAGGGATCGAGCAGCCTGATCCCGGCGAACCGCCCGAAGTCCGACCCGTTCCGGGTGACCATCACCAGGCCGTGGGTGATCGCCGTGGCGCCGATCAGGGCGTCGCGGAACGACGCCGGATCGGGCACGTGGAAGGTCGCGGCCAGCAGCGCGACCGGCTCGTCAACCGGCAGGATCCGACCGTCGAAGACAGCTCGGACGCTCTCGTCGAGCCACCGCCGGAGGGTGGCTCCGCCGTGTGGGTCGGTCCGCTCCTTGCGCAGCACCCCCATCTCGAGCTCATGCAGCGAGATGGCCGACAGGAATGCCTGACTCAGGGGGGCTGACGCGGCCCATGCCGCGAAACCCGGATCCGCACGTCCTGCGGTCACCTTGCGCAGCTCGGACACCACGTTCGTGTCCAGGAGGTGCATCAGCCCAGGTCGGCTGGACGTGCAACCTCGGCGGAGCGCGTGAGGACCAGCTCCACGTCCGCCACGCCGGACGGTTCACCGAGCCGCTCCAGCAGCCGGTCGGAGCCCGTGACGCGCTCGTACTCCGTGAAGGCGAGCAGGACGTGGGTCGGCCGGCCGCGATCGGTGATGACGACGGGGCCGGCCTCCGCAGCACGCTTCGCGCCGCTCGTGTCCTGGTTGAACTGCCTGCTGGTCATCGTGCGCGCCATACGACCTCCGTGTAGCAACCTTTCTACCATACCCGTACATGGCCCGGTACACCGGATCGCTCTGCCTATGCTGGCCCGGGTCTGCGGGAAGGAGATAGACTGGTCGGCAGACTGGTCTATGACGTACGACGCGTCCTACCTCGACCTCGCGCTGCGCCGCGGCCTGCCGTTGGCCACGGGGGACGACCGCCTGCGTGACGCCTGCGGGCGCACGGGCGTCCCGATCATCGACTGACCGCGGTCGGGGCGCGCTGGCCGATCATCACTCGGAGATGCAGAACTCGTTGCCCTCGGGGTCGGCCATCACCGTCCAGCGGGTGCTCTCGCCCAGCGTGCGCTCCGCGATGAAGGTCCCGCCCAGGGCGGTCAGGCGCACCACCTCGGCCGCCATCGACTCGCCGCGCAGGTCCAGGTGGACGCGGTTCTTCACCGACTTCCGCTCCGGCACCTTCTGGAACAGGATCGTGGGCCGGCCGGGGGCGCGCTCGCTCGGCGCGATGCCCACGTACTGCTCGTTCACGTCATGGCGCACGTAGTCGCCCATCGCGGCCATCCAGAACGCCACGACCAAGTCGTGGTCGGCACAGTCGATCACGACCTCGCCCACGCGCAGCGTCACGCGTCATCCTCCTCAGTCCAGCCGGAAGATCTCCGGCAGCCAGGTCACCCCGTCGGTGGCGACCTCCGGCGAGAAGTACCCCCGCATGAGCGCCCTCCAGCGATCGGTCGCCTCGGCGGCCGCCTCGAGGCGCAGGGCCTCCGCGTGATCGCCGTCGCAGGAATACTGCGCGAACACACGGTCCTCGAACAGCCAGATGGAGTAGTCGTGGATGCCGGCGGCGCGGATCGCGTCCAGCACGTCCGGCCAGGTCCGCGCGTGGGCCTCCACGTAGTCGGCCACCTTGTCCGGCCGCAGGCGGGCCGTCCAGGCATAGCGAGCCATCTCTCCTCCCCGTCAGTCGGCGACGCGGCCCCACGGCCGCACCGTGATGTCGGTCCAGATCCCGTTCGCGACGTAGGGATCCCCGTCCATGACCGCCCGCGCCGCCGTCTCGGACACCGCACGCACCAGGACCACGGACGTGGACAGCGCATCCAGGAACGCTCCTCCCTCGATGATCACGCCCTCGGTCCGCAGGCGGGCGATCCGCTCCAGGTGCGCCTGACGGAAGGGGCCACGGCGCTCCGCCGCATCGGGCGCGAACCGCGCCTCCGCGAACCACACCGACTCGCTGGGCACCGGGGCGCCGGTCGCGGCGACTGGAGCTCGAGCACCGCCCACCGGTCCACGCTGGACCAGCTCGACGCGGATGCCGTCGGGGTCCATGAGGTAGACCGACCGGCCGCCGACCCAGCGACCGGAGGTGGGCGTCACCGGGTCGTTGACCGCGCCGTGACCGGCGGCCCGCGCCCGCGCATGGATCGCGTCGACATCGTCCACCTGGAAGCAGACGTGGGCCGTTCCGGGGTTGGCCGTCCGCGGGTCCACGGGGACGCCGTCCGTGCCCCGATACTCGAGCAGTTCCAGCAGCACACGGCTGGCGGGCTCCACCAGCAGCGCGATCTCGAGGGTCACCCGGGGCTCGCCGACGACGACCCTGAGGTAGGCGTCGTCCCGCAGACTGCGCTCCAGCGGCTGCAGCCCGATGACGTCGCGGTAGTACGCGACGGACCGGTCCAGATCGGCCACCTGGAGGCCCACGTGCCCGAAGGCGATCGTCCGTCCCTGGCGCTCGTCGGTCACGGCGTCCCTCCCTCGGCCGGGATGAGCCGGCCCACGTCGATGCGGTAGACGGTCTGCGGTCGGCCGGCCCGCGGACCACCCTGCCGGCCCAGCCGCGCGGCGATGCCGGCCCGCTGCAACGCGGTCATGAGGCGCCGCGCCGACCGCGGCTCGATGCCGTAGGCGCGCGCCAGGTCCGCGGCGGTGAGCGCCGAGCAATCCACCTGCCGCAGCGCGCGCGTCAGGCGCGTGAGGGCGAGCGGCCCCAGGCCCAGCTCGCGCGCCAGGCGGGTGGTGGCCAGGTCCGTCTCGCGCAGGCGCAGCGTCTCCGCGGGACCCGACCGGGCCACCCGCAGCACCGCCCCGTCCGCATGGGCCACGTGGAGCTCGGGGTCCCGCTCGCCCATCACCAGCGCCCGCCGCGCGTTCTCCTCGGCACCCGGCACGGTGGCGCCCGTGCCGATGCCCACCCGCAGGTCCGGGGGCAGCCGGTCGGGGTCCAGGGGTCCGCCTTGACCGGCCGTCAGCCGTGCGACGGCGGCGTCGATCGTGCCTCGGTCGGTGTGCACGATGAACGTGCTCTGGTCAAGGTCGGCGAGCCGTCCGTGCAGCCGCTCCGCGAGGTCCAGCGCACCCTCGCGCGCCCGCAGGCGGCGCCGCTCCGCGTCATACCCCGACCGGCCGTCGGAGCCCGATCGCCGCTCGGCGGCCGGTGACACGGGGAGGGCGACGATGACCGCGGCAGGCTGCGTGGTCTCCGTGATGGCGAGCCGCGCCTGGAGCGAGGCCGCATCCAGGGCCTCCCGCAGCACGGCCCGGGTGTGAGCGATCCGCCGGCTCGGCACGCCCGCCGCCCGCAGCTCCCGATCGACCTCGCCGAGACAGGTGACGCACACGTCCACGTCCCCGGAGGCGGCGCGCTCGCGATGGAACGCGACGAGCTCCGCACTGGAGCGGATCCGCTCCGGGTCGCCGTCGGTCTCCGACTCCAGGATGTGCCGGGGTGGCTCCAGGCCCAGGTCCTCATACGCCTCGCGCACGATGGCCGGCTGAATCGTGTCGAGGCTGATGCGGGGCAGCACCCCGGCATGCTCCCGGAGCAGCTGGACGAGCGTCCGATACAGGTCCGCACCCGAATGGGGCACGTAGCGCAGGATCGCGTTCAGCCGGGCATCCGCGCGGGCCAGGGTGTACGGCACGCGGCCCGTGAACAGCAGCACCTGGCACACCCGGTCCAGGTCGCGGGCGAGGCCGAGGGACGCATCCACCGTGACATATGAGCGTCCGATGACCTGGTCCGCGAGGCCGCGCTCGGCCGCCACCGACAGCGCCAGGGCCGTCGAATCGGCCGGCCCGATGACGCCGATCACGGCGCGCGATGGAGGCTGGGGTCGACGGATTTCGGCCACATTCGTGCTATGTTACGGCCATGGAGCAACGTCGCGCGCCCACGGTCGTGATCACGGGCGGGGCGTCGGGGATCGGGCGAGCCACGGCCATCCTCCTGGCACGCCGCGGCTCTCCGGTGCTGGCGCTGGACGTGGCCGACGCCGCCGGCGCCGAGCTCGCCGCAGAAGCGGGGGTCCCCCACGATCGGCTGCGGTTCCGCCATACGGACGTGGCCGTCGAGTCGGAGGTCGCGGCCGCGGTCGCCGACGCACGCGAGCGCTGGGGCGCCATCGACGCGCTCATCACCGCGGCGGGCATCATGCGCGGCCAGCGACAGCCCCTGGAGGACATCGACGAGGCCACCTGGGACCAGGTCGTGGACGTCAACCTCAAGGGCACGTTCCTCGCCGCGAAGCATGCGAGCGCCGCGATGCTCCCCGCCGGGCGCGGCGTGATCGTGCTGGTCGCGTCCAAGGGGGGCGTCTCGGTGGGCAGCGGTTCGTACCCCTACGGCGCCTCGAAGGGCGGCATGCACGGCCTCGCCCTGACCCTGGAGCGCCACCTGGGCCCGCGGGGCATCCGCGTCAACGACGTGTGCCCCGGTGACGTGGACACGCCCCTCTTCCGCCGCTCGATCGAGGAGGCCGTGCGCAACGGCGCCGATCCCGCATGGGCGGCGGAGACGCTCTCCCGGCTCACGCCGCCCTCGGCGATCGCGGAGCTGCTGGCCTACCTCGTGTCCGACGCCGCATCGTGCGTCCGCGGCACGATCTTCACGTCGTAGCAGACGATGCCCGACGCCGCGGACACATCCGCCGACCTCGTCGCCCTCCGCAGGGATCTGCATCGCCATCCGGAGCTGCGCTTCCGGGAGCGACGCACGGCGGGCATCATGGCCGATCGGCTGGCGGCGGCCGGGTACACGGTGCGGACGGGGATCGGCGGCACCGGCGTGGTGGGCGAGCTGGGCAGCGGCAGGCCCGGACCCCACGTGCTCATCCGCGCGGACATGGACGCGCTCCCGGTCCAGGATCGGAAGGCCGTCGGATACGCCTCGGGCAGCGACGGGGTCATGCATGCATGCGGCCACGACGTGCACATGGCGGTGGTCGTCGGCGCGTCACGCCGGGTGGCACAGGCGGGCATCTCGACGGGCCGGTTGACGATCGTGTTCCAGCCCGCTGAGGAGCGCCCCTTCGGCGAGCCCAGCGGCGCTCAGGCGATGCTCGACGACGGAGTGCTGGACGGTGGCGACCCCGACGTGATCCTGGGCCTGCACGCCTGGCCGGACCTGCCTGCGGGTGTGGTGGGCGTGGACGACGAGATCGCGATGGCGTCCAAGGATGCGTTCTCCATCACGATCGCCGGACGGGGCGGGCATGCCGCCACGCCGTCACGCGGCAGGGACGCCATCCTGGCCCTGGCGGCGCTCGTCCAGGCGCTCCACGCGGGCGTCGCGCGCAGCCTGGACGCCACCGACCGGGCCGCGTTCAACATCGGCACCGTGACGGGCGGGCGCTCACAGAGCGTGGTCGCCGAGGAGGCCCATCTCACCGGGACCCTGCGCACCGTGGACGCGGCCGTGCGCTCCCGTCTCAAGGGCGTCGTCGAGCGGATCGGCGCAGGCGTGGCTGCGGCGCACGAGGTGCGCGCGGATGTCCGCTGGTCGGATGAGATGCCCGCCATCGTGAACGACCCGCGCCTGGTCCGGCGGACGCTCGCGATCGCGGCGCGCGAGCTGGGTGCCCGGGGCGCCGTCGCGCTGCCGGACCCGCCCATGACCGCCGACGACTTCGCGCTGTTCGCGCTCCGGGGTCCGGCCGTCTACTTCAAGCTGGGCGTGGCGGACCCGGCGGCCGACTCCTGGCCGCCGCTCCACAGCGGCCTGTTCGACGTGGACGAGCGCTGTATCGACGCGGGGGTGACGGTGCTGGCCGCGCTCGCGACGGACCTTCTCGCGGGCGGCCTGACGATGGATGCGGATCGGTGAGCCGTCCCGTCCGCGTGGGCATCATCGGTGCGGGGGCCATGGGCGGGGCCCACCTGGCTGCGTATGCCCAGCTGCCGGACGTGGAGGTCGTGGGGATCGCGACACGGACCAGGGAGCGTGGCGAGGCGCTGGCGGAACGATTCGGCCTGGGGCCGGAGGCCGTCTACCCGGACGCAGCGGCGCTCCTCGCCGGGGTGCGCCCTGACGGGGTGAGCATCTGCACGAACGACAACGAGCACGTCAGCCCGACGCTCGCCGCGCTGGACGCCGGGGCGGGCGTACTGCTGGAGAAGCCGATCGCGGGTGACGTCGCGGGCGCCGAGACGATCGCGGCGGCCGTGCACCGGACCGGGGGCCTGTTCGTCCCGGGCCACATCCTGCGGTTCGCGCTGCCCTACCAGCGGCTCCACGCGGAGGTCGCGGCGGGTGCGATCGGGGACGTGGTGGGCATCTCGGCGCGGCGCGACCGGACCCGGGCGATCCACGAGCACTATGCCCATGTCCACCCCGCCTTCCTGACCTGCGTCCACGACATCGACCTGGCGCTGTGGGTCACCGGCTCTCGGGTCGTCCGGGTGCGCTCCATGGAGCACCGTGCGCCGGGCGATGCGCAGCCGGACATCGTGTGGGCGCAGGCGGAGCTGGCATCCGGGGCGATCGCCGCGTTCGCCACCGCGTACCTCCACCCCTCGGACGTGCCGGTGCCCACATCGGATCGCTTCGAGGTCTACGGCACGCGCGGCGTCGCCACCCTGGACCTCACGACGCCCGAGCTGGTCGTCCACGCCGGTCCGACCCGCGCACCCGACTGGCTCATCGGCCTGGCCGACGGCACCGGCGCGATGCTCGCCGAGGTCGCCCACTTCGTGGCATGCCTGCGGACGGGAGCGCCGTCGCCGGTGATCTCTGTGGATGACGCGCTGGCCGGCATCCGCATCGCCGATGCGATCGTCCGCTCGGCGGCCGCGGGCGGCGCGGACATCACGCTGGAGGGCTGACACCGTGCAGGTCACCGATCGCATCTGGCTCGTCGGCAGCGGCGCGCACGGCTTCGGGCTGACGCATCCGTCCGACTGCCACATCTGGCTCGTCGACGGCGGCACGGAGGCGTGCCTCATCGACACGGGGTCCGGCGTGGACACGGCGGCGGTGCTCGCGCGCATCGATCGGACGCCCGTGCCGCGAGACCGCATCGGGCGTGCGTTCGTGACCCATGCGCACGGGGATCACGGCGGCGGTGCCGCGGGCCTGCGCGAGGCGCTGGGGCTGGAGATCTGCGCATCGCCGGAGGTCGCCGCGATCCTGCGCGCCGGTGACGAGCGCGCCGCGAGCGTGGACATCGGCAAGGCGCAGGGCACGTACCGGCCGGAGTACGTCTATCGGGAGGTGGACGAGGTGCGCGAACTGGCGGATGGCGAGCGGATCCGCGTGGGCGAGGTGGAGGTGGAGGTCGTCGCGACGCCGGGGCACGCCACCGGGCACACCGCCTACCTGGTCCACGACGGTGCCGGCGCCCGCACCGACCTGTTCACGGGTGACACGCTCCTGTTCGGAGGCGTGATCATCCTCCAGAACACCTGGGACTGCGACCTGGCCACCCACCTCGCCACCATCCGGCGGCTGGGCGAGCATCGCCATGACGGACTCTTCCCCGGTCATCTCACCTTCAGCGTGAGCGACGGCATGCGCCATGTGCGGACAGCCCTCGCGGCCATGGAGCGCGGCGCGATCCCACCGACGCTCTGACCATCCCGCGGCCTGACGCCCGGAGACCGGCAGGAGCGCGGCGAGGCGCGGCAACGGCTGGCGCGGGCGGACGCCTCAGACGATCACGACCTCCACGCCCAGCAGGCGCGCCACGGCGCTGACCTCGCCGCTCACGTCGCCCGGCGTCGCGGACGAGTGATGATTGACGCCCGTCGCGGCCCAGCGCGCCCACGCCTCCTCCACGGTGCCGTCGCGGAACCGGAAGGCGCCGTTCGCGGTGCCGGTCTCGGGGAAGCGTCGCCGGGTCAGCTCGCCGCGCGCGACCACGAACCGGAAGCCGCCGCGCGCGTCAGGGTGCGGCGCGAACCCGACGAGCGAGGCCACTCCGGCGGGTGGCTCCATGACCGCACACACCCCGCAATGAGGATCCTTGCCGCAGAACCAGCCGTTGCGGCGCAGCCTCGGCCGCTCCCCCGCCCCGAGCGCCTCGCCCATCCACGCCGTGTCATGCTCGCCGGAGTTGGCGATCACCACCTCGCCGGTGGCGTAATCGATGGCCTCGATCTCGTGGTAGAGCGCGGCCGCGCCGAGGCGCTTCGTGAGCAGCATCGCGACCGCCGTGAGGATGTCGCCGGTGCATGTGAACGGCATGCCCGCGGATGTCAGTCGGCCCAGACCCCAGCACGGCGCGATGCCGATCGGCTCGCCGAACCGGAACTGGGGCACATGGCAGTTGAACGCTCCCCCGTCCAGCCCGTGTCGTTCCACGACGTCCTCCAGCGCCAGCGCGACGCGCAGGCTCCGGTCCAGGGAGTCGCCCTCGACACCGGGGTCCTCGATCGCCCAGCCGGCGCGGGTCTCCGCCTCCAGCGCGGCGACCCGGCCAGGCGTGATGGATCGGTATGCGTCGACCACCTCGTCCGGGTCGACCGTCACCGCGGTGATGCCCAGCCCGGCCCGGAGCTCCGCGTCGGGCACGTCCACGTGGAGGTAGCCGTCGACCTTCGGGCCGATGCGGCCCAGCCGCGCCCGGCGGATCCCCGACGCGACCGCGGCCGCGCGCAGGGCCTCGCGCACCCGCCCGACCGTCACCGGGTCGTCCATGCGGCCCAGCACCAGCTCGAACGGCCGCCTGGTGCGACTGAACATCGCGGTCAGCATCGGCGCGCCCACCGTGGCGCCCTGGGTCGTGATGCCGCCATGGTCGAAGTCCCCGCCCACGAGGCCGGTCTCGTGGAGCGCCCACAGCACGATCGGCACGCCCGGCAGCTGGTCGGTCAGCGCGAGCGTGAAGGCGGACGGCACCGCCATCGTCTGGAGGACCAGGATGGCGTCGGGGGGTCGAGCCGCCAGCTCGGCGCCCAGCCGCCGGCCGTCGTCGGTCGACGCGGTCTCCGCCACCAGCGCCGGCTGGAACGCGTCCGACAGCGACCCGGCCAGGCGTCGGGCGAGGTCCAGGCGGTCGGCCCGGAAGGTCGGCCCTGCCGTGTGCTCCCAGAGCGTCCAGTAGGGATGCAGGACGGCGATCGGCGGCCGGTCGATCGGAGGCATCGGCGGTCGTGGCGCGGCGGGCCGGTCAGTCCTGGTGATAGATCTCCTGGGCGGTGATGAGCGACCCGTCATCGTTGGTGATCTTCGTGATGACGCCCTCGAAGGCCTTGCCCCATCGGGCGTTCACCTCGAAGCCCGCCATCTTGCCGAAGACCGTGGTCATGTCCGGGTGATACTCGCCGTAGTACACGACACTGGCGCCGCGCCGGAAGCCGGAGTAGTTGCGGAAGCCCGCCTTGGCGATCGCGTCGATGAGGTCCGGCCAGGGGTCCGCATGGAGCGCCTCGTACTCGGCCGAGCGCTCCGGGTCGATGACCAGGCTGAACAGCCCGCGCGTCATGGGACCCTCCAGCGCGGGGCCCTCGTCCGTGTGGAACACCTCGTCGTGGTAGATGAGGTCGCCCGCGTCGGTGGTGATCTGGGCGATGATGTCCCGGAAGTACCGGTTCCAGCGCTGGTTGGCGGGCTTGGGCCCGTGGAGCGCGAAGGCGGTCCGGGCGTCGGGCTCGTACTCGCCGTAGTACCACACGTCCGTGCCGCGTCGGAACCCGCTGAAGTTGTGGATGCCCGACTCCCGGATCTCGTCCACCAGCTCCGGCCAGATCTCCGCGTGGCGGCGGTCGTACTCGGCCTCCGTGCCGGGGAGGATGCGCAGGTAGAACAGGGCGCGCTCCATGGGATCCCTCCAGGTTCTGTCGCGACGTGCCGGGACATCGTACCCCGTGGCTGGAAGCGGTTCCAGCCCGGATCGGGGCTCGCGGGTCCGTCAGTACATGAACCAGCCGCCGTTGACGTCGATGGTCGCCCCCGTCACGAAGCTCGCGCGATCGGACGCGAGGAACTCGATGACCGATGCGACCTCCGCGGGGTCCGCCCACCGGCGCAGCGCGGCCTGGACCGACGACCGGTCACGGAAGCCCGGCACCCGGACCTCCTGCTCCCGCGACATGGCGGTGTCGATGAGCCCGGGCGCCACCGCGTTGACGGTGATCCCATGGGGTCCCAGGTCGCGGGCGAACGCCTTGCTCAGCGTGACCAGCGCCGCCTTGGTCATGGCGTAGACGCCCGACTGGGTGACGCCGCCGGTGCGCGCCCCGACGCTCGCCACGTTGACGATCCGGCCCCAGCCGCGCGTCCGCATCCCGGCGGCGAGGCCGCGGCTGAGCTGGAACGCGGCGCGCTGGTTGACCGCGACCATGCGCTCGAACTCGTCCAGGGAGATCTCGCCGAGCGGACGCTCGATGAGGACCGCGGCATTGTTCACCAGCACGTCCACCCGGCCCACGGCGTTGATGAGCCCCTCCACGGCCTGCGCATCGGCCAGGTCCAGCTGGACCGCACGCACCGCGCTGTCGTGGGGCTGGTCTCGCAGGTCCACGCCGATGACGTCGTGGCCGGCGGCCGCGAGCATGACGGCGGTCGCGCGCCCGATGCCACCGGCGGAGCCCGTGACCAGCGCGACCCGCCTGCCGTCCGAGTGTCCCGGAAGGGTCATGCGGGAGGATCGCCGGGCCGCAGCACGGGCAGGCGGCCGGGGCGACCTGCCAGCTGCATCAGCTGGATGTTGGCGCCGTCGGGGTCCTTGAGATAGACGCTCCGGCCGCCGCGGTATGGCCCGATGGGCAGGTCCATCGGGTGGCCGCTCGTCTCCAGACCCAGCCTGGCGACCGTCTCCTCGATGTCATCCACATAGAACCCGAAGTGGGTCGCGCCGACATCGGCGTTGCCCGCGACCACGGTGCCCTGGTCGATGTTCCGGAAGGC
The DNA here is from genome assembly GCA_034436555.1 of Chloroflexota bacterium. Lineage (GTDB taxonomy): Bacteria > Chloroflexota > Limnocylindria > Limnocylindrales > CSP1-4 > JAFMJV01. Next base: position 22,546 of record DAOTUU010000055.1, on the reverse strand, counting down.
CACCAGCTCGAAGATCGTGTTCGTGTGCGGGATGCGGAAGAAGACCGCGTCCAGCTCCAGGCCGGGCGGCCGGCCCATGAGTCGGGCGACGTTGTCCGCGTGCTCGCCCCGCCAGGCCACGCGATCGATGGGATCGCCCAGGAGCTTGGAGTAGAAGGCGATCGACGCGTCGAGATCACGCGCGACCACGCCGATGTGATCGAGCCAGAACATGAGGGTCCTCCGATTTGGGCCGGGTCGCGCCCGTCAGCGGTCGGGTGTCAGGAGTCGGGCGGGATTGCCCACGAGCAGGCGCGAGATGTCGTCCATGGCGAGGCCGCGCTGGAGCATCCACGGCTGGAGATTCGTCAGCATGTGATCGTAGCCGTGGCCTCCATAGCGCGCCAGACGGTGCTTGGTGCAGATGTCCTGGGAGAGCAGCAGCTGGCCCCCCAGCCCCGCGTCGAGACAGCTCGCGACGAGATCCAGGCGCTGGGCGTCGCTGAGCGTGTCGATCCCCTTCACCGGGAACGGGTAGCGCGACGGCTCCAGGCCGAAGTTGTCCAGGGCCAGCCACGCGCCGGAGGCCGCCAGCTCGGTCAGCCCGGCCACATCGGGCACGGTTCGGTCGAGGTGCGCCAGCACCACCCGAGACAGGTCGGTTCCGCATGCCTCCAGGCGCGCCAGGATCTCGAACGGCGACCGGCGGTCCCGGCCGACGTGGACCATCAGGGCGACGCCGGTCCGGCGCTGCGCCATCGCCGCGGCGTCCAGCACGCGAGCCTCGGCAACCGTCATCGGCCAGGTGCAGCCGATCTCGCCGATGAACCCAGCGCGGATGGCCGTCCCGGGGACCCCGACGACCAGGTCCCGCTCGATGCGCTCGGCGATCTCCTCGACGGACAGCGCAGCCAGCTCCGCGGGGTGACTGGTGCCCACGTAGTAGCCGCAGCCCATGACGACCGTGACGCCCGTCCGACGGGATGCTCGCGCCAGCGCCAGGGGATCGCGACCGATGCCCGCCACCGTGGGGTCCATGATGGTCCCGCCACCCGCGTGCCGGAACCGCGACAGCTCGGCGGCAGCGATGTCCTCATCCACGAGCTCCAGGTTGTCGCGGCTCGACGTCCAGTTCCAGCGCACCCAGCCCAGGTTCGCGAGCGTCACGGGCTCGTCCCCGCGGGCGCGGAGCGTCGCCTCGTCGGGTGGAACGTAGGAGGGGTTGCGCAGGTACAGGTGCTCGTGGCTGAGCGTGACGCCGAGGGACTCGGGTGTCACGGGGCCCAGCACGGTCTGCACCATCCTCGACCCGGGACCGACGGAGCCGGGCGCGGCGGAGACGGAGTCGGGCGCGGCGGAGACGGAGTCGGGCGCGGCGGAGAGGGAGTCGGGCGCGGCGGGATCGGGAGTCATGGAGGAGCGTCCGGACGCATGCGACGGGGCGCGGGCCGGCACGCTGTCCGGCCGTCCCGCGCCCCGTCCTGGCAGGTCCCTAGCAGGCCGGCGCCTCGGGGTAGTACTGGTCGATGTTCGACGCGTTGATGGCCACGTGATCGATGAACTGGTCAAAGCCCACCGGGTTGCCCTTGATGGCGTCGATCACGGCCGGGATCGCGATGCTGCCGTAGCGCTCCGGGAAGTAGGCCACGTCGCCGATCCACTGGGGATTGCAGCGGATCTCCTTCCAGGCGGTCTTGTCCGCGCCGTGGGAGCCGATCCACACCTGGTCCGACCGACCCACGTTCGCCGCGGCGGCGAGCGCGCCGAGCGCCATGTCGTCGTTGAGGCTCATCACGATGATGCGCTTGGCGGTCGGCTGGGTGGTGAGGTAGTCGCTGAACTTGGTGCGGGCCTCGTCGATGGCGATCGAGGGCACGTCCACGGCGGTGTAGTTGATGGGCTCGCCGCAGATGTTGGTGAAGCCTGCGATGGTGCCGTCCGAGCGCTCCTTGATGACCTCGCCCGCCGCTTGGGCGGTCATCAGCACGAGCGCGTCGTACTGGCAGTCGAAGGCGTCCTTCACGGCCTGTCCCACGGCCTCCCCGAGGACCGTGCCGGCGCGCGTGTTGTCCGCGCCCACGAAAGCGATCTCACACGGGCGCTGGTGGATGTCGATGGAGATCACCGGCACCTGGGGACCCTCGGCGCAGATCTGCTCCGCCGCGTCCTCGTAGAGCTGGAAGTTGATGAGCCCGTCGACCTCCTGCACCTTGAGGTTCTGGGCGCACGCCAGCGCCTTGGTGGCGTCCACCTCCGAGTCGCACGGGACGAACTCGGCGCCCGCGATCTCCGCCTGCTCGGCGAGGCTCTTGCTCACGACGCTCACGAACGGGATCGACTCGCCCAGGGAGATGTAGCCGATCTTCAGGCCCTCGCCGCTGCCCGGCTCGGCCCCATGGTAGGGAGACACGCCGGAGGCGGCGTCACCCGACGGATCGGGAGACTGCCCGATCGCCGGCATGGCCGCCACCAGCATCGCGCAGGCGACGCCCGCCAGCGCGCGCCGCATTCCAACGACTGACATCTGCGACCTCCGATTCGGGGTGAGCATGGGTGCGCACCCTGTCCGGCGAGGTATAGCGCATTGACAGACCATCAGTCAATCTGCCTAGATAGATGGGTGACGCTCAGGCCCGTGACCCGACAACCCGTCTACCTCCAGGTCGCCGACCAGATCCGTGAGGCCATCCTCGACGGACGGATGGCCCAGGGTCAGCCGTTGCCCAGCGAGCGGAGCCTCCAGGAGTCCCTCGGCGTGGGGCGGACCACCGTGCGCGAGGCGCTCCGGGCGCTCGAGGCCCAGGGTCTGGTGGGCCGTGGGCCGGGCGGCTGGCGGAGCGTCGCGTCACCGTCTCTGGACGCCCCGCTCCAGGATGCCATCGGGCACCTCGTTCGGCTCCAGGTCATCGGCATCGACGACCTGGCTGACCTCCGGCTCATCCTGGAGACCGGCGCGGTGGTGCGTGCGGCGGCGATCCGCGACCCTCAGGCGATCGCTCGCGCCCGGGCGTGCCTCGAGGAGATGCACAGTCCCGGCCTCGCGGTGTCCTCGTTCCAGGACGCCGACGTGCGGTTCCACGTCGCCCTCGCGGCCGCATCCGGGAACGAGGCGCTCCACCTCATCATGCTCACGCTGCGGGAGGTCATCAATCGCTACATGCGCGAGATGGCAGATCACGTGGGGGACATGGCGCACCGGCTGCCGCAGGCGGTGCGCGATCACAGCGCCATCCTCGAGGCCATCGAGCGGGGCGATGGGGAGGCCGCGGCGACGGCCACCACGGACCACCTGGTGCGCGCGCACGGCCTCCTGAGGCGGTGGATGGCCCAGGATGCACCGAGCACGGTGGGGGAGGAACGATGACACCAGCAGCGAACGGGATGGGCTCGGAGGACGGCGCGCCGATGCCGACCGCGGCCACGCCGGAATCCACCCAGGGGCCCTCGGCACCCGCCTCCACCCCTGCGACGCCTGCACCCCCTCCCGCGACCTCTCCCGCCGCGCGCCTGCCCCGTGGCTGGCCCACGCTGCCGGAGGCCGGCGCGCTCGCCCTCGTGCTGCTCGCCCTGCTGGTCCTGTTCTCGCTCACCTCGCCGTACTTCCTGACCTACGACAACCTCGTCAACGTCGCCACCAACGTCGCGGTCATCGCGATGATCGCGGCCCCCGCGACGCTCCTGCTCATCGGCGGGCAGTTCGACCTGTCGGTGGGCGCGGGCGTCGCCTGGGTCGGGGTGGTCGTGGCGTTCGTGGCGCCCGAGCACGGGCTCCTGCTGGCCGCGATCGCAGGCTTCGGAGCGGCCATGCTGGTGGGCCTGTTCAATGCCGTCGGGGTGACCGTGGTCGGCGTGAACGCGCTCATCACGACGCTGGCGAGCCTGGCCATCTTCCGCGGGCTGACCAAGGTCATGTCGGACGGCCAGACGCTCATCCTCGAGGGGTTCTCCGCCCTGGGCACCACGCGGCCGCTCCTGAACATCCCGCTGCCCGTCTACATCGCCGCGCTGGCCATGGCGCTGTTCTACATCCTGCTCCGCCACACGGTCTACGGCCGCGCCGTCTACGCCATCGGCGCCAACCCGGCTGCGGCGCGCCTCGCCGGGATCCGCACCGGCCGTGTCGTGTTCATCGGCTTCATGCTCTCGGCGACCATGGTGGGCGTCGCGGGCCTGATCCAGGTGTCCCAGCTCGGCGCGGCGTCGCCGGTGGCCGCCTCGGGCCTGGAGCTGTCGGTGGTCACCGCGGTCATCCTGGGTGGCGCCAGTCTGGCCGGGGGACGCGGCACCATGCTCGGCACGCTCCTCGCCGTGCTGATCCTGGGCGTCCTCAACAACGGCCTCATCCTCCTCAAGGTGCCGTCCTTCTGGCAGGAGGTGACCCGCGGCGTGCTCCTGTTCGCCGCGGTCGCGTTCGACCAGCTCCGAATCCGCGTCGCGAGCCGCTGACGGAGGTCGGCGGCGCAGGCGCCACGACGAAGGCCGGCATCACCGACCGGCGTCGACGCCTGCGGGCCCCCGGAAGCGGCTCCGCTCGGTGGTCGACAGGTCCGACACTCCGAGCGGGGGCCCCGGGCGCGACTCCACGCCCGACCGGTCGACCGTGGAAGCCCGTCCTCGACCCGTCACCCGCGTCATCGACAGGCTCGACGCGGACGGGTGACCGACCGATGACCCGCCGAACGACTGTGGGCAGTCATCGAGGAGGTCCCGCGCGGCCGGGCGTGGATCAGGCGCCCGGTGACACCGTCCGGATGCCCGCCAGGCGGGCAGCGGCCGCCTGGCGCTCGTCGTACGAGAGGAACGCGTCCAGCGGCGCCAGCGCCTGGGCCGCGGCCACATGGACGGCGTCGAGCGCCCGGAGTCCCGGCGGTCCCAGCTGGCTGGCCGCGATCAGCACATCTCGACCGAGCGGCATCAGGCTCACGGCCTCCAGGACCTGCACGGCACGCGTCATCAGCAGGTCCAAGGGCAGACGACGATCGTCGATTGCGGCGCGTCGGACTGCGCGCGGAACCTCGACGAGGGCCAGGTCACACGTCACGAGGTCGGAACCCTCGATGTAGCGCCGGAGGGCATCACTCTCGGGCTCGTCATGGACGAGCTTCACCAGCGCCGAAGCGTCGGCGTACACGAGGGACACCTCAACCGTCGCCGCGTGACTCGTCCAGCGCGTTCGTGAGCGCGTGTGGTTCGGCAATCAGGCGGAGCGGCGGCGGCATCCCGATCCGCGTGGGCCGCGAGACGCGACCCTCTGCGATCAACAGGTCAATCGCCGATCCGGTCATCGACGGCGGTCCCAGCTCCGCGACGGGCCGATTGCGATCGGTGACGACCAGCCGTTCGCCGGCGGCGACGCGCCGCAGGTAGACGCTCAGGTTCTGGCGCAGCTCGGCGACGCCGACGGTCTCGCTCATGTACAGAAAGGTAGCACATCACCCGGGTACCCCTGGGTCGCGGGGGGTCCTGTCGCCGCCGGTCGCCGCAGCCGGCGGGGGCGCGCCGACTGGGCCGGGGGCGGCCGGTGGCCGACATGTCGACCGGGGCCGGGGGTCGGGGCACGGCCGGGGGCCGCCGGGGGTCCTGTCGTCCCGTCGCCCCGGCCGGCGGCCGACATGTCGACCGGGGCCGGGGTTCGGGGCGGGCGCGTGCGCCGTGGGGGGGGCCAACCGCCACGGCCGGGGGCGGCCGAGGCCCGCCGCCGGTCGCCCCAGCCGGCCGGCGGGGTCACACCAGCAGCACCACCGCCACCCCGGCGGTGACCAGCAGCGCCGCGCCCAGCGCACGTCCGGGTGGCGGCGTCCGGGTCCGCCACGACTCGACGGCGAGCGCGAACAGGGGCGTGGTGGCGACGAGCGTCTGGACCACGACCGGCGATCCTTGCTGGACGCCCAGGATGATGAACACGAACGAGGACGTGACCAGCAGCGACCGGATGAACAGCCGCGGCGTGGCGGAGAGGGGGATGTCGCGGGGCGGGAACAGCGCCAGCGTGACCAGCGCGGCCAGGCCGGTCCGGACCACGTAGGTCTCGATCACACCGACGTCGAGATCCGACTGGAGCTTGACCACGACGGTCAACAGACCGTGGCCACCGGCGGCCACGACGATCCGCCAGATGACCCACCAGCGGCCCACCGCGCCGAACGCCGAGCCCAGGCCCCACAGCACGCCCCCGGTCACGATCACCGCCGCGACCGCCTGACCCGGCTGGAAGGCCCCCGGCAGCAGGACCGCCGCGAATGTCGCCGCGGAGATGGGGCTGAGCGCGGACGCCGTGGTCACCGACGACGCCTCGCCGCGGTCGAACATGTCCCAGACCGCGATCGCCGTGACCACCATCAGCGCCGCCGACACGAGGTGGAGGACCACGATGTCCGACGACCAGTGCCACGGGACGAAGGGCGCGAACGGCAGCAGGACGAGGCAGTTGAGCACGTACAGCACGCCGATGAGCTGGCGCGCCGGATACTGGAACGTCAGGCGTCGCGAGACCAGCGCCTGCGATGCGTTGGTGATCGCAGCGAGCAGGCCGAAGGCGACCGCGATCACGGGCGCCCGGTCGCGCCTGCCGCGCCTGCCGCGCCAGCCGCGCGGGACTCAGCGGCGTGGACCAACGGAAGCCGCGCGTGGTCGCGATCCCCTGGCCGAGCCGTGGTACCCTCCCCTGGTGCCGGCTGAAAACGATGCCGGTAACGTCGATCATGCTACCAGCCACGGAGGGGGCACCACAGGATGGGCGAGACGCAGATCGCGTTCACGGAGCTCCTCGGCCGCAGGGTGCGACTGGGCTCCTGGGAGGACCAGCGGATCAGCACCCACCGGAAGATCCGGGAGGCGCTCGACGAATCGCGGTGGGATGAGGCTGCGGAACTGGGCAGCTACTTCATCGACGAGGCCATGGTCTGCTTCGCCATCTACCGCCAGTGGATCCCGGACGTCGCCGGGTTCCTGAAGGCCAAGGGCGTGCCCGCGGACGTCATCCAGGCGCGTCATGACCAGGCCGCCCGGCTGAACCGCCACCCCGACGGTCGCGAGTGGCACCCGCGCAAGCAGTGGGATCGCTTCCTGTCGGAGATGCAGGCGTTCACCGCGGCCGCCTATCGCGAGCAGCGCGATGACGCCAAGGCGAAGCTAGATGTGGCCAAGGAGACGTGGCGCCAATGCCACGACCGTGACGTGGACCACGTGTACGGCCTGATGTCGCTGGTCATGGAGCAGCTGGGCGAGCCCGCCATCCGCGAGATGTACGACGTGGTGCTGCTGCCGCTGTTCACATGGCGCTACGAGAAGTTCGACATCGACAAGCATCCCTGGGACCAGGCGCTCGAGACGCTCATGCTCGTCGCCTGCGAGGCGATGCGGGGCCACCTCGTGGGCCCCGAGCGGACGGGCGACTTCGAGCTCATCGAGCTGGAGGACCGCTACATCCTCAAGTTCGACCCGTGCGGGTCGGGCGGACGGACCGTCCGAGGCGACTGGATCGAGGACACGCCCCCGCGCATGGAGTCTCCCTACGACTGGAAGGTGACCACGGGTGCCGAGAAGTGGTCGCACAACGAGGCTGGCATGTGCCTCTACTGCGTCCACTGCATCGTGCTCATGGAGGAGATGCCCATGGACCGGTTCGGCTATCCGGTCCGAGTCATCGACCCGCCGTTGTACCCGGACACCGATCGCGACCCGATGATCCGCCAGAAGTGCAGCTGGACGATGTTCAAGGACCCCACCAAGGTGCCCGAGGAGATCTACACCCGCGTCGGCCGGACCAAGCCGGCGGCATTCGGCAGCAAGGCGATGGGCGCCAAGGAGCTGCCGGTCATCAACGTCGGGATGCCGGGCGCCGGGTGACCGTCGCCACCGTCCTTCCGCGGCGGGCCGTCCGCAGCACGGGGACGCCCCTCGCGCGCTGATGCTTGGGGCGCCGGCCCGATCTCATCATCTCCCCATCCTGGGCGCCGCCGACCTCCTCCCCGGCGGCGCCCGTTCTTCTCTGGTGTGGTGGCGGATGGCGCCGTCCGCGGCGGTCGGGCGCCAGCGGCCGCTCCCTGGGCGGACCTGCCGACATCCCGGCGATCCTGACGGGATCGCCGGGAGGACGGACGCCCATACTGGGTGGATGTCCCACCGCCCCCTGGTCTCCACCGCGGAACGTCGCGCCCGGATCGCTGTGCGCCACCGCCTCGCGCCCGACTCCGGCGCGGCGACGGTCGCGGAGGCGGCCCGAGCGATGACCGTCCTCCACGCCACCGATCCGTCCAGCGTCTTCCTCCAGGCACGGGCCCGCGTCCCGGGACTCGCCTCACCCGAGGCGGTCGAGCATGAGCTGTACACGGAGCGATCGGTGCTCAAGCTCCTTGCGATGCGCCGCACTCTGTTCCTGACATCGGTCGCGGACGTGCCGATGCTCCACCACGCCGCGTCCGTGACCGTCGCCCGGCAGGAGCGTGCTCGCACCGAGCGGATGCTCACCGACGGCGGCATGCCCGATCCGGCGGCCCTGTTCAAGGAGCTGGAACCCCTGGGCCTGGCCGCGGTCCGAGAGCGAGGCGAGGCGACCACCGCGGAGCTCACCCGCCTGGATCCGCGACTGGGCATGCGCATCGCGCTTGCCAGGGGCAAGGCGTACGAGGGGTCGATCAGCGTCTCCCAGAAGGTGTTCTTCCACCTCGCGCTTGACGGGCGCATCGGACGCGGCCGGCCGCTGGGCGGCTGGACCGGCAACCAGGTCCGCTGGAGCCCGATCGAGCGGTGGCTGCCGGATGGCATCCCATCCGTCCCCATCGACGAGGCCCGGGCCGCGCTCGCGGAGAGGTGGCTGCGGACGTTCGGGCCGGGCACGCGCGACGACCTCGCCTGGTGGACGGGATGGACCATGGCGGCGACCAGGGCGGCCCTCGCCGCCTGCGGCGCCCAGGAGGTGCTCCTCGACGATGGCGCGATCGGCCATGTGGCGCCCGGTGACGCGGCGACGACGCCGACGCGGGATCCCTGGGTCGCGCTCCTGCCCGCGCTGGACGCCACGATCATGGGCTGGAAGGCCCGCGACTGGTACCTCGGACCGCACCGAGCGGCGCTGTTCGACCGCAACGGAAACGCCGGGCCCACGGTCTGGGTCGACGGCCGTGTCGTGGGCGGCTGGGGGCACCGGGCCGACGGCGAGATCGCCTGGCGCCTGCTGGAGGACGTGGGAGCCGAGGCGTCCTCGACCATCGGCACGGAGGCGGCTCGACTGGCGACATGGATCGGACCCGCGCGCATCAGGTCCACGTTCCCGACGCCCCTGGAGGTCGGACTGCGCGCCTGAGCCACAGGCTGGCTGCCGGACTCGGCGGGCGGGGGGATACACTCCGGAGACCGCGCCCGTGCATCACCGTCACAAGGGGGTCTGCCATGGATGGAAGACGGTCGCTCGTCCTGACGCTCGCGATGACGGCGGTCATCGCGGGATCCGCCGCAGCGGCGTCGCCCGTGCCCATCAGGCAGGAGGGCGGCGGGGACCCCAGCCCTTCCCCCGCCCCGGTCGCCTCCGCCCTGCCCGGCGCATCACCGGTCGCATCTGGGGCGTCCCTCGTGTTCCAGGAGACCTTCGACGCACCCAGCGACCTGTGGTGGACGGGCCGTGACTCCCGGGAGGACACCGAGATCGCCGAGGGCTGGCTCCGGACCACGCTGCGGGGCCGGGGATCGAACTCGACCTGGCAGTGGGCGGATCTGCCCCAGCCACTTGCATCGATGCGGGTCGACATCACGGTGCTCGTCACGCAGGGACCGGGCGGCGGTGGCCCGATGTGCGGCGATGCGTCGGGCGACGGCGCATGGTACTGGGCTGGCGTGAACGAGAGCGGCGAATGGCTCCTGGGCTGGGTCACCGGCAGCCGCGTCCACGTGGAGCAGCGCGGTGAACGCCCGGACCTCGCGGACCCCGACGCGCCTCCCGGCGCCGGACTGCTGCCGGTGACGCTGACCCTGGACTGCGCGGTCGACCCCGAGGGTGGCCCCGACCAGGTGACGTTCGCGGTCGCCGGGGAGCCGGTCGCCATGATGACGAAGCGCCAGATCGGCCCCTACTCGCAGGCGGGGTTCATCGTGGCGGGTGACAAGAGCGGCGTGACCGTGTTCCTGGACGACCTGCACGTGTGGGACATGGCCGCGCAGGCCGCGGTCGGCTCTCCGTCCCCATCGGCGCCCGCGTCCTCGGTCGGGGCCGGTGCGCCTGCCGCCCCCTGACGGCCGGGCGCACATCGACCGAGCACGGCGCGTCCGAGCTCAGAACACGATCAGGCTCCGAAGGCCCTCCCCGTTGCGCAGCGGTTCGAACGCCTCCTCCGCCTGATCCGGTCGATACCGCGCGGTGATCAGCTCGTCGAGCTTGAGCGTGCCCGCGACATACGCGTCCACCAGGCGAGGGAACTGCACCGCGGGCGCCGCGGAGCCGTAGGATGAGCCGAGGATCCGGCGCTCCAGCGGCACGAGCGCCAGCGGGTCGACGGTCAGGTGCTCGCCGAACGGCGGCACGCCCACCAGCACCAGCGCGCCGCCGCGGGCCAGTGACGCGAGCGCGGTCTCCATGGCGTCGATGCTGCCGACCGCGACCACCGCACAGTCCACGCCCGCCCCTCGGGTGATCTCGCGGATGGCGCCCGGCACATCGGGCAGGTCGGCGCGCAGCGTATCCGTGGCGCCCAGGCGCCGGGCGAGGGCGAGGCGTCCGTCCACCGTGTCCACCGCGATGAGCGGCCAGGCACCCGACATCCGGCCGCCCTGCACGGCGTTGATGCCCACGCCACCGCATCCGAACACGGCGAGCGACTCCCCGGGCCGGAGCCGCGCGGTGTCGGTCACCGCCCCGACACCGGTGGCCACCGCACAGCCGATGAGCGCGGCGGCGTCGAGCGGCACGTCGCGGGGGATCGGGATCGCCATCGCCTCGCTCACCACCGCCAGCGGTGCGTAGCTCGACGGACCCATGTGATGGACCGGCGTGCCATCCCGCAGCCGGAACCGCGTGGTGCCATCCGGCATCCGCCCGGGAGCGCTGGCGCGGGTGCACAGGCGGGGCCGGCCCGCGGCGCACCAGCGGCAGCGCCCGCAGGGATCGGTCCAGCTCAGGATCACGTGGTCGCCGGGCACAAGACTGGACACGCCAGGCCCGATCGACTCCACCACGCCCGCGCCCTCGTCTCCCAGGATGGCAGGCATGGGCAGGCCGCGGTGCGAACCGTCTGCGATGTGGAGGCAGCTGTGGCAGACGCCGCTGGCCGCCATCCGGACACGGACCTCGCCTGGGCCGGGCTCCGACACGGCGATTCGGTGCAGCACCTGCGGTCGGCCGACCGCCTCCAGCACGGGAGCCTCCACCACCTCGACCGTCATCGCCCCTCTCCCTCGTCTCGAGCCGTGCGCGGGCCAGCGCCGTGGGCCTGTCCCGAGCCGCTGAGGGCCACTGTAGATGGGCCGGGGACGGCCGGAGGACGGGTCGGGTCAGGAATCCCCCGCGCCAGCGTCCGTCGTCAGCCGCGCGAGGATCGCGTCGAGCTTGGCGTAGCCCTGGTCGACGCCGGTCTGCATGCCGCTCGCGATCATCCCGTCGCGATCGGCGAGGTCCGTGAACACCGACACCGACTCGACGGTGGTGACACCGTCCTGCTCCAGGAAGCGCGCCCTCTCGAACGAGACATGGCCCGGCAGTCCCTCCCATTCGAACGTGCGCGCCATGCCACCGTCGACGGCCTGGTCGCCGTGGAACACGCCCCGGAACGCATGCTCGGTGCCGTCCGCATCCACGTGGACGTAGCGATAGCGACCGCCGTGGCGCAGCTCGTGCTCATCGATGCGCATCTCCAGGTGGTCCGGACCCATCCATCGCCTCAGCAGCTCCGGGTCCGTGTACGCCCGGTGCACGAGATCTCGGGGTGCGTCGAACGCGCGGCGCATGACGATCGTGGGGACGCCGGGCTCGGCGATGACCTCTGTCTGGTGACCCATGATGTGAATCCTCCTGTGGGGGCGAGGGGCCGATGGTCGCATCAGGGCGACTCCTGGGACTCCTCCTGGAGCCGGGCGAGCAGTTCGTCCAGCCTGCCGTGGCGCTCCTCCCAGGCCGCCCGGTAGCGGGCGAGCCAGTCGGACGCCTCCTTCAACGGTCCTGGCTCGATGTGGCTGAGCCGTGCAGTCGCCCGTCGCGAGCGGGAGATCAAGCCGGCCGCCTCGAGCACCTTCAGATGCTTCGAGATGGCAGGCTGTGACACGCTGAACGGCGCCGCCAGCTCCATCACGGTCGCGTCTCCGTCCGCGAGCCGTGCCAGGATCGCTCGGCGCGTGGGGTCGGCCAGCGCCCCGAACACCGCACTCAGCTGGTCACCGGTCATCTCGATCACCACCTCGTTCTATAACCGTGCGGTTATTTTAGACTCGACCGGCGTGGGTGTCAAGCCCGGGTGCGGAGGTGGGGAGCGAGGGCGGGAGCCGGGCCGACCAGCGCGGGCGCAGGGGGCCGGGCGGGGGGACTGGGGCGGGGCCGGGCCGACCAGCGCGGGCGCGGGGCGCCGGGCGGGCGGCCTCTCAGCGGCCGTGACCGACGTGGGTCAACGCATGTGCGTCGATCCGGGCCGCCCCGTGGACCGGATGGGTCCGTCCGAACCAGATGGTCCGCCCGGCGGCCCGGATCGCCGTGGTCCAGGGCGCGGTCAGGCGCTCATGGCCGCTCACCGGCCCCTCGGCCCGACGGCCGCTCACCGGCCCCTCGGCCCGACGGCCGCTCACCGGGATCGCCGTGGCCGCTCGGCCCGGCGGCCGCTCGGCCCGGCTCGGCCCGGCGGCCGCTCGGCCCGGCGCCGCTCAGCCAGAATCGCCGCTCAGTTCTCCTGCTGCGGGACCCCGCAGTCCGCGGGCGGTGGATTCCGCCGCAGCGTCCTGACCGTGCCGACCGCCTGCACGGTCGCGGTCTCATCGCCGTACGTGATCGTCACATCGACCGCGACGTCGCCCGGGATCTCGCCGATGCCCACGGGCACCAGCGCCACCGCACGGTACCCGAACCCGCGAGGCACCAGCTGCACCGTGGCATCACCACACCCGAAGTGCACCACCGCGGTGGCGCTGAAGGCCGTGCCGCGGCGGGCGTGCCACACGCCGGCGACGACGCGCATGGTGCCGCCCACGCGGGCGTGCGATGCGCGCGCCGCGAACTCCGGATCGGGTCGGTGGGCGGCCGCGGGTGCCGCGCCGGTCGCCACCAGCGCGAGGCACAGCACCGCGATGCGTCCAGGGAGTCGCATGGCCGATCATCTCCTCTCGTGTGGGTCCGCGCGCCGCGATCGGGCGCCCGGACCAGCGTGCGCCGAAGCCTGGACGGCCCGCCGCCGCACAGCCACCACCCCGATGGTCCCCGCTGCACGCCCGAAGTACGGGCACGCACGACCCGCGACCACCCGTCAGTGGCGCGGATCACCCTCCATCGCTGACGGCTCGGCAGCAGATCGCGGGTCCGGCTCCCCGACCGCCCGACCATCGCCGCGCGTCGCGAGCGCCTCCAGCTCGATGCGCATGCCCGGCAGCAGCAGCCCCACGACGACGCCGGTGGACGCCGGATACGGCTCGGGCAGCAGTTCACGGCGGACCTGCCTGAACACCGGGTAGTCCGCCGCGTCGGCGAAGAAGCTCGTCAACCGCACGATCGTGGAGAGCGACCCGCCCTCCGCGCGGAGCACCGCGTCGAGGTTCCGGAACGCCTGGCGGATCTGTGCCTCTGCGTCCTCGTCGATGGAACCGTCATCACGGTGCCCGGTGACGCCCGACGTGACGATGAGACGATCCACGGTCACCGACGCGGCGAAGTCGAGCCCGCGCGCCCAGGGGAGCTGGAACGGGCTGACCAGGGGCCGGCTCGGCGCGCGGCTCACGGCACGTCCTCGACGTCCGCGTCCGGCCAGCCACCCGCGGGCGCCAGCGAGATCTGGTAGCCCGCGAATCCGCCGTCGACGTCCAGTAGGTGGCCCGTGACATACGACGCGGCGTCCGACACGAGATACCGGACGCCCGCCGCGATGTCCTCCGGACGTCCGTGGCGATGGAGCGGCACCGCATCGCGCGCACCCTCCATGAAGGCATCGAAGGGCACGCCCAGCAGGTCCGCCTTTTCGCGGTACCAGCGCTCGAAACCGGTGTTGGGGACCACGCCCGGCGCCAGCGTGTTGACCCGGATGCGGTAGCGCGCCACCTCCAGGGCGAGGCAGCGGCTGAACCCCTGCACCTGGAACTTGGACGAGGTGTACGCGGACGAGTAGGGCACCCCGAACTGGCCGGTGACGATGTTCACGATCGATCCGCCACTGCCCCCGTCGCGCATCAGGCGGACCGCGGCCCGACAGCCGTAGAACACCGAATCGGTGTTCATGCGGACCACCCGATGCCACTCCGCATCGGTCATGTCCTCGACCAGCGCCTGGGTGTGCGTGGCCGCGTTGTTGACGAGGATGTGGACGCCACCCTCGTCCCGCGCCAGGCGGCCGAGAGCAACCTCCCACGCGGCAGGGTCGGTCACGTCGAGGGTGACCGCGCGACCCCGTCCGTGCGGGAGGCCGTCCGCGACCGTGGCGGCGGCGTCGGGTCGGATGTCCGCCACCGCCACGATGGCGCCATCCTCCGCCAGGCCGCGACAGATGGCGGCACCGATGGCACCGCCCCCACCGGTGACCAGCGCCGTGCGCCCGACCAGCGACACGTCCGCCCTCCTCGACGCCGACTCGAACCCGATGCCCCCGACCCGAACCCGACGCCCGGCTCAGACGCGGAAGATGCGCTCCGCGTTGCCGCTGAACAGGGCGACCTGTTCCGCCTCCGAGAAGTCCGCGATGACCGCCTCGTACGCGTTCAGCACGTCCGGGTACGACGAGTACAGCCGGTCCACCGGCCAGTTCGTGCCGAAGAACGAGCGCTCGACCCCGAACAGCTCGATGCAGGTCAGGACCCACGGTCGGATCGAGTCCACCGTCCAGTGCGGGTCACACATCCCCAGGCCGGAGATCTTGATGACCACGTTGGGCGCCTGGGCGAGGTTCGCGAGCTCCTTCTTCCAGAGCGCGAAGTACTCCGGGGTGCGCTGACGCGGGAAGCCCGCGTGGTCGAGCGAGATGACGATGTCCGGGAACGCCCCGGCGAGGTCCTTGATCGAGGCATAGGACTCGGGCGAGGAGTCGAGGCAGGCCACCAGGTCGTGCTTCCGGAGGTGCTGGAAGCCCGCCCGCCAGGCCGGGTCGCGCGGATAGTCGCCGGCGCCGAAGTCGCGCACGCCGCGCATGTTGGGATACTGCATGTGGCGCTCCAGCACCGCCTCCGCGTCCGACTGCGCGAGGTGGCACTCCGCGATGATGCCGTGCGGGTGGCCCAGCCGGTCAGCGAAGGCCTGGAGCCACCTCGTCTCCTCCACCGGATCCTTGATGCCCAGCGCCGCCTGCACGTGGATCGACTTCGTGACGTTGGCGAACCGGATCTCCGCGACGTACTCGTCCGCCCAGTAGCGCTGCGCCTGGATCCCCTCGATGTCGCCCAGGATGGGGTGCTTCCAGCCCGGCTGGAGCCACGCGTAGTGCAGGTCCGGGTTCTGCAGGTCCGAGAAGTGGACGTGCGTGTCCACGAACGGCAGTCGGGCCATCTGGGCGACCTCCTCCTGGTGCGGTGTGTGCCGGGCGAAGCCTACGACGCCGGCAGATGGGCGCGCAGCCACTCCACGCTGCGCTCGATCATGGCGAGCTCGTCGACATCCTCGCCGCCGAGCGACGCGAGCTCCACGCAGACCGGACCGTCATACCCGGCCGACGCGAGGATCGCGATCACCTCGTCCAGCGGCGCGACCCCCTCCCCCAGCGCCGTCGAGAGGGGTCCGCCGGGCTGCGCGGGGTCTGGTGTCACCGGATGGTCCTTGAGCTGGACCAGCAGCGTCCGCGGCGCGAGCGCGCGCGTCCCGGCGAGCATGTCGTCGCCCACGCGGATGAGATTGACGTTGTCCAGGGTGACCCCCAGGTCTGGTGAGCCGACGCGCTCGAGCACCTCCAGGAGGTCCTGGGCGCGCAGGTCGCCGTGGTTCTCGATGGCCAGCCGGACGCCCGCCGCGGCGGCCCGCTCGGCGGCGCGGGCGGTGGGCGCGATGAGCCGGTCCACCAGCACCCGGGCGGGCTCGGTGCCCCGGGAGGCCGGGGAGCCCAGCGTGATGCGCATGACCGGGTGCCCCAGGCGCGCGGCACACGCGATCCAGCGCGCCAGGTGGTCCTCGGCGGCCGGGGTGCGCCCGCCGTCGAGGCCGTGGAAGGCGCCCTCGGGCCAGGGATGTCCCCACGAGAAGCCGACCCGCAGGCCGTCCGCGGACGCCAGCATCTGGGGTGCGATCGCCTCCGGCTCGGGCAGGTAGCAGGTCTCGAGGTACAGGTCGTCCGCACCCGTGGAGCGCGCGTGCGCCAGCACGGGATCGGCGGTCAGCGGCCACGCCGGACCGGCCGCAGGCACGACCTCGCCCAGCCGGATCTCCCCATACCGACGGTGGTAGGAGTAGCTGTCGATGCCGGTGCGCATGGCCCCCTCGTGCGACGTCGTCCGGGGTATCGTAGCGGTCCGCTGGAAACGTCACCAGCCGAATCGGCGGCAGATCGCGGTCGCCGCTGTGGTAGCGTGCTGCTGGAAACGTCACCAGCCGCGGCGCCCCCAGGCGACCCGGATGCGCGGCGAGCCACGCCCGCGTCACCCGACAGCGAGCACGTCGCCGGTCCGCGACGGCAGCACAGGAGGCAGCACCGATGATCCAGGTCGAGGGACTCCAGGGCCGCGTGGCCGTCGTCACCGGCGCCGCCCGGGGCATCGGCCGGTCGATCGCGGAGACCCTCGCGGCCAACGGTGCCCTCGTCGCGGCGCTGGACCTCGCGGCTCCGGACCACCCGGGCATCGTGGGTGTCGCGTGCGACGTGGCGGACGAGCAGGCCGTGGACCGGGCGTTCGGGGAGGTGGAGCGGCGCCTGGGTGGCGTCTCGGTCCTGGTGCTCAACGCGGGGATCTTCCCGGTCGTGCCCTTCGAGGAGACCACCCTGGAGATCTGGAACAAGACCCTCGCGGTCAACCTCACGGGTGCCTTCCTGTGCGCGCGGCGGGCGCTGCCGGGGATGCGCGAGCAGCACTACGGGCGGATCGTCGCGATCGGGTCGTCCGCGGGCAAGGGGGGCGGCGCGCGCTCCGTGGCGGCCTATGCCGCCTCCAAGGGGGGCATCATGACCCTCGCCAAGTCGATCGCCAACGAGTACGCGGCCCATGGCATCACCGCCAACGCGCTCGCCCCCACGCTCATCGAGACGGACATGATCGAGGGCATGCGAGAGCTCCAGTCGCGCATCCCGGTGGGTCGCTTCGGCAAGCCCGAGGAGGTGGCCGCGCTCGTGGCATTCCTCGCCTCGGAGCACGCCGGGTACATCACCGGGGAGGTCACCGACATCAACGGTGGCTTCCTGGTCGACTGAGCGATGGACGGACGCGCACGCACGGCGGTCGTCACCGGGGCGGGCTCCGGCATCGGCCGGGCCACCGCGCTGCTGCTCGCCGGGCGCGGCCACCATGTGTTCGCGACGGACCTGCGGCCGGAGGGCCTGGCCGGGCCGGAGGCGGCGGGCTGCCGCACCCTGGCGACCGACCTGGCGACCGACGATGGACGAGAGCGCCTGTTCGCGGCCACGGACGCCTGGCTCGCCGAGACGGGGGCGGACCGGCTCGACTGGCTCGTGAACGCGGCGGGCATGATCGTGCTCCGGCCCATCGCGGAGGTCACGAGCGCCGACCTGCGCCAGGCGTTCGCCGCCAACGTGGAGTCGGCCTTCCTGCTCACGCAGCAGCTGGGCGCCCGGATGCGCGACGGCGGGTCGGTCGTGTCGTTCTCGTCGCCGTCGGCGAAGTTCGTGGCCACCACGGAGGGCGCGGCGTACGCCCTGACCAAGGCCGCGGTCTCGCAGGTCACCCGCTCGTTCGCGATGGCGTACGCGCCGCGCGGCATCCGCGTCAACGCGCTCTCGCCCGGCATCACCGACACCCCGATGCAGGAGCGGGTGCTGCGGGAGGTGTCCGCGCAGCGCGGCGTCTCCTACGAGGAGCTGGCGGCCGCGCGCCTGCGCACCGTGCCCATGGGCCGCACCGCCCCGCCCGAGGAGATCGCGACGGTCGTCGCATGGCTGCTCTCCGACGATGCCGCCTACCTCACCGGCCAGGTCATCAACGTCGACGGCGGCATGGTGATGTGGTGAGCGATCCTGGCGATCGGTCGTCGCAAGATGTCCGTCCGGAGGCGGGTGCGGCGCGCGGCATGGAGCGCGAGGTGCGCATCACGCACCTGCGTCCGGCGGAGGTCCGAGCGGCGATGGACCGGGCACCGATCGCCTGGATCCCCATGGGCGCCGTGGAGTACCACGCGGACCATCTGCCCTTCGGCACGGACGGATTCACCGCGACGGCGGTCGTGGAGCGCGCGGCGCAGGCCGTGGGCGGCATCGTGCTGCCCTGGACCGCGGTCACCCTGGGCACGCTCGCGCTGCCCTGGAGCCTGCGCTACGATCGGGACCTCGTGGAGCGGACGCTGCGCGCCACGATCGAGCAGTGCGCGGCCCACGGCGCCCGGGTCGTGATCGTCCACACCGGCCACGGCCCGCTGGACCTGGCGCACCTGGTCAAGCGCGTCTGCGCCGAGGTGGAGGCCTCCGCGCCGGGCGGTCCCGACTTCCGGGCGTACGGGGTGTGCTACCTGGAGCTGAACGCGGCCAGCGGCGTGGGCCTGGGCACAGACTGGCCGGTCGCGATCGATCACGCCGCCACGGTGGAGACCAGCTGGGCGCTGGCCGCCGTCCCCGAGCTGGTGCGCCTGGACCGCCTGCCGGAGGACCCCGATGCCACGGTGCTGGGCGTCTACGGGCCCAACCCGCGCACGCGCGCGACCGCGCAGACGGGCGAGTCGCAGCTGGCCGGGTGCGTGGCGCTCCTCGCGGAGCGGGCGGGACGGCTCCTGGCGGGCGATCGCGTCGACCAGCTGGCGGACCTGCGCGGGTTCGTGCGCGACTACTGGCCGGAGCCGCTGGAGGTGGGCGGACGCGCCGGGTCCGCCGGCGAGGGCGCCCTGACGCTCCACAACCCCGGTCCCGTGTCGCGCTACCTGACCGGCCTCGCGGTGGGCATCGACGGGGACACGGTCGACCCCTCGGGCGTGACGCTCGTGAACCCCGCCGCGGGCGAGACGGGTGTGCCACTCCCGGCGGCGGCCCTGGGGCCCGAGCACGGCTTCTACGTCCGCCGCCGCCAGGTCGCGGAGGTGCGTCTCCCCGTCCGCCTGGAGCCGGGCCACCACCGCGTGGAGCTGGCGCTCGGGCTGGCGGGCGTCGCGACCACCACGCTGCTGGCAGACCTCGACCTTGACTGACCGCATCCGGGCGGAGGCATCCCATCGCCTGTGACGGGGACGTGGGTCGTGTGCGCGACGGGCGACGAGGCGGTGGCGGGATGACGAGATCGATGCGTGATGCGACGACCGGCGACGGCGCGATCGTCCGGCCGGGCGAGACGCGAGACGTCGCGGCGCTGCGCGACATCTACAACCACCATGTGCGCACCTCGAACGCCACGTTCGACGTTGCGCCGCTGACCCTCGACCAGCGCCTGGAGTGGTTCTCCCAGTACGCCCTCTCGGGCCGCCACCGGCTGTTCGTCGCGGTGCGCGACGGCGTCGTGCTGGGCTACGCCACGTCGTCGGTGTTCCGCCCGCGGGCCGCGTACGCCGGGACCGTGGAATCGAGCGTGTACCTGCGCCCCGACGCCACCCGCCAGGGGCTCGGCACGCGCCTCTACCGCGCGCTGTTCGACGCGATCGCGGGCGAGGACATCCACCGGATCATCGCGGTCGTCGCGCTGCCCAACCCAGGGTCGATCGCGCTCCACGGGGCGTTCGGGTTCCACGAGGTCGGCCGGCTCACGGAGGTCGGACGCAAGTTCGATCGCTGGTGGGACGTGGTCCTCCTGGAGAAGCGGGTGCTCCAGGCGCCCGGCACCGGCTGAGCGTCACGGTCCGTCCGCGACCGCCACCGTCGGGACTCCCCCCACCGGGGATGTCCGCGCGGAGATTCCCCTGTCCCAGGCCGTCGAGCCGGTGCTACGCTGGGTGCTCCGCCTCCCCCAACGGAGCCACGTCACGATGGAACGCCGCCGCCCCTGGGTCCTGTGCATCGCCCTCGTCCTGCTCGTCGTCAGTGGTCCGGGGGCCGTCGCCACCCCTGGTCCGCGACGGTCGGCACCCGATGCGCGGGGACCGTCGGCGCTCGTGCCCGCCGACCCGATCGCGGACCTCGCAGCCAGCCTGGACTACGACCCCGATCGCATCTTCCGATTCGTGGCCGACGAGATCCGCTACGAACCCTACGCGGGCCTTCTTCGGGGTGCCCGCGGGACCCTGGCCGCCCAGGCTGGCAACTCCGTGGACAAGGCGGTCCTGCTCGGGGCGCTGCTGGACCGGAGCATGGTCCGGTATCGCTTCGCGCGCGGCCCGCTGGATGACGCTGCCACGGCCTCGCTCCTCGCGACGCTGACCGCCGACCGTGACGGCGCCCGCCGGATCGCCGGTGCGCCGCTCCTGTCGGGCCTCCAGCAGCTGGCCGACGCCCGCCCGTCGGCGCCACCCGAGCCGGGGTCGCCCGGGACCCTCGACGAGGCGCAGGCCAGGGAGCTGGAGGTGCGCGGGGCGCAGCGGCTCGCGGCCACCGAACAGCGCCTGGACGCCACGGTCGCGTTCCTGGAGGACGCGCTGGGGGGCGCGGGCATCCAGCTGCCGACCGGTGACGCCGCGGCGCTGCCCCCCGACGAGGCCGAAGCCCATGCGTGGATCCAGATGCAGGCCGGCCCGGAGTGGGTGGACCTCGATCCGACCCTGCCCGGCGCGCTGGCCGGGACACCGCTCGCGTCGGCCCGCGAGACGCTCGACGCGCTGCCCGATGCGCTGCGTCACCGGGTGGAGTTCACGGTGCTCCTGGAGCGACTGACCGGTGGACAGCTGGTGACGGCCCCCGTCCTCACGTACGCCGGGTTCGCCGACGAGATCGCCGCGACGCCGGTCACGTTCGGGCATGTCACGCGCTCGGGGCTCGAGTCGCTCGGCTTCACCCTCAGCAGGCTGCTGGGTGACGGCTGGCTGGACCATCGACCGGTGCTGGAGATCGGGGCCCGGTCGCTGGTGGCGGACGAGTCGGTCGCCTTCCCGGTCGGGGGCGGCACCGACCTGTTCGGTGACGTGCCGTCGCCGGGTGCCGGGCCCGTCGAGGGCGAGGCGACCGCGGAGTGGCTGCAGGTGCGGGTCACGGCGCCCGGGACCTCGCCCCAGGTCGCGCGCCGGACGGTGTTCGATCGGCTGCCCGCCGCTCTCCGCGCCGCGGGCGACCTCCGCCCGGATGCGGTCGAGCCGCTGGAGCTGGTCGACGTCGATGGCGGCGCGCCAGTGTACCCACCGCTGCTCGGCGTCCGGACCTTCTCCATCGCGACCGGACCGACGAGCGCGATCGCGGTGGCCGCGGATGTGGCCGACCCCCTCGGCATGTTCGTGCGCTCGTATCACTCGCTGCGCGACACGCTGAACGCGAGGATGGCCATCGATGCGGGCGCGCGCAGCTTCCTGGACGGACCGAACATCGTGTCCCTCACGGTCACCCCCGACGAGCAGGATCCGGGTCACCGCGTCCTGGTCGGCCTGGACATCTGGCAACGGCATCAGGCCGCCCTGCCGCTCGCCGAGCCGGGGGATGACGCGGCGCGCTCGCGGCTCGTCGCGGGCATCCTGGCGCACCTCGCCGAGCGCCTCTCGGTGGAGGCGCTGGCCGGGACACCGGACGCCCCCGCCGCCATGACTGGCGTGGGCGAGGTGTTCGAGGCGGCCGCCGACCAGGGGATCGGGACCGTGGTGCTCAGAGGAGCGCCACCGGAGGGGCTGCCCTACGGCCCGGAGGCGGCCGCGCGCATCGCCGAGGCGCTCGCCGACGGCGACGTGGTCGTCGTGCCGGCCCGGCCTGTCCGGCTGGGCGACCGGGAGCGCGTGGGATGGTGGCGGGTGGACCCTGTCACCGGTGCGACGGCGGACAGCATGGACGACGGTGCCGGCGCCGAGATGGCGGAGTACACCGTGATCGTGGACACGGAGGTCGGCCGGCTGATCTGCATCGGCGCGATGGCCCTGGCGGCCGCCGAGGTGATCGTGGCAGCGGCGACGCTGCTCGGCTCGTTCGGAGCCTCGTCGGTGTACTGGACGTTCGCCGAGGGTTCGGGCGTCGGCGGCACGAGCTGCAGCGCGGTCTGAGGGCGGACGGCGGGCCCGACCGGCGCCCCCGCACTCCGGGCCGGGATCGACGCCCCGGGCGTCGGCAGCGGGTGGGAGGGGGTGCGGGACGGGGCTCGGGGCCGGATGTGACGCCCGGGCCGTCGGCGGCGGGTGGCCGCCGGCAGATGTCCGGGGCCGGCCCGCCGGGCATCGGGCGCCCGGCCGCCGGGCATCGGGCGCCCGGCCGCCGAGCGGACA